>NZ_CP076457.1:1585000-2196058 GCF_018866325.1 Streptomyces sp. YPW6
GAGTGGTTGACCGCGATGAACTCGCAGTCGAAGACGCCGATGCGCTCGCGCTGTCCTTCCTGCACCTCGAGGGTGTAGGGGCGGATGCGGTGCTCCTGGAGCTTCGCCTCGATGAGCGCGAGGGTCAGCTTCGAGCCGATGAGGGGGATGTCCGGCTTGAGGCGCAGCAGGTACGGGACACCACCGATGTGGTCCTCGTGGCCGTGCGTGAGGACGATGCCCTCGATGTCGTCCAGGCGGTCCCGGATCGTGGTGAAGTCCGGCAGGATCAGATCGATGCCCGGCTGCTCCTCCTCGGGGAAGAGGACGCCGCAGTCGACGATGAGCAGGCGTCCGCCGTACTCGAAGACCGTCATGTTGCGGCCGATCTCGCCGAGGCCGCCGAGCGGTGTGACCCGCAGGGCGCCCTTCGGGAGCTTCGGCGGGGTACCGAGTTCAGGGTGCGGATGACTCAAAAGACTCTCCTTACCACGCGCGCCACGTACCGCTGAGGCACGTGGCGCGCATGTCATTCGTGCACTTGCTGTTGTCTTGGGTGGTGCCCTGGCGAGTCGCCTCGCCTGTCGTCCTGCTGTTCAGTTGTGAAGTCCGTGATCAGAGATCTACCCCGCCGGCGGCGAGATCGATCTTGAGCTGGGCCGTCTCGTGCGCGCTGAGCTCCACCAGCGGCAGGCGCAGCGGTCCGGCCGGGAGGCCCTGGAGGGTCAGGGCGGCCTTCGTGGTGATGACGCCCTGGGTGCGGAACATGCCGGTGAAGACCGGGAGCAGCTTCTGGTGGATCTCGGTGGCTTTCTGGACGTCTCCGCTCAGGTGCGCCTCGATCAGGGACCGCAGGTCGGGGGAGACCACATGGCCGACGACGGAGACGAAGCCGACCGCGCCGACGGAGAGGAGCGGCAGGTTGAGCATGTCGTCGCCGGAGTACCAGGCGAGGCCGGATTCCGCGATGGCCCAGCTGGCGCGGCCCAGGTCGCCCTTGGCGTCCTTGTTGGCGACGATGCGCGGGTGTTCGGCCAGCCGGACGAGGGTCTCCGTGTCGATCGGCACGCCGCTCCGGCCGGGGATGTCGTACAGCATCACGGGAAGGCCGGTGGAGTCGGCGATGGCCGTGAAGTGGCGGAGGAGGCCCTCCTGCGGCGGCTTGTTGTAGTACGGCGTCACCGCGAGCAGCCCGTGGGCACCGGAGCGCTCGGCCGTCCGGGCGAGCTCGACGCTGTGGCGGGTGTCGTTGGTGCCGATGCCGGCGACCACGTGGGCCCGGTCTCCTACGGCTTCGAGGACCGCTCGTACGAGCTGGTCTTTCTCCGAATCACTGGTGGTCGGGGACTCACCGGTGGTGCCGTTGACGATCAGGCCGTCATTGCCTGCGTCCACCAGGTGGGCGGCGAGCCGCTGGGCGCCGTCGAGGTCGAGAGCACCGTCCGCCGTGAAGGGCGTGACCATAGCGGTGAGGACCCGCCCGAAGGGGGTCTGCGGAGTGGAGATCGGAGCCATGGGTAACACGCTACTCGCTGCTCAGCGCGCGGGGTCCCCTCGGGGGACGGGGAAGTGGAGCCCGGCACTGCCTGCTCGGGGGTTCAAGCAGTGCCGGGTCCGTTTGATCAGCCTAGATGAACTTCTCGAAACGTCGCAATACGGACACCGCCTACGGGGCGACCCGTCCATTTTTGTTGAAGGCGGCATGAGTGAGCGGCATGAGCTGCTGCCAGTGGGTTTCCATCTGCTCACCGACCATCTCGATCTCGCGCTGCGGGAAGGACGGCACCTTCGCCAGCTCGTGCTGGGTGCGCAGACCGAGGAAGTGCATCAGCGAGCGCGCGTTGCAGGTGGCGTACATCGAGGAGAAGAGGCCGACGGGGAGGACCGCGCGGGCGACCTCGCGGGCCACGCCCTTCGCCAGCATCTCCTGGTAGGCCTCGTACGAGGCCCGGTAGGACTCCTCCATGGCGCGGGTCGTGACGTCGTACTGCTCCTCGGTGCCCTGGACGAACTCGTACTTGCCGGGGCGGCCCTGCTGGACCAGCTTGCGGGAGGTTCCCGGGACGTAGAAGACCGGCTCCAGCTCCCTGTAGCGACCCGATTCCTCGTTGTACGACCAGCCGACGCGGTGCCGCATGAACTCGCGGAACACGAAGATCGGGGCGCTGATGAAGAAGGTCATCGAGTTGTGCTCGAACGGGCTGCCGTGCCGGTCCCGCATGAGGTAGTTGATGAGCCCCTTGGAGCGCTCGGGGTCCTTGGTGACCTCTTCGAGCGACTGCTCGCCCGCGGTGGAGACCCGCGCGGCGAACAGAACGTCCGCGTCGCGCGCGTCGCTCTTCACCAGCTCGACGGTGACGTCACTGCGGAAGTGGGGCTTGGCGGGTTCGGGGGTGTCGGTCACCGACGGGGGTCCTTCCAGGGGCTTCGCTCGGGCGGCGACCACTTTACGGGGGTCGATCCGGTGCGTCCGCCGCGCATGCCCGGCGTGGTCCCGGGCAGCCGTTCGTGGAGTTCCCCCAACAAGTGCGGCGATTCGGGCACCGATTCGGGCTGTCGTACGTCTGACTCATTAGCAGCACCCGTCATGCAGATCAAGGAGAGTTTCCTCATGTTCCGCCGGCGTGAAGCCGTCCCGTTCTCGTTCGTCGCCGAGTCCGACCGGTTCCGCAGTAATGTCACTCCTCCGCCCGCCGCTCGCGCCACCGTTCCCGAGCTGCTGGGGCGGTCCCTCGTCGGGCTGACCGTGGTCGCCGGTCTCGTCGGCTCCCTGCTGCTGGGCCTCCCGGCGCTCGACTCCGGGCAGCCCGCGGGGCACGGCAAGCAGTCCACCGCGTCTCAGGGCCGCTGAGCCGGGGACGGCTGACTCGTACGGACCCCCTGGGGTGGTCGGGCCGGGGGCTGCCTCGGTAGCCTCACCGGGCACAGCAATCAAGCGTGCTGGTGAGTGAGGATGAGTCGTGCCCCTGCCCTTTCTGACGGCCGACCGCGCATTCGACGCGAGCGCGGAGGACGTCGCGCTGCCGTTCGACGACCACGACAGCTGGCGGCGGCCCTACCGCCCCGGTCCGTGGCGGGTCGCGGCGGCGGCCACCCTGTTGTTGCTGGCCTCGTTCGTTCTGCTCGCGGCCATGATCATCGGCATGACCGGAGCGCCGTCCGGCGCCACGGTGTGTCTGCTGCTGGCCGGTGCCGTGATCGCCGCCGCCCTGCGGCTGCTCCGGGTCGGTGCCTGGGTCAGCCGGCACGGTGTGCGGCGCGTCGGCTTCTTCCGGACCGTCACGGTGGCCTGGAGCGACACGTCCGCGGTGCGTACGGTCCAGCAGCCCGTGAAGTGGATGGGCCTTCCCCGTACGGTCCAGGGCCAGGCGCTCGTCGTGGTCCGGCGGAGCGGCGAGACGCCGGCGCCGCTGGCCACCGACCACAACGCGGATTTCCTCGGGCGTGCGGAGGCGTTCGAGCGGGCCACGGATGCGGTGGAGGCCTGGGCGGGTGAGTACCGGCCCGGCTGAGCGCCTGGCGCTCGTCGTCCGGACGTGCGTGAGCCCGGGGCCCTGGTGGGTCCCGGGCTCACGTGCGTACGGCGGGAGGAGACCCGCAGGCGCCGGAGGGGTCTGGTTCGGTCCTCAGGCGCCGGACGGGCCGGTGGGAGCGGCCGCCGGGGCGGACCTGTGCAGGGCGATGGCTCGCTGCATGGCCTTGCGTGCTCTCGGAGTGTCCCGCGCGTCCTGGTAGGCGACCGCCAGCCTGAACCAGGTGCGCCAGTCGTCCGGGGCGTCCTCGGTCTCCTCGCGGCGCTGGGTGAAGACCGCGTCGGCGGCGTCCCGCTCGATGCGCCCCGACGGGGTGCGGGGCAGGTCGTCGACCGGGAGGCCGCCCTCGGCGTCCAGCTCGGCGGCGAGTGCGTTGGCGCGGCGGACGAACTGGGTGTTCTTCCACAGGAACCAGACGCCGATCACCGGCAGGACCAGCACGGCGACGCCGAAGGTGACGGTGACCGGTGTGCCGTGCCGGATGAGCATGACGCCGCGGCTGCCGACCAGGAAGAAGTAGAAGACCAGGACGGCGGCCGTGACGATGTAGGTGATCTTTGCGCGCATGGTGGGCCCAGTCAGTCCAGGTCGAGGAAGTGTTCCAGGCCGAACGTGAGGCCGGGAGTGGTCACCACGCGGCGGACGCCGAGCAGGATGCCCGGCATGAAGCTGCTGTGGTGGAGGGAGTCGTGGCGGATGGTGAGGGTCTCGCCCTCGCCGCCGAGCAGCACTTCCTGGTGGGCCAGCAGGCCACGCAGCCGGATCGCGTGGACCGGGACTCCGTCGACGTCGGCGCCGCGGGCCCCGTCCAGGGCGGTGACGGTGGCGTCCGGCTGGGGGGCGCTGCCCGCCTCGGCGCGGGCCGCCGCGATGAGCTGGGCGGTGCGGGTGGCGGTGCCGGAGGGGGCGTCGGCCTTGTTGGGGTGGTGGAGCTCGACGACCTCGACGGATTCGAAGTAGCGGGCGGCCCGCTCCGCGAACTTCATGGTCAGGACCGCGCCGATGGAGAAGTTCGGGGCGATGAGGACGCCGGTCTCCGGGGAGTCGTCCAGCAGGCTGTTCAGCTGCGCGAGCCGTTCGTCGGTCCAGCCCGTGGTGCCGACGACGGCATGGATGCCGTGCCGGACGCAGAAATCGAGGTTGCCCATCACCGATGCGGGGGTGGTCAGCTCGACGGCGACCTGGGCGCCCGCCTCGGCGAGGGCCTCCAGCTTGTCGCCGCGGCCCAGGGCCGCCACCAGCTCCAGGTCCTCGGCGGCCTCGACGGCCCGTACGGCCTCGGAGCCGATCCGGCCCTGAGCGCCGAGAACGGCTACGCGCAGCTTGCTCATCATCATTCCTTAAGGGGGTGCGAGCACGTGGGAGGTCAGGAGACCGCTTCGTGGAGGCGGTCCGCCTGCTTGTCCTTGAGCGGGCCGATGGCCGAGAGCGAGGGGCGGTGGGTGAGGAGCTCGCCCGCCACGTCCCGTACGTCGTCGGGGGTGACCGCGGCGATACGGGCCAGCATGTCGTCGACCGACATCTGCTCGCCCCAGCACAGCTCGCTCTTGCCGATACGGTTCATCAGCGCGCCGGTGTCCTCCAGGCCGAGGACGGTGGAGCCGGAGAGCTGGCCGATGGCGCGGGTGATCTCGTCGTCGTCCAGGCCGTGCGTGGCGACCCGGTCCAGTTCGTCGCGGCAGATCTTCAGGACGTCGTGGACCTGGCTGGGCCGGCAGCCCGCGTAGACGCCGAAGAGGCCGCAGTCGGCGAAGCCGGAGGTGTACGAGTAGACGCTGTAGGCCAGGCCGCGCTTCTCCCGCACCTCCTGGAAGAGGCGCGAGCTCATTCCGCCGCCGAGGGCCGTGTTGAGGACGCCGAGGGCCCAGCGGCGGTCGTCGGTGCGGGCGAGGCCGGGCATGCCGAGGACCACGTGGGCCTGTTCGGTCTTGCGGTTCAGCAGCTCGACCTTGCCGGCGGAGCGCAGGGTGCGGGAGCCCTCGCGGGGTGCCATGGGCACCGCGTCCGTACGGGAGAGGGCGCCGGCCTTCTCGAAGGCGCGGCGGACCTGGCGCACGACCGTGGCGTGGTCGACGTTGCCCGCAGCGGCGACGACGAGGTGCGTGGGGTCGTAGTGCTTCTTGTAGAAGCGGGCGATCTGGCCGCGGTTCAGGGCGTTGATCGTGTCGACGGTGCCGAGGACCGGGCGGCCGAGGGGGGTGTCACCGAGCATGGTGTGCGCGAACAGGTCGTGCACGCAGTCGCCCGGGTCGTCCTCCGTCATCGCGATCTCTTCGAGGATGACGCCGCGCTCGGCGTCGACGTCCTCGGGGGCGATCAGCGAGCCGGTCAGCATGTCGCAGACGACGTCGATGGCCAGCGGCAGGTCGGTGTCCAGGACCCGCGCGTAGTAGCAGGTGTACTCCTTCGCCGTGAAGGCGTTCATCTCTCCGCCGACCGCGTCGAGCGCGGAGGAGATGTCGAGGGCGGTGCGCCGGGTGGTGCCCTTGAAGAGGAGGTGTTCGAGGTAGTGGGTCGCGCCGTTCAGGGTGGGCGTCTCGTCGCGGGAGCCGACGTTCGCCCAGATGCCGAAGGTGGCGGACCGGACGGAGGGCAGGGTCTCGGTGACGATCCGCAGACCGCCGGGGAGGACGGTCCGGCGGACGGTTCCGATGCCGTTGCTGCCCTTGAGGAGCGTTTGGGTACGGGCGACGGCCCGCCCCTCCGAGGAGGGGCGGGCCGTCGTCGCGGAACTACGGGACGTCACTTGTCGGCGTCGTCCTTCTTCTCGTCCTCTTCACCCTCGATGACGGGGATGAGGGAGAGCTTGCCGCGGGAGTCGATCTCGGCGATCTCGACCTGGACCTTGGCGCCGACGGCGAGCACGTCCTCGACGTTCTCCACGCGCTTGCCACCGGCGAGCTTGCGGATCTGCGAGATGTGCAGCAGACCGTCCTTGCCGGGCATGAGCGAGACGAACGCGCCGAAGGTGGTGGTCTTGACGACCGTACCCAGGTAGCGCTCGCCGACCTCCGGCATGGTCGGGTTGGCGATGGCGTTGATCGTGGCGCGGGCGGCCTCGGCCTGCGAGCCCTGCTGCGCGCCGATGTAGATCGTGCCGTCGTCCTCGATCGTGATGTCGGCGCCGGTGTCCTCCTGGATCTGGTTGATCATCTTGCCCTTGGGGCCGATGACCTCACCGATCTTGTCCACCGGGATCTTGACGGTGATGATCCGCGGGGCGTTCGGGGACATCTCGTCCGGGACGTCGATGGCCTCGTTCATGACGTCCAGGATGTGCAGACGCGCGTCACGGGCCTGCTTCAGCGCGGCGGCCAGGACCGAGGCGGGGATGCCGTCGAGCTTGGTGTCGAGCTGGAGCGCGGTCACGAACTGCTTCGTACCGGCGACCTTGAAGTCCATGTCGCCGAAGGCGTCCTCCGCACCGAGGATGTCGGTGAGGGCGACGTAGTGGGTCTTGCCGTCGATCTCCTGCGAGATCAGGCCCATGGCGATACCGGCGACGGCGGCCTTGAGCGGCACACCGGCGTTCAGCAGCGACATGGTGGAGGCGCAGACCGAGCCCATGGACGTCGAGCCGTTGGAGCCCAGCGCCTCGGAGACCTGGCGGATCGCGTAGGGGAACTCCTCGCGGGTCGGCAGGACCGGCACGATGGCGCGCTCGGCGAGCGCTCCGTGGCCGATCTCGCGGCGCTTGGGCGAGCCCACGCGGCCGGTCTCACCGACGGAGTACGGCGGGAAGTTGTAGTTGTGCATGTAGCGCTTGCGGGTCACCGGGGAGAGGGTGTCCAGCTGCTGCTCCATGCGGAGCATGTTGAGGGTGGTGACGCCCAGGATCTGGGTCTCGCCACGCTCGAACAGCGCCGAGCCGTGCACGCGCGGGATGGCCTCGACCTCGGCGGCGAGCGTACGGATGTCCGTGACGCCGCGGCCGTCGATACGGACCTTGTCCTTGATGACGCGCTCGCGGACCAGCTTCTTGGTCAGCGCGCGGTAGGCGGCGGAGATCTCCTTCTCGCGGCCCTCGAACTCCGGGAGGAGCTTCTCGGCGGCGATCTCCTTGACGCGGTCCAGCTCGGTCTCGCGCTCCTGCTTGCCGGCGATGGTGAGCGCCTGCTTCAGCTGCGGCGTGACGGCCTTGGCGAGGGCGTCCAGGACGTCGTCCTGGTAGTCCAGGAAGACCGGGAAGTCGCCCTCGGGCTTGGCGGCTTTGGACGCCAGGTCCGACTGCGCCTTGCAGAGGGTCTTGATGAAGGGCTTCGCCGCTTCCAGACCGGCGGCGACGATCTCCTCGGTGGGAGCCTCGGCGCCGTCCTTGACGAGCTGGATGGTCTTCTCGGTGGCCTCGGCCTCGACCATCATGATCGCGACGTCGCCGTCCTCCAGGACGCGGCCGGCGACGACCATGTCGAAGACGGCGTCCTCGAGCTCGGTGTGCGTCGGGAAGGCGACCCACTGGCCCTTGATCAGGGCGACGCGGGTGGCGCCGATCGGGCCGGAGAAGGGCAGGCCCGCGAGCTGGGTGGAGCAGGAGGCGGCGTTGATCGCGACCACGTCGTACAGGTGGTCGGGGTTGAGCGCCATGACCGTCTCGACGATCTGGATCTCGTTGCGCAGGCCCTTCTTGAAGGACGGGCGCAGCGGGCGGTCGATCAGACGGCAGGTGAGGATCGCGTCCTCGGAGGGGCGGCCCTCGCGGCGGAAGAAGGAGCCGGGGATCTTGCCGGCCGCGTACTGCCGCTCCTCGACGTCCACCGTGAGGGGGAAGAAGTCGAGGTTGTCCTTGGGCCGCTTGGAAGCGGTGGTGGCCGACAGCACCATGGTGTCGTCGTCCAGGTACGCGACGGCGGAGCCGGCGGCCTGCTTGGCCAGGCGGCCCGTCTCGAAGCGGATGGTGCGGGTGCCGAAGGTGCCGTTGTCGATGACGGCCTCGGCGTAGTGGGTCTCGTTCTCCACTAGTGATTTCTCCATACTCGTCGTCTTTCGTCCGCGCGCCCGTGTGGCGTGGGACGGTGCGGGAGAGGCGCACCGTGGATGCGGGCCGGTCTTCGATCGAAGCTCCCGGGCGTGTTCCCGGGGGCCACTACCGAGGACCGGCGGCGGCGTCGTAGCGCCTCTCCCTCGTTTTGCGTTCCTGCTCGTTCCCGCGGTCGCGCGTGCTGGCCGCGCGGGTCCTACGGGTCGTGCGGGTGTCGCTGCACCCAGGTTACTGAGCTTGACACCGGTCCTGCACGTACGGCAAAGGGAGCGGTCCCCTCAAACGCGGGAACCGCTCCCTCTCCACAGCGTCCTTACTTGGCGCCGCCGGCCGCGCCACGGCGGATGCCGAGGCGGTCGACGAGCGTACGGAAGCGCTGGATGTCCTTCTTGGCCAGGTACTGCAGGAGGCGGCGGCGCTGGCCGACCAGGATCAGCAGACCACGACGGGAGTGGTGGTCGTGCTTGTGCGTCCGGAGGTGCTCGGTCAGGTCCGAGATCCGGCGGGAGAGCATGGCGACCTGGACCTCGGGGGATCCGGTGTCACCCTCCTTCTGGGCGAACTCGGCCATGATCTGCTTCTTCGTAGCGGCGTCGAGCGGCACGCGTACTCCTCTTGATGTTCGAAGCGCCCACGAGTGCCCCTGGTCTTGGTCTCAGGGGAGCTTCCGTGACTCGGAGGCGAAGGTCCGATGAGCGCAGCCCCCAGGATGATCCGAGGGCGCGTACACAAACGGCCACGGGTCAGACTACCAGCCGTTCGGGCCGGGCCCCGCCGGGCGATCGGCGGGTGAGCGGCGGCGGCACCTGGTGACCGAGGCAGGGGGCAGCGGGTGAGCGGCCGCGGGGTGCGGTCGTGGACGGCCGCAGGGTCCGTCCGCCGGCCACCAGGAGGCGATCGCACTAGCTGGTGAGGGCCCGGATCGAGTGGTAGACGTCGAAGACCGCGAGGCAGAGCGGGAGCAGCGTCAGCAGGACGACCGTCTCGGCGATCTCCAGGAAGCGGCCCCAGAACGGGGTGACGCCCTTGCTCGGCACGATGAGGCCGATGGCGGTGATCAGGGCGGCGACGCCGGCGACCGCCGCGGCCAGCCACACCGTACGGATGTCGAGTGCGGTCCCGTCGCCCCGCAGCGCGTCGCGCACGATGGCGACCGGCGGGTTCAGGGACAGCCCGAGGCCCAGCAGCACCAGGGAGGCGAGGCCCGCGGCGAGCGCGCAGCTGACCTGGGCGGTGTAGCGGAAGAGGTGGGCGCGCATCAGCATGGCGACGCCGGTGGCCAGGGCGAGCAGCTGGCCCCAGACGTTGTCCGAGAAGCCGAGCACGGCGGCGGCCGCGACGGCCACCAGGGCGCAGCCGCCGACCAGGCCGAGGAGCAGTTCGTGACCGCGCCGCGCCTGGGCGGCGAGACGGACGGCGTCCACCGGCCCGGTGGGCGCGGGCTCGGAGGTCCCGTAGTCGCCGACCGTGGTGCGGGGCGGCTCGAATCCGATGGGAATCCGGGCGAAGCGGGTGGAGAGTCCCGGCAGGAAGGCGAGGGCCCCGACGGCGAGCGGGGAGCACACGGCGGCGGCCTCGATCGGCCGCATGCCGGTCATGATCGCGGTGAAGGTGACGAGGAGGCCGACGGCGCTCGCGAAGACGAACGCGACGAACGGGCCGTCCCCGCCGGGCGCGACGATCATCAGGATGACCGCGACGACGAGCACGGCCGCGCAGGCGAGCAGGAACTGGAGGCGCCCGATGCCCTGCCCGGCGCTCAGGGACAGCAGGCCGGAACCGGCCACGGCCGCGTTCACCAGGGCGCCGATGCCGAGGGCGACCGACGAGGCCCGGTCCTCGTAGATCCGCGCGCGCACGCAGGCGAAGGCGAGGAGGAGCACGGCGACGACGGCCGCCAGGATTCCGGGCAGGCCGTGCATGTCGTGGCGCGGGTCGGCGGTCCACAGCACGAAGCCGAGGAGGGACAGCAGGACGGAGCCGCCGAAGAGACCGGCGCCGCGCATGAGGCCGTCGCCCCACAGTGTGCGGTCCTTCGCCACGGCGGAGGCGACGGCGTCGGAGACGTCGTCGAAGACCGCGGGGGGCAGTGACGCGGAGAACGGTCGCATCGACAGCAGCTCGCCGTCGAGGATGCGGTGGCCGGCGAGCGTCCGGGCGCTGTCCAGGACGGTGCCGTCGCGGCGGACCAGGTGGTAGCCGACCGGTGCGCCGGGGGCGGGGCTCTGTCCCGACAGCCGCAGGATCTCGGGGTACAGGTCGGCGACGGGAATGTCCTCGGGCAGGGCCACGTCGACCCGGCCGTCGGGCGCGACGACCGTGACCCGGCAGAATCCGGTGCTGCTGCCGGACGGGGTCCCGTGGCTCTGCCGGCCGGGTCCGGTGGCTGCCGCTTGGGCCGTCATGGTCACCTGGTGCTCCCCCTGCTACTGAACTGCTGAACCTGCTGAACCTGCTGAACTACTGACGTGTGACGTGTGACGTCTGCGGCCTGGCGGCCCGTGCCGTGCTCGCGGTGAGCGTGAACCGCGCTCGCCCGCGTCGTTCCCGCTCCGTTCCGCGCTGCGGCTTCCGCGTTCGTCCCGAATGACCGCCTTCGCGCGACCGTTAGCGGATGCGTACACGCGTCGCGACACCCTACCGCCATGGGGGTGGCGGTGCGCCAGTAGGATCCTTCCCGCGGATGGAGCCCGTCGCCACGGGGGCGCCGATAGGAACACTTCCGTCCGGCAAGGGAATTGGTGAGCTGTGAGCCAGATCGTCGTCAAGCGCCCACCGCGGGCCCTGCCCACCGAAGTTCCGGTCGAGCAGGTGCAGTTGCAACCTCCGCCGGAACTCCCCCGAGGCCAGCAGGAGGGGGCGCTGATGCAGCTCCTGCCGATGCTGGGCATGGGTGGTTCCGTCGTCTTCTTCTTCATGACGCCGAACCCGGTCATGCGCATCATGGGCATGATCATGATTGCCTCGACGATCGGTATGGCGATCGCGATGCTCGTACGGTACCGGCGGGGCACCCAGGGGGAGCTGGCGGATCTGCGCCGCGACTACCTGAAGTACCTGACGCAGACCCGGCGGGCGGTGCTGAAGACGGCCCGCAAGCAGCGCGACGCGCAGTTCTACCTCCACCCGTCGCCCGAGCAGTTGTGGGCCCTCGTCGCCGAGGGCAGCCGGGTGTGGGAGCGGCGCGCGGGTGACGCGGACTTCGCGCAGGTGCGTATCGGGCTGGGCAGTCAGGAGCTGGCGACGCCGCTCATCGCGCCCGAGACGGCGCCCGTGGACGAGCTGGAGCCGCTGGCCGCCGGGGCGATGCAGCAGTTCCTGGCGACGCACTCCACACTGGACGGCCTGCCCATGGCCGTCTCGTTGCGGGCCTTCTACCACCTGACGATCAGCGGACACGCCGAGTCGGCGCGCTCCGCGGCGCGGGCGATGGTCGGCGGACTGGCCTCCCTGCACTCCCCCGAGGACCTGGTGATCGCGGTCGCGACGGGCCCGGAGGCGGCACCGCAGTGGGAGTGGACGAAGTGGCTGCCGCACGCACAGGCGCCGGGGCCCGCGGACGGGGCGGGGAGCAGGCGGCTGATCACCACGAGTCTGCCGGCCCTGGAGGATCTGCTGGCCGGCCGGCTGGAGGGCAGGCCGCGTTTCCAGCCCGGCGGGCAGCCGCTCGTGGAGCAGCCGCACGTCGTCGTGGTCCTGGACGGCGAGTCGGTGGCGCCCATGTCGGTGCTGGCGTCGGCGGAGGGCCTGCAGGGTGTGACGGTCATCGAGGTGGTGCCGGGCGAGGTGACCGGGGCCCGCGGCGGCCTCTCCGTCGTGGTGCAGCCGAAGACGTTGCAGCTGGAGTCGGGCCAGGGGCTGGTCTACGACGGCGTTCCGGACCTGCTCAGTTACGAGGCGGCCGAGGCGCTCGCCCGGCAACTGGCCCCGCTGCACATGGCGACGGGCGGGGACGACGACGAACCCCTGCTGGCCAACCTGGAGTTCACCGATCTGCTGAATCTGGGGGACGCCGCCTCGATCGAGGTCAGCCGGACCTGGCGGCCGCGGTCGCAGGCGGAGCGGCTGCGGGTGCCGATCGGGGTGGGCGAGGACGGCTCGCCGGTGATGCTGGACCTGAAGGAGGCGGCGCAGGAGGGCATGGGCCCGCACGGCCTGTGCGTGGGCGCCACCGGTTCCGGCAAGTCCGAGCTGCTGCGCACGCTGGTGCTCGGCCTGGCCGTCACCCACACCTCGGAGACGCTGAACTTCGTCCTCGCCGACTTCAAGGGCGGTGCGACCTTCGCCGGTATGGCGCAGATGCCGCACGTCGCGGCCGTGATCACCAACCTCGCGGACGACCTGACGCTGGTCGACCGCATGGGCGACTCCATCAGCGGTGAGCTCAACCGCCGGCAGGAGATGCTGCGCGACGCGGGCAACTACGCCAACATCCACGACTACGAGAAGGCGCGGGCGGCCGGTGCGCCGCTCCAGCCCATTCCCTCGCTCGTTCTGGTCATCGACGAGTTCAGCGAACTGCTCACCGCGAAGCCCGACTTCATCGAGATGTTCGTCCAGATCGGCCGGATCGGCCGTTCGCTGGGCGTGCATCTGCTGCTGGCGTCGCAGCGGCTGGAGGAGGGGCGGCTGCGCGGTCTGGAGACGTATCTGTCGTACCGGGTGGGTCTGCGGACGTTCTCGGCGGCGGAGTCGCGGGCGGCGATCGGGGTGCCCGACGCGTACCACCTGCCGAACGTGCCCGGTTCCGGGCTGCTCAAGTTCGGTACGGAGGAGATGGTCCGGTTCAAGGCCGCGTACGTCTCCGGGGTGTACCGCTCGGGCGCGCACCGGGCGGCGGCGCCGGGTGCTCCGCTGCCGGTGGACCGCAGGCCGGTTCCGTTCACGGCCGCCCCGGTTCCGGTGCGGTACGTCCAGCCGGCGACGCCCGCCGGGGGCGTACCGGAGCAGCGGCCGGCGGAGGACGACGCGCTGGCGGACACGGTGCTCGATGTGATCGTGCGCCGACTGGAGGGCCGCGGGGCCTCCGCCCACCAGGTGTGGCTGCCGCCGCTGGACAATCCGCCGTCGCTGGACGAGCTGCTGCCGGGGCTCTCGCCGGTGCAGGGCCGGGGGCTGACACAGCCCGGTTTCGAGGGCGCGGGCCGGCTGGTCGCGCCGATCGGCGTCATCGACAAGCCGTTCGAGCAGCGGCGCGACACCCTCTACCGGGACTTCTCCGGTGCGGCCGGTCACATGCAGATCACCGGTGGTCCGCAGTCGGGGAAGTCGACGCTGCTGCGGACGATCATCGCCGGTTTCGCGCTCACGCACACGCCGGCGGAGGTCCAGTTCTACGGGCTCGACTTCGGCGGTGGCGGCATGTCCTCGATCGCGGGTCTGCCGCATGTGGGCGGTGTCGCGTCCCGTCTCGACCCGGAGCGGGTCCGCCGTACGGTCGCCGAGGTGTACGGCGTCATGGCGCGGCGCGAGGAGTACTTCCGCAGCGCCGGGATCGACTCCATCGCCACGTTCCGCCGGCTGCGGGCGCGCGGTGACATCTCGGTGGCGGACCAGCCGTGGGGCGATGTCTTCCTGGTCATCGACGGGTGGGGGAACTTCCGCACGGACTACGAGGGTCTGGAGGACGCGGTCACGGACATCGCCGCCCGCGGACTGGGCTACGGCATCCACCTGATCATCACGGCGTCGCGCTCGATGGAGGTGCGGGCCAGCCTCAAGGACCAGCTGATGAACCGCCTGGAGCTGCGGCTGGGTGATCCCATGGACTCCGAGCTGGACCGCAAGGTGGCCGCCAATGTGCCCGCCGGGGTGCCGGGGCGCGGCCAGACGCCGGAGAAGCTGCACTTCATGGTGGCGGTGCCGCGCATCGACGGCATCAACTCCGACAGCGACCTCTCCGAGGCCACCGCTGCGATGAACCAGGAGGTCACCCGCCACTGGACGACGGCGCCCGCCCCCGCGGTACGTCTGCTGCCGCGGAATCTCCCGGCGGTCGAACTCCCGGCCGGTCACGCGGTTCCGGAGCGCGGTATCGCCTTCGGCATCGACGAGAACAACCTGGAGCCGGTGTACCTGAACTTCGAGCAGGACCCGTTCTTCCTGGCGTTCGGCGAGAGCGAGTCCGGGAAGTCCAACCTGCTGCGGTTGATCATCAAGCAGCTCACCGAGCGGTACGAGGGTGATTCCTGCAAGCTGTTCGTCATCGACAACCGGCGCTCGCTGCTGGACGTGACTCCGCGCTCGCACCTGGCGGAGTACATCCCGATGTCCAACAACATGGAACATCACATGACGGCGCTGTACGACCTGATGAAGCGCCGCACGCCGTCGGCCGACGTCACGGCCCAGGAGCTGCGCGACCAGAGCTGGTGGCAGGGCCCCACGGTGTACGTCGTCATCGACGACTTCGACCTGGTCGCCACGTCCAGCGGCAACCCGCTGGCACCGATCACGGAGATGCTGCCGTTCGCCCGCGACGTGGGCGTCCGCTTCATCATCGCCCGCAACTCGGCGGGGGCCAGCCGCGCGCTGTACGAACCCTTCCTCCAGCGGATGATCGAGCTGGGCGCCCAGGGTCTGATGCTGTCGGGCGACCCGGGCGAGGGCGACATCATGGGCAACGTACGACCGCGGCCGATGCCGGCGGGCCGGGGCATCTTCGTGACGCGACGGCGCGGGAACCCGTTGGTGCAGACGGGGTTGATGGGCTGATGGGTTGATGGGCTGGGAGTGGTAGGGCGGGGGCCTGGTGGCGGGGGCGGGGCGGTCGGCTCCCCGGGGGCAATCCGCTCCTGGGGGCGGGCTCGGCCGGGCCGATGTCGAGCTGGTCCGCCCTCGGGGCCAGGGATCGGGCCGGACCAGGGGCGGAGTTGACCGCCCTCGGGGCCCGGGGGGCGGCCCGTCGGGTCCCGATCAGGCCGGATCGCGAAGACGGAGAAGGTGCGGGGCCGTTGGGCTCCGCACCCTCTCCGTTTACTTCGCGGTTCCTTTCCCGGATCCGTCCCGGCTCCGTCTCGCTCGCGACGGTTCAGGGCGCGTCCCTCGATGGTCGGGGCACGTCCTGCAACGACTCAGGGTGGACATCTCCCGCGCATGTCCACCCTGATGTCCTGCTGTGTCGTGCTGTGCGACCTCGGTCAGAAGTTCGCCGCCGCGCGCTTGTCACCGGCGCGGTAGGTGGGCGACGCCTCCAGGACCTTCTTGGCGATGTCGTCAAGGTTGGCGCGGATGGCGTTGGCATCCGCCTTCCACTTGTTCTGCGCGGTGGTGTAGGCCTGCTTGGCCTCACCCTCCCACAGCTCCGAAACGTTCGCGATCATGACCCTGATCTCTTCGAGGTCCTTCGCGAGTTCCCCGGCCTGCTTCTTGATCTCGCCGGCCGCGAGGTCCAGGCTCGCGTAAGTGACGACCGTCGTACCGTCGTTCGTGCCCATGTGGTCCTCCGCTGAGTTCTGGTTGAGAGATTGAGGTCAGAAGTCGTTCAGGCTGCTCTTGGAACCGGTGTGGCCCGGAACAACATCCACGCCACTGAGCGCCTTGCGGATCTCGTCCTCGTTGTCGCCCGAGATGGTACGAGCGGCCTTGATGGCCTCCTGGAAATGCGTGAGCTGCTTGGCCAGTTCGACCATGCGGTTGTTGATCTCGTTCTGCTTCAGGTTGAAGTGGTTGGCACCGATGCCCTGCCACTTGCCTTCGAGGTTGTCGATGGTCGCGTGGAGCTTCTTGACCTGCCCCTTGACCGCTTCGAACTTAATGGTGAGATCGCCCTCCAGCTTCAGGAGCGCGGCATCTGAGACCTTCTGGTCTGCCATGGTTGTCTTTCCCTTTCGGTTGGTTCTGCAGGACCGGCGTGGGCCGCCGGCCGGTGCACATGCGGAACGTGAGGTCAGGCGGTCTTACGCCTGCGGACCACGGCGTAGGCCACTCCCCCGATGACGGCCACGGCTGCGGCCAGACCGAGGATGAGGCCCAACGGGGTCCCGTCCTCGGAGGAGTCGGACTCCTTCACCGCCGCTGCCTTGTCGCCTTCCGCGCCGTTCTTGGCGGGCTGGGGCGAGGCTGAGGTGGAGGCGGAAGGGTCGGACGACTCGGCGGCGTCGGTCGTCTTCTCCTTGGTGAGCGGGCTGACGTCCGGGGCACCGGGGTCGCCCTTGCCCTTGAGGATGTTCATGGAGGGGCGGATCAGGCCGTGGCCGAGGTACTCGCTGCGCTCGTCGTCTTCCCAGTCACGGGCGGCCGTGTCGAAGAGGACGTTGAGCACTTGGTTGGCGGTCCAGTCGGGGTGGAGGGACCAGACGAGGGCGGCGGAGGCGGAGGCGATGGCGGTGGCGGCGCTGGTGCCGCCGTCTCCGTCGCAGTAGCTCTTGAAGGAGTTGTCGCACCAACGGGGAACATCGCTCCCGGGAGACGCGACATCTACTGAGTCCGAGTGCTGCGAGTAGCCCGAGACTTTTCCACTACGGTCCGCTGAGGCAACACCCACGACCGAGGGGTATGAGGCCGGATAGCCCCGGGCATTCTCCTTGTCTCCATCGTTTCCGACGGAAGCGAGAAATAGCTTTCCTTTACTTTCAGCATACTTGGCCGCTTCACTCTCCTGGCGCGTAGGAGACTTACTACCGAAAGACATGCTGATGATCTGTGCATCACTATCGGCCGCAGCTCTGATGGCATCCGCTGAGTCACTGATGACGGTGTTGCGCTTGGCCATAAAATGGACGTCACTCATACGCACGGGGATGATCTTGGCTCCCGGGGCAAGTCCCTTCAGACCGCCCCCCTTGCCTGTCCCGGCGATCAACTCAGCCATCGTCGTACCGTGACCGTGGTAGTCATCGGTCTCGTCGCCCGATGCCCCGGTGACGTCGAAGCCCTTGAGAATCTGTCCCTTCAGCGACGGTGTGGATGAGTTCACCCCCGTGTCAACGACAGCGACCTTGATGCCTTCGCCGGTCGTGACCTTCCACATGTCCTCGGCCTGCATCGCGGCGAGATACCACTGCTTCGACTGTGTGTCGGCTGCGGCAGGCTGCGCCGCCCCGACGAACAACACACTCCACGAAGCTGCCACAGCCAGCGCACCTAGAACCCGCACACGCCTCCGAGCTCGGCCCATTCCTGCTGTCATCCCGGCTTCCGAACCTTCCCTGGGGCTGCTACTCGACCACCGGCGGCACGGCCCCGCGCCGTCCGGCATTCCACGTCTCTTCGTCTTCTGTCAAGTAATCGGGGCGGGTCGACCCGTTGGCCTCGTCCTCCCGACCCTTGTCCCGACGGCCTGCGGGACCTCGGACGAGGCCTGCGCCACCGGCTGTGAAGCCCTTGGTGTTTGAGCCCGTTCCAGCAGCCTTGCGGGGTGCGCCGACGACTCCGTTGGCACCAGAAGCAGGAGCGGCTCGCCCACCTGGACGAGAGGAAGCAGCAGCTGCTCCGGGTCCCCCGATCACTCCGCGCTGACCGGTGCCCCCGGCGACGGCTCTGCCCTGAGGCGGCGCATGCTGAGGGGTTCCGCCGACGATGCCGTTCCTGCCTCCGGCACGGGGACCGGCGCCGGTAGACGTACCACCGGGGCCAACGGTGGGCCGACCGGCAGTCGGCACCTGCGACTGCGGTCCGACCGGCGGACGACCGTTGAACGTTCCCCCGCCCCCCATCGGGCCGGGACGACCGATCGAGGGACCGCCCTGGCCCCTGGCGACAGGACCTACCCCGGTGGACTGAGCTCTGCCCAGCCCTTGGCCCGCCTGACTGACCGGTCGCGGCATGCCTGTCGGCCCCGTCAAACGCTTCGCGCCGCCCTGCACAGGGTTCGTGGGGCCGGGCGGCATCAACGTCGGCGCAACTCCGGGCGGCCCCGTCGTAGGCGTCGGTGACGGTTGCGGTGGCGTGGTGGTGATCGTTGTCGGAGCTTGCGGAGGCGCGACTGAGTTGATCTCCGTGCTAACGGTTCTGTCCGGTAGGGGCGTCGGCCCGAAAACCTCGGCCGGTGGGCGACTGGCTGTTGCTACTGGAGCGGAGCCATCCGTGACCGAACGTCCTACAGGTCCTGACACAGTGCTGCTACCGAGAGCCTCAGAACCGCCCGTAACACTGCGGGGCGGAAGAACGCCCCCGCCCCCACCACCTTGATCCGGCAACGGCACTTGGATATTCAGGTCCTTATCGAACCGCGGCGGCTCTTCCCCCTCAAGCCGCTCCCCCGAGACCGAGTAGTAGGAAGCCAGTCGGTTGATCTGGTTGATGGCCTCCTGGCGGTCCTTCTCCACCTTCAGGGCGGCCTGGTACTCCGGGTTGTCCGGGACCCGGCCCGGCAGTTCGATGTCGTCCGGGCTCTTCCGTACCTGACGGCTGTCGCGGGGCGGCATGGCGCTGCGCACGGAGGCCAGGCCGGTGCCAGCGACCGTGATCTGCGTACCGGCCACGTCCGCGAAGTCGCCCAGCTTCCGGGCGTGGGCCACCAGGCCCTTACCGAAGGCGCGGAAAGCCGTACCGGACTCGCCCTGCCAGTCGACCCCCTTCATGTTGTCTTCCAGCTCCTGAGCCGCCTTCTTGATGGCGTCCCTGGCGTCCCACAGCGACTTGCCCGCGTTCTCCAGGTCTTCCGGCTTCGTGTTCTCCACCAGATCGATCATGGAGTTGAGCTGAAATCCCTCGAAGGAGGTACGGCCGGCGGGTGCGCTGCCAAATGGCATGCTGCGGACAGCCTCGGAGATGTCCGTCTGTGCCATCTGGATCTTGACCCGCGCATCGTCCTGCTTCCGCTGCTCGGCGGGCGTCAGGTTCTCCTGCGTCTCGTCGCTCATTCCGCTCCCCACCCGGAGTCGACCTGCTTGTCCTTGTTGGTCGGTTCAGGCTTGGCGTGCTTCTCGTTCTCTTCGTACAAGCGGGTCTGAATCTCGTGGAAGCGCTGCCTGATGTCATTCTCGACATTGTCGAAACCGACCGCCGCCGCATGCACCCCCAGGCTCAGGTACTCGATCTGGTCACCCAGCGACTTGGAGAGCGAGACGAGGGAGGTGTGGACCCGGTTGTACTGGGTGTACAGGCCGTCCGCCTCGGCGAAGCAGGCGTTCTGGCCGCTCAATGAGGCCCGCGTGATCTTCTGGTCGGCGACCTTCGACTTACTGGCCGCCGAGCCCTCGAAGTCCGCCAGCAGGGCGTCGACACTCTTCTTGAACTTCTCCAGCGCGCCCACTCCGCGCTTGAGGTCACCCGTACCTTCGGACACCGTTATGTCCTCCCCGTTGTTCTGCATCCCCGTTTGCTCGGCTCGTTCCGCGTTGCTATCGCACTGACACGGTCCGATCCGATCTCATCGCGACAACTCTAGTCATTGCCTGTGACAGCGCCAATCGACTTGGCGGCCACGTGACTTGTCTCATGACCGGTCACCTGACGAACCTTCACCGTTTCTCCGCTCCACCTCATCCGGCCGCCCGTTCCCCGCGCCGCCGCCTGTCCCGTACCGCCACCGCCGTGCCCGCGATGGCCGCGACCAGGACGCCGCCGCCGACCATGACGTACGTCGCCAGGCGGGCGTTCCGCTCATCGGCCGTTTCGCCCAGGTGGAGTTCGGCGGGGGTGGGGGCTTTGCCCTTGCTCATGCCCTCGCTGGCGATCGGGCGGTCGATCGGCTTGTCGTCCTCGGTGAGGGCGCGTACCGGGTCGACGACGCCCCAGCCGACCGCGCGGTCGTGGCCGGCGATGGAGCGTTCCGCGGTCTGCTGGATCTGCGCGACGATCTGCGCCTGTGTCCAGTCGGGGTGCTTCGCCCTGATCAGGGCGGCGACCCCGGCGACGTACGGGGCGGAGAAGCTGGTTCCGTTGTCGGCGCAGTGTCCGCCGCCGGGGACCGTGGAGACCACGTCCACGCCGGGGGCGGCGATGCCGACGAACTCTCCGGACTGCGAGAAGGGCGCCCGTTCGTTGTTGCGGTCCGAGGAGGCGACGGCCAGGACGCCCTTGAAGGAGGCCGGGTACGTCTCCTTGACGTTTCCGCCGAGACCGTCGTTGCCCGCCGAGGCGACGACCACGATGTTCCGGGCGAGGGCACTGTCGACGGCCCGTTTCAGCTCCGTGGAGGGCTTCACGGCGTCGGCGGTGTCCTGGGAGATGTTGATGATGTCGGCGTCCGCCTCGTCGGCGGCGTAGGTGATGGCCCGGGCGAGGGTCTCGGTGTTGCCGTGGCCCTCGGCGTCGTTCTGCTGGATCGGGATGATCGTCGCGTCGGGGGCCAGGCCGCTGAAGCCGGTGCCTTTCGCCTCGCGGGCGGCGATGATGCCGGCGACCTTGGTGCCGTGGCCCACGGTGTCCGTGGTGCCGTTCTCCTTGCCGCGCTCGATCTTCATGCCGTCGTCGGTCTTGAGGTTCTTCGGCAGGTAGTTGCGGCCCGCCTTGACGTCGACCGCCTTGGTGAGCTGCTCGTTCCTGATGTCGACGCCGGTGTCGATGACCGCGACGCGGACACCCTTTCCGGTGGACTGCTTCCACAGCTCGTCCAGCAGGACGCGCTGCAACGCCCAGGGGCGGCCCGGGTACTTCTTCGACGGGAACGTGCACTGGGTGGAGTCCTCGGCCGCCGCCGGGGCGACCGGCAGGGTGACCAGGAGGACCGCTGTTGCCGAGGCGGCCGTCAGCAGGCGGCGGGCCGCCCGGCCGGAGGTTCGGGCCGCCAGGCCGGAGTTGAGGGTGTCTGCCATCGTCACGAGCCCTGCGGCTGGCTGGCCGCGCCGGTGGAGAGCCGGGGGCCGGTCGGCAGGAGGGCGGACCAGGTCGCCGGTACGGGGTTGGGGTCGACGTCCTTGTACCCGAGGCGGTTCTGCGCCTGCTGCGCCTCCTGCTGCTGCTCCTCCCGTTCCTTCTTGCTGCCGGATTCGCCGATGCCGGAGTCGTCCTGTCCGCTGTCGCTGTTGGACTGCATCGCGTAGCGCAGGCCGGTGTCGGTGACCAGGAAGAGGAAGCCCGCGCTGGTGGTGGACCCCTTGAACTGGCGGAAGAACTCGCCCGATCCGGGAGTGACGTAGGCGCTGCTGGAGCCGGTGGGGAGCGTCGCGGGGAAGCTCGTGCCCACCCAGGTGCTCAGTGTGGTGGCGCCGCTGTCGGCGTCAACGCCTCGCAGAACGTTGCACACGGTGTTCCGGCTGCCCTTCTTGACGTCGGGGGAGTTGACGGGCTCGGGCCTGTCGACCGGCCAGTCCCTCTCCTGGCCGAAGGGGGCGCCCGGTTCGAGCTCGGCGGCGCTGACCGGCTTCGCTGTACCCGCCTGCTTGAGGGGCACCAGCTGGCGGCTGCTGAGCAGCAGCTTGGCCGTGAAGTCGGAGACGGGGGCGACCCTGCCCGGCAGGACGACGTAGCTCTGGGTCTTGGTTCCCGCCGTCGCGGTCAGGACCATGCCGACGCGGTTCGTCTGCGCGTCGAGGGTGCCGGGGGCGCCGGCGGGGGCGCCGGGGGTGCCATCCAGGGTCGGGAAGGTGATCGGGTCGCCTGTGTGGAGCGTGGCCAGCCAGGCGGCGGAGACCCGCTGGGGCTTGGGGTTCTGGTCGACCAGGGTGCGCAGGAGCAGTTCGTCCTTCTGGACGGGGTAGGCCTTGCCCGAGGCGTCGACGATGTAGCGGGTCCGGTCCGGGCCCTCGACGTACATCAGCTCGCCGCCTCGCAGGGCGTTCTTCCCCTCGGTCTTCTTCTCTTCCCGTTCGGCGAAGATGAAGGTCGCCTTCTGGATGGCCCGGCCGCCCTCCCCGGGGCGTTCGCAGACCGCCCAGCGCTTGGCCGCGCCCGCTTCCTTGGAGTCGGGCAACCGGTCGGGGGCGTACGGGATGCCGAGGGTGGCGCCGTGCGGGATCTTGCCGTTGTCCAGGACGGACTCGTTGACGTTGACGACGGTGCCCTTGTCCGGGGCGAGCAGGAGCTTGGCGGAGGCCATGTTCAGAACGGGGTGCAGCTGCCGCTTGCCGTCGGTCTCCAGCACCACGTACCGCGTGGTGGACTTGCTGGCGATGATGACGTGTTCCTTGGGGGTGTCCCACTTCTGGGGGGCCACCGGTTTGAACATGCCCCAGGCGCCGAACACGGCGAGCACCACGACGGCGATGATGGCTCCGGGCAGTACCGCGCGCAGCGGCCGGGGGGCGCCTTCCTCGGAACCGGTGGGGTTGGGCTGCAGGAACTGTGCGATCAACCTCCGCTTCGCAAAGGTATAGGCGTTGAGCTCGTCCCGCCGTGATGCCATGTGTCCGCTGACCCTTCGTCCCCGGTGATCGAAAGTGATCGAAGCGGGGTCCCGCACGCACCGTCGGCCCCCGCTGCCGTACCGCGCCCCTACTATGCCTGCTGGGGTTCCGCTCCCCGTGCTCAGGTAGGGTGACGAGCCGATCAACACCCGCGCGAAAAGCGGTGAATACGGACACGAGGGGGCAACGCGGCGATGGGTTCAGCTACGCGCGAGCGTACCGGGCGGGCCGGCCGTCGAGCCGCCGGAACTTCCCGGAGGCAACGCAGCAACCAGTCGCCCGCACCGGCCCCCGATACGTCCCCGTCCTCCTCCGCCGCCGGGCAGGCCGCACCCGCCGCGACGACCCTGCGTTCGATCTCGCGGACCGACCGGGTGCGCCCGGTGCTGCGGCAGCTGGTGATCGTCGAGGTGGGCCTCGTGATCGCCGCTGTGGGTGCGGCGTTGGGCGGTGTGTGGCTGATCCCGTCGGTCGTTCTGCTGTGTCTGCTGGTCGCGCTCGCGGTGGTACGCCGTCGGGGCCGCGCGCTCCAGGACTGGGTGTCGAGCGCTCTGGGGCTCCGGGCCCGGCGCCGGGCCGCCGCCGCCACATCGCCCGGGGACGCGGAGCCGATGCTGGCCCCGGTCGCCGAGAACGTTCCCGGCTTCGCTCCGCACGTCTACGTCGACCGGGACCACCGGACGGTGGGGATGCTCGGCGACGGTACGTTCCTGACCGCCGTGGTGCGGGTCGAGGCGAGCGGCGAGTCGCTGCGGCCCGCGTTCGGCGCCCGGTCGCTCCCGCTGTCGCTGCTGGGTGACGCCCTCACGGTGGACGACATCGTGGCGGAGTCGGCGCAGTTGGTGCAGCAGGTGCGCTGCGCACCGGCTCCGCATCTGCCGCAGCAGTCGGTGGCCCGGCTCTCGTACGCGCCGCTGCAGGACCGGACCGGGGCGCCCGCCCTGCGGATGACGTGGGTGGCGGTGAAGCTGGATCCGGAGCTGTGCCGGGAGGCCATCGAGGCGCGCGGCGGCGGTATGGAGGGGGCGCAGCGCTGCTTGGTCCGGGTCGCCGACCACGTGGCGAGCCGGGTGACGGGCGCCGGTTTCCAGGCCGCGGTACTGGACCAGGACGAGCTGAACTCCGCGGTGGCCACCTCCGCCTGCGCCCATCCCATCCTGTCGGGGCGGGCGGGCCGCCCCGACGCCGCACCGCAGCGGCGCACCATGGAGACGTCGCGGGTCTGGCGGTGCGACGACCGCTGGCACACCACGTACGCGGTGGACCGCTGGCCCGAGCTGGGCCGGGGCGCGACACCGCTGCCGCAGCTGGTCGCCCTGCTGACGTCGGTGCCCGCGTACGCGACGACGTTCAGCCTGACGGTACGCCGCGGGGCGCGCCAGGGCTCGGCGAGCGTGGTCGGCCATGTCCGGGTCACCGGGGGTTCGGACACCGAACTCATCGGCGTGCGAAGGACGTTGGAGCAGGCAGCCCGGCACGCCAAGGTGGGTCTCGTACGGCTGGACCGCGAGCAGTTGCCGGGCGTCCTGGCGACGCTCCCGCTGGGAGGCGCACAGTGAGCAACCGGACCGAGCCCCGGCGCGGGCTGCGCGGCCCCCGTCACGCGGGGCACACCGTGGCCGTGGACCATCTGGGCGCCTTGTCGCTGCCGGTCGGCGACGACGGCGTGATCATCGGCAACGACGCCAACGACAAGCCGCAGTTGATCGGGTTCCATCGCCCGGTGCCGTACGACGTCACGCTGATCGGCGGGCTGTGGACGGCGCAGGTCCTGGCGCTGCGGGCGGCGGGCACCGGGGCCCGGGTCGCGGTGGAGACCGGTCGCGTCCAGGCCTGGACGACGCTGGCCCAGGCGGCGGGCGCCGGTCTGGAGTGCGTGTCCCTGTACGACGTGGGCCGCGTTCCGCCGACGGGTGCGACCGTGGGCAGCCCCGTGGTCGTCGTACGGGACTGCGGGATGCGGCCGCCGCGCGGCCGGGTGGTGTCCTCGCCGTGGCAGTCCGTGCTGACGCTGCTCCCTTATCTGAGCCCCGTCGCACCGCGGTTGATGCGGTCCTCGGCTCTGGTGGGCGTCCAGCGGGTCTCCCCCGGTGAGGCCGAGCAGATCGGCCGGATCCTGGGGCTGGCGCGCGCCGAGTACGAGGCGCTGCCCACCCTGGCGGACGGGGTCACCCTGTGGGTCGCCGGGGGCGAACACCATTGGGTGATGACGCATCCGACCGATGCCGAGACCGGTCTGCTGGGCACCGCTCGCCGGATGGACTGATTCACCTCCCGTCCCGCCTTCCTGTCCTGTTCGGGCCACGGACGTCTCCGTGACCGGGGAACATGGACCTTGCACCGAATCCGCTCGATCGAAGGGACGCCGTCATGGGCACCCAGCAGGAAAAGGACGAGCTCTACGCTCTGGACATCTCCGACGTGACCTGGCTCAGCGCCCCGGGCACCGAGGAGGCCGAGGAGCGCGTCGAGATCGCGCATCTGCCGGGCGGCGGTGTCGCCATGCGTTCCTCGCTGGACCCGGACACGGTCCTGCGGTACACGGAAGCGGAGTGGACGGCGTTCGTCCTGGGTGCTCGCGACGGTGAGTTCGACCTCACGTAGGTCCGGCGCCGGGCGGTTTCGTCATCGTGGGCGCGGGGCGCGGAGACCCTGGGCGCGGGGCGCGGAGACCGACGGCTGCCGACGTGACCTTCCCCGCTCCACCCTGTACGCGTATGGCCGGTAATGCCCGGCTCGCAACCGCCCTTCCCTCACACGGGGTTCACCGGGCTGTGACACTCGGCCGGTGGGGCGGGTTTTGCCGTGCCCTCCGCCCTGCCTGAGTCCACCGGATGGCGATTAGGGTGGGTGGGGCGCGGCAGAAGAAACCTGCGAGCAGGTGATGCGCGTCGCACGGGGGAGAGCCGGGCGCACCGGCACATCGGGAACGGTCGCCCCCACCCACCACGGCACAAGGGTGCTCGACCACACCAGGAGGCAAAGTGAACGGCGATCGGGACGAGATCCGCGGCGGATGGGACCTGCCCGTCGACGAGTCGTCCGACGCGGATCCCGCCGAGATGACGGGTGAGTTCACCATCGACTACACCCCTCCCGCCTGGTACACGCAGAACGCGGCGGGGGACTCGTCGGGGGGAGCGGGCTCTCATCTGGCTCCCCCTCCGCCGCCGGTCGGGGCGCCCCTGCCGTCGCCCGACCCGTCGGCGGCGCCGGGCGGCTTCGAGCCCGACTGGGCGCCCGCTCCGCCGGCGCCCGCCGAGCCGGTGGTCCCCGCGGCCGAGGAGGCCCCGGCCGCCCCCGCCGTACCGCAGCCCCAGGCGCAGCAGCCCCAGATTCCGGCCGCTCCGGCTGCAGCCGCTCCCGCTCCTGCCGCTCCTGCCGTTCCGGTCGCGGAGAGCGCGGATGCCGGTCCGTTCGGCGGTGGCGATGTGGAGAGCGGCGCGACGATGCGGTTCTCGCCCGCCGCGCTCACGCGGGAGATCGCGGAGCGCGAGGCGGCGGCGTCCGCTGCCGGGGCGCAGCACGACGAGAAGGCCGCGGAGCCCGGCGCTCCGGTCTCCCCCGCCACGGGCGCCGAGGGCACTTCCCCGGCCGGTACGTCCTCGTCCGGTACGGACTCCGAGGGCGCGGCCCTGTCCGATACGTCCTCGTCCGGTACGAACTCCGCGGGCGCGGCCCTGTCCGGTACGTCCGCCGAGCCGTCGGCCGCTCCCGCCCCGCTCACCGAAACCTCCGCCGCCGGCGCCTCCGCGGAGGAGGCTTCGGCCGGCGAAGCGGCCGGGGCCGGGCCCGCGACGGACGACGGAATGCCGGGCGCCGGTCACGCGCCCGCCACCACCACCGCCACCACGGACGCGGACGCGCGGGACGCCGCACCCCAGGACGCGCCGCCGCCCGCTGCCGACGCCCCGCAGGCCGACGCCGCACCGGTGCCGTGGTCGCCGCCCGCGCAGGGCGGCGCGCTGCCGCCCCTGCCGCCCGCCTTCCAGCCCGCCGCTCCGGCGCCTCGGCCCCAGCCCGCGGCGCAGTGGCCCGGCGCCGCCCCGGCGAACCAGCCGCCCGGCGGCTACGGCTTCCCGCAGGCGGACCCGGCGGCCCAGCCGCCGCAGACGCCCCCGGCACCCCAGCCCGCGCACCAGCAGCAGCCGTTCCCGGGGCAGCACGGTCACCCGGTCCCCGGACCTGGCGCACCGCTGCCACCGCAGGCCCACCCCCAGTCCCCCCAGGGCGCGGGCGGCTACGGCTTCCCGCCGCACGGTGGCTACGGCTTCCCGCCGCAGAGCGGCTATGGCTTCCCGCAGCCCGGCCGACCGGAGCAGCAGCCCCAGCCTCTGCCCCAGCAGCAGGGACAGCCGGGCCAGGCACCCAACGCGCCCCAGCAGCCCCAAGCCCAGCCCCAGCCCCCCGCGCCCTTCCCCGCCCAGGGCACCCCGAACCTTCCCGCACCCGCCGCCGCGCAGCAGCCGGAGCCGCACGGACAGCAGCCCCCGGCGCAGGGCCACCCCCCGGCCCAGGCCCAGCCGCTTCCGCAGCAGCCCGTCGACCCGCGAGCGGGCGGCGCGTGGCCCACCCCCGTCGCGCACGACCAGCGCGAGCGGTCCGTGCCGGGTGCCCCGCTCGGGTACACCGCGGCCGTCGAGCTCTCCTCCGACCGGCTGGTGCGGGGCAAGCAGAAGGCCAAGAGCAGCCGCGCCCCCTCCGCCGCCTCCCGGTTCAAGCTGGGCGGCAAGAAGGAGGAGGCCGAGCGGCAGCGCAAGCTGGAGCTGATCCGTACGCCGGTGCTGTCCTGCTACCGCATCGCCGTCATCAGCCTCAAGGGGGGCGTGGGCAAGACCACCACGACCACCGCCCTCGGTTCGACGCTGGCCACCGAGCGGCAGGACAAGATCCTCGCGATCGACGCCAACCCGGACGCCGGAACGCTCGGCCGCCGGGTGCGCCGCGAGACCGGGGCGACCATCCGCGACCTGGTCCAGGCGATCCCGTACCTCAACTCCTACATGGACATCCGCCGGTTCACCTCGCAGGCGCCCTCCGGTCTGGAGATCATCGCCAACGACGTGGACCCGGCCGTCTCGACGACGTTCAACGACGAGGACTACCGGCGCGCGATCGAGGTGCTCGGGAAGCAGTACCCGATCATCCTCACCGACTCCGGCACCGGGCTGCTCTACAGCGCGATGCGCGGGGTCCTCGACCTCGCCGACCAGCTGATCATCATCTCGACCCCCTCCGTCGACGGCGCCTCCAGCGCCTCCACGACGCTGGACTGGCTCTCGGCGCACGGGTACGCGGACCTGGTGCAGCGTTCGCTCACGGTCATTTCCGGTGTCCGCGAGACCGGCAAGATGATCAAGGTGGACGACATCGTGCAGCACTTCGAGACGCGCTGCCGCGGCGTCGTCGTCGTGCCGTTCGACGAGCACCTGGCGGCGGGCGCCGAGGTGGACCTCGACATGATGCGGCCCAAGACCCGTGAGGCCTACTTCACCCTCTCGGCTCTGGTGGCCGAGGACTTCGCGCGCGCCCAGCAGCAGCAGGGGCTGTGGACGTCGGACGGCCAGAATCCCCCGCCGCAGTACGCCCCGCCGATGCCCGGCGGGCAGCAGAGCCACCCGGTGCAGGGCCAGCCGATGCCCGGCCCGCCCGGCGGCCCCGGCCAGCCCGCGGCAGGCCAGCCGATGCCGGGCCACCAGGTACCAGGACAGCAGGTCCCCGGACAGCACATCCCCGGACAGCAGCCCTACGCGCCGCAGCAGCCCGGCCCCGGCCAGCCCCACGCCCCCCAGCCGCAGCAGCCCCAGCACACCGGCCAGCCGTACCCCGGCCAGCCTCAACCGGGGCAGCAGCCCTACGGCGGTCAGCCCTACAGCGGTCAGCCCTACGGCGGGCAGCCGCCGTACGGGGGATATCCGACGGCCGGTCAGCCGGGCGCACCCCAGGCCTCCTACCCGCCGCAGGCGGCACCGGGCGGGCCGCAGAACGGGTGGCAGCAGACGCCTCCCCCGCCGGGCGGTCCCGGTACACCCGGGGCCGGTGTGCCGCAGCAGGGGCAGCCGGAGCAGCAGGACGGGCAGGCCGACCCGGCGGGCCGGCCGGACGCACCGGGCCCCGTGCCTCCGGCAGACTGGCAGCAGACGCCTCCGCAGCCGCCGCAGGCGCCCCGCCAGTAGTCCGCCGGCAGGGCCGCCAGAACGGCCCAAGTGGTAGAGACCAATGAGGGCTCGCATCGCTCACGCGGTGCGAGCCCTTCCGCATTCCCGCAGCCCACACGCGGTATGACACACCGTTGACGAGCCTCGCCACCGCTGATAGACCTTCGCATCACCACCTGACGAACCAGAGATCTGCCCGCCTCTCCAGCGAGTGATGACGCGAGGTCCCGTCCATGGTCACAAGCGTTCCCCACCACTCCGTCCGGCCACGCCGACGCCTACGCCTCCTGCCGGTCGCCGGGGCGGCCGCCCTGGCGCTCGCCGCCGGGTCCGTCGTCCCGGGCAACCCGCTCGCGCCCGCCCCCTCCGAGGCGCGCGCCGACGACGGGAGGACGACGCTCACGGTCGCCGTCGCGCAGAGCGTCGACTCCCTCAGTCCATTCCTGGCGCAGCGGCTGCTCAGCACGTCCATCCACCGGCTGATGTACGACTACCTCACGAACTACGACCCGAAGGACAACAAGGCGGTCCCCGGCCTGGCCACCGCGTGGGAGCCCTCCGCGGACAAGCTGACCTGGACGTACACGATCCGCTCGGACTCGACGTGGTCCGACGGGCGGCAGGCCACCGCCGAGGACGCGGCCTGGACGTTCAACACGATGATGACCGACGAGGGCGCGGCCACCTCCAACGGCAGCTTCGTCGGCAACTTCGAGAAGGTGACCGCTCCCAGCAAGGACAAGCTGGTCATCACGCTGAAGGAGCCGCAGGCCACGATGGCCGCGCTCGACGTCCCGATCGTCCCGAAGCACGTCTGGGAGAAGGTCGGCGACTTCTCGAAGTTCAACAACGACCAGGACTTCCCCGTCGTGGGGAACGGTCCGTTCATCCTGACGGACTACAAGGTCGACAGCTATGTGAAGCTGAAGGCCAACAAGGACTTCTGGCGCGGTTCGCCCAAGTTCGACGAGCTGGTCTTCCGCTACTACAAGGACCAGGACGCGGCCGTGGCCGCCCTGCGCAAGGGTGAGGTGTCCTTCGTCGCGGGCAGCCCCAGCCTGACCCCCGCCCAGTCCGCCTCGCTGAAGTCCGCGCCGGACATCAAGGTGAACGACGCCCCGGGCCGCCGCTTCTTCGCGCTCGCCGTCAACCCCGGGGCACGGACCAAGGACGGGGAGACGTTCGGCGACGGCCACCCGGCCCTGCTGGACCAGAAGGTGCGGCACGCGCTGTTCATGGCGGTGGACCGCAAGACCATCATCGACAAGGTCTTCCAGGGCCACGCCGTCGAGGGCGAGGGCTACATCCCGCCGCGCTTCGGCGACTACTTCTGGAAGCCGTCGGCGGATCAGAAGCTTGCCTACGACCCGGAGAAGGCCGCCGCCCTCCTCGACGAGGCCGGGTACGAGAAGAACGGCGCGGGCAAGCGCGTCGGCAAGGACGGCAGGCCGCTGGACTTCCGCATCCTCTGCCACGCCACCGACCCCAACGACAAGGCGATCGGCAAGTACCTCCAGGAGTGGTGGGGCGAGCAGGGCATCGGACTGAAGGTCGACTGCCTCGACAACGTTTCCGACCCCTGGTACGCCGGGGAGTACGACCTCGCCTTCGACGGCTGGTCCGTCAACCCCGACCCCGACTTCGTCCTTTCCATCCACACCTGCGCCGCCCTGCCGGCCAAGGCGAAGGAGTCGGCCGCGACCGACAACTTCATCTGCGACAAGCGGTACGACGAGCTCTACAAGAGGCAACTGGCGGAGTACGACCCCGCCAAGCGGGCGGATCTGGTCAAGCAACTGGAGTCGCGGCTGTACGACACCGGGTACATGAACGTCATGGCGTACCCGAATGCCGTCGAGGCCTACCGCACCGACCACATCGAGTCCATCACCACCATGCCGTCGGCCGCGGGCAACATCTACGGCCAGGACGGCTACTGGAGCTGGTGGTCGGCGGTCCCGGCCGCCGGGGCCTCCTCGTCCGGTTCCTCCAGCTCCGGTGGCTCCTCCACCGGGGTGCTGATCGGGGTCGGGGTCGCCGTCGTCGTCCTCGCCGGTGGCGGACTGCTGTTCGCCATGCGTCGCCGCTCCACCGCGGAAGACCGTGAATAGTCCATGAGCCCAGACAGCACTCCCGCCCTGCGACCGGGCGCGGCGGGCGTGGAGAGCACCCCGTCCGGCGGCCCGGCCCCGTCCGGGCCGCCGGCCCGCTCCCCGCGCTCCCGCAGTACGGCCGCCTACGCCCGGTACGCGGCGGGCAAGCTCGCCGGGGCGGCCGTCTCCCTGTTCGCCGTCCTCGTCACCAGCTTCTTCCTCTTCCGCCTGATCCCCGGCGACCCGGTCAAGCAGATGACCGGCGGGCGCCAGGTGTCGACCGAACAGATCGCGGCGATGCGCCGTGAGTTCGGGCTCGACCTGCCGCTGTGGCAGCAGTTCACGCAGTACTGCGGCAAGGCGCTGACCGGCGACTTCGGTACGTCGTACCAGTTCCGCGCGCCGGTCGTCGACAAGATCACCGAGGCGCTGCCCGCCACCCTGCTGCTGACGGGCACCGCCTTCGTGATCTACACGCTGCTCGGCATCTGGCTGGGCTCCCGGTCCGCGTGGCGCAACGGCGGCGCCGGGGACCGGGCCAACACCGCCTTCGCGCTGACGCTGTACTCGGTGCCCTCGTTCTGGCTCGGTCTGCTCCTCATCATCACCCTGTCGGTGGGCATCGGCCCGATCCCCGGGCTGTTCCCGACGGGCGGTATGGAGTCCGGGGACACCGAGGGCTTCGACCGGGTGCTGGACATCGCCCACCACCTGGTGCTGCCCGTCGTCACCCTGGTCGCCGTGGAGTACGCGCGCACCCTGCTGGTGATGCGCTCCTCGCTGCTGGACGAGATGGGCAGCGACTATCTGACGACGGCCCGCGCCAAGGGGCTGCGCGACGACCTCGTCCGCCGGAAGCACGCCGTGCCGAACGCGATGCTGCCCACCGTCACCCTGCTCTTCGTGAACCTCGGGACGACGGTGGCGGGGGCCATCCTGGTCGAGACGGTGTTCTCCTGGCCGGGTCTCGGCGGCCTCTTCTACCAGGCGCTGAGCGTGCCGGACCTGCCGTTGGTGCAGGCGCTGTTCTTCGTGTTCGCCGCCGCGGTGATCCTGATGAACACGCTCGCCGATGTGATCTATCCGCTGCTCGATCCCCGGGTGGGCCGATGACGACGTCGCTGGAGAAGCCCTCCGGACCGCAGGGCCCGCACCCCCGCCGACCCCCCGGGGAAGCAGGGGCACAGAGTCCGCGCGCCCTGACCCGGGCCCGCCGGAGGCAGGCGGTGACCCGCTTCTGGCGGCAGTACCGCACCCACCGGGCCGGCCTCGCCGGGCTCGCCGTGCTCGCGGTGATCGCCCTGCTGGCGCTGACGGCCCCGCTGCTGGCCGGGGCCGACTCGCAGAGCGTCACCAACGCCCCGGGCGGCCCGCTGGAGGAGCCGAGCGGTGAGTTCCCGCTCGGGACCGACCAGTTCGGGCGCAGCCTGCTGGCCCTGATGCTGTGGGGCACGCGCGTGTCGCTGACGGTCGGGCTGCTCGCCGCCTTCCTGTCCGTGGCGATCGGCACCCTGATCGGGATCACCGCGGGCCACTTCAGGGGCTGGTACGCCACCGTCATCATGCGGGTGACGGACTGGTTCCTGGTGATGCCGACCCTCGTTCTGGCCATCGCCCTGGCCACGGTCCTCTCCCGGTCGGTCTGGACGACGATCCTGGCGATCGGCGTGACGACCTGGCCGACGACCGCCCGGCTGGTCCGCGCCCAGACGCTGTCCGTCGAGTCCCGCCCGTACATCGAGCGCTCCCGGGCGCTCGGCGGCGGCCACGGGCACATCATGTCGCGTCACGTCCTGCCCAATGTGATGCCGCTGGTGCTGGCGCAGACCACCCTCGTGATCTCCACCGCCATCCTCACCGAGGCGACCCTCGCCTTCCTCGGGCTCAGCGATCCCACGATCGTCTCCTGGGGCGGCCTGCTCCAGGACGCCCGGGAGGCCGGCGCGGTCAGCTCCGGCAACTGGTGGTACCTCGCTCCGCCCGGACTCGCCATCGCCGTGGTCGCCCTCGCCTTCACGCTGTGCGGCCGTGCCGTCGAGTCCGTGCTCAACCCCAAGCTGGGGGTGTCCCGTTGACCGCCACGACCACGACCACTCCACCGAATCCGGACCCGTCCGGCTCGCTGGGCCTGTCGGAGCCGGTGGGCGAACCCCCGCTCCTGGAGGTCCGGAACCTCACCGTCACCTACGGCGGCGGGGCCGACGCCGTCCCCGCCGTACGAGGGGTCGACCTGCGGGTCGAGGCCGGGCAGAAGCTCGGCATCGCCGGGGAGTCCGGCTGCGGGAAGTCCACCCTGGCCCTGGCCCTGCTCCGCCTCCTGCCCGCGACGGCGAAGCTCACGGGGGAGATCCTGCTGGACGGCGAGGACGTCCTCACCATGCGGTGGGGCCGGCTGCGGGCGGTCCGCTGGGCGGGCGCGTCGATCGTCTTCCAGGGCGCGATGCACTCGCTGAACGCCGTGCACCGGGTCGGGGACCAGATCGCCGAACCGATCCTGCTGCACAACAGCCGGGCCACCCCCGCCGCCGCCCGCAAGCGCGCCGGTGAGCTGCTGGAACAGGTGGGCCTGCCCGCCGCCCGCGCGCAGGCGTATCCGCACGAGCTGTCCGGGGGGCAGCGCCAGCGCGTGATGATCGCGATGGCGCTCGCCTGCGATCCGCGGCTCATCGTGGCGGACGAGCCGACGACCGCGCTGGACGTGATGATCCAGGCGCAGATCCTGCGCCTGATCGAACAGCTGGTGTCCGACCAGAACGTCGGCCTGATCATGATCAGCCATGACCTGGCGGTGCTCGCCGACACCTGCGACCGGCTCTCGGTGATGTACGCGGGCCGGGTCGTGGAGGAGGGCCCGGCGCGGCAGGTGTACGCCGATGCCCGCCACCCGTACGGCAAGGCCCTCTCCGCCGCGTTCCCGAGGATCGGGGACCTGTCGTCCCGGCACGCACCGCGCGGGCTGCCGGGCGACCCGCCGGACCCGGCCGCGCTGCCGGGCGGCTGCACGTTCCACCCGAGGTGCCCGGTGGCGCTGGACGTCTGCGGCACCGAGGACCAGGAGCTGCGGGAGGCCGGGGCGGAGCACCGGGCGGCGTGCGTCCTGGTGGACGAACCGGTCTCCCCGGGGCCCGACGAGACGAGGAGGACGACATGAGCACCGCCCCTCCGGCCGGCGCCGCTCCCCCGGCGGACGACGCACCGGCCGGCTCCGCGCCCCTCCTCAGCGCCGAGAGACTGGAGGTCGCGTTCCCCGGCCGGCGCGGGGCCGCCACCGCCCGGGCCGTCGACGGGGTCGACCTGGACATCCGGCCCGGCGAGATCGTCGCGCTGGTCGGCGAGTCGGGCTGCGGCAAGACGACGCTGGCCCGTTCCCTGCTCGGCCTCGTCCCGCCGACCTCGGGGCGGGTGACCTTCGGCGGCGCCCCGCTCGACTACGCGGGCCGGGCGCTGAAGGCGTACCGCAAACGCGTGCAGCTGGTCCTCCAGGACCCCAGCGGCTCGCTCAACCCCCGGCACACGGTGTACGACGCGGTGGCCGAGGGGCTGCGCATCCACGGGTACGCGGGCGATGAGCGGGCGGCCGTCTCGGGCGCCCTCTCCCGGGCCGGTCTGCGCCCCCCGGAGCGGTTCTTCCTGCGCTTCCCGCACGAGCTGTCGGGCGGTCAGCGCCAGCGGGTCGTGATCGCGGGGGCGCTGGTGCTGGAGCCGGAGCTGATCGTGGCCGACGAACCGGTGGCCTCGCTGGACGCGTCGGTACGGGGCGAGATCCTGGCACTCCTGCTGCGCCTGCGGGACGAGCTGGGGCTCTCGGCGCTGGTGGTGACCCATGACCTGGGGCTCGCGTGGAACATCGCGGACCGGGTGGCGGTGATGTATCTGGGCCGGATCGTCGAGACGGGCCCGGTCGAGCGCCTGCTCACGGCCCCCCAGCACCCGTACACCCGGGCCCTGCTGTCCGTCCTCCCGGAGGCGGAGGGCGAACCGGTGGTGCTGGCGGGCGAGCCGCCGGACCCCTCCAAGGTCCCCGCCGGATGCCGGTTCCACGTCCGCTGCCAGATCCTGGCCTCGGGCGAGGCGGAGCGGGCGGGGGTGGCGGATGCCTGCCGCACGGTGGACCTGCCGGTGCTGAACGGAGGCGGGGAGGCCCAGGTGGCCTGCCACTGGGCGGCGGCACGGACCGCGGGGGACGGGGGCGGATCCGCCGGGGTACCGGTGGCCTGAAGGCCGGTGGTCCTCCGCGGGGCCGGTCCCGTGTCCCTCAGCGGGTCGGGCGGCGGGCGTGGGACCCGCCCGTGGGCGAAGGCACTCTCGCCGGACCGGGAGGGCGCCCTGATCTCCTCGCCGCGGCCGGGATCAGCGCGCCCCGGCGGGCCCGCCCGGGTGGTGGATCGCCCCCGTCAGCTCCCCCAGCGGCCGTCCCGTGCCGCCCCAGCGGTGCTGGATGATCTCGGCGGCGATGGAGACCGCCGTCTCCTCCGGCGTACGGGCACCGAGGTCGAGACCCACGGGTGAGGCGAGGCGGGCCAGGGCGGCCTCGTCCGCGCCGGCCTCGCGCAGCCGGGCGAGCCGGTCGTGGTGGGTGCGGCGGCTGCCCATCACCCCGATGTACGCGGCGGGCGTGCGCAGGGCCGCGAGGAGCAGGGGGACGTCGAACTTCGGGTCGTGGGTGAGCACGCAGATCACCGTGCGGGCGTCGACCTCGGTGGACTCCAGGTAGGTGTGCGGCCAGGCGCGGACCACGGCGTCCGCCGTGGGGAAGCGTTCCCGGGTGGCGAAGGCGGGGCGTGCGTCGCAGACGGTGACCCGGTAGCCGAGGAACGCGCCGATGCGGGCGGTGGCGGCCGCGTGGTCGATCGCGCCGAAGACGAGCATGCGGGGCGGCGGGGCGTACGTCCGGACGAAGACGGCCACCTCCTGCATCCGGCGCTCGCCGTGCGCCCCGTACCACTGGGTCGCGGTGTGGCCCTGGGCCAGCAGTCCGCGGGCGTCGTCGGTGACGGCCGCGTCGAGCCCGGCCGAGCCGAGCGTGCCGGTGACGGGCCCGGCGTGGGAAGGCCGGACCACCAGGCGGGCGCCGCACTCCGCCGCACCGGACAGGACGGTCGCCTCGGCCACCGGCCGGTCCGCGGCGATCAGGTCGAGCAGGGCGCCGAGATCCGCCAGTTCGGCCGCGGAGACGTAGGCGCGTACCAGGACCTCGATCGTGCCCCCGCACGTCAGCCCGACGCCGAACGCCTCGTCGTCGCTGATCCCGTACGCCACCACCCGCGGCCCCGCCCCGGCGAGCACCTCGCGGGCGACCTCGTACAGATCGCCCTCGACGCAGCCCCCGGAGACGCTGCCCGCCACCGCGCCCGCCGCGTCGACGGCCATGACCGCGCCGGGGTCGCGGGGCGCGCTGCCGTGCACGGCGACGACGGTCGCCAGGGCGAGGGGGACGCCGTCGGCGCACCGGGCACGGAGGTCGGGCAGGATGTCGCGCACCCTGCCAGCATCCGTCGTCCCGGGGCGGGGCGCACTCCCCGGGATACGTCAGGGGGTGCGATCGTACGCGGCGGTCAGCTCGCTGCAGCGCTTCACATCGGCGGCCATGGCGACCAGCAGCTCGTCGATCGAGTCGAACTTCAGCATGCCGCGGACGTAGGCGAGGAAGTCGACGGCGACGTGCAGCCCGTAGAGATCGAGGCCGACGCGGTCGATGGCGTACGCCTCCACCGTCCGCTCGGTGCCGTCGAACTGCGGGTTCGTCCCGACCGAGATCGCGGCGGGCATCGACTCGCCGTCCACCTCCAGCCAGCCGGCGTACACGCCGTCGGCGGGGATCGCGGTGTGCGGCAGGGTCTCGACGTTGGCCGTCGGGAAGCCCAGCTCCCGGCCGCGCTGCGCGCCGCGCACCACGATGCCCTCGACCCGGTGCGGGCGGCCGAGGATCTCGGCGGCCCCGGCGACGTCGCCCTCGGCGATCAGGCGGCGGGTGAGCGTGGAGGAGAACGGCTGCCCGCCCCCCGCGTCGCCGGTGACGTAGAGGTCGATGACCTCGACGGTGTAGTCGTAGGTGGCGCCCAGCTCGGTGAGCAGCGCGACGTTGCCCGCGGCCCGGTGGCCGAAGCGGAAGTTGGGGCCCTCGATGACGGCCTTGGCGTGCAGGCGGTCGACGAGGACCTTCGCGATGAAGTCGGCGGGCGACAGCTTCGAGAACTCCGCGGTGAACGGCAGGACCAGCACCGCGTCCACGCCCAGCTTCGCCATCAGCTCCGCGCGGCGGTGGTGCGGGGCGAGCAGCGGCGGGTGGCTGCCGGGGCGGACGACCTCGCTGGGGTGCGGGTCGAAGGTGACGACGACCGACGGGATGCCCAGCTCACGGGCGCGCTCGACGGCCCGGCCGATGATCAGCTGGTGTCCGCGGTGCACGCCGTCGTAGGAGCCGATGGTGACGACGCTGCGTCCCCAGTCCTGGGGGATGTCCTCCAAGCCACGCCAGCGCTGCACTGTGACCGCTCCTCGCCCGAACCTGTGTACGTGTGTCTGTCGATTACGCAGGTCTAAGACTGCCATGCTCACGTCCCGCCGCCTGCATCGGCATCGGGATCGGCGGACGTGATGTCTCCAACGCCTCCACCGTGCGCCGGGCGCTCGGGCCCACGACGGCCGCCCACTCCTCGGGGGCCTCGGCCAGCCAGCGGATGACGAGGGCCGCGAAGCCGGGCACGTCGCGGGCGCACTCGACCAGGCCCCGGTCGAAGCGGGCGGCGCCTTCGGGGGTGCGGACCAGCAGCATGCCGGTGCGGTGGACGAGGGCGCGGGTCCGGATCTCGGCGCGGCGCTCGGCACCCCGGGCGGCGGCCCGGAGCAGGGCTTCCAGCACGTCCGGGTTCCGGCCGGTGGTCTGCTCGAACTCCAGCAGGACCTCCAGCAACTCGGCCCGCAGCGGCCGGGAGTCCGCGCTGCCGGGCCCGGCGAGGACCGCGGCGAGCGCGGCGCGGACCGGGGGCGGTGCGGGGCGGTCCCGGAGCAGCCCGGTGACCAGGGGCAGCAGGAGGGCGCGGGCGGCGGGGCCGTGCTCCAGGCGGAGGTCGACGTACTCGGCGGCATGCGTGCCGTCGTCGGGGTGGGCGTCGATGTACTCCCGTACGAGTCCGGCGACGTGCAGCGCGAGCGCGGGCGTGTCGAGGCCGGCCAGGGCCCGCAGCACCGGTCCCCCGCCGACGCCGGGGCGGGCGAGGCGGGCGCGGAGGGCGGCGAGGACCGCCTCCTGGTGGGAGGGGAACACCTCGGCGAGCAGTTCGACGGGCAGCCGGGGGTCTCCGGCGGCGAACGCGCGCAGGGTGTCGGGGAGGTGGCGGCGTCTGGACTTCGGGTCGCGGACGAGCAGGGTGCGGGCGGCGGCGTGCAGCTCGGTGTCCTCGGGACGCTCCAGCAGGATCCCGGCGGCGGAGCGCAGCAGGGCCCGGTCGCCCTCGGCGGTGACCCGCTGCTGGAGGAGCCCGGCGTAGCGGGCGGCGGCGGAGCGGCGGGCCGGGCGGTCCTCGTCGCGGGCCCAGCGCTCGACGGCGCGGCAGAGCGCGGTGGGCTCGTCCTCCGCGAGGGCTGCGAGCAGCTCCCCGGCGCGGGTGTGCGGGGTGGCGATCAGCGCGTCGGTGAGTCCGTCGAGGTCCAGCTCGCGGCGGGCGTACAGCAGGGCCTGCGCGGCGGCGGCGACGGTGGGGCGCAGGGGTACGTCCGGCGCGTCGGGGCCCACGAGCAGCGGGCGTTCGTCGGTGAACCAGCGGCACAGCAGCGGCTGGACGGCCGGTGCGTCGAGGGCCAGGCGGTGGGCGACCGCGTCCAGATAGCGTTCGTCGCCGTCGGTGCGGGGCAGCCCGTCGGCGGGCACCAGGCGGCGCAGCAGGTCGATCCGGTCCTCCTCGGGCAGCCGGAGCCGCCGCCAGAACCAGGGCCCGAACTCGCCGTACGCCCCGAGGTCCCCGGGTCCTTCGGGGGCGGCGGAGCGGCGGGTGATGCGCCCGGCGAGGACCCGCAGGACACCGAGGTACGGGCGGGCGTCGGGCACCCGCAGGAGGCTGCCGCCCAGCAGGTGGGCCGCCCACCAGGCGGCGTCCTCGTCGCGCGGGCCCTCGTCGGTCCAGAGCCGGTCCAGCGCCTCGATGAGGTCGGCCATCCGGTGCGCGAGGGCGGCGGTGCCCTGACGGCGGCCGAGAAGCACCATCGCCTGGATCACCGGCCCGATGCGGTGCCGGGGCACGGGCAGGCTGCGGGGTTCACCGGAGGCGTGCGTCTGCGGGGTGCGGTCCGGGGCGCCGCTCCCCCGGTGCCAGCGGTGCACGAGGGAGCGCAGGGCCGCGTCGAGGTCGAGGTGGGCGCCCTGTACCCAGTCGCCGAGCTCCTCGTGGGCGAAGCGGTAGCCCGCACCGGCGGGGACGAGGAGTCCTTCGGTGAGCACGGCGGAGGCCCAGCCGGTGCGCCAGGGGAAGATCTCCTCGAACGCCGCCCGGTCCAGCTCGCCCTGGCCCGGGCCCAGACAGCGGCGGGCCGCCTCGTGGACCTGGCCCGCCACCCGGGCGGCCAGCCGGCGCACGGCCGCGCCGCGGGGCTGTTCGTCGGCGGCGGCCGCGATCCGGACGGCGGCGCGCACGCACAGCAGGTCGAGGTGGGCGCCGAAGACGTCCTCGGTGTCGGGACGGCCCGGCACACCGGGCGGCAGCGCGGCGCGGACCTCGGCGAGGAGCCGCAGGGTCAGCGGGTGCCGGTCGTGGCCGGGGGCCAGAGCGGTGGACGGGATGCCGTAGGCCTCCTTGGCGCTTTCGGCCTGCTCGGGGGTGAGGTCGCCGAGCCGCAGGGCGGGCGGCAGCCGTCGGGCGGGGCGGTGCGGGAGGTGCAGCACGTCCCGGGGCCAGAGGGCGCCCGCGGTCTCCCAGTGCTCGGGGCGGCAGGCGACGACGAGCCGGGCCGTGTGCTCGCGGAGCCAGCCGAGGGTGCCGCGCGTCCAGTCGGCCAGCCGGTGGGCGAGCAGCGGAGGCATCTCCTCGGGGCCGTCGAGGACCACCAGCAGCGGGCGGCCGGCGTCGGCGGCGAGCTTGGCGACGCGCTCGGGGGTGGCCGTGCTCATGTCGCCGCGGGCTCCCGCCGCGGTGACGATCCGGGCGGAGCGGGTGAGCGTGCGGCCCGCGGCGTCGGCGAGCGAGGTGTCCTCGGCCAGCAGGTCCGCGCCGCGCAGCCAGAGCGTGGGGGCGGGCGCTGCGCCGTCGGCCCGGCGGGCTGCGAGGGCGGCCAGCTCGGTGGTGCGGCCGGTGCCGGGGGCGCCGACGAGGCCGAGGACCAGGCCCGTACCGGCGGCGAAGGCGGCCAGCTCGGCGTGGACGTCCGTGCGCTCGACCGGTTCGGTGCGGGCCTCGGGGCCGTCCGCGGAGCCGACGGAGGTGGCGGTGAGCTGGAGGGCCCCGGCGAGGTTGAGGTGGGGGCCGTAGGCGGGGGCGACGGCGGCGTTGCGCCGGAGCAGGGCGTCCAGGGTGTCGTCCGTGCCCCGGGGGATCGGGAGGGCCAGGCCGGCGGCCTCGTGGGGGGCCGTGAGGGCGGTGCTGAGGATGCCGAGGACCGCGCCGGTGGCCGGGTCGGTGACCGGGCCGCCGATGGCCGCGCCGCCGGAGCGCAGGGCGTCGCGCCCGTCGGTGCCCAGGGCGAGATCCAGGGCCGCGGGGACCGGGTGGCCGACGCCGTCCGGTGCGGTGTACGTGGCGGGGGTGGTGCCGAGCACGCGGGCCTCGCGCCGTCCGTGGGCGGCGATGTCCACGTAGCCGCCGGGCTCGGCGCGGTCGCGCCCGGCGATGGGCAGCGGTTCGGCGTCGAGGGCGTCGGGTCCCCCGGTGCGCAGGAGGGCGAGGCCGAGGGCGGGCAGGGCGGTGATGTCGTCGGGGACGACACGGCAGGTGCGCCCGCCGGTGCCGTGCAGGAGGAGCGGGCCCGGGGCGATGACGGCCTGATGGGCGGTGACGACCGTGCCGCGCCCGTCCGCGACGAATCCCGTCCCTCGCGGCCGGCCGGCCTGATCGCAGATCTTCACCAGCTTCGACCGGTCCCCACTGCCCATGGTCCGACCGTAGGCCGCCGGTGATCGCCCGGAGCGCGCGGACGGGGAAAGCGCCCCCCGCGCCCCCGTTGTTCACTCCGAGCGCCCGTCCAATGGGGTGAATAGGCGTGTCCTCCCGGGAGCAGGGATGGTGCCGGGGAGGGGAAAGGGTGGAGCGGGCGCCGATGGGGGGTGGTGCCCGCTCCACGACGGACGGCCGACGCGCCGGCAGCAGGCTGTCGGCGCGTCGGAAACCGCTGGTCGGCGCGTCCGGCGGACGCGCCCCCGGTCAGGCGAAGACGGCGAGGCTCTTGGCCTTGCCCTTCTCCTCCTCGACGAGCACGAGGAACGCGCCGTCGGGCCCGAAGACCGCGACCGGCCCCGGCGGGTGGGCCGGCATGTCCAGCCGTACGCCGTTGAGCAGCAGCCTGGCGCGCTTCTCGTCGACGTCCCAGCGGGGGAAGGCCGCGTTCGCCGCTTCGGCGACCGGCATCACGGTCAGCTCCTCCTGGTGCTGGTCCAGGGTGCGGGCCGCGTCCAGGCCGTAGGGGCCGACCCGGGTACGGCGCAGCGCGGTCAGATGGCCGCCCACGCCGAGCCCGGCGCCGAGGTCGCGGGCCAGCGCCCGGATGTACGTCCCCGAGGAGCAGACGACGGAGACGACCAGGTCGAGGACGGGGGTGCCGTCCTCGGCGACCGCCTCGCGGACGTCGTAGACGCGGAAGGAGGACACGGTCACCGGGCGTGCCGGGATCTCGAACTCCTCGCCGCCGCGCACCCGCGCGTAGGACCGCTTGCCGTCGATCTTGATGGCGCTGACCTTGGACGGTACCTGCATGATCGCGCCGGTCAGCGCGGCCACCCCGGCGTCGATGCCCTCCCGGGTCACCCGGGAGGCGTCGGTCGACGAGGTGATCTCGCCCTCGGCGTCGTCGGTGACCGTGTCCTGGCCGAGCCGGATCGTGCCGAGATACTCCTTCTCGGTCAGGGCGAGGTGGCCCAGGAGCTTGGTGGCCCGCTGGACCCCGAGCACCAGGACTCCGGTGGCCATCGGGTCCAGCGTGCCGGCGTGGCCGACGCGTCGCGTACGGGCGATGCCGCGCATCTTGGCGACGACGTCGTGCGAAGTGAAGCCGGACGGCTTGTCGACGATGACAAGTCCGTCCTCCCGTCGCCCGCCACCGCCCTTGTCCGAGGTCACTTCGCTCCCACTGTCATCATGCGGAGTGGTGGTCTGCTCGGTCATGCGGAGGCGGGGCCCTCGTTCTTGTCGGTCGAGCCGGGGGTGTCCGCCTCGTCGTCCTCGTCCTCGGGCTTGCGGTACGGGTCGGCCTCACCGGCGTACGTCGCTCCGGTGGAGACCTGGCGCACCTCCGCGTCCCTGGCCCGCGCCTTGTCGAGGAGATCCTCGATGGTGCGGGCGTTGTCCGGGAGGGCGTCCGGCACGAAGGCCAGGGTCGGCGTGAACCGGACCCCGGTCTGCCGGCCGACCTCGGAGCGCAGCACGCCCTTGGCGCTCTCCAGCGCGGCCGCGGAGGCCGCGCGCTCCTCGTCGTCGCCGTAGACCGTGTAGAAGACCGTGGCCTCCCGCAGGTCGCCGGTGACCCGGGCGTCCGTGATCGTCACGAATCCCAGCCGCGGATCCTTGATTCGCCGGTCCAGGGTCTCCGCGACCACGACCTGGATGCGATCGGCCAGCTTGCGGGCCCGCGCGTTGTCGGTCACCGGTCCGTCACTCTTCCTTCTGATTTCGCTCGACTGTCAGTCTTCGTCACTGTGCAGCCGCCGTCTGACCGACAGCAGCTCCACCTCGGGGCGTCCCGCGACCAGCCGCTCGCAGCGGTCCAGCACGTCCGTGAGGTGTCCGGTGTCACCGGAGACCACGGCAAGGCCGATCTCGGCCCTGCGGTGGAGATTCTGCCCGCCGGTCTCGGCCGCGCTCACCGCGAACTTGCGTTGGAGTTCGGCGACGATCGGGCGGACGACGGAACGCTTCTCCTTCAACGACCGTACGTCGCCGAGGAGCAGATCGAAGGACAGGGTCCCCACATACATGTGTGTCCGGATGTCCCGCCGGTTCGGGTTCGTGCCCCGCCAGAGCTTGCCGGGGACATCCAAACCGTACCGGAACGGCCGGAGCCGATCGACGGAAATACGACCCGTCGACCGGCCCCGACCGTGGTGGCCGGGTTCCGGGAGCAAGCGCCCGGAACCCCGCCGCATCCCCGCGGATCAGCCTCGCGGCTTCTCGCGCATCTCGTACGTCGCGATGACGTCGTCGATCTTGATGTCGTTGAAGTTTCCGAGGTTGATACCGCCCTCGAAGCCTTCGCGGATCTCGGTGACGTCGTCCTTGAAGCGGCGCAGACCGGAGATGTTGAGGTTCTCCGCGATGACCTTGCCATCGCGCAGCAGGCGCGCCTTGGTGTTGCGCTTGACCTCGCCGGAGCGGACCAGCACACCGGCGATGTTGCCCAGCTTGGACGAGCGGAAGATCTCGCGGATCTCCGCCGTGCCGAGCTCGACCTCTTCGTACTCCGGCTTGAGCAGACCCTTGAGGGCCGCTTCGATCTCCTCGATCGCCTGGTAGATGACCGAGTAGTACCGGACGTCCACGCCCTCGCGCTCGGCCATCTGCTCGGCACGCCCCGCGGCGCGCACGTTGAAGCCGATCACGATGGCGTCGGAGCCGGTCGCCAGGTTGATGTCCGACTCGGTGACCGCACCCACACCGCGGTGCAGGATCCGGATGTCGACCTCTTCACCGACGTCGAGCTGGAGCAGCGAGGACTCGAGGGCCTCCACCGAACCGGACGCGTCGCCCTTGATGATGAGGTTGAGCTCCTGGACCAGACCGGCCTTGAGCGCCTCGTCCAGGTTCTCCAGGGAGAACCGGACGCCCTTGCGGGCGAAGTTGGCGTTGCGCTCGCGGGCGGCACGCTTCTCCGCGATCTGACGGGCCGTACGGTCCTCGTCGACGACCAGGAGGTTGTCGCCGGCACCCGGGACGTTGGTGAGACCGAGCACCAGGACCGGGGTCGAGGGACCCGCTTCCTGCACGTTCTGACCGTTGTCGTCGAGCATGGCCCGGACGCGGCCGTAGGCGTCGCCGACGACCACCGTGTCACCGATGCGCAGCGTTCCGCGCTGGACCAGGACGGTCGAGACGGCACCGCGACCGCGGTCGAGGTGGGACTCGATCGCAATGCCCTGCGCGTCCTGGCCGGGGTTGGCCCGCAGGTCGAGCGAGGCGTCGGCGGTGAGGACGACGGCCTCCAGGAGGGACTCGATGTTGAGGCCCTGCTTGGCGGAGATGTCGACGAACATGGTGTCGCCGCCGTACTCCTCGGCCACCAGACCGAACTCGGTGAGCTGACCGCGCACCTTGGTCGGGTCGGCGCCCTCGACGTCGATCTTGTTGACCGCGACCACGATCGGCACCTCGGCCGCCTTGGCGTGGTTCAGCGCCTCGATCGTCTGGGGCATCACACCGTCGTTGGCCGCCACCACGAGGATCGCGATGTCGGTCGACTTCGCACCACGGGCACGCATGGCGGTGAACGCCTCGTGACCCGGGGTGTCGATGAAGGTGATCTTGCGGTCCTCGCCGTTGACCTCGGAGGAGACCTGGTAGGCACCGATGTGCTGGGTGATGCCACCGGCCTCGCCCGCGACCACGTTGGTCTTGCGGATCGCGTCGAGGAGGCGGGTCTTACCGTGGTCGACGTGACCCATGACGGTCACGACCGGCGGACGGGAGACCAGGGCCTCTTCGCCGCCCTCGTCCTCGCCGAACTCGATGTCGAAGGACTCGAGCAGCTCGCGGTCCTCCTCCTCCGGGCTGACGATCTCCAGGACGTAGTTCATCTCCTCGGCGAGAAGCCGGAGCGTCTCGTCGGAAACGGACTGCGTGGCGGTGACCATCTCGCCGAGGTTCATCATCACGGCGACGAGCGACGCCGGGTTGGCGTTGATCTTCTCCGCGAAGTCGGTGAGCGAGGCGCCGCGCGACAGCCGGACGGCCTGTCCGTTGCCGCGGGGCAGCATGACGCCGCCGACCGACGGGGCCTGCATGGCCTCGTACTCCTGGCGCCTCTGCCGCTTCGACTTGCGGCCACGACGGGCCGGACCGCCGGGACGGCCGAACGCACCCTGCGTGCCACCGCGGCCACCGGGACCACCCGGACGGCCACCGAAGCCGGGACGACCGCCGAAGCCGCCGCCACCACCGGGACGACCGGCGCCGCCACCGCCGCCGGGACCGGCCGGACGGCCGGCGAAGCCGCCGCCGCCACCGGGACGACCGGCGAAGCCGCCGCCACCGGGACGACCGCCACCGCCACCGGGACGACCGCCGCCACCGGGACCGCGGCCACCGCCGCCGGGACCGGGGCGCGGGCCGGCAGCCGGACGCTGCGGCATCATGCCCGGGTTCGGGCGGTTACCGGCGGGACCGCCGCCGGGACGCGGAGCCTGCGGACGGGGCATACCGCCCGGAGTGGGACGGGCACCGCCCTGGCCCTGACCGCCCTGGGGCGCGGGGCGCCACCGGGGCCGCCGCCGCCCTGCGGACGCGGGGCGCCGGGGCGCTCCTGGCCGCCGCCGGGGCGCGGGCACCGCCGGGACGCGGCGCCGAGGGGCGCGCCATGCCGGTGGAGCCGCCGGAGGTGAAGGGGTTGTTGCCCGGACGGGGACCGGCCGGACGGGCGCCGCCGGGGCGCGGGGCGCCCTGGCCCGAGGGACGCGCGGGGCGGTCGCCGCCACGCTCGCCGCCGCGGCCGCCGTCACGCTGGCCACCGTCGCGCTGACCGCCGGCCGGAGCCGGACGGGCGGGCGTGGGACGGGGCCGGGGTGGCACCGGAGGGGCGCGGGGCTGCGGGGCAGCCGGGCGCTCGGGCGCCGGAGCCGAGAACTCGGCGGCCGGGACCGGGGCGGCCGGGGCCGCCTTCGGCGCGGGCTTCGGGCCCGGACGGGGCCCGCCGACGGCGCGGAGGGCGCTGCCGGGGTGCTGCTGGGGCCTCGGGGCGGCCGGCTTGGGGGGGGCGCCGGGCTTCGGGGCAGCGGGACGTGCCGCAGCGGCCGGGGAGGGCGCTGCGGGCTTCGCGGGCGACGCCTTGCGGGGCGCGCCAGGCTTGGCAGCGGGCTTGCCGGCGTTGCCGCCGGGCCCCTGCAGTGCGTCGGTCAACTTGCGTACAACCGGCGCCTCGATCGTCGAGGACGCCGAACGGACGAATTCACCGAGTTCTTGGAGCTTGGCCATGACGACCTTGCTCTCGACGCCGAACTCCTTGGCGAGTTCGTATACCCGGACCTTAGCCACTTCGCTCCTTTTAGGTCCGGGTTACCGCCGGACCGTCGCTACTTCATGGGCGTACTCATCGCGTACTCATCGAGTGCTCATCGCAATCTCGACCTACTTCCAACTCGCGAGGTACCTGACCGCACGGGGTCCCGTGCCGTTCACTTTCTTACGATGTCACCCGTTCGACGAACCGCGTGAGTGCCGCGGTGTCGAACGGCCCCTTGGCCTTGAAGGCCCGGGGGAATGCCCGGCGGCGAACCGCCAGGTCGAGACAGACAGAGGTGGGGTGCACGTAAGCACCCCGGCCGGGCAGCGTACCGCGTGGATCAGGGGCGCAGGCGCCCTCGTCCACCACGATGCGCAGCAGCTCGCTCTTGGCCGCTCGCTCCCGGCATCCCACACAGGTTCGCTCGGGGCAAGCGCGGGCTCGCGTCCGGCCAGACACGCTCAAGTCTACCTCCCCGTACCGACCTCACCCCTGGGGGGCAAAAATCGAACGGATGTTGTCGTGATCTCAGCGGCGTACGTCCAAGATCTATTCCCTGGAGCGGCTCCGGGTCAACGCCTTTCCGAGCGCTCCCGGGCCCGCTCGGCCCGCTCGCGGTCGGCGTTCTCCCGCTCCTCGTCCGTCTCGGTGTCCGGCCGGATGTCGATCCGCCAGCCGGTGAGACGGGCGGCGAGGCGGGCGTTCTGCCCCTCCTTGCCGATCGCCAGGGACAGCTGGTAGTCCGGCACGGTGACCCGGGCCGAGCGCGCGCCGAGGTCGACGATCTCGACCTTGCTCACCCGGGCGGGCGAGAGCGCGTTGGCGACCATCTCGGCCGGGTCGTCGGACCAGTCCACGATGTCGATCTTCTCGCCGTGCAGCTCGGCCATCACGTTGCGCACCCGGCTGCCCATCGGACCGATGCAGGCGCCCTTGGGGTTCAGGCCGGCCCGCGCGGACCGGACGGCGATCTTGGTCCGGTGGCCGGCCTCGCGGGCGATGGCCTCGATGACCACCGAGCCGTCCGCGATCTCCGGGACCTCCAGCGCGAAGAGCTTCTTCACCAGGTTCGGGTGGGTGCGCGAGAGCGTCACCGACGGGCCGCGGACGCCCTTGGCGACCCGGACGACATACGTCCGCAGGCGCAGGCCGTGCGTGTACTCCTCGCCCGGGACCTGCTCCTGGACCGGAAGGATGGCTTCCAGCTTGCCGATGTCGACCAGGACGTTCTTGGGGTCCTTGCCCTGCTGGACGACGCCGGTGACGACGTCGCCCTCGTGGCCGGCGTACTCACCGAAGGTCTTGTCGTCCTCGGCGTCGCGCAGCCGCTGCAGGATGACCTGCTTGGCGGTGGTCGCGGCGATACGGCCGAATCCGGAGGGGGTGTCGTCGAACTCCTTGGGCTCCTGGCCCTCTTCGAGGTCGGCCGGGTCCTCCATGGCCCACACGGTGACGTGGCCGTTCTCGTCGAGCTTCACGCGCGCGCGGCGGTAGCTGCCGTCGGTGCGGTGGTACGCGATGAGGAGGGCCGACTCGATCGCCCCGACGAGCACGTCGAAGGGGATCTCCTTGTCCTGCGCCAAGCCCTTCAGAAGCTTCACATCGATGTCCACGGCTACGCCTCCTCTTCCTTCTTGTCCTTGCGGTTGAATTCGATCTCCACGCGCGCCTTGGCGATCTCGTCGAAGGCGAGGCGGCGGGCGGTGGGCTTGCGGCCCTTGACTCCGGGCACTTCGAGGTCGAGCCCGTCCTCGTCGACGGCGAGGATGCGGGCGACCAGCTCACCGGAGCCGCCGCCCGTCAGGTGGAATCTGGCCAGCCGGCCGGTGGCGCGTACGTAGTGGCGGTGCTCGGTCAGCGGGCGGTCCGCGCCGGGGGAGCTGACTTCGAGGACGTACTCGCCCTCGCCCATCGCGTCGGTCTCGTCCAGCTTCTGGGAGATCACGCGGCTCAGCTCCGCACAGGCGTCCAGCTCCACGCCCTCGTCGGAGTCCACGATGACCCGCAGCACTCCTCGGCGGCCGGCCCGGGACACCTCGATCTCCTCGAGGTCCAGTTGCTGCGCGCTGACGAGCGGTTCCAGCAGCCCGCGCAGCCTTTCGCTCTGGGTGGTGCTCATCCGGGTGACTCCTCGGCCGCGTGTGCTGTTGTGGGGATCGTCGTGCGTCAGGTCAAAGGGTATCCGGTCGCCAGGGGTGTTGCCGTCCGCCTGCCGCTCGGCCACGGGTACGCTCGCCTGCGGTGATCACATCAGGACAGATCCTGTCAGGACCGGTCCAGGCCCGAAGGAGAAACGTGCGGCGCACGGGGACGACGCGCAGGGGGGCGCTCACCGCGACGGGAGCCCTCACCCTGGGTGCGGTGCTGACCGGCTGCGGGGGCGACGACGAAGGCACCGGGGGGAAGCCCGCGCAGTCCGGCGCGCGGGCCGCAGGCACGAAGGCCGAGTCGGCGCTGCGCGAGAAGGCCGTACGCGACGGCGCCCGGCTGCTCGCCCGGTACGACCTGGTGGCCGAGGCGCATCCGGCCACGGCGGCGGGTCTCATGCCGCTGCGGGCCGCCGTGGCCGAGCACGGGAAGGCGCTGGCACCGCCGCACGCGAAGGACGATCCGAAGAAGGGGGCGCCGAGGAGCGACGCCCCGCCGGCGCCCCCCGGTCCGGTGTCCGCCGACCCGAAGGCCGCGGTGCGGGAGCTGGCCGCGGCCGAGCGACGGCGGGCCGACGGGTACGCCGAGGCCCTCCTGACCGCCGGCCCGGAGCTGGCCCGGCTGCTGGCCTCGGTGGCGGCTGCCGCGGCGGCGCACGCCTACCTGCTGACCGAACTGGCCGAGGAGACAGCCGTATGAGCACCCGTTCCGTGCGCCCGGCCGAGGACGACGCCGACCCCCCCGAGCTGACCGCCGTCCAGGCCGCCCTGGCCGCCGAGCACGCGGCGGTGTACGGGTACGGCGTGCTCGGCGGCCGGCTCGACGGGAAGCCGGGCTCCGAGGCCCGCGCGGCGTACGACGCCCACCGGGCCCGCCGGGACGCGCTGGCGCGCACCGCACGGGACCTGGGCGGGCGCCCGGTCGCCTCGAACGCCGCGTACGCCCTGCCGTTCGCCGTGCCGGACGGGCCGGCGGCGGTGCGGCTCGCCGCGGTCCTGGAGGACCGGGTCGCGGGTGCCTACGCCGATCTCGTACGGGCCACCGAGGGCGCTCGGCGCAAGGACGCGGCGGGCGCGCTGCGGGAGGCCGCGGTGCGGTCGGCCCGGTGGCGGGGCGGCAACGTAGCCTTTCCGGGGCTCGCCGAGCGGGCCACCGGTGCGGACACGGCCGCGACGGGCCCGGTGGAGGCCGCGGGCGCGGACGGAACGCGCTGATCCGGAGGATCGGGAAAGGGAACACACGACGTATGGGTTGCGAACCGCCGCAGCGCCTGGTGCGCGCACTCGGTGAGATGTACGGGGACGCCGCGGCGGCCGACTGGCTGGCCGGGCTCCCCGCGCTGACCGAGCGGGCGCTCGCCGCCGGGGACGGCCTCACGGTGGAGCGGGTGGCCGCCCCCGGCGGGCGCAGTTCCCTGGTGGTCCTGGTGCGGCGGGCCGACGGAACGCCGGCCGCCCTGAAGATCGCCCCGCCCGTCGCCGGACCGGATCTGGAGCGTGCGGCGTTGGAGCACTGGAACGGCTGGGGCGCGGTGAAGCCGCTGGACACCCCGGAGCCGGCCGGCGAGCAGCTCGGCGCGTCCGGGGCGCTGCTGCTGGAGCGGCTGCACCCCGAGATGTCGCTGCGCTCGCTGCCGGAGGCGAAGGCCCAGCTGGAGGCGGCGGGCACGCTGCGCCGGCTGTGGGTGGAGCCGCCCGCCGGGCACGGCTTCGCGACCGTGGCGGAGCGGACCGGGGCGCAGAGCGACGGGATGCGGTCGGCGGCCGCGGCCGACCCGGAGGTGGCAGCGCTGGTGGACGCGGCGCTCGCGGTCCGGGCGGAGCTGGTCGGGGGCGAGCCCGAGCGCCTTCTGCTGCACGGCAACTTCCGGCAGAGCAAGGTGCTGTCCGGTGAGCGGGCGCCGTGGCTGACGGTGGGCCCCGAGCCGCTGGTGGGCGAGCGCGCCTACGACCTGGCGCGGCTGGTGCGGGACCGGGCGGAGGATCTCATCGCCTCCCCCGGCGGCCCGGCGACGGCGCGGCGGCGGGTCAAGAAGCTGGCGGAGTCGCTGGAGGTGGAGCAGGCGCGGCTGCACGGCTGGACGCTGTTCCGGGCGGTCGAGTCGGGCACGCGGGCACTGGCCGAGGGGCGACGCCAGATGGGCGAAGTGAACCTGGAGTTCGCGGGCTGGCTGTAGGCCCTCCGGCACGGCGGGACGGGCTACGCCCCTCCGGCACCGCACAGCCCCGGCCGGGCATGGAACCCCCGCCCGGGGCGGACCGGCCGAAGCCCTCCGATGCGGCGCGGACCGGCCGGAACCCCCAGCACAGCGCGGATCTGCTCAGGTGCCCGGCGCGGCACCGCGTCGGCCGGCTGCCGGCTCACCGGTGAGCCGAAGGCCCCCGCGCAACCCGTGCGCGGGGGCCTTCGCCGTCGGGTGATCAGGCCAGGTCGGCCGTCAGCCGGGCGATCGCCTCGTCGACGGTCAGTTCCTCGCGCTCGCCGGTGCGGCGGTCCTTCAGCTCCAGGACGCCGTCGGCGGAGCGGCGCCCGGCGACCAGGATCTTCGGCACGCCGATCAGCTCGGAGTCGGTGAACTTCACGCCGGGCGAGACGCCGGGGCGGTCGTCCACCAGGACCCGCAGGCCCGCCGCGTTGAGCTTCTCCGCGACGTCGAGGGCCAGCTCGGTCTGGAGGGCCTTGCCCGCGGCGACGACGTGGACGTCGGCCGGGGCGATCTCGCGGGGCCAGCACAGGCCCTTGTCGTCGGCGGTCTGCTCGGTGAGGGCGGCCACGGCGCGGGAGACGCCGATGCCGTACGAGCCCATCGTGACGCGGACGGGCTTGCCCTGCTGGCCGAGCACGTCGAGCTGGAAAGTGTCGGCGTACTTGCGGCCGAGCTGGAAGATGTGGCCGATCTCGATGGCGCGGTCCAGGACGAGGCCGGTGCCGCACGTGGGGCAGGGGTCGCCCTCCTCGACGACGACGACGTCCAGGTACTCGTCGACCTCGAAATCGCGGCCCGCGACGACGTTCCTCGCGTGCTTGCCCTCCTTGTTGGCCCCGGTGATCCAGGAGGTTCCGGGGGCGACGCGGGGGTCGGCGAGGTAGCGGACCTTCTCCAGGCCCTGGGGGCCGACGTAACCGCGGACGAGGTCGTCGCGGCCGACGAAGTCCTCGGCGGTGACCAGCTCGACGACGGCGGGGGCCAGGTGCTCGCCCAGCTTGCCGAGGTCGACCTCGCGGTGGCCGGGAACGCCGACGGCGACGATCTCGCCGTCCACCTTGACCAGCAGGTTCTTCAGGGTGGCGGAGGCGGGGACGCCCAGGTGCTCGGCGAGGGTCTCGATGGTCGGGGTGTCGGGGGTGTCCAGCTCCTCGACCGCGCCGTGCGCCGAGCCGTCGACCGGGGCGAGCGCGAAGGTCACGGCCTCGGTGTTGGCCGCGTAGTCGCAGTTCGGGCAGTCGGCGAAGGTGTCCTCACCGGCGGCGGCGGGGGCGAGGAACTCCTCGGAGGCGGAGCCGCCCATCGCGCCGGAGACGGCGGAGACGACGCGGTGGTCCAGGCCCAGGCGCTCGAAGATCTTGATGTACGCGGCCCGGTGCAGGGCGTAGGAGTGCGCGAGGCCCTCGTCGGTGGTGTCGAAGCTGTACGAGTCCTTCATCTGGAACTCGCGGCCGCGGAGCACGCCGGAGCGGGGGCGGGCCTCGTCGCGGTACTTCGTCTGGATCTGGTAGAGCATCACCGGCAGGTCCTTGTAGGACGTGCACTGGTCCTTGACGGTCTGCGTGAAGATCTCCTCGTGGGTCGGGCCGAGGAGGTAGTCGCCGCCCTTGCGGTCCTTGAGGCGGAAGAGCAGGTCGCCGTACTCCTCCCAGCGGCCGGACGCCTCGTAGGGCTCCTTGGGCAGCAGGGCGGGGAGCAGGACCTCCTGGGCGCCGATGGCGTCCATCTCCTCGCGGACCACGTGGGAGATGTTGTCCAGGACCTTCTTGCCGAGCGGCAGCCAGCTCCAGATGCCGGCCGCGTTGCGGCGTACGTATCCGGCGCGGACCAGCAGCTTGTGGCTGAGCGTCTCGGCGTCCGCCGGGTCGTCGCGCAGTGTCTTGATCATCAATCGGGACATGCGCTGGACCTGGGCCATGGTGAACTCCTGCTCGCGAAAGTGGTGAGCCCGAGGTTAACCGGGCGGCGCGGGCGGGCGGAAATCCATTCGGCCCGGGCGCAGCAGCGGCAGGGGCGCTCCCATGACCGCGTACGGGAGCGGGGCGCTCGGAAAGACCACCTGGCGGGCCAGGTCCCGGTAGCCGAGCGAGCGGTACAGGGCGCGGGCCGGGCTGTCCCGGTCGATCGCCGAGAGGATCGACCGGGGGTGGTCGACGGCGTCGGTGATGGTGGTGATCAGGGTGCGGCCGATGCCGCGCTGCTGGTGGTCGGGGTGGACGTGGAGTTCGGTGATGACGAAGGAGTCGTCGAGCCAGCCGTCGGTCCCGTTGGCCCGCAGACAGGGCTCGACGACGGTGGACCACCACTGGGTGCGGTCGTTGGGCAGCCCGTAGACGAAGCCGACGAGCCGCCCGTCGGGAGTGGTGGCGCCGAGCGCCCGGGCACGGGGGTGCTCCAGGTGCCTGAGGACGATGTGGCGGCGTACGTCGATCTCGTCCTGGCTGAGTCCGAAGGCGGCCGCCTGGACGTTCAGGGCCTCGTCGACGCGGGCGGCGAGGTCGACGGGACCGATCTCGGTGTCGGGTGCTGGGGGGCCTTCTGCGGGGGCTGCCATGCCGGAACCCTACTGGCCGGGGTGGGCGCCGGGTACGCGCGGCGGTTCAGAACAGGACGCTCATGAACGCCCCGACCTCGCGGAAGCCGACGCGGTGGTAGGCCTTGCGGGCGGGGGTGTTGTAGTCGTTCACGTACAGGCTGACGACGGGGGCGACGTCCGCCAGGGCGTAGCGCAGGACGGCGGCCATGCCCGTTTCGGAGAGGCCCTTGCCGCGGTGTTCGGGGGCGACCCAGACGCCCTGGATCTGGCATGCCTGGGGGGTGGCCGCGCCGATCTCCGCCTTGAAGACGACCTTGCCGTCGTCGATGCGGGCGAAGGAGCGGCCGGTGCTGACGAGTTCGGCGACGCGGGCCTGGTAGAGGAGGCCGCCGTCGCCGGCGAGCGGGGAGACGCCGACCTCTTCGGTGAACATCGCGACGCAGGCCGGCATCAGGACCTCCATCTCGTCCTTGCGGATGCGGCGGACGAGCGGATCGGGCGTGATGTCGGCGGGCAGGCTCTCGGTGACCATCAGGGGCTGGTTGCCCCGGACCTCGCGGGCGGGGCCCCAGCTGGGTTCCAGGAGCCGCCACAGCTGGGTGGTGGGTTCGGCGGGGCCGACGATGGAGGAGCACCGGCGGCCGGCCCTGCGGGCCCGCTCGGCGAAGGCGCGGACGGCTTCGGGTCCGGCGCAGATGGGGACGAGGTTGGCGCCGGAGTAGCACAGGGAGCGGAGCCTGCCGTCGGCGTACCAGCCCCACATCTCGCCGCCGAGGCGCCAGGGGTCGAGCCCCGCGACCTGCACGCGGGAGGTCACGAAGGCGTTGGCGACGGGCTCGCTCTCGAGGAGGGCGAGTGCGGCGCCGAGGTCGCTGGGTTCGAGGACCCGGGTGGTGGTGTGCGTCAACACGAGGGGGCCTCACCATACGGTCTGCTGATTTCCGCACTGTAACCGACAAACCCCTCGAACACCGCTCGGGTCCGGGAGACGGTCTCGGCGGACGCCGCCGCCCCGCCGGGCCGGGCCTGTCGTCACGTGCCGTCAGGCGGCGGTGTGACGAGAAGCCCGGTGGAGCCCGGCGGGGCGGCGGAGGTGCGGAAGGGCGCGGCTCGGGCGCCGATGGACGCCAGGGGTCCGGTAGGGCGCGGATGGACACCTGGGGTCCGGTAGGGCGCGGATGGGCGCCCGGGGTCCGGTCAGGCGCCGATGGACACCTGGGGTTCGCCGGACGTGATGCCGTCCTTCTCCATCTGCTCGGCGATCTTCAGTGCCTCTTCGATGAGGGTCTCGACGATCTTCGACTCGGGCACGGTCTTGATGACCTCGCCCTTCACGAAGATCTGGCCCTTGCCGTTGCCGGAGGCGACGCCGAGGTCTGCCTCGCGGGCTTCGCCGGGGCCGTTGACGACGCAGCCCATGACCGCGACGCGCAGCGGGACCTCCATGCCCTCCAGGCCGGCACTGACCTGGTCGGCGAGCTTGTAGACGTCGACCTGGGCGCGGCCGCAGGACGGGCAGGAGACGATCTCCAGGCGGCGCTGCTTGAGGTTCAGCGCCTCCAGGATCTGCAGGCCGACCTTGACCTCCTCGGCCGGCGGGGCCGAGAGGGAGACGCGGATGGTGTCGCCGATGCCCTCGGAGAGCAGGGCGCCGAACGCGACGGCGGACTTGATGGTGCCCTGGAAGGCCGGTCCGGCCTCGGTGACGCCGAGGTGGAGCGGGTAGTCGCTCTGGGCGGCGAGCTGGCGGTAGGCGTTGACCATGACGACCGGGTCGTTGTGCTTGACCGAGATCTTGATGTCGCCGAAGCCGTGCTCCTCGAAGAGGGACGCCTCCCACAGGGCGGACTCGACGAGGGCCTCGGGGGTGGCCTTGCCGTACTTCTTCAGGAGCCGCGCGTCCAGGGAGCCGGCGTTGACGCCGATCCGGATCGGGGTGCGGGTCTCGGAGGCCGCCTTGGCGATCTCCTTGACCTTGTCGTCGAACTGCTTGATGTTGCCCGGGTTGACCCGGACGGCCGCGCAGCCGGCGTCGATCGCGGCGAAGACGTACTTCGGCTGGAAGTGGATGTCGGCGATCACCGGGATCTGCGACTTCTTCGCGATGGTGGCGAGCGCGTCGGCGTCGTCCTGCGTGGGACAGGCGACGCGGACGATCTGGCAGCCGGACGCCGTCAGCTCGGCGATCTGCTGGAGCGTGGCACCGATGTCCGACGTACGGGTCGTCGTCATCGACTGCACGGAAACGGGTGCGTCGCCGCCGACCGCGACCGTGCCGACCTGGATCTGTCGGCTGACCCTGCGGTCGGCGAGCTTGGTCGGAACGGCCGGCATTCCGAGAGAAATCGCAGTCATGCGCTGTGCATCCCCAAGGTGTGGATCAAGGTCCCGAGATCGGCGGGCTCCAGGCTTCGAGGTTACGGCACCGGAGGCCGGAGGGACGCACCCGTGTCGACATGTCCACCCATCGGTGACCGGCCGGACACGACGTGTGTGCCCGGCCGGCACCGGTGGGACAGCGGGGGCCGAAGGGGTGCGTGGGACGGTCAGCTGATTTTCACCGGGTTCACGATGTCGGCCACCAGGACCAGCAGCGTGAAGCAGATGAAGAGTCCGGCGACCACATAGGCGACCGGCATCAGCCGGGCCACGTCGAACGGCCCGGGGTCGGGGCGCCGGAAGACCTTGGCCACATTGCGCCGCAGCGACTCCCACAGCGCGCCCGCGATGTGCCCGCCGTCCAGCGGGAGCAGCGGGAGCATGTTGAACAGGAAGAGCGAGAGGTTGAACCCGGCGAGCAGGAACAGCATCATCGCGACCTGGTTCTGCGCGGGGATGTCGAGGTTCATCACCTCGCCGCCGATCCGGGCCGCGCCGACCACGCCGACCGGCGAGTCGTCGGCCCGTTCGCCGTCGCTGAAGGCGGCGTCCCAGAGGGCGGGGATCTTGGAGGGCAGGGCGATGATGGAGTCGACGCCGTTCTCGATCATGTCGCCCATGCGGACGACGGAGTCGCCGAAGGAGAGCGGCACGATCTCGGTCCGGGCGGCGAAGCCGAGGTAGCCGGCCTTGACGAACTCGTCCGGGACGACCTCGCCGTCGCCGTCCTTCTTGGCGACGGCGTTCTCGCGCAGCACCGCGTTGAGCGTGACCTCCTCGCCACCGCGCTCGACGACGATGGTGGCGGGGCCGATGGTCTGGCGGATGCGGTCCGAGAGCGTCGCCCAGTCGTCGACCTTCGTACCGTCGAAGGCGACGATCCGGTCACCCTCCTGGAGCCCGGCGGCCTTGGCGGGCGAGACGGGGTCGCCGCTCCGGCAGGTGTCGCGCTTCTCGCTCTGCGCGATCACGCACTGCTGGACACCGCCGACCTCGGTGGTCTGGGTCTGGAAGCCGAAGGTCATCGCGACGCCCATGAAGATGGCGACCGCGAGGATCAGGTTCATGAAGGGACCGGCGAACATGACGATGACGCGCTTCCACGGCTTGCGCGTGTAGAAGAGGCGCTTCTCGTCGCCGGGCTGCAGCTCCTCGAAGGCGGCGGAGCGGGCGTCCTCGATCATGCCGCGCCACGGGGAGGTGGAGCGGGCTTCGAGACGGCCGTCGGGGCCCGGCGGGAACATCCCGATCATGCGGATGTAGCCGCCGGCCGGGATGGCCTTGATGCCGTACTCCGTGTCGCCCTTCTTCTTCGACCAGAGCGTCGGGCCGAAGCCGACCATGTACTGCGGGACCCGGATGCCGAACATCTTGGCCGTGGAGAGGTGGCCCAGCTCGTGCCAGGCGATGGAGAAGAGCAGGCCCACGACGAAGACGGCGATCCCCAGGACCGTCAGCAGGATCGAGGTCAGACTCATGCGTGCGCCTCCGCTGTCGCTTTCGCCGAGAGTTCCCGGGCCCGCGCGCGGGCCCACGTTTCCGCTTCGAGGACGTCCGCGACGCTGAGCGAGGTTCCCGGGGCGGGGGTGCCGTGTTCGGACACCACAGCCGTGACCGTATCCATGATTCCGTTGAAGGGCAGCTGTCCGGCCAGGAACGCGTCGACGCATTCCTCGTTGGCCGCGTTGAAGACGGCGGGTGCGGTGCCGCCGAGCCCGCCGACGTGCCGGGCGAGACCGACGGACGGGAAGGCGTCGGTGTCCAGGGGGAAGAACTCCCAGGTGGAGGCCTTCGACCAGTCGAAGGCGGGGGCCGCGTCCGGGACCCGCTCGGGCCAGCCGAGGCCGATGGCGATGGGGCCGCGCATGTCCGGCGGGGTGGCCTGGGCGAGCGTGGAGCCGTCGCTGAATTCCACCATCGAGTGGACGTAGGACTGCGGGTGGACGACCACCTCGATCCGGTCGAACGGGATGTCGTAGAGGAGATGTGCCTCGATGACCTCCAGGCCCTTGTTGACCAGGGTCGCGGAGTTGATCGTGATGACCGGTCCCATGGCCCAGGTCGGGTGGGCGAGTGCCTGCTCGCGGGTGACGTCGGCCAGCTCCTCGCGCGTACGGCCCCGGAAGGGTCCGCCGGATGCGGTGACGACGAGCTTGCGGACGTCGGCGCGGGTGCCCGCGGCCAGCGCCTGGAAGAGCGCGGCGTGCTCGGAGTCGACCGGGATGATCTGGCCGGGGGCGGCGAGCGCCTTCACCAGCGGGCCGCCGACGATCAGCGACTCCTTGTTGGCGAGGGCGAGCGTGCGGCCCGCCTGCAGCGCGGCGAGGGTCGGGGCGAGCCCGATGGAGCCGGTGATGCCGTTGAGCACGGTGTGGCAGGCGCTCGCGGCGAGGGTGGCGGCCGCGTCGGGTCCGGCGAGGATCTCGGGGAGCGGCTCCCCGGCCCCGTACTGGTCCCGCAGCGCCTCGCGCAGGGCGGGGACCGCGTCCTCGGCGGCGACCGCGACCGTGTTCACGCGCAGTCGGCGGGCCTGCTCGGCCAGCAGGGCGACCCGGCCGCCGGCGGCCGAGAGCGCCGTGACCCGGAAGCGGTCGGGGTTGCGCAGGACCAGGTCGATGGCCTGGGTGCCGATGGACCCGGTGGAGCCGAGGATCACGAGATCCCGGCGGCCGTCCGCGGCGTCGAAGAGGAGATGCGGATCGGCGAGGGGGGCGGGGCTGTCGCTCATGCCCCCATTGTTGCCGCTCCGGCTGTGCGCGGGGACAGCGCGTCCCGTGTGAGCCGGGCCCGCGACCCCGTTCAGCGCCCTTCGGGGCCGTGCGCGAAGTCCGTGGGGCCCCTCGTGGAGGCGCGGGGAGCCGTGCGTACGCGGCCGGGGCCTTCGCAGGTGGGGCCCGGTGTGTGCAGTTCGGCGGCCACGGGGGCATTTCGACGCGGCGGATGCCGTGGGTGGCCTCCCGGCCGGCTTCGGCGCGCCGCGGCGGACCCCGATGACGGAGCACGGGCCGCACCGGAGCGCGACGGTGGCGGAGACGGTGGCCTCCCGGCCGGCTTCGGCGCGCCGCGGTGGGCCCGGACGACGGAGCACGGGCCGCACCGGAGCGCGTCGGCGCCGAGGACAGTGGCCCCGCCCGCCGGTGAGGGCGGCGGCGAATCGGGAGGGGCCCGAGCGGGGTGCGCCGGTGGATGGACGCGGGCCGTCGCACCCGGCGCACCCCGTACGGCGGTCGCTAGCGCAGCGGCCGGTGCTGGTTCTCCCGGACGGAGGGGCCCGGGGCGGCGTCCGCGATCCAGGGGCCTTCGCCGCTCGGGTCGATGACGCCCTCCTCCAGCCAGGTGTACGTCCCCGACAGGACGCCGTCGACCACGCGCCGGTCGAGGTCGTCGGTGTTGGACCACAGACGGGTGAACAGCTCCTCGACCCGGATGCGGGCCTGCTCGCAGAAGACGTCCGCGAGCTGGTAGGCCTCGCGGCCGTGCTCCCCCGCTCCGCGCAGGTGCTCGGCGCGGACGCAGGCGGCGCTCATGGCGAAGAGTTCGGCGCCGATGTCGACGATCCGGCCGAGGAAGCCCTGCTTGGTCTCCATCCGGCCCTGCCAGCGGGACATGGCGTAGAAGGTGGACCGGGCGAGCTTGCGCGAGCACCGCTCGACGTACCGGAGGTGCCCGGAGAGGTCTCGGTGCCCGGCCGGATGGAACTCGGCGTACGTGCCCGGCAGTTGCCCCGGACCGGCGACGAGCTTGGGCAGCCAGCGGGCGTAGAACCCGGCGGCGCCGGCGCCCGCCTTCGCCTTGGCGGAGAGCGGTTTGTCGGGATCGATGATGTCGCCCGCGACCTTGAGGTGGGCGTCGACGGCCTCGCGGGCGATCAGCAGGTGCATGATCTCGGTGGAGCCCTCGAAGATCCGGTTGATCCGCATGTCCCGGAGCATCTGCTCGGCCGGGACGGCCCGCTCGCCGCGGGCGGCCAGCGACTCGGCGGTCTCGAATCCGCGCCCGCCGCGGATCTGCACGAGCTCGTCGGCGATCAGCCAGCCCATCTCGGAGCCGTACAGCTTGGCGAGGGCGGCCTCGATGCGGATGTCGTTGCGGTCCTCGTCGGCCATCTGCGAGGAGAGGTCGACGATGGCCTCCAGGGCGAAGGTGGTGGCCGCGATGAACGAGATCTTGGAGCCGACCGCCTCGTGCCGCGCGACGGGCCGGCCCCACTGCTCGCGTACGGCGGACCATTCGCGGGCGATCTTCAGCGACCACTTGCCGACGCCCACGCACATCGCGGGAAGCGAGAGCCGCCCGGTGTTGAGGGTGGTCAGAGCGATCTTCAGCCCGGCCCCCTCGGGCCCGATCCGGCAGGCACCGGGCACCCTGACCCGGTGGAAGCGGGTGACGCCGTTCTCGATGCCGCGCAGGCCCATGAAGGCGTTGCGCTGCTCCACGGTCACGCCGGGGGCGTCGGCCTCGACGACGAACGCGGTGATGCCGCCGGGGTGCCCCTCGGAGGCGGGGACCCGGGCCATGACGACGAGCAGATCGGCGACGACGCCGTTGGTGGTCCAGAGCTTCACACCGTCCAGGAGGTAGTCCGGACCGTCGGGCACGGCGGTGGTGGCGAGGCGGGCGGGGTCGGAGCCGACGTCCGGCTCGGTCAGCAGGAAGGCGGAGATGTCGGTGGTGGCCAGCCGGGGCAGGTAGACGTCCTTCTGCTCCTGGGTGCCGAAGATCTTCAGCGGCTGCGGTACACCGATCGACTGGTGCGCGGAGAGCAGCGCGCCGATCGCGGGGCTGGCGGAGCCGACGAGAGCGAGCGCCTTGTTGTAGTACACCTGGGTGAGTCCGAGCCCGCCGTACTTGGTCTCGATCTTCATCCCGAGCGCGCCGAGCTCCTTGAGCCCGCTGATCACCTCGTCGGGAATCCGCGCCTCCCGCTCGATCCGCGCGCTGTCGATGTGCGTCTCGCAGAACGCCCTCAGCCGCGCCAGGAACTCCTCGCCACGCCGTATGTCGTCGGGCGGCGGCAGGGGGTGGGGATGGATCAGGTCGAGCCGGAAGCGCCCCAGGAACAGCTCCTTGGCGAAGCTGGGCTTGCGCCAGTCCTGCTCACGGGCGGCTTCGGCGACCCGGCGCGCTTCGCGTTCGGTGACCTTGGGGGCCTGGGGGACCTGAGGGGTGTTGTGTGGTGCGGACATGAGGGACCTCACCTCGCCGCGCGCGACCGGGAGGGAAGAACCGCCCGGTACGCACGGACTGCTAGTCGCTGCTTACTGGTCCGTATGTAACCCGTGTACCCGTGGTTCGGCACCCGCACCAGACCCCGCGCACGGGGTGGGCCGCCGGGGCGGGGGGGGTGCCTCTATGTCCTTCGTCAAGTGTGACCGTGTGCCGCAGTCGGCGACTCTTGAGCACCCCGGCAACCATTCCGGCTCGGCGGGGGTCCTCCATACCAGGCCCCGCTCGGGGCCATCGACGCAAGAGGGAGGAGCGTCATGGGGGTCCGCAGGGCAGCGAAAGGCGTCGGCGACTTCCTGGTCGAGACGCTGGGAGAAGCCGTCGCCGAGGTGATCCTCAGCCTGCTCGCCTGTGCCCTGCTCGGCTGCCTGGCTCTGATCGCCTACCTGAGCTGGTCCCTCAGCCCGCGCTTCACCATCGCGGGGGCTGGGCTGCTCAGCCTCCTCCTCGCCCACGGCGCTTGGCAGACCTTCCGTACTCCCGCGAAGGGGCGCCGTCGGGGCCTCGCAGCCCTGACCGCTGTCGGTTTCACTGTGACCGCCATGACGGCCCTCTTCCTGCTGCTCTACTCCACAGGATGCGACTGCCTGTGAGGCCGTTTGGTTCAGCTACGCAAGTCCGAGGCCGGTCATGCGGTAGCTGTTTCGGGAACGCGTGACTCGTAGAAGGTGCCGTCGCGGAGCATGGCGAACAGGACGCTGACGCGTTGGCGGGCGAGGCGCAGGAGGGCCTGGGTGTGGGTCTTGCCGCGTGCTCGTTGCTTGTCGTAGTAGGTGCGGGAGGCCGGGTCGGCGTTCATGCAGGCGAAGACGGACAGGAAACATGGCGCCTTTGAGTTGCCGGTTGCCGCCTCGGGGTGCGTGTTCGCCGTGGATGGAGGTCCCGGACGACTTGGTGGTGGGGGCGAGGCCGGCGTAGGAGGCGAGGTGGGCGGCGGTGGGGAAGCTGGTGCCGTCGCCGACGGTGACCAGCAGGACGGCGGCGGTCCTGACGCCGACGCCGGGCATCGACGTCAGGACCGGGGAAAGAGGGTGAGCCTCCAGCAGGCTGTTGATCTGGGCTTCCATCGCCCGGCGCTGGGTGTGGACAGCGGCCAGCGAGGCAGCCAGGGAGGGGATGACGAGGTCGAGAGTGCCAGTGCCGGGGACCGTGACGGTCTGTTCGTCGAGGGCGTCGAAGACGTCGTCGATCAGTCGGGCGGCCATGCGCGGTGCTTTCGGGCGGATCAGTTCGACGAGTCTGCGGCGTCCGGCCTTGCGCAGGGCGGCCGGGGAGCCGTATCGCTCCAGCAGCCAGGTCACCGCCTGGTGGTCCAGGCGCGGGCCCAGGACACGCTCCAGCGAGGGATGGAACTGGGTGAGCAGGCCGCGTATCCGGTTGGAGGTGCGGGTGGCCTCGGCGGCCAGGTCCTGGTCGAAGCCGACGAGGACGGTCAGCTCGGCGGTGATCTCGTCGGTGAGTTCCAGCGAGCGCAGGGTGTGCGGCATCGTCCGGGCGGCGTCCACGATGACGGCGGCGTCCTTGGCGTCGGTCTTGGCATCGCCCGGGTAGAGGTCGGCGATCCGGCGCATGGCCGGTCCGGGCAGGTAGGCGACCTGGCAGCCCGCGTCCCGGGCGACGGTCAGCGGCAGGGCGCCGATCGAGGCAGGCTGGTCCACGATCACCAGCACGGTGCCGAACTTCGCGGTCAGCTTGTCGAACACGGCCCGCAGCTTCGGCTCGCTGTTGGGCAGCGGCTTGTCGAAGACCTTCTTCCCGCCCGGGGTGAGCCCATGACCGTGATGGCTGCTCCTGCCGACATCCAGGCCGAGGAACACGCCCACGTCTTCGATCTCGAACATCGTGACCCTTCCTGGGTGTTGACGGTGCTGGCCTCGGCCTGGGGTGTCGTACTCGCGCATCCACGTTATGCAGACCTGCCGCCCGGGAGCCGTCCGGCATTGCGCCGGACCGGACGGTGGCCGGACCTCGGATCAGCGTCTCCGACGAACACCCCCGGGCCCGGAGACCAGCAGCCCCATTGCGGAGCCGCGAAAAACACAACGGGGGTCGCAGCGCGTACCGTGCGTCTCCACACACGCCCGGGAGGCCTGCGCATGTCCCTGATACCCCCGCTGCTGGGCGGCGGTCTGTTCCTGGCCGGCCTCGCTGTGGCGGCCGACCACCGCGGGGCGGCCCGGTGGGTCGTGGAGGTTCTGATGAACCCTGCCCACGCCGATCCGAGGGTTCTGCGGCGCTACGCCCGGTGGGGCGTCGGACATCCGCAGATGCGCTTCTACCGCTCTGCCCTCGGGCAGCGGCTGTTCGTCCGGATCTGGGGAGGGTTCGTGTCCGTCTTCGGCCTCCTTGTCCTGACGGTGAGCACCGTGTTCCCGGTGTTCGACTGACGGCCCGTTCTCCCCGGGCCGGGCCGGCAGGGCCACGGCGCCCGCGGCGAAGACGTCCGTGGGGAAGACGTCCGTGGGGAGTGCGGACTCCGACCGGACGGACGCGAACGGCCTGAGCCCCCGCACAGTGGGCTCAGGCCGTTCTTCCTGCGCACCCCCGCTCGCGCTCGCTGTCCGGGCGGGGGCGCGGGCGGGGGTCGTCCGGGGTGTTACAGGGCGAGGCCGGTGAGGACCAGGACGCGCTCGTAGGTGTAGTCGTCCATGGCGTAGCGGACGCCCTCGCGGCCGACGCCGGACTGCTTGGCGCCGCCGTACGGCATCTGGTCGGCCCGGTACGAGGGGACGTCCCCGACGATCACGCCGCCGACCTCCAGGGCGCGGTGGGCGCGGAAGGCGGTCTGGATGTCGTGGGTGAAGACGCCCGCCTGGAGTCCGTACTTGGAGGAGTTGACGGCCGCGAACGCCTCGGCCTCGCCGTCGACCTTCTGGATCGACATGACCGGGCCGAAGACCTCTTCGCAGGAGAGCGTGACGTCGTCGGGGAGGGCGGCGAGGACGGTCGGGGCGTAGGTGGCGCCGTCGCGCTTGCCGCCGGTGAGCAGCTCCGCGCCTGCCCGGACGGCCTCGTCGACCCAGGACTCGACGCGCTGGGCGGCGTCCTCGCTGACGAGGGGGCCGACGTCGGTGGCGGCGTCGGCCGGGTCACCGGTGACGAGGGCCTCGACGGCGGCGACGATCTTCGGGACGAGCCGGTCGTAGACCGAGGCGTCGGCGATCACGCGCTGCACGGAGATGCAGGACTGGCCGCCCTGGTAGTTGGAGAACGTGGCGATCCGGCCGGCCGCCCAGTCCAGGTCCTCGTCCGAGGCGTAGTCGCCGAGGACGACCGCCGCGCCGTTGCCGCCGAGCTCCAGGGTGCAGTGCTTGCGGGGCACCGACTCCATGATCGCGTAGCCGACCGGGCCCGAGCCGGTGAAGGAGATGACCGGCAGACGCTCGTCCTGGACCAGGGCGGGCATCTTGTCGTTCGGGACCGTCAGGACGGACCAGGAACCGGCCGGGAGGTCGGTCTCGGCCAGCAGCTCTCCCAGGACGAGCGAGGAGATCGGGGTCGCCGGGGCCGGCTTCAGGATGATCGGGGCGCCGACGGCGATGGCCGGGGCGACCTTGTGGGCGCTGAGGTTCAGCGGGAAGTTGAAGGGGGCGATACCGAGGACGGCCCCGCGCGGGAAGCGCCGGGTCAGCCCGAGGCGGCCCGTTCCGCCGAGGTCGGTGTCGAGCCGCTGGGCCTCTCCGCCGTTGAACCGGCGGGCCTCCTCGGCGGCGAACCGGAACACGGACACGGCCCGGCCGACCTCGCCGCGGGCCCACTTGATCGGCTTGCCGTTCTCCGCCGAGATCAGCTGGGCGATCTCCTCGGTGCGCTCCGTCAGCCGCCGTACGACGTGGTCGAGGGCTGCGGCCCGGACGTGCGCCGGGGTGGCGGCGAACTCGTCGCGTACGGCGTGGGCGGCGGCGACGGCCTCCTCGACCTGGGCATCGGTCGGCACGCTGACGGTGCCGACGAGGCGCCCGTCGTACGGGTTGGTGACGTCGAAGCTGTCGGCACCGGTGGCCCGGCGGCCGGCCACCCAGAAGGCGTGGGGCGAAGTCATGGAGGTTCCGGCCCTTCGGAGGTCGTGAGTTCGGTGGTCGTTGCGGGGAGGTGGTGACGTACGTCGTGGGTGCCCGGAAGGCTCCCCTTCGGTGGTCCCACGGTAGGGCGGAGAGGCGCTCAGGGCGTTTGTCCGGCGTGGAGCGGAGCGGGGGCCGGGTGCGCCGAATTGGCGGAAGCGGTGGGCGTGGAGCGCCGGCCGTCCGGTCGGCGGGTCAATACATCTAGGCGTTCGGCGGGCGGGGCCGGCACTCGACGGGCGGCCCCCAGCCCTCCCGGGTCCTCGGCGGGCCGCGTTGCGCCCTCGACTGGCGACCCCAGGTCCTCCGGAGCCTCACCGGGCCACGTCCAGCCCGCGGCGGGCGCGGTTCGGCGCTCCACGGGCTCCACCAAGTCCTCCGGAGCCGTCGGTGGGCCGCGTTCAGTCCTCGGCGGGTGTGGTGGCCGCCGTCGCCTTGAGGGCGAGCCACAGCTCCATGCGGACGTCCGGGTCGTCCAGGGAGCGGCCCAGGATCTCCTCCACCCGGCGCATGCGGTAGCGCAGGGTGTGCCGGTGCACGCCCAGGTCGGCGGCGGCGGCGTCCCACTGGCCGTGGCGGGAGAGCCAGGCGCGCAGAGAGGCCACGAGGTCGCCGCGGCCCTTGGCGTCGTGTTCGCGCAGGGCGCGGAGCATGCCGTCGGCGAAGGCCCGTACCGCGTCGTCGGCGAGCAGGGGAAGCACCGAACCGGCGGCCAGCTCCTCGTGCTCGACGAGGGCCCTGCCCCGGCGGCGGGCGACGGAGAGGGCCTGTTCGGCCTGCTTGTAGGCGGCGGAGACGGCGACCGGGCCGGCGGGGGCGGAGAGCCCCACCACGACATCGCTGTCCTCGGCGCCGCCTTCGCGCGGGGCGCGGTCCTCCTGGGCCTCGGCGTAGGCCGCGCAGGCGGCCATGGCGGCTCCGCCGTCGGCGGCGAGCACGACGACGCGTCCGCCCTCGGGGACCAGGAGCAGCGCCTCGCCGCTGCGCGCGGCGGCGGCTTCCATCGTCTCGGTGAGCAGCTCGGGTCCGGCGGGCGCGGCGGCCTCGGCGATGAGCAGCCGGAACGGGGCGTCGAGCAGGTCGCCGTAGAGGTCTCCGGCGACCGCCCGGGCGTGGTCGGGCTGTCCGGCGAGCAGCATCCGCAGGACGGCGGCGCCCAGGCGTTGCTCGGCGCCCTGGAGGGAGCGGGAGCGGGCGGTGGTCAGCGTGAGCAGGGCGACGGCGGAGTGCACGGCGTACCGCTCGGCGGTCCCGAGCGCCGCTCCCGTACCGACGGCCAGCGCGCCGCGCGCCCGGCGGCCGGTGCCCAGCGACTGGAGCTCCACGCGGTCCTCGCTGTCGGCGACGACGATGCTGGCGGGGGCGGGTCGGTCCCGGAGACGCTGGACGTCGGGGGTGAGGCGGGCGGCGCGGCGGGCGGCCCAGTCGGGGGCGGCGGCGAGGACCGCGCCGGAGGTGTCGTAGAGGGCGGCCCAGCCGTCGATGTGGGCGGCGAGCCGGGCGAGCAGGCCGGCGGCCCCGTCCCCGGCGAGTGCGGCCTTCGTCAGCTCGCGCTGGGCCTCGAAGCCGGCGGTGACCGCGCGGTACTGGTCGGCGGCGATGGCGGCGGAGACGGCCTTGCTGATGGCCAGGAACGGGGTGCGGCGGGGCACTTCGAGCAGCGGAAGGCCCGCTTCCTGTGCGGCGTCGACGAGCGCCTGCGGGATGTCGTCGTAGGTGACTCCGACGGCGAAGCCGACCCCGGCGACTCCGGCCCCGGCCAGCCGTCGCACGTAGCGCCGCATGGAGTCGGCGTTCTCGGCGTCGAGGTTGGTGGCGGTCACGAGGAGGAGTTCGCCGCCGTCCATGTACGGAACGGGGTCGGCGAGCTCGCTGGCGTGGGCCCAGCGCACAGGGGTGTCGAGCCGGTCCGCGCCCGCCCGCACGGTGAGCTTGAGCGCCGAGTGGTGGACGAGCGAGGCGAGCGTGAGGGGCATGGGCCGGGAACCCTCGGGGTCGGGGATGAGGACGCGGGCGCCGACGCACGGACGACCGGATCCCCGGCCGCGACGGTGGCCCCGCATTTCGCCGTCCCGTATGAACGGCTCACTCCGATTCTGCCAGGCTGGCAGGGTGCCGGGCACCGCTCTCCGTCGAGCTCCGCGTTACCTCCGGGTAGCCGCTTGGGTCGTCTCAGCCGTCGAGGTGGACGAGGAGAGGAGGCGCGTGCTCTCCCTGGACGGTGGTGAGGGACAGCACGGCGTGCCCGGCCGGAACCGCGTACGCCAGCTCCGAGGCCGACCAGCGCTCCCGCTCGACCTGCCGTACGGTCACCGCGTCCGTGGTCACGGCCTTGCCGGTGACGAGCTTGCGCACGGCGTGCAGGGCCCGGGTGAAGGGCTGGTCGGCGAAGACGGTGTGCTGGGCGACCTCGCGGGTCTCCACCCACTCCTTGCCCCAGGCTTCGGCGAACCGTTTGCCTTCCCAGGTGGTGATGCCGGGGAACGTCATCAGGCAGCCGACCGCACCGAGCAGCGCGGCGTGGAGATGCGGCCCCACGTCGTCAAGGGACCGCACGGCCAGGACCGCTCCGGCGTTCAGCTGACGCAGCCGCTGCACCGCCCGGACGGAGTCGGTGGTCATGGCACTCGCGGCGTCGTCGAGGACGAGCGCCGCGAAGAGCGAGGTGTCGCGGCGCGCCCCGACGCTGGAGACGAACTGCGCGAAGACCAGCCGGGTGAGAATGCGCGAGGCTTCCGGGTGGCTCCGCTCGGGCAGCACGATCCGGACGCGTACCGGATGCTCCAGGGCGCGCAGGGAGAAGGGCCTCGACCGTCCCCGGGTGTCGAAGAACGCGCTGAAGGCGGGCCTGTCGAGAAAGGCGATCCTGTCCGCGAGCACCCCGCTGAGATCCGCGGAGGTGCCGAGCTGACGCTCGCGTGCGTCCACTTCCCGCAGATAGGACCGGTGTTCCTCCGGGTCGAGGTCCTCGCGGAGCCGGTCCAGCGTCCCGCGACCGCCGTCGAGGAGTTCCCGCAGTTCCGGCAGGGACGGAAAGCGGCCGTGGACAGCGTTGAAGGGGCCGATCAGCTGGCCCAGGGTGACGGCGGCGCGGCGGCTGTCCACGTCCGGCAGGTCACCGGTGAAGGCCTCGGACAGGAGCATCGCGGCCTCGTCCGGATCGGTGACCCCGCCGTACAGATCGAGGTCGTACAGCGACCTGGAATCACCGATCCTCACCACCACGTCGTAGGAGTCCTCGGGCCCGAGCTCGACGCCTTCGCCGGAGACGACGACCACGGCCGCCCGTCCGGCCAGAGCCTGGAGGGACAGCGACTCCACCACCGGCCTCACCAGGCGGCGTGTCCGGTCGGGCCCGTGGGGGCCGACGGCGAGGAGCGAGGTGCCGAGAACGCCGGGGTCGAGGGCCGCTCCCGCTCCTCGCCGCGTGGCGGGATTGCGCGGATGCTCCGCGTAGGCGCCCATCCTCACCTGTGCGGTCAGCAGGTCGTGGGTGGCCGCACGGATCGGGAGATCGCGGTCGCCCGAAGGATGCAGGCAGGCCGCCGCTCCCTGCTTCATCACTCCGTCGACGAAGACACCGGCGGAAAGCGCCCCGGATTCCACGCGCGACCACGCATGGCCGATCCGGGCGCAGTCGACATCGTTCATGCGTCGGGCCGCGATCTCGGCGGCCAGCCTGTCCGCGGCCCCGGGCTGTCCCGCCGCCCGCAGGTGCGGCCATCCGGCGGGATCCTCCGCCGTCCCGGTATCGGCCTCGGTCTCCGTCTCGGCGAGGGCTACGGGCGCGCCGGGCTTCCGGAAGAAGTCCGTCCATCCGCCCGTGCGGGCGAACGGCCACAGCAGCGCCGCCGCGATCAGGACGTAGATGGCCACCCCCACCACGGCGGCCACCTGCGGATCACCTCTCAGTACGGATACCGGCACCAGTGCGTGGAGGATCGCGTAGAAGAAGGGAAGCAGGCTCGTCCCGAGGACGATCCACACCACCAAGAGCCCTGTGAGCGCGGCGCCGAGCGCCCTGCCCGGCTGCGGGCGGTCGAGGACGACCCTCCGGTACAGCGCCGGCCAGTTGCCGAGCCGTCCGCAGAAGTAGATCAGGAGGACGGCGAAAAGACTGTTGTAGACGGCACTGGCCGTCCGCGCCGACTGTCCGGGCTCGCCGCGCCACCAGTCGGAGGGCGTGAACAGTTTCAGGGGAAGCCGCTGGACCGCGATGTAGTCGGTGCGCCAGACCGCCCAGGCGAAGACCCCGCAAGCGATCGAGATGAGCGCGCCCACGACCAGCGCGCGGGTGGGCACCTCGTCGGCTGCGTCGGCCGCCTTCGGCCGGTGCCCGTACCGCCAGAGGCCCGGCTCGGCGTCCGCGCGATGTGCCCGGAGCCAGGTTCGCGCGTCGAAGACGGCGGCGGGGGGCCGGGGCGGCAACGGGGGCATGGCGGGTGGGGCCGAGGCCGGTCCGGGAACTCGGGCGATTGCGGCATCACCCCCGAAGGGGTGGTCGCGCCGCCGCGCGCCGGCATCGTCCGCGCCCTGCCCGCCCTGCTCGCGCTGCGCGTCGTACGTGCCCTCCGTGCCCATTGCCACTGCTCCCCTGACGTGCCAAGGCGTTCTCCCGGTGCAGTCGTTCAATCTAGTACCCGGATTCAGCGCCACACGGGTCATTCCGGTTCGCGGACCGCCTCGTCCCACCTGTCCGCCAAGGACAAGGACACACCCCCACCACTCCCGATCGGAGCATGCCCGCACCCCTCCCCCACCCCTAGCCTGCAAAAAGAAGAGCGTCCGAAACACCCCCAGGAGCCCCGCATGACCGCAATCCCGCAGGAGCGCCGCGTCGTCACTGCCATCCCCGGCCCGAAGTCCGTCGAGCTGCAGGCTCGTCGTACCGCGGCCGTCGCCGCAGGTGTGGGCTCCACCCTGCCGGTGTTCACCGCCCGGGCGGGCGGCGGGATCATCGAGGACGTGGACGGCAACCGGCTGATCGACTTCGGGTCCGGGATCGCCGTCACGTCCGTGGGCGCGTCCGCCGAGGCCGTCGTGCGGCGGGCCTCCGCGCAGCTGGCGGACTTCACCCACACATGTTTCATGGTCACGCCCTACGAGGGGTACGTCGAGGTCTGCGAGCAGCTCGCCGAGCTGACGCCCGGCGACCACGCGAAGAAGTCCGCGCTGTTCAACTCGGGCGCCGAGGCCGTCGAGAACGCGGTGAAGATCGCCCGCGCGTACACCAAGCGCACCGCCGTCGTCGTCTTCGACCACGGCTACCACGGCCGCACGAACCTCACCATGGGCATGACGGCGAAGAACATGCCGTACAAGCAGGGCTTCGGTCCGTTCGCCCCCGAGGTCTACCGCGTCCCGGTCGCCTACGGCTACCGCTGGCCGACCGGTGCCGAGAACGCCGGGGCCGAGGCGTCCGCGCAGGCCATCGACGCGATCACGAAGCAGATCGGCGCCGACAACGTCGCCGCGATCATCATCGAGCCGGTCCTCGGCGAGGGCGGCTTCATCGAGCCGGCCAAGGGCTTCCTCCCGGCGATCGCGCAGTTCGCCAAGGACAACGGCATCGTCTTCGTCGCGGACGAGATCCAGTCCGGCTTCTGCCGCACCGGCCAGTGGTTCGCGTGCGAGGACGAGGGTGTCGTCCCGGACCTGATCACCACCGCCAAGGGCATCGCGGGCGGCCTGCCGCTCTCCGCCGTCACCGGCCGCGCCGAGATCATGGACGCCGCGCACGCGGGCGGCCTCGGCGGTACGTACGGCGGCAACCCGGTCGCCTGCGCCGGTGCGCTGGGCGCGATCGAGACGATGCGCGAGCTGGACCTGAACGGCAGGGCCAAGCGGATCGAGGAGGTCATGAAGGGCCGCCTCGCCGAGATGCAGGCGAAGCTCCCGAACGGCGACATCATCGGTGACATCCGCGGCCGTGGCGCGATGATCGCGATCGAGCTGGTGAAGTCCGGCACGAAGGACCCGAACCCGGAGGTGGCCGGCGCGCTCGCGAAGGCCTGCCACGCCGAGGGGCTGCTCGTCCTCACCTGCGGCACGTACGGCAACGTCCTGCGCTTCCTGCCGCCGCTGGTGATCGGCGAGGACCTGCTGAACGAGGGCCTCGACATCATCGAGCGGGCGTTCGGCACGCTCTGACGCCTCGAACCCGGGAACGGGCGGCGGCGGGCGTCGGCCGCCTCCGTCCGGCATCCGGGTGAGAGCCTGTGAAGAACGTGTGCGGGGGCGATGGCGGGAGGCGGTGGCGACTGTCGGCCGCTCCTTTGCTGCCGTACGGTCTCTGCGGATGAGAGAAACACCTCGGCCCCGGGAAACCGTGGCCGACTCCGGGCAGGGGCTTCCCCAGCACCGTCCGGAGCATGCGCTCGCGCATGCCGGAGCCGACGGCTCCGGGGCTCCTCACCGATCGGACGGCCGCCCGCCCCACACCCCCCGGGGCGCGCGGCGAACCGATCCCGCCGGCCATCCCGGAACAACCCCCCCTGTTCCCGGGTGGCCGGCCCCCCTCTCTCCCCGATACGTCTCCGGCGTGCTCGGTCTGCTCGCGGTCCTCTTCGCGCTGATCACCTGGCAGGTCGCCGTCGGGGGGCCGCTGCTGCGGCTCGACGAACGGGTCGGGGCAAAGCTGTTCGAGCGCGGTCCGGCCGGGCTGACCCAGGTCTTCTCCGACCTCGGCGGGATGCCGGTGGCGCTCGCGGTGCTGACCTGCGCGGTCGCGTACGCCCTGTGGCGCCGTGCGCTGCGGCTCGCCGTGTACGCGGCCCTCACCATGGCGGCGGTGCCCGCGCTGGTGATCCCGCTGAAGGTGGCCACCGCCCGGCAGGGGCCGCTGACCGAGGCCGTCAACTACTACCCGTCCGGCCATACGGCGACGGCGGCCGTGGCCTACGGGGCCACGGCCCTGGTGCTGCTGGCGCTGCCCCGCCCGGTGTGGCTGCGGGGGGCTTCGTGGCCCCGGGCGTGGATGATGCCCGTCGCCGCGATCTCGTTGACCACGGCGACGGGCATCGGTCTGGTGCTGCACGGCTACCACTGGCCGCTGGACGTGCTGGCCAGCTGGTGCCTGGGGCCGTTGGTGCTGGCGCCCCTGGGGTGGTTCAGCTGCCGAAGTAAGCGTCGAAGTTCCGGCTGAACTCCCTGTTGTTGAAGCGGTCCCAGTTGATCGACCAGGTCATCAGTCCGCGCAGGTCGGACCAGGTCCCATGGGTCTGGTAGGAGCCGCAGCCGGTCTTCTTGATCAGGCAGTCGAGCGCCTTGTTGACCTCGGCCGGGGTGGTGTGGCCGTTGCCCGCCTGGGGAGAGGCCGGGAGTCCGATGGCGACCTGGTCGGGGCGCAGGCCCGGGAAGACCTTGGTCGTGTCGCCCGCCACCGGGAAGCCCGCGAGCAGCATGTCGGTCATCGCGATGTGGAAGTCCGCGCCGCCCATGGTGTGGTACTGGTTGTCGAGACCCATGATCGGGCCCGAGTTGTAGTCCTGGACGTGCAGCAGGGTCAGGTCGTCGCGCAGGGCGTGGATGACCGGGAGATACGCGCCGGCGCGCGGGTCCTGGCCGCCCCAGGGGCCCGAGCCGTAGAACTGGTAGCCGAGCTGGACGAAGAAGGTCTCCGGCGCCATCGTGAGGACGAAGCCGGAGCCGTACTTCGCCTTGAGGGACTTCACGGCGGAGATCAGGTTCACGATCACCGGTGAGGTCGGGTTGCGGAAGTCGGTGTCTCCCGTGTTGAGGGAGAGCGAGTGGCCTTCGAAGTCGATGTCGAGGCCGTCGAGACCGTAGGTGTCGATGATCTTGGAGACCGAGGTGACGAAGGCGTCGCGGGCGGCGGTGGAGGCGAGCTGCACCTGTCCGTTCTGGCCGCCGATCGAGATCAGCACCTTCTTGCCCGCGGCCTGCTTGGCCTTGATCGCGGCCTTGAACTCCGCCTCGGACTCGACGTTCGGGCACTCGGCGACCGGGCAGAGCGAGAAGCGGATGTCGCCGGAGGTGACGGAGGTGGGCTCACCGAAGGCGAGGTTGATGACGTCCCAGGAGTCGGGCACGTCCGCCATCCGGGTGTAGCCGGAGCCGTTGGCGAAGCTGGAGTGCAGGTAGCCGACGAGCGCGCGGGCGGGGAGGCCGGTGTCGCCGCCCCCTCCGCCCGCCGTGGTGGTCGCCGTGACCGCCGCCGACTTCGCGGACTCGCCGGCCGCGTTGGCGGCGGTGACCTGGAAGCTGTACGCGGTCGAGGGCGACAGGCCGGTCACGGTGGCGGAGGGACCGGTGGCCGTGGCCACCTTCGTACCGCCGCGGTAGACGTGGTAGCCGCTCGCGCCGGACACGGCGTTCCAGGACAGCGCGACGGAGGACGAGGTGATCGCGGTGGCCCTCAGGCCCGCGGGGACGGCCGGGATCACCACGGGGTCGCCGCCGGGGCCGACGAGGGTGAGGTCGTCCACGTAGTGGGCGGGGGTGCCGTACCAGCCGTGGGTGTACACGCTCACCGAGGTGGTGGAGGGGCCGGTGGTGAACGTGGTGGTGAGCTGCTTCCACGCTCCGGGGGACTGGGTCCAGGTGGAGACGTCGGTGGTGCCGGTCCCGGTGGCTCCGAGGTAGACGTAGCTGCCCTGCACCCAGGCGCTCAAGGTGTACGAGGAGTTGGGCTTGACCGTGATGGTCTGGGAGCACTTGGCGTTGTCGCTGCCCGCCGGGGTGGCCTTCAGCGCCTTGGCGCCGCCGTGCACCGGGGTGGAGACGACCGCCCCGCTGGCGGCCGTACAGCTCCAGCCGTCGAGCCCCGACTCGAAGCCGCCGTTGCGGGCCAGGTCCACGTCCGCCGCGCCGGCCGCCGGCGCCGTGGCGACCAGGGCGCCGGCGGCGAGCACGGCGGCCGTGGCGGCGGCCAGAAGTCCGGAAAGTCTGACGGTTGGTCCGGTGCGTTCCACAACAGCCTCCGCGCAGGGGGAAGTCGGCGAGTGACGTGCGCACAACATGGTCCAGACCAATGAGGTTGTCAAGACCTCTGGCAGCGCCCCTCAGCCCTCCGGACGGCGGCGCGCCCCGCGGGCGCCGCCGGCCGCGGCGCCCGCCGCCTCGTGCAGGGCGAGTTCGAGGAGCGCCGCGTCGGTGAGGGTCCCCGAGCCGTCCGGCGGGATGAGCCAGCGCACTCCCCCGGTGGCGCGCCCCGGATACGGCACGACGATCCAGGTGCCCCGGCCGCAGCCCCTGACCCCCGTGCCGATCCAGCGGGAGACGGTCCCCGGCGGGACGAAGAAGCCCATGCGGGACTCCCCGAAGTCGGCGAGGACGGGACCCGGGCGGTCGATGAGGCGGGTGAGGACGTCGAGCGTCGGATGGCCCAGTCGGGCCGGGAGGATGAGGACGTCCCAGCGCCTGCCGGCGGGGAGGAGCGCGACGCCCTGGGGGTTGCGCTCCCATTCCCACCGGCAGGCCCCGGGGTCCGGTGCCACCGATGTGAGCCACTCGATCGCGGCTTTCGTTTCCGGTCCCGTCATGACCAGCCTCCCGTTGACGTGGACACCGGCGGGGTTCCGCCGGTGCGTACACGTGCGAGAGCGCGTTCGGCCGCGACTATGACGCGGGTTCGGGCTACCAGTTGGTAGTGAAGTGGGTCACACCGCTGGACGGCGTGTCAGCTGTCGAAGCCGAGGCCCAGCTTGTCCATGGTCTTCAGCCACAGATTGCGGTGGCCGCCGTTGCTGTCGGCGCGGGCCAGGGACCGCTTGGTGATCTCGATCCCGGCCCAGGCGAAGGGCTCCGGCGGGAAGGGCATCGGCTTGGAGCGGACCATCTCCAGACGGGTCCGTCCGGTCTCCTCGCCCGAGAGCAGATCGAGCATCACATCGGCCCCGAAACGGGTCGAGCCGACGCCGAGACCGGTGTATCCGGCGGCGTAGGCGACCCGCCCCTGATGCGCCGTCCCGAAGAATGCCGTGAAGCGGGAACAGGTGTCGATCGCACCGCCCCAGGCGTGCGAGAAATTCAGCCCGGAAAGCTGCGGGAAGCACGTGAAGAACTGCTCCGCCAGTTTCAGGAACGTCTCCGGACGCTGGTCGAGATCGGCGCTGAGCCGGCCTCCGTACGGATAGATCGCGTCGTATCCGCCCCACAGGATCCGGTTGTCCGCGGAAAGCCGGAAGTAGTGGAACTGGTTGGCGCTGTCGCCGAGCCCCTGGCGGCCCTTCCAGCCGATGGATTCCAGCTGCTCGGCGCTGAGCGGTTCGGTCATCAGCGCGTAGTCGTAGACCGGCACGGTGTAGGGCCGGACGCGCTTGACGAGCGAGGGGAAGATGTTGGTGCCGAGCGCGACGTGGCGGGCGAAGACGCGGCCGTACGGGGTGCGGACCGCCATTCCCGCCCCCGAGCGGACGAGATCGAGGCCGCGGGTGTGCTCGTAGATCCGCACGCCCAGATCCCGGCAGGCCCGCTTCAGACCCCAGGCGAGCTTCGCCGGGTGCAGCATCGCGACACCGCGCCGGTCCCAGAGGCCGCCGAGGAAGGTGGGCGAGTCCACCTCGGCGCGCAGGGCGTCGCGGTCCAGGAAGTCGACGCCGGTGATACCGAGCTTCACGATCTCCTCGTGCCATTCCCGCAGCTCTTCGAGCTGGTGGGGCTCGGTGGCGACGTCGATCTCGCCGGTCCGCTCGAACTCGCAGTCGATGCCGTAGCGGGCGACGGCTTCCTCGATGGCGTCGAGGTTCCGCGCGCCCAGCTCCTCCAGCTCGGCGATCTCGCCGGGCCAGCGTTCCACGCCGTTGGCCAGCCCGTGGGTGAGGGAGGCGGCGCAGAAGCCGCCGTTGCGGCCCGAGGCGGCCCAGCCCACCTCGTGCCCCTCGATGAGGACGACGTCCCGCCGCGGATCGCGCTCCTTGGCGATGAGCGCGGTCCACAGTCCGCTGTAGCCGCCGCCGACGACCAGGAGGTCGGTGTGCTCGTCGCCCGTGAGGGCGGGGAGCGCGGCGGGCCTGGCCGGGTCGTCGAGCCAGTAGGAGACCGGCTTGGCGCCGGAAAGGGAGGATGCAGCAGTACGCATGGCAGCTGGGGCCATGGTTTCCAACTCCTTCAGGAATTTCCGTGTCGAGCGCTGCTCTTGCGGCGGCTCGCGATGAGCTGGCCGACAAGAACCATCAGTACCGCGAGGACGAACATGGCGGTGCCGATGACGTTGATCTGTACGGGCGTACCGCGCTGTGCCGATCCCCAGACGAACATGGGGAAGGTGACGGTGGAGCCCGCGTTGAAATTCGTGATGATGAAATCGTCGAACGAGAGCGCGAAAGCGAGCAGCGCTCCCGCCGCGATGCCCGGGGCGGCGATGGGAAGGGTCACCCGTACGAAGGTCTGCACGGGGCCCGCGTACAGGTCGCGGGCGGCTTCCTCCAGTCTCGGGTCCATCGACATCACGCGCGCCTTGACGGCGGTCACCACGAAGCTGAGGCAGAACATGATGTGGGCGATCAGCACGGTCCAGAAGCCGAGCTTGGCGCCCATGTTCAGGAAGAGGGTGAGCAGGGAGGCGGCCATGACGACCTCGGGCATCGCCATCGGCAGGAAGATCAGCGAGTTGATCGCGCCGCGCGCCCGGAAGCGGTAGCGGACCAGGGCGAAGGCGATCATCGTGCCGAGCGCGGTCGCCCCGAGCGTCGCCCAGAAGGCGATCTGGAGCGAGAGGGAGAGCGAGCCGCACATGTCGGCGACGCCGCAGGGGTCCTTCCAGGCGTCCAGCGAGAACTCCCGCCAGGCGTAGTTGAAGCGTCCCTTCGGCTTGTTGAAGGAGAACACCATCACGACGATGTTCGGAAGGATCATGTACGCGAGGGTCAGCAGACCCGCGATGACGACCAGGTTCCGGCGTATCCAGCGCAGTACGGGCATCAGACCAGGTCCTCCGTCCCGGAGCGGCGGATGTAGAAGGTGACCATCAGCAGGACGATCGCCATGAGGATGAACGAGAGCGCGGCGGCCGTGGGATAGTCCAGGACCCGCAGGAACTGGCTCTGGATCACGCTGCCGACCATCTTGGTGTCGGTGGAGCCCAGCAGTTCGGCGTTGACGTAGTCGCCGCTGGCCGGGATGAAGGTCAGCAGGGTGCCGGAGACCACGCCGGGCATGGAGAGCGGGAACGTCACCTTGCGGAAGGTGGTGGCGGGGGTGGCGTAGAGGTCGCCCGCCGCCTCGTGCAGCCGGCCGTCGATCCGCTCCAGCGAGGTGTAGAGCGGCAGGATCATGAACGGCAGGAAGTTGTACGTCAGACCGCAGACGACGGCCATCGGCGTGGCGAGCACCCGGTTGGACTCGGTCCAGCCGAGCCAGCTGGTGACGTCCAGGACGTGCAGGGTGTTGAGGACGTCCACGACCGCACCGCCGTCGGCGAGGATCGTCTTCCACGCCAACGTACGGATGAGGAAGCTGGTGAAGAACGGGGCGATGACCAGCACCAGGACGAGGTTGCGCCAGCGCCCCGCCTTGAACGCGATGAAGTAGGCGAGCGGGTAGCCCAGCAGCAGGCACAGGATCGTGGCGGTGCCCGCGTAGAGCAGGGACCGGAGGAACTGCGGGTAGTACTCGCGCAGCGCGTCCACGTACGTCTGGAAGTGCCAGGTGACCTGGAAGCCCTCCTCCAGCGAGCCGGTCTGTACGGAGGTGGAGGCCTGGTAGACGAGCGGCAGCGCGAAGAAGACGAGCAGCCAGAGGATGCCGGGGAGCAGCAGCCAGTAGGGGACGAGCCGTTTGCGGGTGGAAGGCTTGCGGAGCACCGGCTCCCGCGGTTCGGAAGGGGGCGCGGGCGGCGCCTGGGTGACGCTCACGCCGCGTCCTCCACGCTCTCCACGCCCGCGTCGATGTCCTGGGCGGCGTCGAGTCCGAAGGTGTGGGCGGGGTTCCAGTGCAGGACGACCTCGGCGCCGGGGACCAGGCGCGTGTCGCGTTCGACGTTCTGCTCGTACACCTGGAGCGCGGTGCCGGCCGGGCTCTCGACCACGTACTGGGTGGAGACGCCGATGAAGCTGGAGTCGGTGATGCGGCCGGTGACCCGGTTGCGGCCGGCGGCGACGGAGTCGGCGTCGTCCGCGTGGGCCAGGGATATCTTCTCCGGCCGGATACCGAGGAGGAGACGGCCGCCGGCGGTGGTGGAGGAGGCCGAGCAGCGCTCGCGGGGCACCGTGAGCTTTCCGCCGCCCGCGGCCACCACCAGGTCGTCGCCGGTGGAGACGATCTCGCCCCCGATGAGGTTGGAGGTGCCGAGGAAGTTGGCGACGAACGTGGTGCGCGGGTTCTCGTAGAGGTCGGCGGGGGCGCCGAGCTGCTCGACCCGGCCGGCGTTCATCACCGCGACGGTGTCGGCCATGGTCATGGCCTCCTCCTGGTCGTGGGTGACGTGCACGAAGGTGATGCCGACCTCGGTCTGGATCCGCTTCAGCTCCAGCTGCATCTGGCGGCGCAGTTTGAGGTCGAGGGCGCCGAGCGGTTCGTCGAGCAGCAGGACCTGCGGGTGGTTGATGAGGGCGCGGGCGACGGCGACGCGCTGCTGCTGGCCGCCGGAGAGCTGGTGGGGCTTGCGGCGGGCGAAGTCGCCCAGCTGGACCAGCTCCAGCATCTCGTCGACCTGCTTCTTCACGGACTTGATGCCGCGCCGCCGCAGCCCGAAGGCGACGTTCTCGGTGATGTCGAGGTGCGGGAAGAGCGCATAGCTCTGGAAGACGGTGTTGACGGGCCGCTTGTACGGGGGCAGGTCGGTGATGTCCTTGTTCCCGAGGAAGACCGTGCCGGTGGTGGCCTCCTCCAGGCCGGCGATCATCCGCAGGGTGGTGGTCTTGCCGCAGCCGGACGCGCCGAGCAGGGCGAAGAAGGAGCCCTGGGGAACGGTCAGGTCGAGCGGGTGCACGGCGGTGAAGGAGCCGTAGGTCTTGCTGATCCCGGCGAGGCGGACATCGCCGCCTGCGGTCTGCTGCTGTGTCATGGGTCGCGGTCCCAGTGTGTTCGGGGGGAGTTCGGAGAGGGCGGGGCCGGTGGGGTGCCGGTGGCCGCCGGGTCAGGCGCCGATGAGCTTGGCGAACTTCTCTTCGTACGCCGTCTCTTCCTCGGTGGTCAGGGACCGGAAGGAGCGGGACTTCGCCGCCATGTCCTTGTCGGGGAGGATCAGCGTGTTGGAGGCCATCGACGCGTCGATCTTCGCCAGTTCCTCGCGTACGCCGTCGACCGGGCACACGTAGTTGATGTACGCGGCGAGCTGGGCGGCGACCGGCGGCTCGTAGTAGTAGTCGATGAGCTTCTCGGCGTTGGTCTTGTGCCGGGCCTGCGCGGGGACCAGGAGGTTGTCGCTGGAGGTGATGTATCCGGCGGCCGGGATCGCGAACCTGATGTCCGGGTTGTCGGCCTGGAGCTGGATGATGTCGCCGGCCCAGCCGACGCAGGCGGCGATGTCGCCCTTGCTGAGGTCGGCGGTGTAGTCGTTGCCGGTGAAGCGGCGGATCTGCTTCTTGTCGACGGCCTTCTGGAGCCGGCCGATCGCGCCGTCGAAGTCGGCGTCGGTGAACTTCCCCGGGTCCTTGCCCTGGTCGAGCAGGGTCATGCCGACGGAGTCGCGCATCTCGGAGAGGAAGGAGACGCGGCCCTTGAGCTTCGGGTCGTCGAGGAGCTGGGTGACGGAGTCGACCTTGCGGCCGCCGGTCGCCTTGATGTTGTACGCGATGACCGTGGGGATGCCGGTCCAGGGGTAGGAGTAGGCGCGGCCCGGGTCCCAGTCGGGGGTGCGGAACTGGGCGGACACGTTGGCGAAGGCGTGCGGGAGGTTCGAGGGGTCGAGCTTCTGCGCCCAGCCGAGCCGGATGATGCGGGCGGCGAGCCAGTCGGTGACGCATATGAGATCGCGTCCGGTGTTCTGACCGGCCGCGAGCTGCGGTTTGATCTTCCCGAAGAACTCGACGTTGTCGTTGATGTCCTCGGTGTACTTGACCTTGATCCCGGTGCGCTCGGTGAACGCCCGGAGGGTGGGGCGGCTCTTCTCGTCCTCGCTGACGTCCATGTACTCGGTCCAGTTGGAGAAGTTGAGCGTCTTCTCCCGGTCCGAGTGGTCGTCGGACGCCGTACCGGTGTCGGCGCGCTGGGCGGGCGGGATGCCGCACGCGCCGAGGGTGGCCGCCCCGCCCAGGGCGAGGGCGCCCATGCCGGAGGCTCGCAGCAGGGAACGGCGGGTGAGGGCGCCCCTGCCGCTGGTCAGGGACCGCCTCATGGCCGCCAGTTGGACCGGCGTGAGGCGCTCGGGCTCGTAACTCTCCATACGCTGATTGCCCTTTCGGGTGGGAGGCCGCGGGGGCCCGCCGTGGTCATGGTCGGGCCCCGGGGTGCGGCAGCTGCTATCGGTCCCCGAAGATCGTGCGGTGCCAGTCCTTGCGGGCGACCGCGGTGTTGTCGTACATGACGTGCTTGACCTGCGTGTACTCCTCGAAGGAGTACGCCGACATGTCCTTGCCGAAGCCGCTGGCCTTGTATCCGCCGTGCGGCATCTCGGAGAGGATCGGGATGTGGTCGTTCACCCACACACAGCCCGCCTGGATCTCGCGGGTGGCGCGGTTCGCGCGGTACAGGTCGCGGGTCCAGGCGGACGCGGCCAGTCCGTACGGGGTGTCGTTGGCGAGGGCGATGCCCTCGTCGTCGGTGTCGAAGGGGAGGACGACCAGGACCGGGCCGAAGATCTCCGACTGGACGACCTCGCTGTCCTGGGCGGCGTCCGTGATGAGGGTCGGCCGGTAGTACGCTCCGTCGGCGAGGTCGCCGCCCGGGGCCTCGCCGCCGGTGACGACCCGGGCGTAGCCGCGGGCCCGCTCGACGAAGGCGGCCACGCGGTCGCGCTGGGCGTGGCTGATGAGCGGGCCGAGATCGGTGGCGGCGTCGAAGGGGTCGCCGAGCCGGACGGTCTCCATGAGCGCGGCCACGTCCCGGACGAAGGCGTCGTGGAGCGGGCGCTGGACGTAGGCGCGGGTGGCGGCGGTGCAGTCCTGGCCGGTGTTGATGAGGGCACCGGCGACCGCGCCGTGGACGGCGGCCTCCAGGTCGGCGTCGTCGAAGACCACGAAGGGGGCCTTGCCGCCGAGCTCCAGGTGGAGGCGCTTGACGGTGGCGGTGGCGATCTCGGCGACCCGCTTGCCGACGGCGGTGGAGCCGGTGAAGGAGGTCATCACGACGTCGGGGTGGCCGACGAGGTGCTCGCCGGCGTCCTTGCCCGCGCCGGTGACGATGTTGATGACCCCGTCGGGGATGCCGGCCTCGGTGGCCGCCTGGGCGAACATCAGCGAGGTGAGCGGGGTGAGTTCGGCGGGCTTGAGGACGATGGTGTTGCCCGCGGCGACGGCCGGGAGGATCTTCCAGGCGGCCATCTGGAGCGGGTAGTTCCAGGGGGCGATGGAGCCGACGACGCCGATCGCCTCGCGGCGTACGTAGGAGGTGTGGTCCCCGTCGTACTCGGCGGCGGCCTTGCCCTCCAGGTGACGGGCCGCGCCCGCGAAGAAGGCGGCGTTGTCGACGGTGCCGGGCACGTCGAACTCGGTGGAGAGCTTGACCGGCTTGCCGCACTGGAGGGATTCGGCGTACGCGAAGTCGTCGGCCTGCTCGGCGAGGACGGCGGCGAACCGGTGCAGGGCGTCGGACCGCTCGCGGGGGGTGGCGCCGGACCAGCCGGGGAAGGCGGCGCGGGCGGCGGCGACGGCCGCGTCCACGTCCTCGGCGCCCGCGAGCTCGTAGCGGAGCACGCTCTCGCCGGTCGCGGGGTTCACGATGTCGTGGTGGCGGCCGGACGTGCCGGGGAGCAGCTTGCCGCCGATGTACTGCGCACCTTCCGCGAAGCGGTCCTGCACCTGGAAGCCGTTGCTCATGACGCTCTCCTCCGCCGCTGTACCCGCTGGGCGGGGTCGGCGTAGCTTCTTCGTGAATTGAGTGCCGATCCTGACAGAGCGGTTCACGCCCAACAAGTGATTCCGTTGTTGCCTTTTGGTTACGCGACGGAATCTGTCGACCATGTGTCGTGTCGGTGCGGAAATCCCCGTACGGAGTGTCAGTGGCGGATGCCACACTCACATGCATGGGACCGATGGATGAGCTTCTGGAGGACGTGGCGCGGGGCAAGCGGGTGAAGTATCTGCCGTTCTGGGGGCACCGTCCGCGCCCGGACGGGCGGCCGGGTCCGAGTTGCCTGAGCCAGTGGTGGCCGTCGCCGTTCACGGTGGACGGGGTGGTGTACGCGAGCGCCGAGCACTGGATGATGGCCGGGAAGGCGCGGCTCTTCGGCGATCCCGAGGGCGAGGCGGCGGCCGTGGCGGCGAGGAGTCCGGGGGCGGCGAAGAAGGCGGGGCGGCTGGTGCGCGGCTTCGACGAGGACGTGTGGATACGGGAGCGGTTCGCCCTGGTGGTGGCGGGCAGCGTGCACAAGTTCGGGCAGGACCCTGAGCTGGCCGGCTATCTGCTGTCGACCGGGGACCGGGTGCTGGTGGAGGCGTCGCCGGTGGACCGGATCTGGGGCGTCGGACTCACGGCGGACGACGCGCGGACGGAGCGGCCGCGGGAGTGGCGGGGGCTGAATCTGCTGGGCTTCGCGCTGATGGAGGCCCGGGAGAGGCTGCGGGCGGGCGCCACCGGGTGAGGCGGGGTTCACCTGCCACGGCGACCGGCCGGGCGGGGAGCGGTCCCTGCCCGGCCGGTCGTCGGAGCGTTCGGCGCGAGGTCCGCTAGCGGCGGTCCTCGACGACCAGCGACGTGGCGAACGGGTCGTCGTATTCGCTGTCGTAGATCCCGTCCTCGTCGCTCTCGGCGGTCGTGGCGGCCCAGATGATCAAGCCGAGGATCGCGGCGCCGACGACGATGCCGACGGAGCCGAGGATGACCCCGGCGAGCGCCATGCCCCGGTTGGTGGCCTCGCCGCGCTTGGCCCGGCCGAGGCCGATGATGCCGAAGATCAGCGCGAGGATACCGAGGATGATGTTGAGCCCGTAGAGGCAGAAGCCGACCACGGAGATGATGCCGATCACCATGGCGGCCGTGCCCAGACCGTTGTTGGGCGCCGGGCCCCAGGCGGCCGGCCCGGCACCGTAGGCGCCGTAGCCCGGGTATCCGCCGTACGGCTGCGCGGGCGGTGCCGGGTAGCCGTAGTGCGCGGCGGGCGGCGGGCCCGCGTGGCCGGGGCCGTTCGGGCCGACCGGCGGCGGTGGTATCTCCGAGGGCGCCGGACCGAAGCCTCCGGCCCCGGGTATCGGACCGGTGCTCTCCCCCGGTCCGGCGCTCGGCATCGACGTCACGGTCGGCTGGTCGTGGACCGCGGGCGGTGTGGGTGCGGCGGGCGGCGGCGTCTGCGCACCCTGCTTGCCCAGGTCCACCCTGGTGCTGTCCGGCGGTGCCCACGGATCGCGCGGCGCGGCCCCGCCCCCGGGCTGCTCTGTGTTGTCTGACATGGGCCTCCCCCATCGTGGTCCCGTCATGCTACGGCCAGGCCCGACGGGCCAGGACGCCGCCTGCGATGATCGGTGCGGCCGGCCCGCCCGGCCGATGTCACACCGAACCGGGAGATTTCCGATGACCGATCCGCACCCCTTCATCGCCGGGCTGCCCAAGGCCGAGCTCCATGTCCACCACGTCGGGTCTGCCTCGCCCCGGATCGTCGCGGAGCTGGCCGCCCGCCACCCGGACTCCGAGGTCCCCACGGACCCGGAGGCGCTGGCCGACTACTTCACCTTCACCGACTTCGCGCACTTCATCGAGGTCTATCTCTCCGTGGTGGACCTGGTCCGCACCCCGGAGGACGTCCGGCTGCTCACCTTCGAGGTGGCGCGGGACATGGCCCGGCAGAACATCCGGTACGCGGAGCTGACCGTGACCCCGTTCAGCTCGACCAGCCGGGGCATCCCCGAGGCCGGGTTCATGGAGGCCATCGAGGACGCCCGCAGGGCCGCCGAGGCCGAGCTGGGCGTGGTCCTGCGCTGGTGCTTCGACATCCCGGGCGAGGCCGGGCTCCGGTCGGCGGAGGAGACCGTCCGGCTCGCGGTGGAGCACCGGCCCGACGGGCTGGTCTCCTTCGGTCTCGGCGGGCCCGAGATCGGGGTGGACCGCCCGCAGTTCAAGCCCTACTTCGACCGGGCCATCGCCGAGGGCCTGCACTCGGTGCCGCACGCCGGGGAGACCACCGGGCCGCAGACGATCTGGGACGCGCTGACCGCGCTGCGCGCCGAGCGCATCGGGCACGGCACCAGCTCCGTGCAGGACCCGAAGCTGCTGGAGCATCTGGCCGAGCACCGGATCGCCCTGGAGGTCTGCCCGACGTCGAACATCGCCACCCGCGCGGTCACCGACATCGAGCTGCACCCGATCCGGGAGATGGTCCGGGCCGGGGTGCTGGTGACCGTCAACAGCGACGACCCGCCGATGTTCGGCACCGACCTCAACAACGAGTACGCGGTGGCCGCGCGGCTGCTGGAGCTGGACGAGCGCGGCATCGCGGACCTCGCGAAGAACGCCGTGGAGGCCTCGTTCCTGGACCCGGCGGGCAAGCGGAAGCTGGCCGAGGAGATCGACACGTACACGGCGAACTGGCTCCGGGCGCCCGCCGGCTGACCCCGGTCGTCACAATGGCCTCATGGCCGACACCGTCTCCCGCGTCACCGCCGTGGCCCACCGCGGCGATCCCTACCTCGCCCGCGAGAACACGCTGCCCTCGATCCGCTCCGCCCTCGAACGGGGGGCGGACGCGGTCGAGATCGACGTACGCGTGACCCGCGACGGGGTGCCCGTCCTGCTGCACGACGCGACGCTGGAGCGGCTGTGGGGCCACGACCGGCGGCTGGAGGGGATCGACCACGCGGAGCTGAAGGAGCTGACCGGCGGCGGGGTGCCCACGCTCCGCGAGGCGCTGCTCGCCACCGGGGCACACCGGGTGATGGTGGACCTGCCCGGCTCGACGGACGCCTCGGTGAGGAAGATCGTGGGAACGGTCCGCGAGTGCGGGGCGGGCGAGCGGGCGTACTACTGCGCGAGCTCGGACGCGATGCTGCGGGTGCGCGCCGCCGACCCGTCCGCCGAGATCGCCCTGACCTGGACCACACTGGCCCCGCCGCGCCCGGAGCTGCTGGCCGCGGTGAAGCCGCGCTGGCTGAACTACCGCTTCGGGCTGATCAGCCGCGAACTGACGGACCGGGCGCACCGGGACGGGCTGCTCGTCTCCGCGTGGACGGCCGACACGAAGCGCACGATGCGCCGGCTGATCGACCGGGGCGTCGACTCGATCACCACCAACCGGATCGACACCCTCCGCCGCCTGCTGGCCAACTCGCCCGGTCCCGGAGCCTCGTGACCGGGCCGGACGGTCGAGCGGGAGCGCTCAGGGCACCACGCCCGCAGGCACACCGCAGGCCCCGGGCACCCGCCCGCAGGCACACCGGTGGCCCCGGGCACCCGCCCACAGGGACACCGCAGGCCCCGGGCACCCGCCCGCAGGCACACCGGTGGACTCGGGCCCGCCCGCAGGCACACACCGCAGGCCCCGGGCACCCGCCCGCAGGGACACCGGAGGCTCAGGCAGCCGCCGTCGAGGGCGCCGGGTCCGCCGCGGCCGCCCGTTCCAGGACCTCCAGCCGCTTGATCATGCGGCGGACGATCAGCAGCGGGATGACGCCGAAGACCCCGAACGACATGTCGATCACGCTCCACCAGAACGGGATGCCCCGGATCGGGCCGCAGATCAGGGCGAGCGGGATGATCCCCGCGCAGGCGATCATGCCGAACTCGATGACCCAGATGTTGCGGACCGGGTCGCGGTAGGGCCCGTAGAAGGCGACCGCGATCACCAGGTGGGCGAAGGCCAGCCAGTCAGTGCCGTACAGCATGAAGGGCTGCTCGCGGTCGATGGTGTCGAGCCCTTCCCGGACCCGGGTGATCCACTCCATCAGACCGGGGAAGTGCTCGGGGACCGGGGAGGCGGAGGCGCTCAGCAGATCCTCGGCCCAGCGGAGTTCGGTGACGAGCGGGAAGGCCGTGAGCCCGCTCAGCACCAGACAGACGATGAAGAAGACCAGCCACCTGCGTATCCCCCGTGTGAGGGCCTGTCTCTCGCTCATGTCCGCAGCGTACGCCCGTGTTTACCGCCCCTTTACGGCACCCCTGTTACCGCTTCACAAGCCGACGATGCCGTTCCACTTCCTGGCGAAGTCCACCCGCTCCTCGGAGGTGATGTCGCGGGCGATGGCGAGCCGTTCGCGCATCGCACCGTCGGGGAAGATCAGGGGGTCCTCGGCGAGTGCCGCCGTTTCCTCGTCCTTGGAGGAGGCGAGGACGTCACGGGCGGCGGGGACCGGGCAGACGTAGTTGACCCAGGTGGCCAGCTCCGCGGCGACCTCGGGATCGTAGTAGTGGTCCACCAGACGTTCCGCGTTGCGCTTGTGGCGGGCGAGGTTGGGGATCATCAGGGACTCGGCCCACAGTTCGGCGCCCTCCTCGGGGACGACGAACTCGATGTCCGGGTTGTCGGCCTGGAGCTGGATGACGTCGCCGGAGTACGCCTGGCAGGCGAGCACGTCGCCGGTGGACAGGTCCTTGATGTAGTCGTTGCCGGTGAAGCGGCGGATGTGCTTCGAGCGGACCCGCCGTTCGGTCTGCTCGCAGATCTCGTGGAAGTCGTCGGCCGTCCAGCGGGTGATGTCGACGCCGTTGCCCTGCATCAGCAGCGCGAACGACTCGTCGAGCCCGGAGAGCAGGGTGACCCGGCCGCGCAGGTCGTCCGCCCACAGGTCGCCCGTGGACCGGATCTCGCGGCCGAGCTTCTTGCGGTTGTAGGCGATGCCGGTGATCCCGGACTGCCACGGGACGCTGTGGCGGCGCCCCTCGTCGAAGGCGGGGTCGCGCAGTTGGGGGTCGAGGTACGTGGCGACGTTGGGCTGCTTGGCCCGGTCCATCTCCTGGACCCAGCCGAGCCGGACGAAGCGCGCGGCCATCCAGTCGCTGATGACGATCAGGTCCCGGCCGGTCTGCTGGTGGTTCATCAGGGCGGGGCTGATCTTCCCGAAGAACTCGTCGTTGTCGTTGATCTCCTCGGTGTACGTGACGGAGATCCCCGTCCGCTCCGAGAAGGCGTCCAGGGTGGGCCGCTTCGACTCGTCCTCGTCGTCGGTGTCGATGTACAGCGGCCAGTTGGCGAAGTGCAGGGTGCGGTCGGTGGCCGAGAGGTCGCGTCCGGCACGGTCGGCCGGCTCGACGAAGGCCGGGGGCACCCCGCAGCCGGCCAGGGCGGCGCCGGCGGCTCCCGCCCCGAGGGCGCGCAGCAGGGACCGGCGGGACATGGGGTTGTTCCTGATCGCTCGCACCCGCGCAGAATGCCGGTCGGCGGACGCGCGGGCAATGGACCAAGCGTCCAGCGGGACGGTCCCGCCCCGCACACCTTGTCCAGGCACGCGTACGGCCCCGGGCCGGAGCCCGGGGCCGTGGGTTCGCGGCGGCGATCCGCGGATCAGTCCTCGATGGACGTCATCACGTGCTTGATGCGGGTGTAGTCCTCGAAGCCGTACGCGGAGAGGTCCTTGCCGTAGCCGGACTTCTTGAATCCGCCGTGCGGCATCTCGGCGACCAGCGGGATGTGGGTGTTGATCCACACGCAGCCGAAGTCGAGGTTCTTGGACATGCGCATGGCGCGGGCGTGGTTCTGGGTCCAGACCGAGGAGGCGAGCGCGTACTCGACGCCGTTGGCGTACGTGACGGCCTGGTCCTCGTCGGTGAAGGACTGGACGGTGATGACGGGGCCGAAGACCTCGTTCTGGATGATCTCGTCGTCCTGCTTCAGGCCGGAGACGACGGTCGGGGCGTAGAAGTACCCCTGGTCGCCGACCCGGTGGCCGCCCGCCTCGACCTTGGCGTGGGCGGGGAGCCGCTCGATGAAGCCGCTGACCTGCTTCAGCTGGTTGGCGTTGTTGAGCGGGCCGTACGCCACGTCCTCGTCGTCCGGCTGCCCGGTCTTCGTGTCGGCGGCGGCCTTGGCGAGCGCGGTGACGAACGCGTCGTGGATGGACTCGTGGACCAGGACGCGGGTGGCGGCCGTGCAGTCCTGCCCGGCGTTGAAGAAGCCCGCCTCGGAGACGCCCGAGACCGTCTTGGCGATGTCGGCGTCCTCGAAGACCACGACGGGCGCCTTGCCACCGAGCTCCAGGTGGACGCGCTTGACGTCCTTGGCGGCGGACTCGGCGACCTGCATGCCGGCCCGTACCGAACCGGTGATGGAGGCCATCGCCGGGGTCGGGTGCTCGACCATGGCACGGCCGGTGTCGCGGTCGCCGCACAGGACGTTGAAGACGCCCTTGGGGAGGATCTGCCCGATGATCTCGGCCATGAGGACCGTCGACGCCGGGGTGGTGTCGGACGGCTTGATGACGACCGTGTTGCCCGCGGCGAGCGCCGGGGCGAACTTCCACACGGCCATCATCATCGGGTAGTTCCACGGCGCGACCTGCGCGCAGACGCCGACCGGCTCGCGGCGGATGATGGAGGTCAGGCCCTCCATGTACTCGCCGGCCGAGCGGCCCTCCAGGAGCCGGGCGGCCCCCGCGAAGAAGCGGATCTGGTCCACCATCGGCGGGATCTCTTCGCTGCGGGTGAGGCCGATCGGCTTGCCGGTGTTCTCCGACTCGGCGGCGATCAGGTCCTCGGCCCGCTCCTCGAAGGCGTCCGCGATCTTCAGCAGGGCCTTCTGGCGCTCGGCGGGCGTGGTGTCGCGCCAGGCGGGGAAGGCCGCCGCTGCGGCCTCCATGGCGGCATCGACGTCGGCCTGGCCCGAGAGCGGCGAGGTTGCGTAGACCTCTTCCGTCACCGGGCTGACCACATCGATGGTCCGCCCGTCCGCGGCGTCCCGGAACTCTCCGTTGATGTAGTTGCGCAGACGGCGCACCTCGGTGGTCACAACCACCCCTCCTGTCGGCTGTCCGATGGGTGAGACATCCACCCTAATCGCTTCGGCAACGCTTTCGACATACCCAACCGCCCCCAACTTCGGATTCAGTCGACTCTGAGCACTCACTCAACGAATTTCATCGATCTGGGGTTGCGAGACAGACGAGGAGCGGTGCATGGTGGGTACGTGGCCAGTCGCAGCGCAGACTCCAGGACAGGGAACGGATCACCGCCGGCGGTCGATGCCGTGTCCCTCGCAATCATCGAGCAGCTCCAGGAGGACGGACGGCGTCCGTACGCCGCGATCGGCAAGGCCGTCGGCCTCTCCGAAGCGGCTGTGCGCCAGCGCGTCCAGAAGCTGCTCGACCAGGGCGTGATGCAGATCGTCGCCGTCACGGACCCGCTCACCGTGGGATTCCGGCGGCAGGCGATGGTCGGCGTCAATGTCGAGGGCGACCTCGATCCGGTGGCCGAAGCCCTGTCGGCCATGGCCGAGTGCGAGTACGTGGTGATGACCGCGGGCTCCTTCGACCTGATGGTGGAGGTCGTCTGCGAGGACGACGACCACCTGCTGGAGACGATCAACAAACGCATCCGGACCCTTCCCGGCGTGCGCTCCACCGAGAGCTTCGTCTACCTGAAGCTCAAGAAGCAGACCTATATGTGGGGAACCCGATAGCCGTGAGCAAGGACCTCAGCCGAACCGCGTACGACCACCTGTGGATGCACTTCACCCGCATGTCGGACTACGAGAACGCGCCCGTTCCCACCATCGTGCGTGGCGAGGGAACGTACATCTTCGACGACAAGGGCAAGCGCTACCTGGACGGCCTCTCCGGCCTGTTCGTGGTCAACGCCGGTCACGGTCGTCACGAGCTCGCCGAGACGGCGTACAAGCAGGGCCAGGAGCTCGCCTTCTTCCCGGTGTGGTCCTACGCCCACCCGAAGGCCGTCGAGCTGGCCGAGCGGCTCGCCGACTACGCCCCGGGCGACCTCAACAAGGTCTTCTTCACCACCGGCGGCGGTGAGGCCGTGGAGACCGCCTGGAAGCTGGCCAAGCAGTACTTCAAGCTCCAGGGCAAGCCGACCAAGTACAAGGTCATCTCGCGGGCCGTCGCCTACCACGGCACCCCGCAGGGCGCCCTGTCCATCACCGGCCTCCCGGCCCTGAAGGCCCCCTTCGAGCCGCTGGTCCCCGGCGCGCACAAGGTGCCCAACACCAACATCTACCGCGCCCCGATCCACGGTGACGACCCGGAGGCCTTCGGCCGCTGGGCCGCCGACCAGATCGAGCAGCAGATCCTCTTCGAAGGCCCGGAGACCGTCGCGGCCGTCTTCCTGGAGCCCGTGCAGAACGCGGGCGGCTGCTTCCCGCCGCCGCCCGGCTACTTCCAGCGGGTCCGCGAGATCTGCGACCAGTACGACGTGCTGCTCGTCTCCGACGAGGTCATCTGCGCCTTCGGCCGGCTCGGCACGATCTTCGCCTGCGACAAGTTCGGCTACGTACCGGACATGATCACCTGCGCGAAGGGCATGACCTCGGGCTACTCCCCGATCGGCGCCTGCATCGTCTCGGACCGGATCGCGGAGCCGTTCTACCGGGGCGGCAACACCTTCCTGCACGGCTACACCTTCGGCGGCCACCCGGTCTCCGCGGCCGTGGGCGTCGCCAACCTCGACATCTTCGAGCGCGAGAACCTCAACCAGCACGTCCTCGACAACGAGAACGCCTTCCTGACCACGCTCCAGAAGCTGCACGACCTGCCGATCGTCGGCGACGTCCGCGGCAACGGGTACTTCTACGGCATCGAGCTGGTGAAGGACAAGGCCACCAAGGAGACGTTCACCGACGAGGAGACCGAGCGCGTCCTGTACGGCTTCCTCTCCAAGGCGCTGTTCGAGAACGGTCTCTACTGCCGGGCCGACGACCGCGGCGACCCGGTCATCCAGCTCGCCCCGCCGCTGATCTCCGACCAGTCCACGTTCGACGAGATCGAGGGCGTTCTGCGCACCGTCCTCACGGAGGCCTGGGCCAAGCTCTGACCGGCACCAGGTTCCCCGGCCGACAGCCGCCCAGCGGTCATTTCATCGGTCCACGCGGCCCGGATACGGCCCTTCGAGTGAGAAGGGGGTATCCGGGCCGCGTGCCGTGCTCCCGGACCGGTCCGACTATCTACGGTGCCCAGTGACCGATCGGCCGCGTCTTCGTTCCCCCGTACGGGGGAACGGGAAATCTGACCTGAACCGAGGTGTACGCCATGGTGGCCCCGCCGGACAACGACGTGATCTGGGCGCGTTCACTGCACCACTCCCACAACGGATCGCCCGGTCTCGGCGGGGTCTCCATCGGCGTCCGGGACGCGGAGATCCTGGCCGTGACCGGCCCGCGCGGCAGCGGCAAGACGACGCTGCTGCACTGCCTCTCGGGCCGGCTCGTGCCGCAGGAGGGGGAGGTCTGGTTCAACAGCGTTCCCGTCCACACCATGGCCCCGCGGATCCGCGAACAGCTGCGCCGGGAGCGCTTCGGCTGGATCGCCTCCGATCCCGGGCTGGTCCCGGAGCTGACCGTCTGGGAGAACACCGCGCTGCCCCTGCTGCTGCGCGGTGTCTCGCACCGGGCCGCCAGGAAGGCCGCCACCGAGTGGCTGGAGCGCCTGGACATCGCGGCGTTCGCCAGGAAGCGTCCACACACCCTCCTCCAGGCGCAGCGCCAGCGGATCTCCGTGGCCCGCGCCCTGTGCGGCGCACCGACCGTCATCTTCGCCGACGAGCCCACCGCGACCCTGCACCGCGCGGACCGTGCCCAGGTGCTGCGCACCTTCACCACGGCGGCCCGCTCGCACGGCATCACCGTGGTGCTGGCCACCCATGACGCGGAGGTCGCAGCGCTCGCCGACCGGACCGTCCCCCTGCTCGACGGCCGCTGCGTCGCCACCGTCACCCTGCCGTCGAAACCGGAAGCGGAGGGCCGCGCGGCGTGCTCGCTCTCCGTCTAGCCCGCGGTTCCCATCCCCTCGTCCTGATCCGGCGGCTGCTGGTGGCCGCCGCGTCGGCCGGCGTCGGGTTCCTCCTCCTCAGCGCGCTCGGCTACGCCGCCGCGCATCCCGCGTCCGCCGGTTCGGTGCTCCGGCTGCTGTGGTGTTTCGTCCCGCTGGCCGCCACCGTGCAGTTCGCCGTCGCGGTGGCCCGGACCGACCCGAGCACCCGGCCCCGGCCGGGCCTGTCCTCCCTGGGCCTCGGTCCGATCCGGCTGTCCGCGCTGGCCGCGGTCTCCACGGCCGTCTCGACCCTGCTCGGCTCGGCGGTGGCGCTGCTCTTCTTCCTGCATCTGCGCGGCGATCTGACCGGGATGCCGTTCGACGGGGGCGCGGCGGAGTTCCTCGGCGCGGGCACTAAGCTGCCGCTCGCCGCTGCCCTCGTGCTGCTGGCGCTCGTGCCGGTGGCCGCGTCGACGGCGAGCGCCCTGGCGCTGCGGTCGCGGCCCGACCCGGCGCGGGACACCTTCGGCTCCGAGGAACTGCCCGAGCCCGCACCGGCCCCGGCCGGGCTGCCCTGGGGCGTGGCCCTGACGGCGGCAGGACTCGCGGTCGAGGCGATCGCCTCACGGGGGACGGCGGGGAACGCGTTCCCGCTGCCCGGCCGGTTCGACTCCACCCCGGTCGCGGTGCTGATCGGATGGACACTGACCGCGGTCGGCCTGGCGATGGCCGGACCGAGCCTGACCTATCTGTGCGGCCGGGCGTTGCAGGCGGTGCGTCCCGGGGCCGTACGGCTGCTGGCCGGCCGGGTCCTGATGGACGAGGCGCGCCGGATCGGCCGCCCGCTCGGCGTGGTGTGCGCGGCGCTGTCCGCGGTGGTCGCCGCCGCGGCGCTGTACGGGGGCGACGAGCGCCCGTACGGTCCGCTCACGGCTCTCGGGGCGGTGCTGGTCCTCGGCTGCACGACGGCCACCCTGCTGACCTCCGCGCTGGAGGCCAAGCACGCCCGCGCCCACACGGCGCAGGCGCTGCTCAGGATGGGCGCTCCGGCGGCCGTGCTGCGCCGGGCGACGCTGCTGCGGGCGGGTGCTCTGCTGGCCCTGTTCGCCCCGCTGACCTGGGTGATCGCGCAGCTCGCGGCGCTTCCGCTGGCGTAGGGGACCCGGGTCAGGGGTGGGTGGCGAGGTGGTCGGCGAGGGCGTCGAAGAAGGCCTCCCAGCCGTCCTCGGCCGCCGCGTACTGCTCGGGGGTGAGGTTCCCGCCGCGCTGCTGGAAGGCCAGTTCGGTCCGGCCTCCCCCGAGGTCGCTGAAGGTGACGGTCACGGTCTCGCCCTCGGCGTCCTCGGGGGCGGAGCCGTCCTTCAGCGTGAAGACCAGCCCGTCGGGTTCGCTCACCTCGCGGTAGATCCCGCGGAACGGCATCTCGACCCCCGGCATCACGATCACCAGGCTCCACGAACCCCCCGGCCGTACGTCCATCGCCACCCGCTCCAGGGGGACGTCCGCCTCGCCCCCGTACCAGGCGGCGAAGTCCTCGGGTGACGTCCAGGCGGCGAAGACCCGCTGCTGCGGGGCGTCGAGGACGCGGGTGAGGTCGATGCCCTCGCGGGTGCCTCCGGTCATGGTCATGGTCCTTCTCGCTGTCGTACGGCGTACGGGTACGGGGGCCGGACCTCCAGCTTGCCGGGCCGGGGGCGCGCTGTCGCGGCGTACGGTGTCCGCTCCCACGTTCCGGAGTGCGGGCGTCCGCGACGAGGGCGCTGGCGTCCGCCGTCTCCGGGGGCGGCGGGCCGGTACGGGTTCCGAGCGCCGGGGCCGTCATCGCCTGGACGAGGCCGCGATGCCGCCCCGATGCGGCACGGCGGGAATTGCCGGTCACCCCGAGGGTGCGGCGGCGGGTCATCGGGGCGCCGACTCCCGTACGCGGCGGAACAGGACCTGGCCGGGTCCTTCCCGGGCCGCCGCCCACGCCACGAGGACCAGTGGGTACACCAGATAGCCGAACCGGCTCGCGGGCATGAACGCGGTGGCCAGGAGCAGCCCGAGCGCGAGCCTCACCGCCGCGTCGGCCGCCGTCGCCGGGGGCCGGACGAGGAGGGAGAGGGCGAGGAGGAGGGCGCCGGCTCCGAGCAGCAGGAGGGCCAGGGTGCGGCCGCCGGGGACGTGGGTGGCCAGCAGGTGGCCGGGGAACGGACTGGCGGCGGACGAGACCGCGTCGGTCAGCCCGAGCGGGAAGTCCACGACATGAGCCCGGAAGGCGCCCGGGTCCCGCAGCGCGGCGGGCAGGACGAGGACGGCTGCCGTGAGCAGGGCGACGAGCCCGCAGCGCGAGGCGGCACGACCGGCCTGCCGGCCCCCGGACCGAATCACCCCACAGCCCGCCTCCCGGCCCCCGGACCGAACCACCTCACCACCCGCCTCCCGGCCGTCGGACCGGACCACCGCACCACCGGCCTCCCGGCCCCCGGACCGAACCGCCCCACAGCCCGCCTCCCGGCCCCCGGACCGAACCACCTCACCACCGGCCTCCCGGCCATCGGACCGGACCACCGCACCACCCGCCGCACGCCCACCGGATCGGGAGGACGCCGTCATCAGGGCCAGGACCACCGGAATCGCGGGCCAGGCCGTCCACTTGAGGGCGGCGGCCGCGCCGAGCGTCAACCCGGCCGCGCCCGCTCGTCCCCGTCCGGCCAGCGCGAGGCCGAGGCACATCAGCCCGGCCACCGGCAGATCGACACCCCCGACCGCGAGCGGCAACGCGACCAGCGGGCAGGCGGCGATCCACCGCAGCGGCGCGCTCCGGGACCCCGCCGGAAGGGCCGGGGCGAGTGCGCCGAGGAACGCCGCGCCCATCCACAGCCGTGGGTCGGTGAGCGGCCCCGGCCCGGCCAGGGCCTCCGGCAGACCGAAGACGGACATGCCCGGGAGGTACGGGTTGAAGTCGCCCGGCACCCACGGCCGGTGGAGGTACGGCGTCCCCTCGGCGAGCAGCAGCGCCGCCGACCGTGCGACCACCCGCACCTCCAACTGCGCCCGGTCCACGGCGAGAAGCCAGAGCAGCGGCAGCGCCACCGCCCCGGCGAGGGCGACCGTCTCTGCCGTACGGGAGCTTCGCCCGCGTGCCGCGATCAGGGCCGCCGCCAGGTAGCCGAACGCGGCGGCGGCTCCCCAGACACGGTGCGGGCCGAGCGAGGAGCAGACAGCGAGCCCCAGGGCCGCGGCCGCGCACAAGGCCCACCACAGGACTCCACCGAGCTGCGGTGGCGGCTCGCGGTGCTGGTCAGGAGGGGTGAGGGAGGTGGTCGTCGCCATGGATGCGAGGCTAGGAACGGGGCGTTCACGGATCGTCACACCACCCTCCGGTCCTCGGGGTCAACCCGTGGCATGACCCGCCGCTCCGCGTTCCACCCCCGCTCCGATGCGCCCGGCCGGGGCGGTGACGAAGAATCTCCGTATGACGCGCACCATCACGCCGGACCGTCCGGCCACCGGCCCCGGGGCCCCGCCGACCGACCGCACCCTGCGGCGACGGCTGCGGCACTGGACGGCGGCGCCCACCTACGCCTGGCTCACCGCGGCGGGGCTGACGCTCTTCGCGGTCGTGGAGCTGGCCCTCGTACCGGCTTCGGCGGTCACGGCGTTCGGGGTGGTGCTCTGCACGGCGTCACTGGCGCTGCGGGCGGCCTGGCCCGCCGTCGGGTTCCTGACCGTGGGCGCGGCCCTGCTGAGTTTCGGGACCGACGGCAACATGGCGTACGCGACCCTCGCGGGGGCCCTGATCGGCTGCTACACCCTGGGGCGGCACCGGGTGCAGCATCCGGCGGTCCTCGTGCCGGCCGGTTCGCTGGCGTCGCTGACGGTCAACCTGGTGCACATCGACCGGTGGGCCCGGGACGGCTCCCCCGGGCTGCCCGCGCTCCAGGGCGCCGACCGGTTCAGTCCGGGTCTGTACGCCGAGACGCTGGTGCTGACGGTGATGATCCTGGGCGCGGTGAGCGCGGGGGACGCGGTGCGGGCGCGCGAGGAGACCCGGCACACCCGGGCGGCCGCCCAGTCCCGGCTGCTGGACATGGAGCGGCGGCAGGCAGCCGAGGCGGAACGGGCCGCGATAGCGAGGGAGCTGCACGACATGATCGCCCACTCGGTCTCGGTGATCGCGGTCCGGGCCGAGAGCGCCACGTACACGACCCCGGACCTCTCGCCCCCGGCACGGGACGCCTTCCAGGAGATCGCGGGCACCGCACGCTCATCGATGGCCGAACTGCGGCGGCTGCTCGGGGTCTTGCGGTCCGGCGACGACACGGAACGGGCACCGCTCACCGCCCCGCAGCCCTCGCTGGCGGGTCTCGACGCCCTGCTCGACCAGCACCGGGCGGTGGGCGGCGCGGTCGAGCTGCGGACCAGCGGCGAGCGGGTTGCGCTGCCCGCGTCCTGGGAGCTGTCGGCGTACCGGATCGTCCAGGAGGCCCTGACGAACGCCCGGAGGCACGCCCCGGGAACGCACGTGGTCGTGGAACTCCATCACGGGCCGCGCCTGTTGACGGTACGCGTGACCGATGACGGGCCGGGCCCCGATCCGTCCGGCGGCGCCGGGCGGGCGGGGCACGGGCTGGTGGGCATGGCCGAACGGGCCTCCCTGCTCGGCGGAACGCTCACCGCCGGCCGGGGCCCGGCCGGCGGCTTCCTCGTGGAGGCGGAGCTGCCGTGGTGATCCGCGTACTGGTGGCGGACGATCAGGCCGTCGTACGGACGGCGTTCTCCGCTCTGCTGAACACCCAGGAGGACATCGAGGTGGTCGGGGAGGCTCAGGACGGCGAGCAGGCCGTGCTCGGTGCGGCCGAACTCCGGCCCGACGTGGCCCTGCTGGACATCCGGATGCCCCGACTCGGCGGCATCGAGGCGGCGCGCGAGATCGTCGCGGCGTCGAACGGGGCGACCCGGGCGCTGATGCTGACGACGTTCGGCCTGGACGAGTACGTGTACGGCGCCCTCACCGCCGGAGCCAGCGGCTTCCTGCTGAAGGACGCGACCTTTCCCGAACTGCTGCACGCGGTACGGGTGGTGGCGGGCGGCCACGCCCTGCTGGCCCCCGAGATCACCGGGCGGCTCATCGCGGAGTTCACGCGGCAGCGGATCAGCACTCCCCCGCCGCGCTCGGTCGACGGGCTGACCGCGCGCGAGGCCGAGGTCCTCGTCCTGATCGCCCGAGGGCTGTCGAACGCGGACATCGCCGACCGGCTGACCATCACGGACCACACGGTGAAGACCCATATCAACCGGCTGTTCGCGAAGATGGGGCTGCGGGATCGGGCACAGGCGGTGATCCTGGCGTACGAACGGGGCCTGGTGGTGGCGGGCACGCCATCGCCGTGAGCTTCGCGGGGGGGTAGAGCTTCACGGGGGGGGTAGGGCAACGCGACCGCCCTGCCTCTCACCCGGACAACGGGGGCACAACCGCCGCGCCCTCCAGGAGGGCCACGGGGCCGCCCCGCCCCTCCGCCCCTCACGAGGACCACGGCAACGCCACCCCCGCGCCTCTCACCCGCCCGCCAGCACCACGGTCTCCGCCGCGTCGAAGCGGACGCCCACGACCGCGCCCTCGTCCGGGGTGTCCCGCAGGGAACATTCGGCCTCCAGCACCGGGGCGTTCTCGGGCAGCAGCCGTACGGTCACGTGGTTCCCCCGGAACGTGCGGACGCCGACCGTGCAGCGCAGACCGTCCTCGGGAGCGCCGATCCGGACCCCGGCGGGCCGCACCAGCAGGTCGGCCTCGCCCTGCGGGGAGCCGTCGGGCACCGGGACCTTGCCCCAGGCGGTGGCGGCGGCCTGTCCGGTGACCGTGGCGGGGGTGACGTTGTCGAAGCCGAGGAACCGGGCGACGAACGCGGAGGCGGGGCGCCGCCAGACGTCCAGCGGGGTGCCCTCCTGCGCGATCCGGCCGTCCCGCATCACGACGACCCGGTCGGCGAGCGCGAACGCCTCGCCCTGGTCGTGCGTGACGGCCAGCACGGTCGTCCCCAAATCCCGGAAGAGCGTGCGGAGTTCCACGACGAGCCGTTCGCGCAGGCTCCGGTCGAGCTGGCCGAGGGGCTCGTCGAGCATCAGCAGCCTCGGGCGTGGGGCGAGGGCGCGGGCCAGGGCGACGCGCTGCTGCTCGCCGCCGGAGAGCGCGGCGACGGCCCGGCGCTCCGCGCCCGGCAGACCGACCAGCTCCAGGAGTTCGCGGACCCGCGCGTCCGTCCCGGCCCGGCCGGTACCGTGCATGCGCAGCCCGAAGCCGACGTTGGAGCCGACGTCCCGGTGCGGGAAGAGCTGGTGATCCTGGAACATCAGGCCCAGCCCGCGCCGGTGCACCGGGACGCCCGCCTGGTCCTGTCCGGCCAGCAGGACCCGTCCGCCGTCCATGGGCTGGAGCCCGGCGACGGCCCGCAGCAGGGTGGACTTCCCGCTGCCGCTGGGCCCGAGGAGGCAGACGATCCGGTGGTCGGCGACCTCCAGGTCGACCGCGTCGAGCGCGGCCCGCTCCCCGAACCGTACGGTGGCGGCCTGCAAGCTCAGCATGGCGTTCAGAACTCCCCGGATCGGTCGGTGCGGATGCGCTCCAGGAGCAGCAGCGACACCGCGCACACCAGCATCAGAATCGTGCTCAGGGCCATCGCCTGCCCGTAGTTGAGCTCCCCGGACCGGCCGAGCAGCCGGGCCACGGCGACCGGCAGGGTCGGGTTGTCGGGCCGGGCGATGAAGACCGTCGCGCCGAACTCCCCGAGGGAGACGGCGAACGCGAAGCCCGCGGCGACCAGCACCGCCCGTCGCACCAGCGGCAGATCGACCTCCCGCCAAGCCCGCAGCGGCGATGCCCCGAGCACGGCGGCGGCCTCCCGCAGCCGGTCGTCGACGGCCCGCAGCACGGGCAGCATGGTCCGTACGACGAAGGGCACACCGACCAGCGCCTGGGCCAGCGGGACCAGGATCCAGGAGGTCCGCAGATCCAGCGGCGGCTTGTCCAGGGTGATCAGGAAGCCGAAGCCGACGGTCACGGCGGAGACCCCGAGGGGCAGCATCAGCAGGGCGTCGAACCCCCGCACCAGCCGCCCGGCCCGCCGGGTCAGGGCCGCCGCCGCGAGCCCGCCGACGGCCAGGGCGATGAGCGTCGCGACGAGCGCGTACCGCAGGGAATTGCCGACGGCCTCCAGCGGCGGCACCAGGAAGGTGGAGGAGCCGCCCGCCCCGACCGACTGGAGGGCCTCGTAGTAGCCGAAGCCGTACCCCCCGGGGCCGTCGAAGGACCGTTCCACCAGCACACCGAGCGGCAGCAGGATCAGCAGCAGGGCGGTGAGCAAGACCCCGCCGAGCAACGCCCACTGTCCCGCGCCACGCGGCCTGCGGGAGGTCTGCGCCGGGTCCACCAGCTTCAGCGCCCGCTCCCGGCGGCGTACGGTCGCGGCGTGCACGGCGAGGATCCCGCCGACCGCGGCGAACTGCACCAGGGTCAGCACGGCGGCCGTCGGCAGGTCCAGCAGCTGCGCGGTCTGCCGGTAGATCTCCACTTCCAGGGTGGAGTACGCCGGTCCGCCGAGGATCTGCACGACGCCGAAGGAGGTGAAGGTGAAGAGGAAGACCATCAGCGCCGCGGCGGCCACGGCGGGGGTGAGCGCGGGCAGCGTCACCCGGCGGAACGCGGCGAACCGCCCGGCGCCCAGCACCCGGGCGGCCTCCTCCTGGCGCGGGTCGAGCTGGGACCAGAGGCCGCCCACCGTGCGGACGACCACGGCGTAGTTGAAGAAGACGTGGGCCAGCAGGATCGCCCAGACGGTGGTGTCGAGGCGGACGCCCCACAGCTCGTCGAGGAGCCCGCCGCGCCCGAGCAGCGCCAGGAACGCGGTGCCGACGACGACGGTGGGCAGCACGAACGGCACGGTGACGACGGCCCGCAGCAGCTGTTTGCCGGGGAAGTCGAAGCGGGCGAGGACATACGCCCCGGGCAGGGCGATCAGCAGGGTGAGCGCGGTCGAGGCGAGGGCCTGCCAGGTGGTGAACCAGAGGACGCCGAGGATGTCCGGGCGGCTCAGCACCTCGCCGATCCGCGCGAACTGCCAGTCGCCGCCCACCTTGAGCCCGCGGCCGACGATGGCGGTCACGGGATAGGCGAAGAACAGCGCGAAGAACGCGACGGGCACGGCCATCAGGCCGAGCCGCACCGCGGCTCCACGCCGCCCGGACCCGCCACGGGCGGGCCGGGCGGCCTCCTTCCCGGTCCCTACTTCAGGACCAGCGACTGCCACGACTGGATCCACTGCTCACGGTTGGCGGCGATCTTCTCGGGCGCGACGGTGGGAGGCGTGTCGACCTTCTCGCCGTGCTGCGTGAACAGCTCCGGCAGCTCGGCGTCCGTCACGACCGGGTTGACGAACATGTTCAGCGGCATGTCCTCCTGGAACGTCTTACTGATCATGAAGTCCAGCAGGGCCTTGCCGCCGGCCTCGTTCTTCGCCCCGCTCAGCAGCCCGGCGTACTCGGTCTGCCGGAAGCAGGTGCCGGTGGCGACCCCGGTGGGGGCCTCCTTCGGCTGCGGGTCGGCGTAGAGCACCTCGACCGGCGGGCTGGAGGCGTAGGAGACGACGAGCGGCCGGTCGGCCTTGGTCTTCTTGCCGCCCGCGGAGCCGGAGAACTCCTCGTTGTACGCCTGCTCCCAGCCGTCGACGACCTTGACGCCGTTGGCCTTCAGCTTCTTCCAGTACGCCTCGTAGCCGTCCTCGCCCTCGGCGGCGATGGTGCCGAGGAGGAAGCCGAGACCGGGCGAGGAACTGGCCGCGTTCTCCGTGACGAGGAGGTTCTTGTACGCGGGCTTCAACAGGTCCGCGAAGGTCTGCGGCGGCGCGAGCTTCTTGTCGGCGAAGTACTTCTTGTCGTAGTTGACGCAGATGTCACCGGTGTCGACGGGCGTGACCCGGTGCTTCTCGTCCGTCTGCGTGTCCGCCGCGACGCGGTCCAGGCCCTTGGCCTCGTACGCGGTGAACAGACCGTTGTCGAGGGCGCGGGAGAGCAGGGTGTTGTCGACGCCGAAGAAGACGTCGCCGCGCGGGGAGCCCTTGGTCAGGATCTCCTGGTTGAGCGCGGCCCCGGCGTCGCCGCTCTTGAGGGTCTTGACCGTGTAGCCGGTCTCCTGGGTGAAGGCCTTCAGCACGTCCTTCGAGACGTTGAAGGAGTCGTGGCTGACCAGGGTCACGGTCTTGGAGCCGCTGCCCTCGGACGCCCCGGAGCCCGCGGAGCCGTCGTCGCTGCCGCAGCCGGCGAGCACGGTGACGCCGAGTGCCGCGGCGAGCGCGGTCGCAGCGTACTTCGTGGTGGTGTTCATGTGATTCCTCCTGGAGGTGACCAGGAAGAGACGCGGCCCCGCCCGCTGTCCGGCGAACCGGAAGCGGGCAGGGCGCAACAGCTTGAGTAAGGTCCGAACTTCCTACCCGGAATGACCCGGGCGAGGTTCAGAGGGTCTGCGGCCAACCTGTCCTTGGTGCCGCACTCTCAGCGCTGTGGCGCTCCCCTGTCGGAATATGAAGTTGATTTCGGCCCAGGCTACACCGGCGGATTCCGGCCGAAGCGGAGAGGCCCCGGGGCGCGGGACCGAGGGCGCAGGACCGACGGCGCGGGACCTGGCGTCCTCGCCCGTCGCCTGCTGTGCGACGGGCTGCGGGCGACGACGCCGGTCGGACGCGACGACGCCGGTCGGACGACAGCCCTCAGCGCTCGGAGGCCGCCAGCTGACCGCAGGCTCCGTCGATCTCCTGGCCGCGGGTGTCCCGGACGGTGACGGGCACGCCGTGGGCCGCGATGGCCTCGACGAACGCCTTCTCGTCCTCGGGGCGCGAGGCTGTCCACTGGGAGCCGGGCGTGGGGTTCAGCGGGATCAGGTTGACGTGCACCCGCTTGCCCTTGAGCAGCCGGCCGAGCAGGTCGCCGCGCCAGGCCTGGTCGTTGATGTCCCGGATCAGGGCGTACTCGATGGAGATCCGGCGGCCGGACTTCTCGGCGTACTCCCAGGCGGCGTCCAGGACCTCGCGGACCTTCCACCGGGTGTTGACGGGGACCAGGGTGTCGCGCAGCTCGTCGTCCGGGGCGTGCAGCGAGACGGCGAGGCGGCACTTGAGTCCCTCGTCGGCGAAGCGCAGCATGGCCGGGACGAGCCCCACGGTGGAGACGGTGATCCCGCGCTGCGAGAGGCCGAGGCCGTCCGGCTCGGGGTCGGTGAGCCGGCGGATGGCGCCGACGACGCGCTTGTAGTTGGCGAGCGGCTCGCCCATGCCCATGAAGACGATGTTGGAGAGCCGGGCGGGACCGCCGGGCACCTCGCCGTCGCGCAGGGCGCGCATGCCGTCGACGATCTGGTGCACGATCTCGGCGGTCGACAGGTTCCGGTCGAGGCCGGCTTGCCCGGTGGCGCAGAAGGGGCAGTTCATCCCGCAGCCGGCCTGCGAGGAGATGCACATCGTGACGCGCTCCGGATAGCGCATCAGGACGGACTCGACGAGCGTCCCGTCGTGCAGCTTCCACAGGGTCTTGCGGGTGGTGTCGTCGTCGCAGCTGATGTGCCGGACCACGGACATCAGCTCGGGGAACAGCGCCTCGGCGAGCTTCTCCCGCGACGCGGCCGGGATGTTGGTCCACTCGGCCGGGTCGTGCGCGTACCGCGCGAAGTAGTGCTGCGAGAGCTGCTGGGCGCGGAACGGCTTCTCGCCGGCCGCGGCGACGGCTTCCTTGCGCTCGGCGGGCGTGAGGTCGGCGAGGTGCCGCGGCGGCTTCTTGGCTCCGCGGGGCGCGACGAAAGTGAGTTCTCCGGGCTTAGGCATGGTTCATCCAGTGTGGCAGACACGCCGAGGTGCCCCGGGTCGTCGCCCAGCTCAGCGGCGACCCGGGCGGGCCGGTGCCGGTCGTTGATGGTGGTTGTGGGTCGTCGTTGGCTGCCCCTCGACGGCCCACAGACGGCCCGGCCCGTTGGCCGCGTCCGCAGGTCACGGCCGCCGGTCGGCACTGCTGGCGGGAACCGTGCCGACGGCCAAGAGGTGCGAGCTGGCGGCGAGGAGTTCCGGGTACGGCTCCGCCATGCGGGCCGCGTCCATGGCTGAGGCGATCAGCTCATCCGTGGGACCTTCGCCCGGCTGCTGCTCTGCCGCCTTCACCAGCGACCAGGCCGGGCCCTCGATGCCGAAGACCTGCACATCCACCAGCCCGGAGGCGACCAGCTCTTCCACCAGCTCTTCGGCTCGGTGGAAGTACGAGAGGGTGAACCCCCGCGATCCGTCATAGACGGCCGTCTCCAGGATCTTGGAGACGGAGTTGTGAATCCGCTCGGTGTGCAGGTGGGCGTACGTGACGTGCTCGAAGAGCGACGCATAGCGATTGATCGCGGCGGCGGCCACCAGTCCCCCGGGCTTGGCCACACGGGAGGCTTCCGCGAGTGCCCGTTGCCGGTCGGCCGGGTCGGGCAGGTGGTACAGCGGCCCGAGGAGCTGGACAACGTCGAATGTGTCGTCCGGCTCGGGAAGGTCGCGCGCGTCACCGACCACCGCCGGGCACACCGCCGTCGCGGCCTCAACGTGACGGGGCACCGGGTCCACCAGAGCGACGTCGTAGCCGTCCTTCACCAGCCATTCAGCGTGAATCCCGGTCCCCCCGCCCACGTCGAGCACCCGTGCCGGCGCGGGGGGCAGAAAGCGTCGGAGGAGTTCCTGAGTTCTAGCCAGTTCCATCCGACCGTCTGCCGAGCTGCGCAGGCGGCTGTCCTCGTTGACCGTCTCGCCATAGAACCGCATCACGGAGGGAGCCAATTCGAGATTCGACATGGTCGCAGTATCGTGTGTACCGGTGGACCAGTCCAGTGCAGGGAATAGGGGAAGCCATGGCAGTCCTGAAGTACGAAGAGATCGCAGAGTTCCTGCGCACCCGCATCGCCGCTGGTGAGATCGCGCCCGGGGACACAATTCCGTCCGGCCGAGAGCTGGCCGAGCAGTGGGATGTGTCACGCGCCACCGCAATCAAGGCAGTCGATGTACTGCGAAACGATGGCGTGGTCGTGGCGAAGCAGGGAACCGGGTTCGTGGTCACGGAGACGCCCGTTGCACGCCCCGCCGGCGCTCGCCGTGCCGGATCAGCGCGCATCTTGGGCGGGATGCCGTTCCTGCGCGTCGGCGAGCCCGACTGGGCGGAACCCCCCGCCCGCGTCGCCGCCACCCTTGGGCTCTCCCCCGGGGCGAAAGCGCTCCGGCGCGTTCGCGTGCTCCAGCTCCCGGACGGAACGCCGAATAGCTGCGTTGAGGCGTGGTTCCCGCCGGAGGTCGCGGAGGTGTCGCCGCGCCTGGCAGACACCGCCCCGATCGCAGAAGGGACGACGCGATACGTCCGACGTCAGACCGGGCGGGGCCCGGCAGAAGGCGTGGACGTAACGACTGTGCGCGGCGCGTCGGAGACGGAAGCGGACCGCCTGGGGGTACAGGAGGGGGCACCGGTAGCCGTGCTGCTGCACACCGCGTACGACGAGCAAGGCAAGCCGCTGGTCTGCGAGGAAGGCGTCACACCGTCCTCGCTCTTCGAACAGGTCGATACCTACGCAATGTAGGCATAAAGCGGCAAACGAAACGGCTGGACCGGTCCACCGGTTCAGCTTTTTTTATTGCCTCGAAACGCCGCCCTACCTGCACTTTCCGTCACTTCGGCACGACGAAGCGTGAGTCCACCGCTTGACTGGACCGGTCCACCGGTCCAGTCTCTTGGTTGTGGCCATCGCCCGATCCGGAACTTCCGGAAAGGGCGATGAACCACGCAGAAGGGGCCCTCTTTGGGCTGCTTCGACCTGCACGACTGGGCGTCACATCTTCGGATGTGACGCCAAGGGGCCCGTGAGAGATCGGGCCGAGGGTCCCGGATCCCTGGTCAACCGGAGGGCTTAGACCGAAAGGTCACGTCTCCATACGCCTACCCGGGAGCTCGTGTTCCCGAAGGAGACACACGCACGTCCAGACCATCCGCAGTGCCCATGACCGCTGTGGCCGGTTGCCTCCTCCGCCCGTCCAGTTCGCTTCACGCGGTGCTGTACGGGCGGGGCTGAGGGGAGCCGGGCTGTCCGGATCTACAACCCCAAGGGGAGACATGAGTACCGAGACCTTCGAGACCATCCGCTTCACCGCCGATGTCGTCGTCACCACCACCAACGGACACGTGCTGCTGATCGAGCGCGGCTGGGACCCGCACAAGGGTGCGTGGGCCCTGCCCGGCGGTCACGTCGACCCCGGCGAGACCAGCCGCGAGGCCGCCGCCCGTGAGCTTGCCGAGGAAGCCGGCGTGTACGCGGCCCCCGGCGAGCTGAAGCAGATCGGCACGTTCGACCAGCCCAACCGCGACCCGCGCGGCCGGTACATCACGGTCGCCTACCACCTGACCGTCATCCCCGGAACGATCGTGGAGGCCGGTGACGACGCGACCCGTGCCGAGTGGTGGCCGCTGAGCGACCTGCCCCCGCTCGCCTTCGACCACGCGGACATCCTCCGCACGGTCACGGCTTCGGCCTCCTGACACACCACACCAGTCACCCCAGACGGCGCGAGGCCCCGGTGCGGACACACCGGGGCCTCTTCGGGCCGTCACACCTGCTAGGGAGAACACGACCCATGCACAGCATCGCAGCACTTCAGGCCGCCGTTACGGCTGCCGCCCCGTTCGGCGGTGAGCCGTCGGACGCCGAGCTGGACGCGATCGACCGGGAGATGCCCGCCATCCTGGCGGATGTCGCCCTGCTCGATGCGCAGATCATGACCATCGACCGCACCCCGACCGAACTGGACCACCAGCGCATCCGGCGGGCCCGCCGGCGGGTCCTGGCGGCCCGCCGGGAGCTGGCCAACCGGTCGGCCGGCGTGAGCCTGTCGGGGGGTGCGGCCTGATGGACAGTCGCTTCGATCTCACCGAGTACGACCGCACCCGCATCCTCGCCGCCCGGCAGGCCCTCGCGGACGCGCAGGCCGTGAGCCTGCTGGATGCGTCCGCCATGGCCCGGATGATCGGCCGCCTTGAGGTGACCGTGGAAAGCCTCATCGAGATGGTCGACCCTCCGGTTTCGGGTGGTGCGGCATGAGTGCCAAGGCCGCGAAGACGGTTCTTCCCGCGGTCGCGATGACGGCGGTGTCCATGGTCCTCACGCTGGCCGTGGTCGTGATGTGGCTCGGCACCTCGATGCCGTGGGCGATCGCTCTCGTGGTCGGTCTCGGGATCGACGGCGGGTGGCTCGCCACCCTCGCCTACGAACGCCGTCTCGCCGCGCAGGGTGACCACTCCACCCCGGTCACGGCGGTGGGCTGGGGCTTCGGCCTGGTCGCCACGGGCGTCCTGGTCGCCCACGCCGTCACCGCCGACGAAAGCGCCGGCGCGTGGCTCGCTGTCGCCTGGCTGCCGCTGGCCGCGAAGGCCCTGTGGCTGGTCCACGGGCTGTGGGAGCGCACCGCGCTGACCGGGTCCGCGCTGGAGGCGATCCAGGGCATCCAGCAGGAAGCCCGCGACGAAGCCGCCGTGGCCCGGGCCCGGCTTCGGGCAGAGGCGGGCACGGAGGAGACGCGGCTGACGGCTGTGACGCAGGCCGGGGCGCGCGTCGCACGCGTCCAGGCACAGACCGCCACCACCCTCGCCCGGGCGTGGTCGATGCTGGAGAGCACCCGGTCCGGGAAGGACACGGGCAGGGCGCTGACCAGCGTGACGACCCGCGTCACACCCGGCGTCACACCCACGTGGGAGCTGCCCGTGTGGGGCCCCACCAACCCCGTCCCTGCCCTGGACGCGGCCCCCGCGCTCACGGATGCGGAGCTGGACCGGCTGGTGGATGAGATCCGGCACAGCGAGACACCGGCCCTGTCCTACCGGGAGATGTCCACCCGGTTCCGGGCCGCCGGCCACTCCGCCTCCGAGGTCCGGTTGCGGGGCGCGTGGAAGCGGGTGGCGGCATGAGCACGCCGACGGAGACACCGATCCGGTCCGTCAGCTACGGCGGGGGCGTCCAGTCCACCGCCCTGCTGGTTCTGGCCGCGCAGGGGCGGATCGACTTCCGTACGTTCCTGATGGCCAACGTCGGGGACGACAGCGAGCATCCGGGGACGCTGCGGTATCTGGAGGAGTACGCCCGCCCGTTCGCAGCCGAGCACGGTATCGAGCTGGCGGTGCTGGACCGGGTGATGGTCCGCACGGGTGAGACCCGCACGTTATACGGGCAGCTCACCAAGAAAGGCAGCCGGTCCCTCGCCATCCCGGTCCGCATGTCCAACGGGGCCCCCGGGACGCGTAGCTGCACCGCCGACTTCAAGATCAAGGTGATCGGCCGTGAGCTGAAGCGCCGGGGCGCCACCAAGCAACACCCGGCGACGATCGGGATCGGGATCAGCCTGGATGAGATCCACCGTGCCAACAAGCGCCGCTGCGAACCGTACGAGGAGATCGTCTACCCGCTGCTCGAACTCGGTCTGCGGCGGATCGACTGCGCCCAGATCATCCGGGAAGCGGGCCTGCCCGTCCCGCCGAAGTCCTCGTGCTGGTTCTGCCCGTTCCACCGGCCCGAGACCTGGCACGACATGCGCCGCAACGAACCCGCCCTGTTCGAGAAGTCGTGCCAGCTCGAAGAGCTGCTGAACAGGCGTCGCGACGTGCTCGGCAAGGACCACGTCTACCTCACCCGGTTCGGCCGGCCACTGCGCCAAGCCATCCCGGACGGGGTCGACGTCCTGCCCGGCTTTGAGGACACCGACGGGCTGTGCGACTCCGGCTGGTGCATGACATGACCCCCGACCCCCTTGCTACCGCCCCGCCCCTGGGAAGGACCCGCATGGAAGAGAACCTGCCTGCCGCCCGGCTGCCGTCCGTCGTGCACCTCCCGGACGGCACCCCCACCTACACCGACCACCTCCCCGCCACCTACCAACCGGCCAACACCGCACCGCAGGTCATCCACGTCCACCAGGCACCCCCGGACCGCACCGTTCAGCGCCTCGCACTCGGCTCCGGCATGGGCGCCGGGGCGGTGGCCGCCGGCGTCTACTTCGGCCCCCTGCTGGTCGGCGTCCTCACCGCCATCGCCGCGAACCTCGCCCTCCTCGCCCTGGTCGCCGCCGTGTGTGCCTGGGGCGTGGTCACGGTCGTGAAGTCGGTCGGTAGCTCGGACGGCAAGGCCGCCGCGTCCTCGCTGCGCAAGGGCCGCCGTCGCTGACGGTCCTCTGTCCGCCCGGTCTCGCAACCGGGCGGGTGGAGGGCCGGACAGACCGGCCCCACCAGGGAGGTTCACCGTGTACAGCTACACCCGAGCCGAGTCCCGCGAGCGCGCCCGCCTGTTCCGCAAGGGCTTCAAGGAGGCCCTGGCCGACTGCGTCGACAGCAAGGTCACCGCCCGCATCGAGGCCATCGACGCCGCTGCCGCCGAGCGCGGGCAGCGGGAGCTGAAGGCGCTGCACGAGGTGCAGGCCACCGCCCGCCAGAACCTGGCCGCCGCCAAGGCCGCCGAGCGCACCGCGCCCCGCACGGAGCGGGCCGCCGCCCGCCAAGCCCGCAAGGACGCCGAGCAGCGCGTACGCCTGGCGGAGCGGGCCGTGAACAAGGCCGAGCGGAGCTGAGCGGGGGTGGCCGGACCCGGCCAAGGAAACCGGCCACCCCCTTCTTTCCCCCGGTCCCGAACCATCGAGCAGGAGGAAGCATCAGCATGACGGACACCACCACGGCGGCCGCGCATCTGCGGCCGGTCCCCGACCTGGACGACGACACCGAGACCACCGTGCCGGTCGCGGTCGACAACCCCGCGCTGCCGGAACCGAAGGTGAGCGTGGAGAAGCGCAAGCCGGTTCTGGCCGGTTGGCTGACCGACCGGCGCGACTTCACTGCCACCGCCCGCCACGCCGGGGCGAACGTCGGATACAGCGCCCTGTTCCACGGCGTTCGGCTCCCGGTGTATGCCGGTCGGCTTGCGCTGATGTCGCCGCGGGGAGCCTGCCGGTTCATCGCCACCACCAACCGGTGGATCTGGGACCGGGAAGCCGCACCGTTGCGGGCCGCCGCCGTCCGCGCGGAGGACGTCGAGGAGTACATGCGCCTGGCCCGGCTGCGCGCGGGCCGGGTTCGGCTGCGCGGCCTGGTCGCCCTGGTCGCGGCCGTATTCGGCGTCGGCTTCGCCCTGTGGCTTTACGTCATGGCCCCGGCGCTGATGTACGCGTTCGCGGCCGGCGGTGTGCTGCTGCTCGGTATGGCCGGTCAGCAGCCCGACGCCCCGGTCATCGGCCCTGCCGTGCTGAAGGCGGAGGTGCAGAAGCTCACCGGCAGCATCGTGCTGCGCGGGCTCGACTCGATCGGGAGCGCGAAGATCTCCGCCGCGATCAAGAAGGGCGGCGAGATGAACGGGCTGCGTTTCACCAGCGAGATCGTCCGCGACGGCCCCGGCTACCGCGCCGACCTCGATCTCCCGTACGGGGTGACGCCCGAGGACATCATGGAGGCCCGCAAGCCCCTGGCGTCCGGGCTGCGCCGCAAGGTCGGCTGCGTCTGGCCCTCCCCCGACCCCGCCGAGCACGAAGGACGCCTGGTGCTGTGGGTCGGGGACAAGCCGATGAACGAGACCACCAAACCCGCCTGGCCCCTCCTCAAGACGGGGCAGGTGGATCTGTTCCGGCCGGTGGTGTTCGGCAACGACCAGCGGATGCGCGACGTGTCCGTGACGCTGATGTTCGCCGCCGTCGTCGTCGGGTCCATCCCTCGGATGGGCAAGACGTTCCTCATGCGGCTGTTCCTCCTCATCGCCGCACTCGACCCGCGCGCCGAGCTGCACGCGTTCGACTTCAAGGGCACCGGCGACTTCGGCGCCCTCGAACCCGTCTGCCACCGCTACAGGGCAGGCGAGGAGAACGACGACATCGCATACGTCCTGGACGCGTTGCGGGAGCTGAAGGAGGAGCTGCGCCGGCGGGCGAAGGTCATCAAGTCCCTGCCGCGCTCCCGCTGCCCGGAATCCAAAGTCACCCCCGAACTCGCCAACGACAAGAGCCTTGGACTGCACCCCGTCGTGGCCGGGTTCGACGAGTGCCAGGTGCCGTTCGAGCACGAGGAGCACGGCAAGGAGATCGAGGCGATCTGCACCGACCTCGTCAAGCGCGGCCCGGCGCTCGGGATCGTGACGCTGTTCGGGACGCAGCGGCCGGACGCGAAGTCGCTGCCCACCGGGATCAGCGCGAACGCGGTGCTGCGGTTCTGCCTCAAGGTCATGGGGCAGCCCGCCAACGACATGGTGCTGGGCACGTCGATGTACAAGGCGGGGTACCGGGCCACCATGTTCTCCCGCTCGGACCGGGGCATCTGCTGGATGGCCGGTGAAGGCGACGACCCGCGCATCGTCGCGTCCGCGTTCGTGGACGCGGTGGCAGCCGAGCAGATCGCCGCACGGGCCCGCCAGGTCCGCGAGGAGTACGGCAACGTCACCGGCCACGCCATCGGCAACGGCCCCGAGAAGACCGGCCAGTCCGATGTGCTGGCCGACGTCCTCGCCGCCATCGCCCCCGACGAGAGGGCCGTCTGGTGCGAGCGGATCGCCACCCGGCTCGCTGCCGCCCTGCCGGACGTCTACGGCGGGTGGAAGGGGGAGAACGTCACCGCCGCCCTCAAGCCCCACGGCATCAAGGCCGGGCAGGTCTGGGGCCAGACCGACACGGGCGAGGGCAAGAACCGGCGCGGGATCGACCGCGCCGACATCACCGCCGCCATCACTCGCCGTAACCAGAACAAGGCTGCCGCCTGACCCCAGCAGCGCTGCTAGACCTAGCACCCCCGGCTGCTAGGTCTAGCACCACCGCTAGCACCCCACACCCGCCATGAGCTGCGACCTAGCGTCTAGCAGCCCACCTGCGGAAAAACCCGGAAACCCGCCCATCGAAGGGATGTGAGCCCCTCGTGGCGCTCGCTAGCCTCCTCATCCTCCTCACCGCAGCCGGTTACGCAGTGTTGTGCGCGGTGAAGCCGTTCGCCCCGTGCCGGAAGTGCTCCGGCATCGGCGTCCGCACCCGCCGCCGCACCGTCACCCTCTGCCGCCGCTGCCACGGCGACCGCGCCCGACTCCGCATCGGGCGCCGGCTGCTGAACAACAGCCGCAGCATCCACGCGGCCGGCACCCGACCCCAGCCCACCGACCGGAAGGCCACCCCATGGCAGTGACCCTCTCCCTCGTCGCCCTCTTCGGACTCGTCCTGTTCTTCCTGCTCCGGTCCGGCAGCCTCACGCCCGGCGGCGCGTTCACCGCCGCCGGGTTCGGGTTCTTCCTCGCCTCCACCGGAGCCGCCGGACCCATCAACCAGATGGCCGCCGCCCTCATCGACGCCCTCCCCAACATCTGAGGAACCCGCCCCATCCGGCAACTGCGCTTGGGGCGTGGCTCAGTCAGGCGAGGGGCCAGCCGGCGAAGCCGTCGTCGGTCTGGTAGACCAGCGCGATGTTCTGCTCCTCAAGAAGCTCCTGCACATCAGGTGTGGGGGCGGTGGGCAGCAGCACGGCGACGCGCAGGGTCTTGTTGTTCGGTACGCGCCGGCGGTAGTCGGCAAGCTGACCGATGGCCATGCGGACGTTGGCCCGGGTCGTGAGCCCCTTGGCCTCGTACAAGGCGTGGTCGTTCACGTCGTACAGGTCAGGGGTGAGCGTCCCGGGCTCGCCCGCGATCGTGAACTGGAAGCTGTGGGTCTCGTGCCCCGCCGCGGTCAGGTGCGCGACGAACGCCTTCACGAGCTCGCCCTCGCGCCGCTTCACCTTGCGCTGACTGGCCGGGATCTCCGCGACCGTCTCCGACGTGCTGTGCTGCTCGGTCTTCTTGACCTTCGCACCGCTCTGCTTCGGCAACACGATCGGCGCCGGCACCATCACCGCGGGATCGGTGATCTCCATCGTCGTCTTCGTGGCCGGCGGCTGCTTGTCCGCCTCCGTCCACGCCGGCGTCGTGCCCGGCGCCGGGCGGAAGCGGAAGACCAACACATCCCGCATCACGCCGTCCTTACCGGGACCGCGGCGGACGACATACGGGGTGACGGGGTCCAGCACCATCTGCCCGATGTACCGCTGCCTCATCGCGCCGCCGGGTGACACCGCGCCGTGCGCAACGAACAGGTGAATATCACGGCCCTTGTCCTTTGCGGTCAGCAGAGAGCTGTTGCGGCCGGTCGGGCTCTGCGGGCCATTCGCGCCGGCACCCGTGTACAGGTACAGCGGCCCGAACTCGTCGTCCTCGCCCCGCCCATCGAAGGTGTAGCCGTACTCCTCACCCGCGGCCGGGTCGGAGTAGACGAACACCTTCTTCGAGGCCGAAGCCGGCTCGATTCCCTGGAACGTCCCGCAGCCAAAGGCTGCCGCGATGTCATCGCGCATCGTCACGAGGCCCGGCACAAGATCAGCGGTGGTCAGCATGCCAACGACCCTAGACCCTGCCACTGACACCGCGCCTTCCCATTTCCCCAGGCCACACCTACCGCGGGGCCCCGCGCCCAACATCCCACCGCAACGCCGAGGGCGGCCCCCGTCTCGCCAAAGTCCGGGGCCGCCCTCGTTCCACCCAACTCAACAGTGGAGGCACCCAGCATGACCCAACCCACCCCCATCCGGCGAGAGCGCAGCTACCTCGCCGCCGCCCTGACCGCGGCCGAACGCGGTTGGCACCTCTTCCCCTTGCGCCCCTACGACAAGCGCCCCGCCCTCCACGGAGAGACCGCCTGTCCCGCCACCGGCGACTGCGCGGCCGGCCACCGGAAGTGGGAGCAGCGCGCCACCACCGACCCCGACCGTATCCGCGCCGCCTGGTCGACCGGGGCGTTCAACGTCGGTCTGGCCACGGGCCCGTCCGGGCTGGTCGTGGTGGACCTGGACCCGGTCAAGGCCAAGGATCCGAAAGGAACGCCTGACGGCGTCACTTCCCTGCAAGCGCTCTGCGAGCGCGCCGGACAGACCGTCCCCACCACCTACCGGACCCGGACCGCGAGCGGCGGACACCACCTGTACTTCACCGCCCCGCCCGGGGTCCGGCTCGGCAACAGCGCGGGCAGGCTCGGCAAGCACATCGACACCCGCGCCCACGGCGGATACGTCGTCGCCGCCGGGAGCACCCTCCCGAACGGTACGTACGACGTGGTCGACCCCACCGAGCCCGTACCGCTCCCGGAATGGCTGTACGCCCTCCTGATGCCTCGTCAGGCCCCCCGGGGTCTGACGGCTGCACCCATGCCTGTTCGGGCCTCTCGGTACGCCGCAGCGGCTCTCAGGGCCGAAACGGCGGCCGTCGCCGGGGCCGGGGAGGGCGTGCGGAACTGGACGCTGGTCCGGGCCGCCCGAGCGTTGGGGCGGTTCATCCCGTCCGGCGACCTCGCCCGCCATGAGGTAGAGCAGGCTCTTAATTCGGCGGGAATGGCGGCCGGACTCCGGGAGAACGAGTGCCGCAAGGCTGTGGCGAGCGCTCTGAACTGGTCCGTCGCCCACAACTCCGGGCGGCCGGCATGACCACCGCCAGGAACCTGCGACTTAAGAGCCTGCCTGCCACCCCGAACACCCCGCAGGCCGCCAACCCCACGGCAGCACGGATGACCGGTGGCGAGCCGAAAGGCGTCGCCGAAGGCGTCCCCGTTGCTGTTCGCCCTGACCCGCAGGTCGGGGACGGGCGGCGGGTGGTCGGGTTTCTCCGGATCAGCGCCCCAGGGCGGAACGCTCGGCCGGCCGCCGAGTCGGTCTGCTCCTGCGGCCGTCACGAGACCGCCCGGGGCCAGGCCCGCGTCCTCGCGCTGATCGACGACCACGCCGCCCACCGGGCCACCTGCCCGATCCAGACCGAAGGGAGGACCGCCGCGTGAACACCGCCGAGGAGCTGCCCGCACCTTCCAACCCTCTCGCCGTCGCACGGCGCATCGTCCCCGACTGGACCACCCAGGACGGACACCTGCGACTGCGTCGCTGGCGCGGCTCGTGGATGCACTGGACCGGAACCTGCTGGCGTGAGTACGACGAACAGCAGATGCGCGCCGGGCTCTACAAGCGGCTGGAGCACTGCGTCCACACCGTGCTGAACAAGAAGGGCGAGCCAGAGGCTCACCCGTGGGCCCCGACGAAGACGAAGATCAGCAACCTTCTCGACGCCATGTCCGCAATCACCCTGCTGCCCGCCGACACCGACGCCCCGTCCTGGATCGACCACGAGCACGGCCAGCACGACGACAGCCCGATCGTCGCGTGCCGCAACGGGCTCCTGCGCATCCGGGACCGGGCACTACTGCCCCACGGGCCCGGGTTCTTCAACATCGTCTCCGTCCCCTACGACTTCGACCCCAACGCCACCGCCCCCACCTGGAAAGGATTCCTGCACGGAATCTGGCCCGATGACCCCGCCTCCATCGCCGCGTTGCAGGAGTGGTTCGGCTACGTCCTGTCCGGGCGCACCGACCAACAGAAGATCCTGCTCATGAAAGGGCCCTCCCGGTCCGGGAAGGGCACCATCGCCCGCATCCTGAAAGAGCTGGTCGGCAAGGAGAACCTGGCCGGGCCCACCCTCGCCGGACTCGGCACGAACTTCGGGCTCTCCACCCTGGTCGGCAAACCCCTCGCGGTCATCTCCGACGCCCGCCTCTCCGGCGACGGCGGGCAAGTCGTCGAACGGCTCCTCACCATCTCCGGCGAGGACACCATCGACATCGACCGCAAGTACCGCGACGTCTGGACCGGCAAGCTCCCCACCCGGCTCATGGTCCTGACCAACGAGCTGCCGAACTTCGGAGACAGCAGCGGGGTCATCGCCCGGCGGTTCGTCGTCCTCAACATGACCGTCTCCTGGCTCGGCCGCGAGGACACCGGACTCACAGACAAGCTCGCCGCCGAGATGCCCGGCATCATCAACTGGGCCCTGGACGGCCTCGCCCGCCTGGAGCGCAACGGCCGCATCACCGAACCCGCGTCCTCCCAGGACGCCATCACGATGATGCAGGACACCGCCTCACCCACCAGCGCATTCGTTCGGGAACGCTGCACCACCGGCCCCACCCGTGACGTCCCCGTCGACGTCCTGTGGAACGCCTGGCGCGAATGGGCCGAGGACAACGGCGTACGAGCCATCGGCACGAAGCAGCTTTTCGGCCGCAACCTCCTCTCCGTCGTCCCCCAGCTCAACCGCACCCGCCCCCGCGACGCCTACGGCCGCCAGGTAGCCACCTACACCGGCATCGCACTCAACACGGCCGAACCACATCTGCCTGAGTCGTGACTCATCGCGACTCAGACCCGCCGAATCCCGCTCTGAGTCGCGATGAGTCACGACTCAGAGCAATGTGTTCCGAACTTCCGGAGGCACCGTGAAACCCGCATCCGATCCCCGGGCCACTCTCCGGGGCGGCCTCCCCGACCGCTACCTCACCCCCGAGGACATCGCCGCGCTGCTCTCCGTCCCGCTGGAAACCGTCTACGCCTGGCGGAAGAAGCGCACCGGGCCACCCGGCTTCCGCATCGGCAAGCATCTCCGCTACGACCCCACCGCCGTCCACGCCTGGATCAACGCGCTCACCGAGGCTGAGCACGCTGCCGCCTGACTCAGACCACAACCACCCACAGGGGCGCGGCCACCACCGGTCGCGCCCCTGACGCATCCCCGACAGGAGCACCACGTTGGCCGGCCACATCCAAGACCGCTGGTACAAGACCGAACCCGGACCTGACGGAAAGCAGCGCCGGGTCAAAAGCGACCGGTACGGCTCCGGACTCCGCTACCGGGCCCGCTACGTCGGCCCCGATGGCACCGAGAAGTCCAAGAGCTTCCCCGACCGACAGAAGCGCCTCGCTGAGCAGTGGCTCACCAACGTCGCCTCCGACATGTCGCGGGGCCAGTACATCGACCCTCGCGCGGCCCGAGTCACGTTCAAGGGATACGCCGAAAAGTGGCTCAAGGCTCACAGTGCAGACCTGTCGAGTCAGATTGTCACCGAACAGCGTCTGCGCCTGCATGCCTTCCCTATCCTCGGATCGCGCCCCCTGGATTCCTTCAGGCCGGAGCACCTCCGCGAGCTCGTGAGCGCTCTGGAGGCCAATCCGCGCGTGAGTGGTGCGTACGCGCGCAACATCTTCGGTGACGTCCGTGCCGTTCTGAGTGCGGCCGTGGACGATGCTCTCCTCCCCCGCAACCCCTGCTCTGCGAGGTCCGTGCGCCCGCCATCCGTCGAGCGGCGACGGGTCACCCCTTGGCTGCACACGCAGGTGCAGGCTGTCCGCCAAGCCCTTCCGGAGCGCTACCGAACCATGGTGGACACAGGCGCTGGCTGCGGACTCCGCCAGGGGGAAATCGTGGGTCTCGCTGAGGACGCGATCGACTTCGATGCCGGCATTCTGCGGGTCGTCCGGCAGGTGAAACTGATTCAGGGCAAGGCCGTATTCGCTCCGCCGAAATGCAACAAGGAGCGCGACGTCCCGCTCCCGTCCTCGGTGGCCCAGGCCCTGCGAGTGCACATGGACAACTACAAGCCGGTTGAAGTCACTCTGCCGTGGCGAAAGCCTGACGGCCCCAAGGTGACGGCCCGACTCATCTTCACGAACACGGCGAAGGGAGTCGTGTGGAGAAGTAACTTCAACATCCAAGAGTGGAAGCCCGCTCTCGCGCTCGCCGGTCTCATCCCCAGTGCGCAGGACGGCAAGTACGTATCCGCCCGCGAGCACGGCATGCATGCTCTCAGGCACTTCTACGCGTCGGTACTGTTGGACGCTGGCGAGAGCATCAAGGCGGTCAGCCAGTACCTTGGCCACACCGACCCATCACTTACGTTGCGGGTGTACGCGCACCTCATGCCGTCGAGTCAGGAGCGCACCCGGAACACCATTGACGGGCTGTTCTCGCCCTCCCCTGACGGCACTGACGGCCCAGAGACGGCCCAGTAACACGCGAACGGCCCCTGTCGAGCGCCGAACTTGCTGGTCAGGGGCCATTCAATGCCGGATCGTCGCCAGTTCTCCGGGCTTAGGCATGGTTCATCCAGTGTGGCAGACATACGGGGGAGGGTCCGCCGCCCTGTGGACGACGGACCCTCGCTCGTGAAACGTGCAGCTGGGACGGGGTCCCGGAGCGCTGGGGCGGTCAGCCGGAGCCCACGAACAGCACCAGCAGCAGCCACACCACCGGCGCGGTCGGCAGGAGGGAGTCCAGCCGGTCCATGATGCCGCCGTGGCCAGGCAGCAGGGTGCCCATGTCCTTGATCCCGAGGTCCCGCTTGATCATGGACTCGCCCAGGTCGCCCAGGGTGGCGCTGGCCGCGACCGCCAGCCCGAGCAGCAGACCCTGCCACCAGGCGCCGCCGTCGATCAGGAACTCCATGCAGAGCGCGCCGGCGACCATGGCGAAGGCGACCGCGCCGAGCAGGCCCTCACGGGTCTTGCCGGGGCTGATGCGTGGGGCGAGCTTGTGCTTGCCGAAGCGCCAGCCGACGGCGTACGCCCCGGTGTCGCTGACCACCGTGAGGACGAGGAAGGTCAGCACCCGCCACGACCCGTCGTCCGCCGTCAGGAGCAGGGCGACGAAGGTGGCCAGGAAGGGGACGTAGAACGCCGCGAAGACCCCGGCGGTGACATCTTTGAGATACCCCTCCGGCGGCTCGGTCATCCGCCAGACCAGCACCGCGAGAGCGGTCAGGGCCATGGCGACCCACGCGCCCTCCGGGCCCCGGGCGTAGCCGGCGACGACCATCGCGGCTCCGCCGACGGCCAGGGGGATCAGGGGCGCCTTGATGCCCTTGCGTTCCTGGAGTCGGGAGGTGAGCTCCCAGAGGCCGACGACGACGGCGATCACTATGACGCCGATGAAGACGGCCTTCACGATGAACAGCGAGACGCCGATGACGGCGCCGAGACCCACGCCGACCCCTATGGCGGCGCGCAGATCACGCCCCGCGCGCTTCTTCTGCGGCGGGGACGGCAGCGGGGTGGACATGGGCTCCTGCGGCATCTCGTCACGGAACAGAGGGCCGCTGATGAGCGCGGCGTCCCCGTTCCGGTCGTCGCGGCTCTGCGGCTCTGCGTCTGCGTCTCTACCTGCGTCGGGAACGTCCGGCACGATGGGCATGGGCCGAGTCTGCTGGGCGCCGTGCACATCGTGGGCAGGACCCGCCGGGGCAGCCCTCATCTCGGGCGTGCCCCAGTAACCGGCTCCTTGCGGGGCGCCCCAGAAAGAGTCGTTCATCAGACTTCGAGCAGCTCGGCTTCCTTGTGCTTCAGCAGCTCGTCCACCTGCGTGACGTACTTCGCGGTGGTGTCGTCGAGCTCCTTCTCCGCGCGGCGCACCTCGTCCTCGCCGGACTCCTTGTCCTTGACGAGCTTGTCGAGGTTCTCCTTGGCCTTGCGGCGGATGGAGCGGATCGAGATCTTGGAGTCCTCGGCCTTGGTCTTGGCGACCTTGATGTACTCCTTGCGACGGTCCTGGGTGAGCTCGGGGAAGGTCACCCGGATGATGTTGCCGTCGTTGCTCGGGTTGACGCCGAGGTCGGAGTCGCGGATCGCCTGCTCGATGTTGCGCAGCGCGGTCTTGTCGAACGGCGTCACGACGGCCATCCGCGGCTCGGGAACCGAGAACGAGGCCAGCTGGTTGATCGGGGTCAGCGCGCCGTAGTAGTCGGCGACGATCTTGTTGAACATCGCCGGGTGCGCGCGGCCGGTACGGATCGCGGCGAAGTCCTCTTTCGCGACGACAACGGCCTTCTCCATCTTCTCCTCGGCCTCGAGGAGGATTTCTTCGATCACCACGTGCTCCTGCGTGTCTTGGGTGGGCCCGGCGTCGTCATCGCCGCGCCCTGCGGGTCCTGCGTCGCGTCCTCACCTGCACGGTGTCCGACCGGCAGGCCGTTGTCCATCCTGGGGGCCGTCAGGCCCGGGTGCTCTCGTCGCTCACGAGCGTGCCGATCTTCTCACCCTTGACCGCGCGAGCGATATTGCCCAGGGCGGTCAGCTCGAAGACGAGGATCGGCAGCTTGTTGTCGCGGCAGAGCGTGATGGCGGTGGCGTCGGCGACCTTCAGATCGCGGGCGATCACCTCGCCGTACTCCAGTGCGTCGAACTTCACCGCGCCGGGGTTGGTCTTCGGGTCGGAGTCGTAGACCCCGTCCACCCCGTTCTTCCCCATGAGCAGCGCCTCGGCGTCGATCTCCAGGGCGCGCTGCGCGGCGGTGGTGTCGGTGGAGAAGTAGGGCATGCCCATACCCGCGCCGAAGATCACCACGCGGCCCTTCTCCAGGTGCCGTACGGCGCGGAGCGGGATGTACGGCTCGGCGACCTGGCCCATGGTGATGGCGGTCTGGACGCGCGAGTCGATGCCCTCCTTCTCCAGGAAGTCCTGGAGCGCCAGGCAGTTCATGACGGTGCCGAGCATGCCCATGTAGTCGGAGCGGGCCCGGTCCATGCCGCGCTGCTGGAGCTCGGCCCCACGGAAGAAGTTGCCTCCACCGATGACCACCGCGATCTGGGCGCCGTCGCGGACGACGGCGGCGATCTCGCGGGCGATGGTGTGCACGACGTCGGGGTCGACGCCGAGACCGCCGCCGCCGGCGAATGCCTCACCGGAGAGCTTCAGCATGAAGCGCCCGGAACCCTTGTCGTCGCGTTTGTCGTCGGCCTGCATGGCGTCCGCGCCGTTGTCCATGGAAATTCTCCTCGTGCACATACGAAGAAGGCCATTGCCGGTGGGTCTGGTGTCCCTACAGCGGCAATGGCCTCCTCGTCAGATCTGCGGTCGTCCGGCGTGGGTGCGGCCGTCGACTGCACCAGACCCTATCGGGTCCGGCGCTGTTCGCCCGGACGGACTCAGATGCCGACCTTGATGCGCGAGAAGCGCTTCAGGGTGACACCGGCCTCGTCCAGGACCTTCTGGACGGACTTCTTGGCGTCCAGCGCGTACGGCTGGCCCAGGAGGGTGGCCTCCTTGAAGAAGCCGTTGACCCGACCCTCGACGATCTTCGGGAGGGCGGCCTCGGGCTTGCCCTCGGCGCGGGTGGTCTCCTCGGCGACGCGGCGCTCGGCCTCGACGACCTCGGCCGGCACGTCCTCGCGGGACAGGTACTTCGGGGCGAAGGCGGCGATGTGCTGCGCGATGCCCTTGGCCAGCTCGGCGTCGGCCTTGTCCAGCTCGACCAGAACACCGATCTGCGGGGGCAGGTCGGGCATGGTGCGGTGCATGTACACGGAGACGTAGTCGCCGGTGAACTGCGCGAAGCGGTCCAGGACGATCTTCTCGCCGAGGTTGGCGTTGGCCTCGTCGACGTACGCCTGGACGGTCTTGCCGGCCTCGATCTCGGAGGCGAGCAGCGCGTCGATGTCGGCCGGGGAGGTCGCGGCGACGTGCGCGGCGAGCGTGTTGGCGACGGCCTGGAACTTGTCACCCTTGGCGACGAAGTCCGTCTCGCACTTCAGCTCCAGCAGAACGCCGGACGTCTGGTCCTCGGAGATGAGGGAGACGACGGCGCCGTTCTCGGCGGAACGGCCCTCGCGCTTGGCGACGCCCTTCTGGCCCTTGATACGGAGCGCCTCGACGGCCTTGTCGACGTTGCCGTCGGCCTCGTCGAGCGCCTTCTTGCAGTCCATCATGCCGGCGCCGGTGAGCTCGCGGAGCTTCTTGACGTCAGCGGCGGTGTAGTTCGCCATGAGTCTGTATGTCTCTCTCGAAGTCTGAAAGATCTACGGGTGAACGGCGGGGGCGACGCTCGTGGCGCCGGCCCCCGCCGTCAGCAGCCGTGACGGGTGTCAGGCCTGCTCGGCGTCCGCGGCCGGAGCCTCGGCCTCGGCGACGGCCTCGGCCGGCTTCTCGGCGTCGGCGACCTTCTCGGTCTCGGCGGAGGACTGGACCTCGGCGGCGGCCGCGGTCTCGTCCTTCTTGTCGCCCTCGAGCAGGTCGCGCTCCCACTCGGCGAGGGGCTCGCCGGCGGCCTTCTCGCCCGGCTTCGAGTCACCGGTGGCGGCACCGGAGCGGGCGATGAGGCCCTCGGCGACGGCGTCGGCGATCACGCGGGTGAGCAGGGTGACGGAGCGGATCGCGTCGTCGTTGCCCGGAATCTTGTAGTCGACCTCGTCGGGGTCGCAGTTGGTGTCGAGGATCGCGACGACCGGGATGTGGAGCTTGCGCGCCTCACCGACGGCGATGTGCTCCTTCTTGGTGTCGACGATCCAGACGGCGCTGGGCACCTTCTGCATCTCGCGGATACCACCGAGGGTCTTCTCCAGCTTGGCCTTCTCACGCGAGAGGACCAGGAGCTCCTTCTTGGTGAGGCCGGAGGCGGCCACGTCCTCGAAGTCGATGAGCTCCAGCTCCTTCAGACGCTGAAGGCGCTTGTAGACGGTGGAGAAGTTGGTGAGCATGCCACCGAGCCAACGCTGGTTGACGTACGGCATGCCGACGCGCGTCGCCTGCTCGGCGATGGCCTCCTGGGCCTGCTTCTTCGTACCCACGAACATGATGGAGCCGCCGTGGGCGACGGTCTCCTTGACGAACTCGTAGGCGCGGTCGATGTACGACAGCGACTGGAGCAGGTCGATGATGTAGATGCCGTTGCGCTCGGTGAAGATGAAGCGCTTCATCTTCGGGTTCCAGCGACGGGTCTGGTGACCGAAGTGGACGCCGCTTTCCAGCAGCTCCCGCATCGTGACGACGGCCATGGCCGTACTCCTTGAGGTACTCGGTTATCGCGATCGCAGGTTTGCGCTCGCGCCTGACGCCCCTACGCGCCGTGCCACAAGGGACCGAGGAGCGCGGCCACCTCCGAGAAGAGGAGGATGGCGGGGCGTGCGAAGTCGACCCGGTGACCCGGATCGCCGTAAGAAGTGTACGGGACCGGCTGAGTGCCGGGTGACGGCGATACCGATGCCCTGGTGACGGCGGCACGACGGGCCGGGGCGGTGTCATCCGCGAGCCGGTGGCGGTGCCATCCGCGGGCCGGGGGAGGGCGCGGTCCGCGGCCGGTGACGGCCATGTCCGCCACCCTCGGACGGCGACGCCCCGGGCCTCGGTGCCCCCCGTCCACGGCCCGGTGACGGCCGGACCCGCGGCAGCCCGGGAACGGCTGTGTCCACGGCCCCCGGTGGCTGTTGTGTCCGCTGTGTCCGCGGCCCGGCAACGGCTGCGTCCACGGTCGGGTGACGGGGATGTCCACAACCGGCGAGTAGCCCACAGGAACAGGTCCATGATCACCGGAACTCCGGCCTCCGGGACATCCTGACGGACATGCGCCACCTCCCCGGCCCACGCCGCTCCCCCGCCCGTCGCACCCTGCTGCCCCTCGTGCTCGTGGGGCTCCTGCTGTACGTGCTGCTTCCGGCCGGCCCCACCGGGCCGGCCCCGCGGTCCGGGCTGTCCACTCCCCTGGCGGCGACGGGGGCGTCGGCCTTCGTCCCGCGTACGGACGACGACGCACGTACGGACGGCGGCCCGGTCATGGACGTCGACCCGGCCGCAGACGGCGGCCCGGTCATGGACGCCGACCCGGCCGCAGACGGCGGCCCTCTCACGGACACCGACCCCGTCACGGACGGCGGGGCCCGGAGCTGGCCGCTGGTGGGAAGGCCTGCGCTGTTACGGGGCTTTGAGCCGCCCGCCACTCCGTACGGGCCCGGCCACCGCGGCGTGGACCTCGCCTCGTGGCCGGGCGCCCGGGTGCTGGCGGCCGCCGACGGCCGGGTGTCGTTCGCGGGGCGGGTGGCGGGACGCGGGGTCCTCGCCATCGAGGTGGCCGACAGCGGTTCGCCGCCGTTGCGCACCACCTACGAGCCGGTGCGGTCGCTGGTCGAGGAGAGCGTGAGCGTGCGCGCGGGACAGCCGGTCGGGGTGCTGGAGGACGGGCCGTTCCACTGTGCGGTGCGGTGCCTGCACTGGGGGCTGCGGCGCGGGGAGGCCTACCTGGACCCGCTCTCCCTGCTGCCGCCCACGCTGCTGCGGAGAGGGCCTTCGCGGTTGCTGCCGGTGTTCGGCGTGCCGGAGCCGGGACCTCACGCTCAGGCGTGGGCGTTCCGCGGGGGACGTGGGCGGGTCAGCCGCTCACTCCGCGCAGGACCATCGCGACGGCGGTGTCCGCGATGACGTCCGGCTCTTCGGCGACGCCCAGTTCGATCCGGCGTACGGCGGCGTCGACCGACCCTTGCAGGAGCATGGCGGCCAGCCTCGGCTGGGTGTGGCCCAGGTCGCCGAGCGCTTCGACGATCATGGCGATCAACCCGCCGTGCGCGGCCCGGATCTTCTCCCGCGCGCCGGCGTCCAGCTCACTCGCGGAGATCGCGACGACGGCGCGGTGGCGGCGGTCCCCCACGAGGTCGAGCTGGCGGCGCACATACGCCTCGATCTTCGCCTCGGGGGTCTCGGCGCGCTGCATGGCGTTCTCGACCTCGGCCGCCCAGACGGGGAAGTCGACGGCGCACAGCTCCTCCACGACGGCGGCACGGGAGCGGAAGTACTCGTACACGGAGGACCGCGCGAGGCCCGTGCGCTCGGCGAGTGCGGGGAAGGTCAGCGCTTCCGTACCGCCCTCGGACAGCAGGGAGCGCGCGGCGTCCAGGAGGGCGCCGCGCTGCATGGTCCGGTGCTCGGCCACGGAGGCCGCTCGAATCCTGGGCACGGATCCACTCTACGGCGGCAGGCGCGCGGAGGAAGGGCACAGCCACCGATCGAATGGCCGGGGAGGGCCGCGGAGGGTCGCAGACGGGCCCGAGACGGCGGGAGCCGGGGAGGGCCGCGGACGCTCGCAGACAGGCCCGAGACGGCGCGAGTCGGGAGCCGAGATGGCCCGGGAAGTGAGACGCGAGCGGGACGTCAGCGGCCCGCGTCGGCCAGCTTCGCCCGGAGCTGGAGCACGGACTTCGTGTGGATCTGGCTGACCCGGCTCTCGGTCACGCCGAGGACGTTGCCGATCTCCGCGAGGGTGAGGCCCTCGTAGTAGTACAGGGTCACCACGGTCTTCTCGCGGTCGGGGAGGGTGTTGATGGCCCGCGCGAGCAGTCTTCGCAGCTCGCGGTCCTCGGCGACCTCCACCGGATTATCGGCGGCGGTGTCCTCCAGGGTGTCCATCAGGCTCAGCCGGTCGCCGCCCTCACCGCCGACGTGCAGGAGCTCTTCCAGAGCGACCACGTTCGCCAGCGACAACTGGCTGAAAACAGCATGCAGTTCCTCCAGCGCGATGCCCATCTCCGAGGCGACCTCGGCCTCCGATGGCGTACGCCGGAACTGCGCCTCCAGCGTGGCGTACGCACGCTCCACGTTCCGCGCCTTCTGCCGGACGGACCGCGGGATCCAGTCGAGGGCACGGAGTTCGTCGATCATGGCGCCGCGGATCCTGGTGATCGCGTACGTCTCGAACTTGATGGCCCGCTCGATGTCGAACTTCTCGATGGCGTCGATCAGTCCGAACACCCCGGAGGAGACGAAGTCGGCCTGCTCGACGTTGGAGGGCAGCCCCACGCTGACCCGGCCCGCGACGTACTTCACGAGCGGCGAGTAGTGCAGGATCAGCTGCTCCCGCAGCCGCTCGTCGCCCGTGGTCTTGTAGGAACGCCACAACTCGTCGAGGGAGGAGGGAGCGGGAGGGCGCACAGTGCCACGCGCAACCGGTGGTTTCGCCGCGCGGTCAGACCCGGAGGTGTGCTGGGGCATGTGGTGCCTTGAGCCGTTCTGCCGTGAAGTGCTGGAGGACGTGTGTCTGAAGCGGAATCCTTGTGAGCGTAGCGTGACTGTGGCGTCGCAGTCCGCGCAGGACGGGAGTTCCCCGCCGTGTGATTGCCTGCCGCCCCTGGCGCCGTTCGCGCCCGTCCGGGACCAGGGCCGTCGCCTTTGGCGGGGGTCCCGGACAGGTCACCGATCGATCGTGCGAGGTCATCGGCCTTACCTTTTCACCCGAATGCTCCAGGTCAAGTATCGCCTCGCCGCGCGTCGCCGTTGCGTGCCGGAGGAAGCGTCAACCGCCAGCCGTCGCCCTCGCGTTCGACGAACCCCAGTGAGTGGAGTTCGTACAGTCGAGCGAGCGTTTCGTCGACCGAGGTCCCCGCGGTGCGTGCGAGGTCACGGGGATGGGTGACCCCGTGGCGGGGAAGCGCGTCGAGGACCCGTGCGGCGACCGCGTCCAGGTGGTCTCTGGGCAGCACCGGGCCGCGGCGGGCCGGCGGGAGGTCGCCGATGGCCCCGACCAGCTCGACGACTTCGTCCGCGTCGGTGACGAGGACGCCTTCACCGCGCAACAGCTCGTGAACCCCCGCCGACAGGCCACTGGTGGCCGGACCCGGCACCCCCATCGAGAAGCGGCCGAGGCGTTGTGCCCGGCGGGCGGTGACCAGCGAACCGCTACGGTAGGGGGCTTCGACCACGACCGTGCCCCGGGTCAGCGCGGCGATGACGCGGTTGCGGGTGATGAACCGGCTGCGGGTGGGGTGGGCGGACGGCGGCAACTCGGCGACGACGAGACCCTGTTCAGCGATACGCCCGAGCAACTCGGCGTGCCCGCGCGGGTAGGGGACGTCGACCCCGCAGGCGAGCACCGCCGTCGTCGCCCCACCCGCGGCCAGCGCCCCCCGGTGAGCGGCCCCGTCGACGCCGAACGCCGCCCCCGACACCACCACCCAGCCGCGCTCCGCGAGCCCGGAGCCGAGGGTGGCCGCCATGTGCGCCCCGTACGCGGTGCAGGCCCTCGCGCCGACCACCGCGACCGAGCGCAGGGACCACAGGCGCAGGTCGGGCCGCCCACGCACCCAGAGCCCGACGGGCCGCGCGTCGCCGAGGTCGTCCAGCTGGCTCGGCCACTCCCGGTCGCCCGGGCAGACGAAGCGCCCGCCCACCGCGGCGACCGCTGCCAGGTCCCGCCCCGGCTCCGCGGCGGCCGCCCGCAGCCGGTAGCCACCGAGCCGCGCTGCGGTCATCCCCGGGAGCTCCTCGGCGGAGCCGTCCTCGGTGGTGAGCCTCCGCATCAGCTCGACCGGGCCGGTGAGCCGCAGCCACCGCCCGGCACGCTCGTCCCCCGGCTCCAGCACCCGGGTCAGAGCGGCCCTGGCCAGCCGCTGAACCGTGCGGTCCGGGTCCTCCCGCTCACCTTCGCGATCCGGGACCGGGTCGCACTCCCGGTCGGGGCCGTGCCCGCGATCGAGCCCTCGCACGGGATCCCGGCCGCGCTCCGGGGCCGGGCCGGGCTCCCCGCCCCTGTGCGGCCCGTACTCCGGGTCCGGGCCGCGTTCCCGCCCCGTACCGCCCTCCCGGCCACATCCGTGCGCGGCGTCCGGGGAGCGCTCCGCTTCCGGTCCGTGCCCGGGGCGGGGACCGAGCCCGGTGCCCGCCTCCCGCCGTCGCTTCCCCGTCATCCCGGTCACCGCTCCCCCGCCGCCATCGGCACCCCGCGCTGGATTCCCGTCCGCAGCTCCAGGGCGACCGCCACGTCCGAGGCGTCCGGGCGGTCCGCGCCACGGAGGTCCGCCACCGTCCAGGCCACCCTCAGCACCCGGTCCAGGCCGCGAGCCGTGAGGATCCCGCGTTCCAGATCCCGTTCCGCCGCCGCGAGTGCCCCCGGGGCCACGAGCAGGCGGGTCCGCAGCTCGTGGCCCGAGACCTCGCTGTTCGTGGTCCACGGGGTGCCGGTCAGCCGCTCGGCGGCCCGCGCTCTGGCGTCCCGCACCCGGGCGCCGACGACCGCCGTCGACTCGCCCCGGCCGCCCTGCCCCAGCAGGTCCGCCCGGTCGACCGGCTCCACCTCGACCCGCAGGTCCACGCGGTCGAGCAGGGGCCCGGACAGCCGGGCCTGGTAACGGCGGACCACGGAGGGCGGGCACTCGCAGCCCGCGCCGACGAGCGTGTGGCGCCCGCAGGGACACGGATTGGCCGCCAGCACCATCAGGAACCGGGCGGGCAGCCGCACCACCCCCGCGGCCCGCGCGACGACCACATGACCGGACTCCAGCGGCTGGCGCAGCGCGTCCAGGGCCTTGCCCGAGAATTCGGGGGCCTCGTCCAGGAAGAGCACACCCCGATGGGCCAGCGAGACCGCGCCTGGCCTGGGGATTCCGTTGCCGCCGCCCACCAGGGACTGCATGGTCGCCGAGTGGTGCGGGGCGCAGTAGGGGGCCCGGGAGACGAGCGGTTCACCCGGGGGGAGGACTCCCGCCACGGAGTGCACCGCCGTCACTTCGAGGGATTCCTGCCGGGTCAACGGCGGCAGGACCGCCGGCAGCCGCTCGGCCAGCATGGTCTTGCCCGCGCCCGGCGGACCCGAGAACAGCAGATGGTGTCCGCCGGCCGCGGCCACCTCCAGGGCCAGGCGCGGCCGCAGCTGACCCGCGACGTCCGCGAGGTCCGGCCGGTGCCCGTCGCCCCGCGCGGCGGCCGGTGCGAGCCCCGTACCGAGGCCGGTCCCGGGGATCGTCAGCCCGGCCCGCATGGCGTCGGGGCGCCCCTGACCGCCGACGGGCTCATCGGGCACCGGCTCGTCGCACAGGACGGCGACGAGCTGGCGCAGGCTGCGGACGCCGAGGATCGAGACCCCCGGCACCAGGGCCGCTTCCCCGGCCGTCTGCTCGGGGACGACGACGTGCTCGTACCCCGCTTCGGCCGCCGCGAGGACCGCGGGCAGCACACCCCGCACCGGACGCACCCGGCCGTCCAGACCCAGCTCGCCGATCATCACCACGTCGGCGATCGTCGCGGGGTCGATCCGCTCTGCCGCGCCGAGCACCGCACACGCCACGGCGAGGTCGAAACCCGAACCGCTCTTCGGGACGGAGGCCGGGGAGAGCCCGACCGTGAGCTTCTTCTGCGGCCACTCGGCCCCGGAATTGACGACGGCGGCCCGCACCCGGTCCCGGCTCTCCACCAGGCTCTTGTCCGGCAGTCCGACCAGGGTGAAGGCCGCCACTCCGGGCTCCAGGTCCGCCTGGACCTCCACCACCACCCCCTCGACGCCGACCAGCGCCACGGAACACGCGCGTGCGAAGCCCATCAGGACACCCCCCGGGCGTGCTCGGTGACCGGGGCTCCGCGCCGGGGCACGATCACCCCGACCAGATCGATGCGGACCCCGCCGGGCGGTGGCCCGCCGTGCCGCTCCAGCCAGATCTCGGCGAGCCGTCTCAGCCGCTCCGCCTTGACCCGGCCGACCGCGGCCATGGGATGTTCGAACCCGCCCGGCCTGCGCGTCTTCACCTCGCAGAGGACCAGCGCGTCCCCGTCCCGGGCCACGATGTCGATCTCCCCGGCGCGACAGCGCCAGTTCCGGCCGATCACCGTCATCCCGGCTTCGGTCAGCAGCCGCGCCGCCAGATCCTCGCCGTACCGCCCGAGTGCCCCCCGTGCGTTCATCTCGGCACCACCTCCGGCACCGACTGTGACCCGTCCCGCCACAAGATGTGGATCTTGGTGGAAAACTTCGCGGATGTGGAAAACCCGGTCACCCTCGCGGGTGACCGGGCTTCTGGTTGCAGCGCGCGTGTCGGTGGCCCCGGCTCCGGGGGGCCGCGCGGGGTCAGCCTCCCGGAAGTTCCAGATCGCTCTTGTTGAGCTCTTCGATGTTGACGTCCTTGAAGGTCAGCACGCGGACCTGCTTGACGAACCTGGCGGGCCGGTACATGTCCCAGACCCAGGCGTCCGCCATGGACACCTCGAAGAAAACCTCACCCTGGACGGAGTGCACCTGCATCTCGTAGTCGTTGGTGAGGTAGAAGCGCCGTTCGGTCTCGATCACATATTTGAACAGACCGACGACATCGCGGTACTCCCGGTAGAGCTTCAGCTCCATCTCGGTCTCGTACTTCTCGAGGTCCTCGGCGCTCATGGCATGTTTCCCCTTCAGCCGTGCGTGCCCCCATTGTGCGTCAGCCGTCGGCGCCCCTGGACTATTAGACGATTTCGGGGGCCAGAACCAGCGGATCGCGCGGGGGACCCTCGTCGAGGAGCGTGCGCAGCAGCTCGGCGAGTCTGGTCGGATACACCGTCTCACGCGTCGCGAGCAGTTCGGCGGAAGTCCACCACCTCAGACCGTCGACGCTGCGCAGTTCCAGGTCGGTGAGGCCCTGCGGGGCGGTGGCGGTCCGGGTCGTACGGGCCAGGTAGTACCACTCGTCCTGGTGCCAGCGGCGTCCGTCGAACGGGAAGGAGCAGATCCGGGTCCACAGCAGCGGGCCCAGCTCGACGCCCGTGATCCCGGTCTCCTCGGCGAGCTCCCGGCGGGCCGCCTGCTCCCGGGTCTCGTCGCCCTCCAGGCCTCCGCCCGGGGTGAACCACCAGGTGTCGGCCACGTCGTCCGGCTCGTGGCCGTGCAGCAGCAGGACTCGGTCGTCGGGGTCCAGGAGGACCACCCGGGCGACCTTGCGGGCCGCGGAGGTCACCGGGCCCCTCCCCCGGGCGCCCTCCGGCGGCCCAGGCGCGCCGCCACGGGCCCGTACACCGCCCCGGCGAGGATCAGGGCGGCCCCGGCCAGGATCGCGCCGAGCTGGAGCGGCAGGGGCCCGGCGGTGGACACCCCGCCGGGCAGCGCGGCGAACGAGGAGGGCCGGTCGATCATGCCGTCCATGGGCCAGGCCACCGCGTCCACACGGGCCCGCACGGCGCTCAGCGGTACGGATCCCTGGCCGGCGTCCTGGAGGTGTACCCGGGAGTCCAGTGAGGTGGCCCGTTCGTCGCCGAGGAGGAAGATCTTGCCCGGCGGCACGGTGGCGGAGAACTCCTGGGGCGAGGCGAGGGCCCTGCCGTCGGCGCCCGTCGTGCCGCGGTCGAGGTACGGCTCGTCGACGGGGGTGCCGTTGACCGTGAGGCGGCCGTCCTCGCCGCAGCAGGCCACCTCGTCCCCGCCGACCCCGACGACGCGCTTCACCATCGGTGTGGCGCCCCAGACCTCGTCGGTGAAGACCACCACGTCACCGCGCCGGACGTCGGACCCGTCGATCCGCTCGGCGAGCACCCGGTCGCCGGGGTTCACCGTCGGGGCCATGGAGTCCGTCGGGACCGTGTAGGGCTGGTAGACCACGGCCGCCCAGGCGAAACCGCCGAGGAAGAGCACACAGCCGACGGCCACGGCGAGGCCCGACACCATGGCGCCGAGCCGGCCGCGGCCGTCTTTCCCGTTCTGCGTACCGCTCATCCCAGCGCTCCCCCGTCGGAGATCGACAATCGCTGATCCGAGTCGGCACCCTACCCGGCGGTACGCCGCGCGGTCAGCCTCCGGCGGCGCCACAACACGAGGGGCACCGCTCCGGCTACGCCCAGTGCCGTCGGCGCCATCGCGGCGGCCGCGTTCAGAGCCGGCTGGTCGAAGGTGTCGGGGACCGGCAGGGTCGCCCAGCGGTTCAGCGGCCAGGCGATGCCGACGGCGCGGCCGACGACCTCGTCGTTGGAGACCGTGCCCTGGCCCGGGAGCTCCTGGTGGTAGCGCGAGTCCAGGGAGTTCTGCCGGTGGTCGCCCATGACGAAGATCCGTCCCTCGGGCACCTCGATCGGCCCGAAGGGCTTGTCGTTGCACGGGGTGTTCCCCGGGAAGATGAACGACTTGTCGTCCAGGCTCTTGCCGTTGACCGTGACCGGGCCGTTCTCCTTGCACTCCACGGTGTCGCCGCCGACCGCGATGACCCGCTTGATCAGGTCCTTCTCCTCGGAGGACGGCATCAGGCCGATGAAGCTCAGGAACTTCTGGACCGCGTTGGGCTCCGGAGTCACGGTGTCCTCCAGCCAGCCGCCCGGGTCGTGGAACACCACGACCTCGCCGCGCTCCGGCTCCGCGCCGAACCACGGGGTCAGCTTGTCGACCAGCACCCGGTCGCCCCGCTGCAGCGTGTTCTGCATGGAGTCCGAGGGGATCGAGAACGCCTGCACCAGGAACGTCTTGATCAGCAGCGCCAGGATCAGGGCGATACCGACGAGCAACGGCAGCTCCACCCAGAAGGAGCGCTGCTTCCTGCCCTTCGGGGGCGGACCGCCGCCCGCGGCGTCGCCCTCACCCTCCGGCGGGACCGCCGCCCCGCCCGCGGGAGACTCGTCGTGCTCCGGCCGGTCCTCGGGTTCGTCGTGTCCGGATCGTGCGCCGACCGCCAAATCCCCCACATCCACTCCTCAGTACGTACCACTGCCCGCGCCCCATCGGACGCAGGCCCACCACTCCCATAACGAGCGGGAGTTCCGCAGGGGTCGGGAGCCGGACCATTCCGTCGCGATCCGGAGGTGCCACACTATTCGACGGTGCCCCGGCCTCGGCCTTCGATGCGCGCGAGTCCGGGACCGCGCGGAAGGTGTCGCGCTCCTCCAGGGTGCTCCAGTGACCGAACGGCCAGGCGATCACGACGGCCCGCCCCACGACCTCGTCCTCGGCGACCGTGCCCCGGTCGGGTTCGTCGAGGTGGAAACGGGAGTCCGCGGAGTCGGACCGGTGGTCCCCCATGACGAAGATCCGCCCCTCGGGGACCTTCACCTCGAACGAGATGGCCGAGGGCCGGTCGCCGGGGTGGAGGTACGTCTCGGCGAGCGGTACGCCGTTGACGGTGACCCGGCCGTCCTCGCCGCAGCACTTCACGGTGTCGCCGCCGACCGCGATGACCCGCTTGATCAGGTCCTGCTCGTCGTCGGACGGCAGCAGCCCGATGAAGGTCAGCAGCTCGGTGGCCTGCTTGACACCGATCGGCGGGTCCTCCTTCTCGCCGGGGTTCTCGTGCTGGAGCCAGCCGCCGGGGTCCTTGAAGACCACGACGTCGCCGCGCTGCGGCCGGGAACCGAACCACGGGGTCAGTTTGTCGACCAGCACCCGGTCGCCGATCCGGATGGTCTGTTCCATCGATCCGGACGGGATGACGAACGCCTGGACCAGGAACGTCTTCAGGACGAGCGCGATCAGCAGCGCCGCGACGACGAGGACGGGTATCTCCTTCACCGCGGACCTGCGGCGCTTGCGCCGGACCTTCTTCGCGAGCCTGCGGCGCTCCGCCCGGGTGGGCAGCGGACGAGGCCCGGTCGGCCTGGTCCCGGTCGGCAGGGACGCGCGGGGGTCGGATGCGCCGCGCGGGCGTCCGCGGTTACCCATGAGCCGCGCCAGGCGTCCGTACGTCACCGAAGGCGCCGGTCCCGGTCAGCGAGCCGACCCGGGCGGGCGGCCAGCCCAGCCAGTCCACCCGGCCGGTGACCCGCTCGACGGGGACCATCCCGCCGCCGGGCGACCCGAGGTGGTCCCGGGAGTCGCTGGAGCGGCTGCGGTGGTCCCCCATCACCCACAGGGTGCCGGAGGAGACCACGATGTCGAAGGGCACCCGGGAGGCGGTGTCACCGGGGTACAGGTACGGCTCGTCCACCACCGTGCCGTTGACCGCGAGCCTCCCCCGCGTGTCGCAGCACACGACGCGGTCACCGCCCACACCCACCACCCGCTTGACGAAATCGGTGTCGGCCGGGTCCGCGAGCCCGAGGGAGGCCGCCGCCCCGTGCACCAGCCCGGTCAGGGGGTCCGCGTCGGGATCCTCCCGTACGAACGAGCCCGTGCCGTCGAAGACCACCACGTCACCGCGCTCGGGCTCGGCGCCGAAACGGTACGCCAGCTTGTTCACCAGGACCCGGTCCCCGACCCGCAGCGTGGGCTCCATGGAGCGGCTGGGAATCAGGAAGGGCTGGACCACGTAGGAGCTGAACAGCAGCAGGGCGACGGTGGCCAGGACGGCCCCGGTGAGCACCCGCCGCCAGGACAGCACGGAGGCGATGCGGGCCCGCGTACGCGAGAAGCGCGACCTCCCCCCGGCGCCCGCGTCGGGTTCCGGGGAGCGGTCGCGCTCCGATTGCTCTGCTTGCGTGTCCATCGCGGCCGAAGCTTATCCGGCCAGGCTGTGGACGGGTCACCCGCAGGGGGATGACCGGGCGACAGCTCAGTTGTCGCGCTTCTCCTTGATCTTCGCGGCCTTGCCGCGCAGCTCACGGAGGAAGTACAGCTTGGCGCGGCGGACGTCACCGCGGGTGACGAGCTCGATCTTCTCGAAGATCGGGCTGTGCACCGGGAAGGTGCGCTCGACGCCGACGGAGAAGGAGACCTTGCGGACCGTGAAGGTCTCGCTGACGCCCGCGCCCTGGCGGCGGATGACGACGCCCTTGAACTGCTGGATACGGGAGCGGGAGCCCTCGATCACGCGCACGTGGACGTTGACGGTGTCACCGGGACGGAACGCCGGGACGTCCGACCGCAGGGTCGCGGCGTTGACCTCGTCGAGCAGGGAAGCCATGATTTCTGCTTTCTTCGCCGATGCCACAGGTCATCGACGGGAATGTCGTGGAAGAGTTCGGAGCGCCGGTCGCGTCGGGCGGGCGTCTTTCCCCCTGTGGCAGGGGCGCACGCCGGGCGAACAGCAGCGGCCTATTCTTCCACGGCGGTGGGCCTGCGCCAAAATCGGCCGCCGGGCTCCGGTGCGAAGCCGAGGATGGAGAGGATCTCGCGGTCCTTCTTGTCGAAGGCGCTCGCCTCGCACCGCTCGATCAGATCGGGGCGGTTGAGGGCGGTGCGGGCGAAGGCCTGGTCCCGCCGCCAGCGCGCGATCTTGCCGTGGTGGCCGCTGAGCAGGACGTCCGGGATGGACCGGCCGCGCCACTCGGGCGGCTTGGTGTAGACGGGTCCCTCCAGGAGGTTGGCCATCGCGCCCGGGGCGAAGGAGTCGTCCCGGTGGGATTCGGCGTTGCCGAGGACACCGGGCAGCAGCCGGGCCACGGCTTCGGTGATCACCAGGACGGCCGCCTCCCCGCCGGCCAGCACGTAGTCCCCGATGGAGACCTCGACGACCCGCAGCCGGGTGGCGTACTCGTCGATCACCCGGCGGTCGATGCCCTCGTAGCGGGCCGGGGTGAAGAGCAGCCAGGGTTCGGCGGAGAGTTCGACGGCCAGTTCCTGGGTGAACGGCCGGCCGCTGGGCGTGGGCACGACGAGGACCGGGGAGTGGGCCCCGGCCTCGTAGCCGTCGGCCAGGGACGCGTCCAGGGCGTCGCCCCAGGGCTCGGTCTTCATGACCATGCCGGGTCCGCCGCCGTAGGGAGTGTCGTCGACGGTGTTGTGCCGGTCGTACGTCCACTGCCGCAGGTCGTGGACGTGGACGTCCAGCACGCCGCGGGCACGGGCCTTGCCGACGAGGGAGACGTTCAGCGGTTCCAGGTACTCCGGGAAGATCGTGACGACGTCGAGCCGCATCAGGCATCGCCCTTAAGCGTCTCGTGCGTGTCCCCGGAGGGTGCCTCGCCGGAGGTGGCGCCCCCGCACGGCTCACCGCTCTCCTCGTCGCGGGAGGAGGCGATCACGGCCTCGCTCTCGTCGATCAGACCGGGCGGCGGGGTGATGACCGCGCGCTGCTCCTCCAGGTCGATCTCGGTGACGATCTCCTCGACGAAGGGGATCATCACCTCGCTGCCGTCGGGGCGTTCCACGATGAACAGGTCCTGCGAGGGCAGGTGGGAGATCTCGGTGATCCGGCCGATCCCGGTACCGTCGGCGAGCACCACGTCGAGGTCGATCAGCTGGTGGTCGTAGAACTCGTCCTCCTCCTCGGGCAGTTCGTCCGGGTCCACCTCGGCGATCAGCAGGGTGTTACGGAGCGCCTCGGCGGCGGTGCGGTCGCGTACGCCCTCGAAGCGCAGCAGGAGCCGGCCGCTGTGGACCCGGCCCGCCTCGACCGTCAGCGGCCCCGTCGCCGCCGGTTCGGTGGCCAGGACGGCACCGGGGCCGAGCCGGAGCTCCGGCTCGTCCGTTCGTACCTCGACGGTGACCTCGCCCTTGATGCCGTGGGCGCGGCCGATCCGCGCGACTACCAACTGCACGCTGTTCTCCGATTGATGGGGTGCGGACGGGGAGGGGAAACGTCCGGATGGCCGACGACAAAGGCCGGGGACGGCCCGAAGGCCCTCCCCGGCCCTGGCCGGTGTTCAACTCGCTGATCAGCGAACCTGGTCCACATCGACGAGGTCGACACGGATACCGCGGCCGCCGATGGCACCCACGACCGTACGCAGGGCGCGAGCGGTGCGGCCGTTGCGGCCGATCACCTTGCCGAGGTCGTCGGGGTGGACCCGGACCTCCAGCACGCGCCCGCGACGCAGGGTGCGCTCGGCAACCTGCACGTCGTCGGGGTTGTCGACGATGCCCTTCACGAGGTGCTCGAGAGCCTCCTCGAGCATGCTCAGGCCTCGGTCGACTCGGTGGACTCGGCAGCGTCAGCCGCCTCGTCCGCCTTCTTGTCGGACTTCTTGGCCTTGGGGGTGATGGCCTCACCCTTGGCCTCGTCGCCGTCCGCGGACAGCGCCTCGAACAGCGCGCGCTTGTCAGCCTTGGGCTCCGGCTGCAGCAGCGGCGCGGGGGCCGGGAGACCCTTGTGGGCCTGCCAGTCACCGGTGAGCTTCAGGATCGCGAGAACCGGCTCGGTCGGCTGGGCGCCGACGGACAGCCAGTACTGCGCACGCTCCGAGTTGACCTCGATGCGCGAGGGGTTCTGCACCGGGTGGTACAGGCCGATCTCCTCGATGGCCCGGCCGTCACGGCGGGTACGGGAGTCGGCGACGACGATGCGGTAGTGAGGCGAACGGATCTTGCCCAGACGCTTCAGCTTGATCTTGACTGCCACGGAAGTGGTGTCTCCTGGTCTCTGACGTGGTTGGGCACAACGAAGATGCCACGTGGGGTTGCGGTACTCGTGTGCCCGATGGACGCGTCAGCCGGAGGAGAGAGGGGTCCTGTGCGGCTGTCGAGTACAGCTAGCCATTGTGCCACACCCCGTCGGCTCACCCCACCGCGACCGCCGCGTCCGGGATCCGGAACGGCTTGCCGCAGCCGCCGCAGACGATCGGCGCCTGCGCCAGGACCGACGGGACGACGCGGACGTTGCGTCCGCAGTCGCAGACGGCCTTGACCCGCACGCCGCCCCCGGAGGAACCGTGCCGGGCGGCAGGTCCGCGGAAGGAGCGCTTGGTGTCGGCGGCGGTGGCGACGGTGTGCGCCTTGAGGGCGCGCTGCAGCCGTTCGGTGGTCGGACGGTACCGGCGCTTGGCTTCCGGATTCAGCGTGACCAGGGAGAATCCGCTGCTGGGGTGGGGTTCCTCGGCATGATCGAGGCCCAGCTCCTCGGCGATCGCGAGGAAGCGTCGGTTGTGGTAGCGGCCGGCGCGGGACGTGTCTCGGACTCCTCTCGCGGCGGCGATGCCGTGGACTGCCTCGTGGAGCAGTCGCTCGAAGGAGAGCTCGGCGCCACAGGCGGACGAGGACTCTCCGATCAGGGACTCTGGCGCGGCAAGATCGGGCAGCTCGGGGTGGTACCGCTGAATGTCGGCCCACGCCTGTGCCAGCTCTGCGGCGAGTACAGGTGGTGTCGTGCTCACGTCGTGACAACGAGCCCGAGTGCTCCGGTGTTCCTATTCCGGGGCATCCCAAATAATTTGCACGTACCAGTCAGTTGTCCTTGATGCGTCCGGACGAGGGCGGGTACGCAGAACTGCGGAGAAGGGGCACAGCTCGCACCAAGGTGGTGCACAGCGTGCGGAGCGCCCGGCGGCTTCGGATGTGAGGAGTGCGCCCGGCTCGCGGCCCTGACGAATCCGCCCGGAAGACTACCCTCCCCTCCGCTCGACGTGCCCGGCGCGGGGTGTCGGGTCAAACTGGTCCCAGAGCAGACGTGGGACGGGGCGCACGGCCGGGGCACGCAAGCACTGCTCCACACCCCCTGGACGGAACGGCGGATGCGCAGTTCTCTGGCTACGGGGGTGCGGAACACTCGCACACGGGGGACGTCCACTCGGGCACGACCGACCTCTTGGCGGATTGGGGCACTTTCCATGACACCAACGCTCGTCCGGACTCAGCTGGGCGCGGACGCCTCCGCCCCGGCGGACGCCGGTACCCGCGCACGCGACTGGGCCGAGATCCAGGAACGCATGCTCGCGCCGCTGCACGAGGCGGTGTACGACCGGATGGAAGTCGGGGCCGCCACCCGGATGCTGTCCCTCGGCTGCGGTTCGGGCCTCGCGATGCTCGTCGCGGCGGCCCGGGGGGCGCACGTCACGGGTGTGGACTCCGACCGGGAGCGCCTGGCGCTGGCCCGCGCACGGCTGCTGCCCGACGCGGGCTGGGACGACGCGCCCGCGCACTCCCCGCATCCGGCCCGGCGTCGGGCCCGGCTGCTGGAGGAGGGGGGTCCCGCGCCCGTCGGTGCGGACGGCGCTCCGTACAACCTGATCACGGTCTTCGAGCCGATCGGCTGTGTGGCCGGGGACTCCGAGGGGCTGGTGCCGGCGCTCCGCGCGACGGTGCCGCTGGCCGTCCGGGGCGCGGCGGTGGTGCTGACCGGCTGGGGCCCGCCGGAGCGCTGCGCCACGGCCGCGGTGCTCCAGGTGGCCGCCCGGCTGGCGGACACCGCGCGTCCGCCGCGTGCGGAGCCCGGGAGATGGCGGCCCACCCTGCGGGACGATCTGGAGGACGTGGCGGCGCGGGCCGGGCTGAAGCCGGACGGTTCGGGGCGGGTGTCCTGCCCGTTCGGTTACGCGGACGTGGACAGTGCGGTGCGCGGACTGCTGTCCACGGGGCTCTTCGACGCCGCCGTGCGGGCCACGGACCGCTCCCAGGTGGAGAAGGAGATCGCGGAAGCCCTGCATCCGTACCGGCGGGAGGACGGCACGGTGTGGATGCCGAACGTCTTCCGCTATCTGGTCTGCGTGACCTGAGGGCACGCGTGCCGTACGGATGAGGGGCGCCCTCGCGCGAGGGCGCCCCTCATCCGCGTGCGCCGCATCGACGGCGCATGCGCGCTACATGAACTTCTTGAACTCGTCCGGGAGCTCGAAGTCCTTGCCGTCCTGGGCGGGAAGGCCGAAGGCGCCGCCCTGGGCCGCCTGCTCACGCCGGGCGGCCGCGGCCTGCTCCTCGGCCTTGCGCTTCATCGGGTTGCCGCTCTTGCGCTTGCCCTTGGCCTGCTTGGCCTGCTTCTTCTGCCGACCGGGGCCGCCGCCCATGCCGGGCATCCCCGGCATCCCGGGCATGCCGCCGCCCTGGGCCATCTTCGACATCATCTTGCGGGCCTCGAAGAAGCGCTCCACCAGGCTCTTGACCGCGGAGACCTCGACGCCCGAACCCTTGGCGATACGGGCCCGGCGCGAGCCGTTGATGATCGTCGGCTCGGCGCGCTCCTTGGGCGTCATCGACTTGATGATCGCGGCGGTGCGGTCGATGTCGCGCTCGTCGATGTTGTTGATCTGGTCCTTGATCTGCCCCATGCCGGGCAGCATCCCGAGGAGCTTGGAGATGGAGCCCATCTTGCGGACCTGCTCCATCTGGGCCAGGAAGTCGTCGAGGGTGAAGTCCTTCCCGCCCTTGCTCGACTGGAGCTTCGAGGCCATCTTGGCGGCCTCTTCCTGACTGAACGTCTTCTCCGCCTGCTCGATCAGGGTGAGGAGGTCACCCATGTCGAGGATGCGGGAGGCCATCCGGTCCGGGTGGAACGCGTCGAAGTCCTCCAGCTTCTCGCCGTTCGACGCGAACATGATCTGCTTGCCCGTGACATGGGCGATCGACAGGGCCGCACCACCGCGGGCGTCGCCGTCGAGCTTGGAGAGGACCACACCGTCGAAGCCGACGCCGTCGCGGAAGGCCTCGGCGGTGTTGACCGCGTCCTGACCGATCATCGCGTCGACGACGAAGAGGATCTCGTCGGGGCTGACGGCGTCGCGGATGTCCGCGGCCTGCTGCATCAGCTCCTGGTCGATACCGAGGCGGCCCGCGGTGTCGACGATGACGATGTCGTGGACCTTGGCCCGGGCGAACTCGATGGAGTCCTTGGCGACCTGGACCGGGTCGCCGACGCCGTTGCCCGGCTCGGGGGCGTACACCGCGACGCCGGCGCGCTCGGCGACGACGCTCAGCTGGTTGACGGCGTTGGGGCGCTGGAGGTCGCAGGCGACGAGCAGCGGGGAGTGGCCCTGGCCCTTGAGCCAGAGGCCGAGCTTTCCGGCCAGCGTCGTCTTACCGGCGCCCTGGAGACCGGCGAGCATGATCACGGTGGGCGCGGTCTTGGCGAACCGCAGCCGCCGGGTCTCGCCGCCGAGGATGGCGACGAGCTCCTCGTTGACGATCTTGACGACCTGCTGGGCCGGGTTCAGCGCCTGGGAGACCTCGGCGCCGCGCGCCCGCTCCTTGACGTTGGCGATGAAGGCCCGGACCACGGGCAGGGCGACGTCGGCTTCCAGCAGGGCGATACGGATCTCGCGTGCCGTGGCGTCGATGTCGGCCTCGGACAAGCGGCCCTTGCCCCTGAGGTTCTTGAAAGTCGCGCTAAGGCGGTCGGAGAGAGTATCGAACACGGCGCTCGTCGGTCCTCAGGGTCGGGGGCGGGGCAGGTCAGTCGCCCTCCAGGGTATCCGTCCCCCGGAGAACACCAAGCCCTCGCCCGGATCCGGTGCCGGGCGAGGGCCGCACAGCAGCGTCCTCCGCGTCAGCCGAGGGCCTTCTCGACCTCCTGGGCGACCTCGGAGGCCCGGCCCGGGGAGAGCGGTTCACCGTCGGTCCCGGTGACGTAGAAGGCGTCCACCGCGTTGGCGCCGAGGGTCGAGACGTGGGCGCTCCGCACGCGTACGGCGCTGCCTTCCAGGGCGGTGCCGATGCGGTGCAGCAGGCCCGGGGCGTCCTGGGCGCGGACCTCGATGACCGTGGCGCGCCGGGAGCCCGCGGCGGCGACGGTGACCCGGGGCGGCGGGGCCTTGACGCCCCGCCTGCGCGGATAGGCGGCTTCCCGTTCCGCGAGGCGGGCCCGGATGTCCAGGGAGCCGTCGAGGGCGCGTACGAGGTCGGCGCGGAGGCGCGATGCCTGCGGGAGGGACCCGTACTCGGCCGCGACCCGCCAGCTGAGCAGCAGCAGGTCCGCCCGCTCCCCCACCTCGTTGGGCAGCTCCACCGCGCGCAGATCGGCGGCGCGCACGGTGAGGCGGTGCAGGGCGAGGACACCGGCGGCGGCGGGCAGGACGCCGGGGCGGTCGGGCAGGGCGATGAGGAGTTCGACGCCGACGGGTTCCACCGCGCCGTCCCCGGCGGGCTCCCCGGGCTCGGTGTGCAGGGCGAGGACGGGTTCGCCGGTGCGCAGGGCCTCGACGGCGAGGCGTTCGTGCTCGGCGCTGGGGGCCTGTTCGTCGGGCTCGTCGGGGAACTCCCCGGCGAGCACGGCTCCGACCCGTTTGACCAGGTCGGCGACGAGGGAGGCGCGCCAGGCGGACCAGGCCGCGGGGCCGGTGGCGAGCGCGTCGGCCTCGGTGAGGGCGTGCAGCAGTTCCAGGGTGGAGGCGGTGGAGACGGCCCCGGCGACGGCCTGCACGGTGGCGGGGTCGTCGAGGTCGCGCCGGGTGGCGGTGTCGACGAGCAGCAGATGGTGGCGTACGAGGGTGGCGATGACGCCCACGTCGTGCTGGTCGAAGCCGATCCGGGTCGCCATGTCCCGGGCGATGACCTCGCCCGCGACCGAGTGGTCGCCGGGCCAGCCCTTGCCGATGTCGTGCAGGAGGGCGGCGACCAGGAGGAGGTCGGGGCGGTGGACGCGGCGGGTGAGGGAGGCGGCGCGGACGGCGGTCTCCACGAGGTGCCGGTCGACGGTCCAGGTGTGGACGGGGTTGCGCTGGGGGCGGCAGTGAACGCGTTCCCAGTCGGGCAGCAGGCGGGTGATGATCCCCTCCGCTTCGAGCGCCTCCCAGACGCCGACGGTCGCCTCCCCCGCGCCCAGCAGGGTGACCAGTTCCTCGCGGGCCTCGGGGGGCCACGGGACCGGCAGCGGCCGGGCGGTGGCCGCCAGGTGGCGTACGAGGTGGCGGGAGAGCGGGAGTCCTGCCTCGGCGGCGGCCGCGGCGGCCCGCAGGGTGAGGACCGGGTCGCGTTCGGGGCGGGCCGCGCGGGCCAGGACCACTTCGCCGTCCGCCTCCACCACGCCGTCGGCGAGCGGGGTGCGCTCGGGGGCGGGCCTGGCGCCGCCGAGCAGCGAGCGGAGCCGGGGGCGGGCGGAGCGGGCGCGCAGCACCCGGTTGACCTCACGCCAGGTGACGTCGGTGGCGTACGAGACCGTCCGCGCGGCCTCGTAGACCTGGCGCAGCAGGGTGTCGGCGTCGAGGAGACCGAGGGAGGCGGCGACCTGGTCCTGTTCCTGGAGGGCGAGCCGGTCGGTGGCGCGCCCGGTGGTGAGGTGGAGGGCGTCGCGGGCGTCGAGGAGGGTGCGGCGGGCCCGGTCGAGCCCTTCGCGCGGGGCGTCGGCGACCCAGGAGGCGGCGACCGCGCGCAGGGCGGTGGCGTCGCGGAGACCGCCGCGGGCCTCCTTGAGGTCGGGTTCCAGGAGGAACTGGAGCTCGCCCGTCCGTTCCGCGCGTTCCCGGCAGAGCTCGTGGAGGGCGGGGAGCCGCTTGGGGGCCTGGTTGCGCCAGTCGGCGAGGATCGCGGTGCGCAGGCCGGCGGCGAGGCCGAGGTCTCCGGCGACCGGCCGGGCGTCGAGCAGCCCGAGCTGGACCTTGAGGTCCTCGCCCGCCGTCTTCCGGGCTTCGCCGGGGGTGCGTACGGAGTGGTCGAGGGCCAGGCCCAGGTCCCAGACCGGGTACCAGAGGGCGTCGGCGAGGGCGGCGACGGCGGCCGGGGCGGCGCTGCCGTCGTGCAGGAGGAGCAGGTCGAGGTCGCTGCGCGGGGAGAGCTCGCCGCGGCCGTAGCCGCCGACGGCGACGAGGGCGGCGCCCCGCACCCCGGCCCGGGTCGCGGCGGCGGTGAACAGGCCGGTGAGCCATGCGTCGGTGAGGCGGGCGAGGGCCGCACGGCGCGGCGGCCCGGACCGCGCCTCCTGCTGGAGGAGGCGCAGCCGGGCCGCCGCGTAGCCGCTGGGTCCCGTGCCTTCGGTTTCGGTGGTCACTTCGGTACGCGTCACCCAGCTGCCTTCCGTTCGTGGGCCGTCGGTCAGAGGGCGTCCGGGCCGCGTTCGCCGGTCCGTACCCGGACGGCGCTGTCGACCGGAACGCTCCAGACCTTGCCGTCACCGATCTTGCCGGTCCGGGCGGCCTTGACGACGACCTCGATGAGCTGTTCGGCGTCCTCGTCCTCGACGAGGACCTCGATGCGGATCTTGGGGACCAGGTCGACGGTGTACTCGGCGCCCCGGTAGACCTCGGTGTGGCCGCGCTGCCGCCCGTAACCGCTGGCCTCGGTGACGGTGAGCCCCTGGACTCCGAAGGCCTGGAGGGCCTCCTTGATCTCGTCCAGCCGGTGGGGCTTCACGACCGCGGTGATGAGCTTCATGCGTCCACCTTCTTTGCCTTCGGTGCTGCCGTCGTGTCGGGGGCGGTGGTACGGGAGACCGTGCCGCCGCCGGTGCCGCTGAAGTCGTACGCCGTCTCGGCGTGCTCGGCCTGGTCGACGCCGGAGATCTCCTCGTCCTCGGAGACCCGCATCCCGATCGTCTTGTGGATCGCCAGGGCGATGACGGCGGAGACGACGAGAGAGTACGCGAGGACCGCGACGACACCGACGACCTGCTTGCCCAGCTGGTCCACACCGCCGCCGTAGAAGAGGCCCGCGGCGTCGGACTGGACGCCGCCGGTGGCGAAGAAGCCGACCAGGATGGAGCCGATGATGCCGCCGACGAGGTGGACGCCGACGACGTCCAGGGAGTCGTCGTAGCCGAACTTGTACTTGAGTCCGACCGCCATGGCGCACACGACACCGGCGATGGCGCCGACCGCGATGGCGCCCAGCGGGGAGACGGAACCACCCGCGGGGGTGATGGCGACCAGGCCGGCGACCGCGCCGGAGGCGGCGCCCAGGGTGGTGAAGGAGCCGTGGCGCAGCTTCTCGTAGGCGAGCCAGCCGAGGACGGCCGCGGCGGTGGCGACCTGGGTGTTCAGGAACATGACCGCGCCGACGCCGTCGTCGTTGCCGAGCCACGATCCGGCGTTGAAGCCGAACCAGCCGAACCAGAGGAGGGCCGCGCCGAGCATGACGAGCGGCAGGCTGTGCGGCCGCATCGGGTCCTTCTTGAAGCCGATGCGCTTGCCGATGACCAGGATGACGCCGAGGGCGGCGGCACCGGCGTTGATGTGGACGGCCGTACCGCCGGCGAAGTCGATGACGCCCATCTCGAAGAGCCAGCCGCCGGAGCCCCAGACCCAGTGGGCGACGGGGAAGTAGACGACGGTGACCCACAGGACGATGAACAGCGCCCATGCGGTGAACTTCACGCGGTCGGCGAGCGCGCCGCTGATCAGGGCCGGGGTGATGATGGCGAACATCAGCTGGAAGACGGCGAAGACGTAGACCGGGATGGTGGTGCCGTCCCAGAGTTCGTTGAGGCCGATTCCGCTGAGTCCGACGTAGTCGCCGCTCCAGCCGACCACCGAGCCGATGTCGGAGCCGAAGGCCATGCTGAACCCGTAGAGCACCCAGAGGATCGTGACGATCCCGAGGCTGATGAAGCTCATCATCAGCATGTTGAGGGTGCTCTTGACCCGGACCATGCCTCCGTAGAAGAAGGCCAGGCCGGGGGTCATGAGCATCACCAGGGCCGAGCAGATGAGCATGAACCCGGTGTTGGCGGCAGACAGCTCGGGGGCGTCTGCGGCAAGCGTCGTGATGCCTGGGGGCATCGGCGTCTCCTCGTCGTCGGAGCGGCCGCGGCGTGCGGGGGAATGCTGCGGGACCACTGGGGAACAGGTGCGGGCCGGTTATGAGCCACGAGGTTGACGGAGGGCCGTTTCATGGGATGCCGCACGATGTTTCGCGAACGTGACGAAGAGGGATCGCGTGTTACGGCCGAATGAATCGGGGGTGGCGCGTCCGGTGCCCTGCCTACCATGCAGCGCACGCCGCATACGGTGCGGTTGAAACGCCCGAGGGCCCGTTCCTGGGGCCGGAAAGCAGGAAACCGGCCACGGCGACCCTCCGTGTGACCAGGCGATGGGGGAGCCGAGTCGGGGTGTACGGAAGGGGCGCCGCGGCCGGGGCCTCGGGTGCCGGTCAGACCGCTTCGGCGGTCTCCGGCAGCTGCTCGTGGAGCAGCTCGGTGAGCCGGGCGACGTCGGCGACATCGCCGAAGTCCCTGGCAGCGGTGTCGACGGTCTTGCGCAGGCGGGTGTTGACCCGCTCGGAGCGGACCTTCTTGGCGATCTTCAGTGCCTGCCCGGCGAGCACGGTGGACTCCTCCGGCTCCCGCTGGAGGAGGTGGACGGTGGCCATGCCGATGAGGTTGAGCGCGTAGGAGCGCTGGTGCTCGTCGTCCTCGCCGAACAGTTCGACGGCCTTCTCCATGACGGGCTCGGCGAGCGAGGCGTAGGTGGGGCTGCGGCCGGCGACATAGGCCAGGTCGCGGTAGGAGTGGGCGTTCTCGCCGTTCAGCTCGGCCTCGGAGAAGAAGCGGATCCAGTCGGGCTCGGGCTCGCCGTCGAGGCCGGCGTCCAGGAAGGTGTCCTCGGCCATCCGGACGGCCCGCTTGCACTTGCTGGGCTGCCCCATGTTGGCGTAGGCGCGGGCCTCCATCGCATACAGCATGGCCTGCGTACGGGAGGTGGCGCAGTCGCGGCTGCCGTACTGCGCGAGATGGATCAGCTCCAGGGCGTCGTCGGGGCGGCCCAGGTGGATCATCTGGCGGCTCATGCTGGAGAGGATGTAGCTGCCGAGCGGCTTGTCACCGGCCTCCTTGGCGGCGTGCAGGGCGAGCACGAAGTACTTCTGGGCGGTGGGCTGGAGGCCGACGTCGTAGCTCATCCAGCCCGCCAGTTCGGCCAGCTCGGCGGCGCAGCGGAAGAGCCGCTGGGCGGTGGGACCCGGCTGGGGCTCCTGGAGCAGGTCGGTGACCTCGTGCAGCTGTCCGACGACGGCCTTGCGGCGCAGTCCGCCGCCGCACTGGGCGTCCCACTGCCGGAACATCGCGGTGGTCGACTCCAGCAGGTCCAGCTCGGGCCGGGACAGCCGGGAGGGGCGGTGGTCGGCGGCCGGGGCCTCCGGCTCACCGGTCCCCTGCACGGGAACGGGCACCAGCCAGCGCTGCATCGGCTCGATGAGCGCGGGCCCGGCGGCCAGCGCCAGCGAGCTGCCGAGGAAGCCGCGCCGGGCGAGCATCAGGTCGCTGCGGGAGAACTCGCTGAGCAGGGCGACGGTCTGCGGGCCGGCCCAGGGCAGGTCGACCCCGGCCACCGAGGGTGACTGGTGGGCCGTGCGCAGTCCGAGCTGCTCGACGGCGACGACGGAGCCGAAGCGCTCCGAGAAGAGCTCGGAGAGGATGCGCGGGATCGGCTCGCGCGGCTGCTCGCCGTCGAGCCAGCGGCGCACCCGGGAGGTGTCGGTGCTGATGTGGGAGGCGCCCATCTGCCGGGCCCGCCGGTTGACCTGGCGGGCCAGCTCGCCCTTGGACCAGCCACTGCGCACGAACCACGAGCCCAACTGCTCGTTGGGACGCTTTCCGGCATCCGTGTCGCCTGCGCCGCTGCCACTCACTGGAACGCCCCCATCCCGCTGAAACCTCATCGCGCGAACCATTATCAGAATGCCGTGCATCGGTGCTGTCCGTACGGGAGTTGGATGCCCTCGAACAGGAAACCGGGTTGCCTGCGGCATACCCGCGGGTGCACATACTCCCAGAGTTCGTGTACCGACGGTAATCCTACGATCACCCCTCCCGCGAGGGGGATTGAGGAAACGCCACCATTCGCCACCCCTTCGAATGAACCCGACTGCCGCCGCGCGCGCTTGACTTGAGGAATCCGAACCGAGGGCGAGCGCACGGGGGCACTCGGGAGCGCGCACACCGTGTCGCACTCCCTGCCGTACCACCGAGCACGCCACTCGATCGAGTTGCAGCGACGGAGGGTTACCCGAGCCAAGCGTTCCGTAACCACCGGCGAGCCGTACCCGTTGGAGGGGGCATGGGCTTCACGATCGGCGGCATCCGGGAGATGCGATCCGGTGCGCGGCGACGCCACCGCGGCACCGAGGGCACGGCGGTGGCCGAGTACACAGGACTGTGGGGCTGGGCGGTGGCGCCCGGGGCGCGGGCCGCGGCCGGCTCCTGCTCGTGCGGCGATCCGGTGTGCCCCTCCCCCGGCGCCCACCCCCTGGACTTCGCCGGGGAGGTCCCGGCGGGCACCGGGCTGGACCGCGCGGCGGACGCCTGGGCCCGGACCCCCGGCGCCGCGATGCTGCTGCCGGTGGGCCGCTCCTTCGACGTCCTGGAGGTCGCGGAGCAGGCCGGGCGGCGGGCGCTGGTGCGGATGGAGCGCATGGGGCTGCCGCTGGGCCCGGTCACGGTGACGCCGGCCGGGCGGGCCCAGTTCTTCGTCGCCCCCGGGGCCGCCGCCGAACTGCCCGAGCTGCTCTACCGGATGGGCTGGGACGACGCGGGCCTGGATCTGCGGGCCCTCGGCCCGGGGACGCACATCACCGCCCCGCCGTCCGACCTCGGCGGCCTCGGCCCGGTCCGCTGGCTGCGGCCCCCGGTGCTCGACACGGCGGCCGCGCCCCCGCAGGCGCGGCTGCTGCTGGGGACCCTGGCGTACGTCTGCCACCGCTCGTAGGGCCGGGAGCGGGCACGCGAACGGCGGACGGGCGGCAGGCTCCCGCAGGAGCCGCCGCCCGTCCGCCGTGCCGGATCGCGGGGCGCTTCAGTCGCCGATCAGGGCGTCCACGAAGGCGCCCGGCTCGAACGGGGCGAGGTCGTCCGGACCCTCGCCGAGGCCGATCAGCTTCACCGGTACGCCCAGTTCGCGCTGGACCGCGATGACGATGCCGCCCTTGGCGGTGCCGTCGAGCTTGGTGAGGACGATGCCGGTGATGTCCACGACCTCCGCGAACACCCGGGCCTGGACGAGACCGTTCTGACCGGTGGTGGCGTCGAGGACGAGCAGCACCTCGTCCAGCGGGCCGTGCTTCTCGACGACGCGCTTGACCTTGCCCAGCTCGTCCATGAGGCCGGTCTTGGTGTGCAGCCGGCCCGCGGTGTCGACGAGGACGACGTCGGCGCCCTCGGCGATGCCCTCCTTGACCGCGTCGTAGGCGATCGACGCCGGGTCGCCCCCCTCGGGGCCCCGGACCGTACGGGCTCCGACCCGCTCGCCCCAGGTCTGGAGCTGGTCGGCGGCGGCGGCACGGAAGGTGTCGGCGGCACCGAGCACCACGCTGCGGCCGTCGGCGACGAGCACCCGGGCCAGCTTGCCGGTGGTGGTGGTCTTGCCGGTGCCGTTGACGCCGACGACCATGACGACCCCGGGGGTCTCCGCGCCGCCCTCGGTCTTGACCTCGCGGTCGAAGTCCGGGCCGAGCAGGGTGATCAGCTCCTCGCGGAGCAGGGTGCGCAGTTCCTGCGGCGTACGGGTGCCGAGCACGCGGACACGCTCGCGGAGCCGCTCGACCAGTTCCTGGGTGGGGGCGACGCCGACGTCGGCGGTGAGGAGGGTGTCCTCGATCTCCTCCCAGGTGTCCTCGTCGAGGTTGTCCCGGGAGAGCAGGGTGAGGAGCCCCTTGCCGAGCGAGTTCTGCGAGCGGGCGAGGCGGGCCCGCAGGCGGACGAGCCGGCCGGCGGTGGGCTCGGGCACCTCCAGCGCGGGGGCCTCGGGAGCCGGGGCTTCGGCGACCGGGGCCTCCTCCGCGGGCGCGGTGGCGTCCGGGAGGCCGACTTCGTCGATGGTGCGCCGCGCTTCGTCGCGCGGCGTCTCGGCCTCCTCGCCGACCTGCGGTTCGGCGGGAGGGGTGATGGTCGGCGTGCTCGGCGGCGGGGGCGGCAGCTGCTTCTTCTTGCGGCTGCCGACCACGAGCCCGCCGACCAGGCCGACAGCGACCAGGGCGATGACTACAGCGAGGATGACGATTTCGACGAGTTCCATAACCCGTCCAGTATCGGCCACGGCCGTCGCACAGGCGCTGCCCCGGCGGCCCCCGGCGATCCGCTGGGCCCCCTATGCACCTTTTGGCCGCAATGCGGGCGGACACCCCTACACTTCTGATGCTGCGTCAGGTACGGTGCGCCCGCTCGTCCGCCCGTGCAGCAGCCAAGCCGCCCGCTCCGGCGAAGGGACGCCCCGATGGCCTTCACAGTGGTCCGGTTCAATCTCGTCGAGCCCGGGGCGACCCCCGTATCGCTCTCGGCCCGCTACCGCGCCGCTCTGGAGATGGCGGCGTACGCGGACGAGCACGGCCTCGACACCGTGCAGACCGAGGAGCACCACGGGGTGGCGAACTCCTGGCTGCCCTCCCCGTTCACCTTCGCCGGAGCGGTCTTCGGCGCCACCCGCAGGATCGCGGTCACCGTCTCGGCGGTCATCGGGCCGCTGCACGATCCGCTGCGGCTCGCGGAGGACATCGCCGTGCTGGACCTGCTGAGCGCGGGCCGCCTGGTGACGGTGGCGGGGATCGGCTACCGCCCCGAGGAGTACGAACGGGCCGGAGTCGCGTGGGACCGGCGCGGGAGGCTCCAGGACGAGCTGCTGGAGACGTTGCTCGCGGCCTGGACCGGCGAGCCGTTTCCGTACCGCGGCCGTACGGTGCGCGTCACCCCGTGCCCGTACACGCGGCCGCACCCCGCGCTGCTGGTCGGCGGCAGCTCGCGGGCGGCGGCGCGGCGGGCGGCCCGGCTGGGGCTGCCGCTGTTCCCGAGCGCGCATCTGCCGGAGCTGGAGGCGTACTACCGCGAACAGTGCGCGGCCCACGGGACGGAGGGCTTCTGCATGATGCCCGCGGAGCGCACCCCCCTGCTGCACGTCTCCGAGGACCCGGAGCGGACGTGGGCGCTGCACGGGGAGCACCTGCTGCACGAGGCACGGACGTACGCCTCCTGGCAGTCGGGGGACATCCGCTCGGCGGTGCGCTCGGCGGCGACGACGGTGTCGGAGCTGCGCGAGGAGGGGGTGTACCGGATCGTCACGCCGGACGAGCTGGCGGGGATGAAGGCGGAGAGCCTGGTCCTGCATCCGCTGTGCGGCGGAATGCCGGTGGAGGAGGGATGGCGGAGCCTGCGGCTGTTCTGCGAGGCGCGGGCCCGGGAGAGGCCGGCGGCCCCGGCTCAGGGGTGAGCCGGGGCCGCCGGTGGGGAGGAGAGGGGCAGCGGGGGGGGTTAGCCCATCTCCTCCAGCGTTTTGCCCTTGGTCTCCTTCACGAACTTGAGCACGAAGGGGATCGAGAGCACGGCGAAGCCGGCGTAGATGATGTACGTACCCGACAGGTTCCAGTCGGCCAGGCTCGGGAAGCTGGCGGTGATCGCCCAGTTGGCCATCCACTGCGCGAAGACCGCGACGCCGAGGGCGGCGGCGCGCAGGCGGTTCGGGAACATCTCGCCCAGGAAGACCCAGACGACGACACCCCAGGACAGGGCGAAGAAGAGCACGAAGACGTGGGCGGCGACCAGCGCCGTGGCGCCCTGTGCGGTGGGGAGCTTGCCGTCGACCAGGTCGGCGGAGAAGGCCCAGGCCTCGACGGCGAGCGCGACCGCCATGCCGACGGAGCCGACGAGGGCGAGCGGCCTGCGGCCCACCCGGTCCACCAGCACCATCGCGATCACCGTGCCGATGATGTTGATGATCGAGGTGGTGAACGAGTAGAAGAACGAGTCGGTCGGGTCGATGCCGACGGACTGCCACAGCGTCGCCGAGTAGTAGAAGGCCACGTTGATGCCGACGAGCTGCTGGAACATCGACAGGCCGATGCCGACCCAGACGATCGGCAGGAAGAAGAAGCGGTTGCCGAGCAGGTCCTTGAAGGAAGACTTGTGCTCGCGGTGCATGGCGGTCTCGATCTCGGTGACGCGCGCGTCGAGATCGATCTTGTCACCCTCGACCTCTTCGAGGATCTTGCGCGCCTCGGCCTTCTTGCCCACCGAGATGAGGAAGCGCGGGGACTCGGGGATGGCGAAGGAGAGGAGCCCGTACAGGACGGCCGGGACGACCATCACGCCGAGCATCCACTGCCATGCCTCCAGGCCCAGGATCTCGCCGCGCTGGTCGCCGTCGGCGATCTGCAGGACGGCGTAGTTGACCAGCTGGGAGACGGCGATACCGATGACGATCGCGGCCTGCTGGAAGGAACCGAGCCGGCCGCGGTAGGCGGGCGGGGAGACCTCGGCGATGTAGGCCGGGCCGATCACGGAGGCCATGCCGATGGCGAAGCCGCCGATGATGCGCCACATCGCCAGGTCCCAGAGCGCGAACGGCAGCGCGGAGCCGATCGCGCTCGCGGTGAAGAGCACCGAGGCGATCTGCATGCAGCGGATGCGGCCGATCCGGTCCGCGATCCGGCCCGCGGTGGCGGCGCCGATCGCACAGCCGATCAGCGCGATGGCGATGACCTGGGCGAGCGTTCCGGAACCGATGTCGTACCGGTCGCGGATCGCCTCGACGGCGCCGTTGATGACGGAGCTGTCGTAGCCGAAGAGAAAGCCGCCCATCGCCGCGGCCGCGGTGATGAAGATGACATGGCCGAGGTGGTCCGGGGGAACCGCCTTCGCCCCGGACTCGGGTCCGTTCGCTGTGCTGCTGGTCACGTGAACTCCTGATGCCTGGCCGGGGGTCAGACGTGGGGTGTGAGCCTTCCCAGTGGCGCACACCAACGGCACCGCCACCACTTGAAGACCAAATCAACTTCGCAGAGGGTATGCGTTCAAGAATCGAAGTCAAACAGCGGGTCTGCTGTCGTGTACCCCGGGGTGCGCACATGGTGCGTTGAACCTCTGATGATTCGGTAAAAAGATCAGCGCAGCCGCTGGCTGATGACCTTCGAGACCCCGTCGCCCTGCATGGACACGCCGTACAGCGCGTCGGCGACCTCCATCGTCCGCTTCTGGTGGGTGATCACGATCAGCTGCGAGCTCTCCTGGAGCTCCTCCATGATCCGGATCAGTCGCTGCAGGTTGGTGTCGTCGAGCGCGGCCTCCACCTCGTCCATCACGTAGAACGGACTGGGCCGGGCCTTGAAGATCGAGACCAGCAGCGCCACGGCCGTCAGGGACCGCTCGCCGCCCGACAGCAGCGAGAGCCGCTTCACCTTCTTACCCGGCGGACGCGCCTCGACGTCCACACCGGTGGTGAGCATGTTGCCCGGGTCGGTGAGGATGAGCCGGCCCTCGCCGCCGGGGAAGAGCCGCGAGAAGACGCCCTCGAACTGCCGGGCGGTGTCGAGGTAGGCCTCCGTGAAGACCTGCTCGACCCGCTCGTCGACCTCCTTGATCACCTGGAGCAGATCGGCCCGGGTCTTCTTCAGGTCTTCAAGCTGCTCGGACAGGAACTGGTGCCGTTCCTCCAGCGCGGAGAACTCCTCCAGCGCGAGCGGATTCACCTTCCCGAGTTGCTGGTACGCCCGTTCGGCCGACCGCAGCCGCTTCTCCTGCTCGGGCCGCCGGTAGGGCTTCGGCTGGTTGCGCGGGTGCTCAGGATCCTCCGGCAGCTCCTCACCCTCGGCGGCCGGCGACGGCGGTACGGGCCGGCCGGGCCCGTACTCGGAGATCAGCCCCGCGGGCTCCACGCCCAGCTCCTCCAGGGCCTTCGTCTCCAGCTGCTCGATCCGCAGCCGCTTCTCCGCGCCCAGCACCTCGCCCCGGTGGACCGAATCCGTGAGCTTGTCCAGCTCGCCCTTCAGCCCCCGGCCCCGGTCGCGCTCGACGGCCAGTTCGCGCTCCCGTTCGCCCTTCGCCGCCTCGGCCGACGTCCGCTCCTGGTCGGCCCGTACGAGGGACACCTCGACGTGCGCCAGCAGCTGACGGGCGCCCGAGGCCACGGCGGAGGCGACCTCGGCCTCGTAGCGCAGCCGGGCCCGGCGCTGCTCGGCGCGGGCGCGCGCCTCCCGTTCGGCGCGGGCGGCCCGGTCCAGCGAATCGGCCCGCCCGGCCAGCGCCTTGACCCGTTCCTCGTGCGTACGGGCCTGGAGCCGGGCCTCCATCTCGGTCTGGCGGGCGTTGGCCCCGTCGGCGGCGAGCCGGTCCCGCACGGAGGTGTCGGGCTCCTCCTCGGCCGGCGTCTCCTCGGCGACCAGCAGCCGCTCGGCCAGTTCCTCGGCCTCCTCGGTCGCGCGTTCCAGGGCCTCCTGTGCGCGGGTGGCGGAGGCGGTCATGCGCTCGGCCTCGCCCGCCGCGCTGCGGGCCGTCCCGGCTAGCCGCCCGAGCTGCTGGGCGAAGCCGGACCTCTCCCGCTCGGCCGCCCGGCGGCGCTCCCCCAACTCCTCGACGAGCGCGGCCTGCTCCGTGCGCCGCTCCCCCGCCAGACGCTGGGCATCGGCCAGCTCCTCGCACCGCACGGCCAGGTCGGCCAGCTCGGCGGCGGCCTCGTCGACGGACGCCTGGACCTCCAGCAGGCTGGGCGCCCCGGCGGACCCGCCGTGCGCGAAGTGGGTGGAGAGCACGTCCCCCTCCCCGGTCACCGCGGTCAGCCCCGGGTGCGTGGCGACCAGTTCCTCGGCGTCCTCCAGCGTCGCGACGACCACCATGCCCGCGACGAGACGGCGGACGGCCCCGACGAGCGCGGCGGGCCCGCGCACGAGATCGGCGACGGCGGGCGCGGTGGTCGTGGCCGCCCGGGGGCGGGCGTGGTGGAGGCCGGGGGTGTGGGGGTGGGTGGCGCTGGAGTGCAGGGCGTCGGGGCCGGCCGCCTCGGAGCCGACGCCCTGGACAGCCGCTACCTCGGAGCCGACATTGCCGAGGCCGCCCGCGTCGGAGCCGGCGGGGCCCGGACCGGCCACCCCGGAGCCGATGCCCTGGACACCCGCCACCTCGGAGCCGACGCCGTGGGCACCGGCCGCCTCGGCTCTGACGCTGCCCGGACCGGCCACCTCGGGGCCGGCGCCTTGGGCACCCGCTACCTCGGAGCCGACATTGCCGAGGCCGCCCGCGTCGGAGCCGGCGGGGGCGAGGACGGGTTCGCCGGGAGCGCCGCCCTGACCGGGCAGCGCGGCGGACGCGGCGTGGGAGGCATCGTCCCGTGCGGCAGCCGACTCACCGGGCTGCCCCGGCACCGGCGCCTGCTCCGCCGACGCGTCCCGCGCGGGCACCTGCTCGCCCGCCTGCCCCGGCACCTGGTGGGCCGGGACCTCCGCCGCGGCCGGCTCCGCCGCCGCAGCCCCGCCCAGCAGCATCGCCGCGCGGCCGCGTCCCTTTCGCGCAGCAACCGGATCGCGGCGGCGGCGGTGGCCGGGTCCGTGACGGCCAGGGCGTCCGCCGCCGCGCCGAGGGCGGCCGCGACCGGGATCTCGTACCCGGGCTCGACGGTCAGCAGTTCGGCCGCGGGGCCGAGGAGTCCGGCCGGCCGCTCCCGGGCCCCGAGCAGTGCCCCCGTACCGTCCTTGCGGCGGAGCCCCAGGGCCAGGGCCTCGTGCCGGGCCGCCACCGCCGCCCGCCTGCGCTCGGCCGCGGTGGCGTCGTCGCGGGCCGTGCTGTGGGCGGCCTGCGCTCCGGCCAGGGCCTGCTTGGCCTCCTCGTGGCGGGCGGTCAGCTCCTCGTCGACCCCTTCCAGTCCTGCGACCTCGGCCCTGAGCTGCTCGTACTCCTCCTGGGCGGTGACCGCGCGCTCCTGCGCCTCGTCGCGGGAGGCCGCCAGCCGGTCGATCTCGGCCTGGGCCGAACCGGCCCGGCTGCGGGCCGCGTTGACCTGGCCGTTCAGCCGGGCGAGCCCTTCGCGCCGGTCGGCGATGGCGCGGGCGACGTCCTTGAGCCGGCGCTCCTCGGCGGCCAGCTCGCGTTCCAGTTCGGCTCGGTGGGCGACGGTGTCCTCCAGCGCGTGCTCGGCCGCCTCCAGGGCCGCCGTCAGCTCCGCCTCCTGCTCGCGGATCCGGGCCGCCTCGCGCTCCAGGTCCTCGGGGTCGCGGCCACGACGTTCCTCGGCGGGCGCCTCGGAGGCGCTGCGGACCCGGGCGTCGGCCAGCGAGACCGTGCCGCGGACCCGCTCGGCGAGCTGCGAGAGCTCGTACCAGGTCTGCTGGGCGCGCTGCAGTCGGGGCGCGAGCCGGCGCACCTCGCCCTCCAGCTCCGCCTCGCGAACGAGAGCCGTCTTCAGCTCGGCCTCGGCCGCGTCCTTGCGCTTCTTCAGCTCCGCCTCGTCGGCGATCTCGCCGCGCAGCGCGTCCCGCAGGGTCACCAGGTCGTCGGCGAGGAGCCGAAGCCGGGCATCACGCAGGTCGGCCTGGATCACGGCGGCCCGGCGGGCGACGGCGGCCTGCCGGCCGAGCGGCTTGAGCTGTCTGCGCAGTTCGTCGGTGAGGTCCTGGACCCGGGCCAGGTTGGCGCCCATCGCGTCCAGCTTCCGGACCGCCTTCTCTTTCCGCTTGCGGTGCTTGAGCACGCCCGCGGCCTCCTCGATGAAGGCCCGGCGCCCCATCGGGTCGGCGTGCAGAACGGAGTCCAACTGGCCCTGCCCGACGATGACGTGCATCTCGCGCCCGATACCGGAGTCGGAGAGGAGTTCCTGGATGTCGAGGAGCCGGCAGGTGTCACCGTTGATCTGGTATTCGCTGCCGCCATTGCGGAACATGATCCGAGTGATCGTCACCTCGGCGTACTCGATGGGCAATGCGCCGTCGGAATTGTCGATGGTCAGCGACACTTCGGCCCGGCCGAGCGGCGGCCGCCCGGTCGTCCCGGCGAAGATCACGTCTTCCATCTTGCCACCGCGCAGGGATTTGGCCCCTTGTTCCCCCATGACCCAGGAGAGCGCGTCCACCACATTGGATTTGCCGGATCCATTGGGTCCGACGACGCAGGTGATCCCCGGTTCGAACCGCAGGGTGGTGGCGGACGCGAACGATTTGAAACCACGCAGGGTCAGGGCCTTGAGGTGCACGCCGCCGGACTCTACCTTTCGCTCTCGGTTTCGCTGATGAAGGTGCAGGGCACATCAGACGGTAAGCGAAGGGGGGTGGCTCCGGGGGTGGGAGCCGGGCAAAGAAAAAGGGACGCCGAAGCGTCCCTGTGAATCTTCTCGGCGTCGCTGTGCAGCGGGCGTCGCCGTTCATCCAGCTATGGCCCGCGCGTGCATCGTCGTACGACCGGACATCGGCATCCCCGGCGGTGCGGGGACCCCAATGTTCGGGGGACGGCGATCCGTGACGCGGGACGGATCAGAGATGTTCCGAGGCTATGGAGCGTGCCCGGCCCGACCGGCCCGAAGGGGCCGACACGGTCAGGTCAGTGCAGGCTCGCCCTGGGGTACGTCGATGTCGATGCTGTCGAGCAGCGACTCCTGGTGCTGGGCGGCGGCGTTGAGCGCGTCGTTCTCGCCCTGGATCCGGGTGAGCTCGGATTCCAGGTCCTGGACGCGCTGCTGGAGCCGTCGCATCTCGGCGAGGAGTCGCGGGTCGGAACCGCCGACGTAACCGAGAAGCGCCTTTGCCATGATGGATGGTCCTCCACAATGAGTGACCGACCGATGCGGTGTGGGTCGTCAGGGAATCGCACCCGCGGTGCTCGGCAGGGCTCTGTCACCACTGCGGTTCTGCTGCTGACCAGCTCTACCGAACAGCTAAGGTGCGCGGGGTTTTCAGCGTCTCACCAAAAAGTTTGACGGTCAACACGATCACACCCTGTGTACCCGGGTGTCCCGGGGGCGCGCGGCTGGACGATCATGCGGCGCGACTCTCCTGCGGGACCCCGAGGGTGTGGAGATCTTCGTCAATGCCGCAGCCTTGCACGACATTCCGCTTCTGGCAACCATCGGTCGCCACCGGGTCCCGTCGCAGGTCATTTCGGGTGCGGGGGCGGTCGGGCGTCCAGGTGACCGTTCGGCGTGGGGTAGGAACGGAGCGGATCGGAAGCGCTCGGTCCGGGCGGGTTCAGCGGATGGCGAATCCGTCGTAGCCACCGCGCGGGGTGTCCCAGATCTCAGTGACTCCGTCCACGCGCCCGGGTGTGTCGTCGGACCGCAACCAGTCCAGCAGACGGTGGCAATTCTCACGCCGGCCCTCGGCGACGATCTGCACCCTGCCGTCGTCGAGGTTGAGGGCGAACCCGATGAGCCCTCCGATCTCCAAAGCGTTTGCCCTGGTGAACCAGCGGAAGCCTACTTGCTGTACTCGGCCGCGTACCCAGACGACGAGGCGTGCTTCTTCGTTCATGCCCGAACGCTAACCGGCCAATTGCTCAAGAAGCACGCCGCCCCCTTTCACCCATGGGCTACAGTCCCGTCGCAACAGCCTCACTCGATCGGGTGAGTATCGGACGAGTATCGACGGAAAGTCGATCAAGCGACTTCTCCCTCCGCGTTCGATCGCATGCGATCTTCGGAGTTTTCCGCAACGGGGCAGTCGTGTGACGTCGCCATGACGTCCGGAGTATCAGGAAGGCACAGCGCATGGGACGCCACCGACGATCCGCCGCAGGCCCCGCCGCTGAAGAACCCGCGGCCGGGGCCGCTTCCCGGCACCGGGGAACGCGCCGGAAGAAGTCCGCCGTGCCGATCCGGACCGGGCTCCTCGGTGTCTCGGCGGCTGTTGCCGTCGGAGCGGTGGCCGTCGCCTCGGGTCTGATTCCCGGCGACGACACCTACACGACCGGCGCCCCCACCGCCGCGGACCAGGTGCGCACGGACGGCGCCCCGGACCTGCTGACGCAGGGCGGCAGCTCCACCGCGCCGGCCGACCGGTCCTCCTCCCCCACGAGCCGGGGCAGCGAGCGCCCCGAGGCGCCGGACGCTTCGCCGTCGAAGAAGCCCTCCGGGACCCCGTCCACGAAGGCGTCCGCCTCGCCCTCGAAGACGCCGTCGAAGTCGGCTGCGCCGTCCACGTCGGAGAAGCCGGCCGCCACCCCGTCGAAGACGTCGAAGGCCCCCTCGGCCCCGGAGAAGAGCTCCGCCCCGGCGAGCAAGGCCCCGGCGCCGCCGAAGACCTCCGCCGCTCCGCCGCCCAGCAAGAAGCCGAGCCCGTCCCCGACCGACGCCTCCGCGCGCAGCGAGGTTCTGGCCCTGGTGAACCAGGAGCGCGCGAAGGTCGGCTGCTCCCCGCTGACCACCAGCGCCCCGCTGACCTCGCTGGCCCAGAACTTCAGCGAGGACATGGCGGCCCGCGGCTTCTTCGACCACACGGACCCGGACGGCGACACCCCCTGGGACCGGGCCGCGCAGGCGGGCGTCCAGGGGCTCGCGGCGGAGAACATCGCCCGCGGCCAGGCGGACGCCCAGGCCGTGATGGAGGGCTGGATGAACAGCGAAGGCCACCGGGCGAACATTCTCAACTGCGATTACCAGACCATCGGCATCGGCGTCCACGAGGGCTCCGGCGGCCCGTGGTGGGTCCAGAACTTCGGCTTCTGACCCGCCCGTCAGGCCCCCTTGCTCCCGTGCAGCGCTCCCTCCGAGTGGGCGCTGTGCGGGAGTAAGCTTGTGGCATGGCCAGCGATACGGGTACGGACAGCTTCGACAGCCTCGCGTTCGACGTCTTCTCGCGTGCGTGCCCCTCCCGCTCGACGCTGGAGCACGTCACCGGGCGCTGGGGCGGTCTGACCCTCGGCGCGCTGTACGAGGAGAGTCTCCGGTTCAACGAGCTGCGCCGCCGGGTCGACGGAGTCAGCGAGAAGATGCTCTCGCAGACCCTGCACGCCCTGGAGCGGGACGGGCTCGTCCTGCGGGAGGCCCAGCCGGTGAACCCGCCCCGGGTGGACTACGAGCTCACCCCGTTCGGCCGGGAGGTCGCCGGGAAGCTCCTGGGGCTCATCCACTGCGTCGAGGGGCGGATGGACGAGGTCCTGGCCTCCCGGGCGCGCTACGACGAGACGCGCGGCGGCCGCTGACAGCGCGGGCAGTAGTAGCTGGAGCGGTTCATCCAGGCGCGGCGGCGCATCGGGGTGGAGCACCGGTTGCAGGGCTCGCCCTCCCTGCCGTACGCGTCGAGCGACCGGTCGAAGTAGCCGGACTCGCCGTTCACGTTGACGTACAGGCTGTCGAAGCTGGTGCCGCCCTGGGCGAGCGCCGCGTTCATGACGTCCCGGGCGTGGCCGAGCAGCTCGGCGGACTTGGGGCGGGTGAGGGTCGCGGTCGGCCGGTCGTAGTGCAGCCTGGCCCGCCAGAGTGCCTCGTCGGCGTAGATGTTGCCGACGCCGCTGATCAGCGACTGGTCGAGCAGGGCACGTTTGACGGTGGTGCGGCGCAGGCGCAGCGCGGTGTGGAACGCAGCTTCGTCGAAGAGCGGGTCGAGCGGGTCCCGGGCGATGTGCGCGATGGTGTCGGGCAGCCCGTCGGGGGTGTTGCCGTGCAGCGAGAGCCCGCCGAAGGTGCGCTGGTCGACGAAGCGCAGCTCGGTGCCGAGGGCGTCGTCGAACCGCATCCGGATCCGCAGGTGCTTCTCGTCAGGTGCGTCGGCGGGCTGCACCAGCAGCTGCCCGCTCATCCCGAGGTGGCCCAGCAGCGAGGCGGAGGCCTCCTCGATCGGCACCCAGAGGTACTTGCCGCGCCGCATCGCCGCACCCAGGCGGGCCCCACGGAGCCGGGCGGCGAAGTCGACGCCGCCCGCGAGGTGCCGGCGGACCGAGCGCGGGTGGAGGACCTCGACCTCGGTGACGGTGCGCCCGCTGACCCAGCGCTCAAGTCCCCTGCGGACGACTTCGACCTCGGGCAGCTCGGGCACGGTGCACCACTCCAGACACATCGACGGTAGTACGGGGGACGGGGCGGGCGAAAACGCGGTGGCCACGGCGGTCGAGGTGACGACGGTGGCCGCGAGGACCACCGGAACCGCGCCCCTGGACAGGGAAAACCCCTCGGTGCACCTGGCACCGAGGGGTTCCCGTTTCGCTTCAGGCCGGAGCGGCGTCCGTGTTCGGCGACGGGTCGGCAGGGGTGTCGGCGGCCCCTCCGTCGGCCGCGGACTTCTCCGCGGCCTGCCGTGCCTCTGCGGCGGCGCTGATCTCGCGCCAGGCGGACTCGGCCGCCTGCTGCTCCGCTTCCTTCTTGCTACGGCCGGTGCCGGTGCCGTACGAGACACCACCGACGCGAGCGGCAGCAGTGAAGGTCTTCTCGTGATCCGGGCCGGTCTCCGTGACGAGGTACTCGGGGACTCCGAGGCTCTCGCTCGCGGTGAGCTCCTGGAGGCTGGTCTTCCAGTCCAGGCCGGCACCGAGGTTCGAGGACCTGTCGATCAGCGGGTCGAAGAGCCGGTGGACCAGCTCCGAGGCCGCGCTGAGGCCCTGGTCGAGATAGACCGCGCCGATCACTGCTTCCAGTGTGTCGGCGAGGATGGAAGCCTTGTCCCGGCCGCCCGTGCCCTCTTCACCCCGGCCGAGCCGGATGAAGGAGCCGAGTTCGAGGCCGCGGCCCACTTCCGCCAGCGCACGCGAGTTGACCACCGCGGCCCGCAGCTTGGCCAGCTGGCCTTCGGGCAGGTCGGGATGGGTGCGGTACAGCGTGTCCGTGACCACCAGGCCGAGCACCGAATCCCCGAGGAATTCGAGCCGCTCGTTGGTGGGCAGACCGCCGTTCTCGTACGCGTACGAACGATGGGTCAGCGCACGCACCAGAAGGGCGGACTCGAGGTGATACCCGAGCCGCCCTTCCAGAAGCGTGTGGGACGAGGCTGTGTTGACGTTGTCTGCCTGCTTCTTGGCGCTGGACAACTCAGACATCGGGCCTCTCACCAGCCGCTCAGACCTCGAGGACCTGGCGCTTGTTGTAGGTGCCGCAGCTCGGGCACGCAATGTGCTGGAGCTTGGGCTCCTGGCAACGCTCGCACGAAACCAGGGTGGGGACCGCAGCCTTCCACTGCGACCGGCGGTGGCGCGTGTTGCTGCGCGACATCTTCCGCTTCGGAACAGCCACGGCTACTTCTCCTGCTTCTCGTCGACGCCCGGTTCGGCGCCGCCCATGTTGTCCTTCTCGCCGTCCTGAACGGTCTCGGCGAGTCCTTGCAGTGCCGCCCAACGGATGTCGACGGCGTCGTGGTGGTGGCCCGGATTCTCGTCCAGCCTGATTCCGCATTCGGAACACAGACCGGCGCAGTCCTCCGAGCACACCGGCTGCATGGGCAGTGCGAGCACTACCGCGTCACGCAGCATGGGTTCGAGGTCGAACAAGCCGTCCTCGAGAAAGAACCTGTCCTCGTCGTCCTCGGCGTCGTCGGCCGGTTCCGCCGCAGTGCTGCGGCCCCGGTCATCGGCGTCAGGGTACGAGAACATTTCCTGGAAGTCCGCGTCGACCTCTACGGTCAGCGGCTCCAGACACCTTACGCACTCCCCCTCGGCGGTGGCACGGGCGGTGCCTGTGACAAGCACCCCTTCCATGACCGATTCGAGGCGGAGGTCCAGCTCCACGGGTGCGCCTTCCGGCACACCGATGACGCCGTCGATGCCCAGGACCGGTGAACCGGGTGCTTCCACCGAGCGGGACAGCCGCTTCATGGCACCGGGACGCCGGCCCAGCTCGTGCGTATCGAACACGAGGGGGTTGCGGTGGTCGAGGTGGCCGTTCAGGGCTTCTCCTGCTTTCGAATCATGGGTGTCGTACTGCGAAGGAGGGGGCCGTCTCCCCGGCCCGGGACGAACCGCCCGGTTTCGCGGACGAAAACGGGCAGCAGTGATCGCGGACCTAGGTGCGACCGAGGATTCAGGATACTGGACGGACCGCTCAGCACCCAATCGGGGCAACCCCGCCGGGGTCAGCGCCCCTGTTCGTACCGGCGCAGCTGCTCCAGGTCGATCATGCTCGTGTCGAAGAGGCTGGTCTCGTCCAGCGCGCCGCCGCCCTGCTGGTCGGACGACGGGCCGTGCTGCTGGGTCTGCTGCTGCCAGCCGTAGTCGGGCTCGCCGGTGGGCCGGGGCGGGTAGCCGCCGGGGTCGTAGCCCCCCTGCTGCTGGTAGGCGGCGTACGGGTCGGGCTGCTGGTAGCCGTAGGCGTCCTGGACGCCCTGCTGGAGCGGCTGCTCCTGGTAGCCGTAGGCCGTCTGCGCGTAGTCCGGCTCGGCCGTCGGCTGCGCCGGGTAGGCGGGCTGCCGGGCCGCCTGCCGGGGTTCGGGGGTGGCCAGCTCGGCGAGGCCGGCCAGATAGTCGGCGTCGCTGGTGTGGCCCTGGCCCGCCGCGGCGTCCTGGGCGGCGATGTGCGCGCCGAGGTCGTCCGTGGCGACCCGGCCGTGCAGCTTCTGCCGGCCGCGGCCGACCGCCTCCAGGGTCTTGGCCAGGACGGCCTCGAAGGCGCCGAACTTGGCGTCGACGTAGTCGTCGGCCCGCCGCTTCAGCGTCTCGGGGTCGGCGCTGCGCTCGGGGGCCTCGGTGAAGTCGGGGTCCTCGTAGCCCTGCTCGTCCAGGCCCTGGCCGCGGCCGAGGAGCTTCTCGCGGCCCCGGTCCACGGAGCCGATGGTCTTGGTGAGGACGACCTCGAAGTTGGCGAGCTTGCTGTCGACGTAGTCGTCGGCCTCGGCCCGGACCTCCTCGGCCTCGCGGCGGGCCTCGGACAGGATCCGGTCGGCCTCGCTCTGCGACTGCCGGGCGATCTCGGTCTCGGAGATCAGCGAGGCGCGCTGGGCGTGAGCGGATTCGATGATCCGGTCGGCCTCCTGGCGGGCCTGCTCGGCGAACTGCTCCTGGCCGCCGAGCAGCTCCTGGGCCTGGGCGAGGGAGCCGGGCAGGGCCTGGCGCACCTCTTCGAGCAGGGCGAGCAGCTCGGCGCGGTTGACCACGCACGAAGCCGACATGGGCATGGATCGGGCGCTCCCGACCGCGTCGACGATCTCGTCGAGCTTCTTCTGCACGTCCACCGTGTGCTCGCCACTCTCTGCTGCTCTGTTGAAGCTGCTGCTTGGTTGGAGACGGACGGGACGACTGTAAGGCCAGTCGGCCGCCGCCCGACACCTGGTGACGGCCCGTCAGCGCCTCAGCGTTCGCCGAGCCGCTTCACGAGCGCCTCGTGGACGGTCGGCGGCAGCAGGTGGGAGACGTCGCCGCCCCAGGTCGCCACCTCCTTGACCAGCGAGGACGACAGGAAGCTGTACGTCGGGTTGGTCGGCACGAAGAGCGTCTCGACGCCGGAGAGGCCGTTGTTCATCTGGGCCATCTGCAGCTCGTAGTCGAAGTCGCTGACGGCGCGCAGGCCCTTCACGATCGCCGGGATCTCCCGCTGCTTGCAGAAGTCGACCAGCAGCCCGTGGAAGGACTCCACCTCGACGTTGCCGAAGTCGGCGGTGACCTCACGGATCAGCTCGATCCGCTCGTCCACGGTGAACAGCCCCTTCTTGGACTGGTTGATCATCACCGCCACGTGCACCACGTCGTACAGCTTCGAGGCTCGTCCGATGATGTCGAGATGTCCGTTGGTGATGGGGTCGAACGACCCCGGACAGACGGCGCGGCGCACTGTGATTCCCTCGCTCTCCGGTCCGGTCATCGTGCGTCTTCGCACGTAGCGGCGGCGCGACCGTACCAAAGCGTCCCCTCGCCGTACCGACGGGACCGCAGTGGCTCGAATCCGGCGGGCCAGCCGAATTCTCCGCCCCGGGTGCTGCGTTCCACGGTGACGAGCACATCGTCCGCCAGCCACCCCTGAGCGCGGAGTGTGAGCAGGATCTCGCGAAGATCGTCGTCGGTGACGGCGTACGGCGGATCGAGGAAGACGATGTCGTACGGGTCGGCGGGCGCCGGGCCTGTCACGATCTGCTCGGCTTTGCCGGTACGGACCTCGGCGCCCGGGAGGCCGAGGGTGCGGACGTTGTCGCGGACGGTGCGGACGGCCTTCGGGTCGGCCTCCACGAGCAGGGCGTGGACCGCGCCGCGGGAGAGCGCTTCGAGGCCGACGGCGCCGGATCCGGCGTACAGATCGGCGACCCGGGCCCCCTCCAGGGTGCCCAGAAGCGCCTGCCAGGTGGAGAAGAGGCCCTCGCGCGCGCGGTCGGACGTGGGGCGGGTACCGGTGCCGGGCGGGACGGCCAGGCGGCGTCCGCCGGCCGAGCCGGCGATCACGCGGGTCATGGGTGTGGGGTCCTCGGGGTCGGGGGCGTGCGGGGGCCGCACCGACGGGCACCCCCGATGAACAACGCCGGAGGCGCGCGTACGGGCGCGGGCCGTGCGTCCACGATATGGCGTACGCCCCGCACCGGCAGGGCGGCCCCGGGGCTCACCCCTTGTCCAGATACTCCTCGCGCTCCTTGTCCAGCAGGGCGGTCAGCACCGTGCGCAGCTCCGGCAGGTGCTCCAGCTCCGGGTCGGCGGCGACGATCGCCACGGCCTCCTCGCGGGCCGCCGCGATCACCTCCTCGTCATCGATGACGGCGAGCATCCGCAGCGAGGAGCGCACCCCGGACTGGGCCTGGCCCAGCACATCGCCCTCGCGGCGCTGCTCCAGGTCGATCCGGGAGAGCTCGAAGCCGTCGAGGGTGGCGGCGACGGCGGAGAGGCGGGCGCGAGCGGGGCTCGCCTCGTGGGCCTCGCTGACCAGCAGGCAGAGGCCCGGGGCGGAGCCCCGGCCGACCCGCCCGCGCAGCTGGTGGAGCTGGGAGACGCCGAAGCGGTCGGCGTCCATGATCACCATGGCGGTGGCGTTGGGGACGTTGACGCCGACCTCGATGACGGTGGTGGCGACCAGGACGTCGACGTCCCCGGCGGCGAACCGGCGCATGACGTCGTCCTTCTCGTCGGGGTGCATACGGCCGTGCAGCACCTCGACGCTCAGCCCGGCCAGCGCGCCCCCGCGCAGCTCGTCGGCGATCTCCAGGACGGCGAGCGGCGGGCGCTTGTCCGGATCCTGCTCGGCGGCCTTCTTCTTGGCGGCCTTCCCCCCGGCCTCGTCCGCGTCGTCCCCGATGCGGGGGCAGACCACATACGCCTGGTGGCCGTTCTCGACCTCCTCGCGGACGCGTTCCCAGGCGCGGGCGAGGAAGTGGGGCTTGTCCTTGGCGGGGACGACATGGCTGGCGATCGGGGAGCGGCCGGCCGGGAGCTGGTCCAGGACGGAGGTCTCCAGGTCGCCGAAGACCGTCATCGCGACCGTACGGGGGATGGGGGTGGCGGTCATGACGAGGAGGTGGGGCGGCTGCTTGCCCTTCGAGCGCAGGGCGTCGCGCTGTTCCACGCCGAAGCGGTGCTGTTCGTCCACGACGACCAGGCCCAGGTCGTGGAACTGGACCTTGTCCTCGATGAGGGCGTGGGTGCCGATGACGATCCCGGCCTCGCCGGTGACCAGGTCGAGGAGGGCCTGACGGCGGGCGGCCGTGCCCATGGAGCCGGTGAGCAGGACGACCTTGGTGCCCCGGTCCGAGCCGCCCAGCATGCCGCCCTCGGCCAGCTCCCCCATCATCTCGGTGATCGAGCGGTGGTGCTGCTGGGCGAGGACCTCGGTGGGGGCGAGCATCGCGGCCTGGCCGCCCGCGTCGACCACCGCGAGCATGGCGCGCAGGGCCACCATGGTCTTGCCCGATCCGACCTCGCCCTGGAGGAGGCGGTGCATCGGGTGCTCGGTGGCCAGGTCGTCGAAGATCTCCTTGCTGACCTTCTCCTGGCCCTCGGTGAGGGTGAAGGGCAGCTTGGCGTCGAACGCGTCCAGCAGGCCGTCCGCGACGGGCCGGCGGGCGGCGGCGGGCAGCTGGGTCTCGGCGTACCGGCGGCGGGCCAGGGCGACCTGGAGGACGAACGCCTCGTCCCATTTGAGCCGGGCCTTGGCGTCCTCGATGTCCGCCTTGGTCTGCGGCCGGTGCACCTTGAGCAGGGCTTCGGGCAGCGGGGTGAAGCCGCGTCCCTCGCGCAGGGCGGCGGGCAGCGGGTCCACCGCGTCCCGGGCGCTGGGCAGGACGGCGTCCACGGCCTTGGCGATCCGCCAGGAGTCGAGCTGCTTGCACGCGGGGTAGATCGGCAGCAGCCGCCCGGCGAAGGCGTCCACGGCCTCGGTGGCCTCGTCGGCGTCGGAGGCGTCGAGCAGCTGGTAGGTGGGGTGGGCCAGCTGCATCTTGCGGTTGAAGACGGAGACCTTGCCCGCGAACATCGCCTGGCGGCCGGGGAGCAGCTCCTTGTGCGGCTTGTGGACGCCGTGGCCGAAGAAGACGAGCTGGAGGCGGCCGCTGCCGTCGGTGAGGGTGACCTCCAGGCGTTTGCCCCGGCCGTTGTTGAACATCAGGATGCGGGCGTCGGCGACCTGGGCGACGACCGTGACGTGCTCGTCCAGCGGGAGGTCGGCGAGCGCGGTCAGCTTGCCGCGCTCCTCGTACCGCCGCGGGTAGTGGTGCAGCAGGTCCCCGACCGTGTGCAGGCCGAGGTGTTCGGCCATCACCTTCGCGGTGGCTCCGCCGAGCAGCTTCTTGAGGGGTTCATCGAACGAGGACACGCGATCCATTGCACACCACGGCACTGACAGCTGTCCGCCGGGCGCGGCGGCGAACCCGCTACTCGACGCCGATCAGCAGCGGCGCCCGCTGGTGGCCGCCCCGGTAGACCATTGTGTCCACGGCGAGATGGCCCTCCCGTACGTGCGCCTCCAGCGCGTCGGCCAGCGCGTCGGGGACGTCCTCGCCGAGGACGAGGGTGACCAGTTCGCCGCCCGCCGCCAGCATCCGGTCGAGCACGGTGCGGGCGGTGCCCGGGACGTCGGCGCCGATCACGGCCACGTCGCCGTCGATCAGGCCGAGGACGTCCCCGGCCTGGCAGATGCCGGCCATGGTCCACGACTGGCGCTCGGCGACGGCCAGTTCCGCGTAGCGGGTGGCCCCGGCGGCGGCGGTCATGGCGACCACGTCCTCGTCGAAGCCCCGGCCGGGCTCGTGGACGGCGAGCGCGGCGATGCCCTGGACGGCGGCGCGGGTGGGGACGAGGGCGACCCGCACCCCCTCGGTCCTGGCCTGTTCGGCGGCGGCCGCCGCGGTGTGGCGCAGGGCCGCGTCGTTGGGCAGCAGGACCACCTCGCGGGCGTGGGCGCGGCGGATGGCGTCGACGAGTTCGCCGCTGGCGGGCGGTTCGCCGGGGCGGGCGATCACGGTGGTGGCGCCGGCCTCGGTGCAGAGCCCGGCCAGGCCGTCGCCGGGCACCACGACGACGACGGCGCGCTGGGCGGGTTCGGCCTGGACGCGGACGTCGTGGCCGCTCTCGGTGGCGAAGTGGGTGATCCGGATGCGGTACGGCCGCCCGGCCTCGACGCCCGCCTCGACGGCCGCCCCGGCGTCGTCGACGTGGACGTGGACGTGCCAGAGGCCGTCGCCGCCGACCACGACCAGGGAGTCGCCCAGCGCGTCGAGCCGGGTGCGCAGCCGGGCCACCTGCTCGTCGTGGGCCTCCAGGAGGTAGATCACCTCGAAGGCGGGCCCGGCGCCCCCGTCCTCGGGGCAGCCGGGCGGCCCGTCCCCCGGAGCGTCCGCGGGAAGGCCGCCTTCCGTGACTCCCTCCACCGGGGTGCCGCCCACCGGCAGCCCCACGACGGAGCCCCCGTCCACGGTCACGGGGGCCTTCGCGGCGTGACCGGAGGCGGTGCGGGGCGTCCGTACGGGAGCCTGCCCGGTCACCGTCTCCACCAGCGCGCCCAGCACCGCCACCAGCCCCCGGCCCCCGGCGTCGACCACGCCCGCCCGGCCGAGGACGGCCAGCTGGTCGGGGGTGCGGGCCAGGGCGGCGCGCGCACCTTCGTAGGCGGCGGTGACGACGGTGCTCAGACCGGGGTCCTCACCCCGGGCGGCCTCGGCGGCCCCGGCGGCGACGGTGAGCACGGTGCCCTCGACGGGGTGGGCCACGGCCTGCCGGGCCGCGTCGGCGGCGCTCGTGAGGGCGAGGCGCAGATGAGCGGCGTCGCCTCCGTCGGCCAGTACCCCGGCCATACCGCGCAGCAGCTGGGCCAGGATCGTGCCGGAGTTGCCGCGGGCGCCGATCAGGGCGCCGTGCGCCATGGCGCGTACGGCGTCGGCGGTGGCGGGTGCGGTGGTGCCGGTCTCATGGGCCGCGAAGACCGCTTCGACGGCCGCGGCCGCGGACTCGACGGTCAGGTAGAGGTTGGTGCCGGTGTCCCCGTCGGCCACGGGATAGACGTTGATCGCGTCGATCTCCGCGCGCTCCCGGCCCAGTGCCTCCAGGGCCAGTGAGCACCACGTGCGTACCGCGACGGCGTCCAGGTCGTCGGGGAGCTGCGGCACCGATGGTCCTCCTTGAAGCGGCCGTGGAGACGGGCTGCACCGCAGGTTAGCCCGCCTGCCGGGGGCCCGGCAGGGAGAGGGGGCGGGAGGGCGGGCGGCCGAACCGTGGTAATTTCGTATCTCCGAAGCAGGCGTTGTATGCTGCTCCGGTTGCCCGATGAGAGTCGGGACATTCCCCCGGTACCGCCACTTCAGTCCAACTGATTCCGGCGCGCCGGAATTCACTGTAAGTGCATCTGAAGTCTTTGGAGTGACCCGTGGCTGCCAACTGCGACGTTTGCGGCAAGGGGCCGAGCTTCGGCAAGAGCGTTTCGTTCTCGCACCGCCGTACGTCTCGTCGCTGGAATCCCAACATCCAGCGCGTGCGTGCCGTGGTCGGTCGGACGCCGAAGCGGCTCAACGTCTGCACCTCGTGCATCAAGGCCGGCAAGGTCGCGCGCTGACGTCCCCGTCGTAGCGCAGCCTCCGGTTGCCCAAAAAGCCGGTCCACCTCGGTGGACCGGCTTTTTGCTGTGCCCGGATCGCGGTGCCCGGGCTCCGTGCCCGCAAGCGGGTCGTCAGCCGGCCGGGCGGGTCAGCCAGCCGTGGTCGACGGGGCCGATGCCGCCGCCGAGCGGGAAGCCGGCCTCGATCGCGCCGGTGACGTAGGTCTTCGCACCCTGGACCGCCGTGGGGACGTCCATCCCGAGCGCGAGCCCGGAGGCGATGGCGGAGGCCAGCGTGCAGCCGGTGCCGTGGGTGTGGCGGTTGTCGTGCCGGGGGGCGCGCAGCCAGTGCTCCGCGCTCCCGTCGGTGAGCAGGTCCACCGCCTCCCCGGGCAGATGGCCGCCCTTGATGACGACCCAGCGCGGTCCGAAGCCGAGGATCTGTCCGGCGGCCCGGCGCATCCCGCTCTCGTCGGTGACCCGGACGCCGGTGAGCTGGGTCACTTCGTCGAGGTTCGGGGTGGCGACGGTGGCAACGGGGAGCAGTGCGGACCGTACGGAGTCGAGGGCCTCGGCGGCGAGCAGTGCGTCCCCGTGCTTGGAGACGCCGACCGGGTCGACGACGACGGGGGCGTCGGTTCCGGCGAGGAGTTCGGCGACGGTCTCCACGAGCGCGGCGGAGGCGAGCATGCCGGTCTTCACGGCCTGGACGCCGATGTCGTCGACGACGCTGCGGTACTGGGCGCGTACGGCGTCCACCGGAAGCTCCCACGCGCCCTGGACGCCGAGGGAGTTCTGTGCGGTGACGGCGGTGAGCACGCTCATGCCGTGCACGCCGAGGGCGAGCATCGTCTTCAGGTCGGCCTGGATCCCCGCACCGCCGCCGGAGTCGGATCCGGCGACGGTGAGCACACGGGGCGGTATCGCGGTACGTAGGGGCATACGCAGCAATCTAAACGGTCACCGGGGCGGGTGGACGTCCTCGATCGAGCCGAAGTGGTCCCAGCCGCCCTTGCTGGTCCAGGGGGCGCCGTCGACGGTGACCTGGGGCAGGGCGGAGGGATTGAGGACCTCGCCGATGACCTTCCAGCGGGCGGGGAGCTTGGCGTCGGGCGGGAAGGTCGCCACGATCGCGTGGTCCTCGCCCCCGGTCAGCACCCACTGGAGCGGGTCGACGCCGACGGCCTGGCCGATGTCGGACATCTGCGAGGGGATGTCGATGAGCCCGGAGCGCAGGTCGATGCGGCACTTGCTGGCCTCCGCGATGTGTCCGAGGTCGGCGACGAGCCCGTCGCTGACGTCGGTCATCGCGGTGGCGCCGAGCCCGGCGGCCGCCGGTCCCGCGTGGTACGGCGGTTCGGGGCGGCGGTGGGCCTCGACGAAGGCGCGGGGCGAGCGGAAACCGCGGGAGAGCACCGCGTAGCCGGCCGCGGACCAGCCGAGCCAGCCGGTGACCGCGACGACGTCACCGGGGCGGGCGCCGCCCCGGGTGACCGGTTCGTGGTTGCGCAGGTCGCCGAGTGCGGTGATGGAGACGGTGATCGTGTCGCCGCCCACCACATCGCCGCCGACCACGGCCGCGCCCGCCACCTGGCATTCGTCGCGGAGTCCGTCCATCAGCTCGGCGGCCCAGGTGACGGGAAGCTCGGCGGGGACGACGAGGCCGAGCAGCAGCGCGGTGGGCACGGCGCCCATCGCCGCGATGTCGGCGAGGTTCTGGGCGGCGGCCTTGCGGCCGACGTCGTACGCCGTCGACCAGTCGCGGCGGAAGTGCCGCCCTTCCAGCAGGATGTCCGTACTGGCCACGACCCTGCGGTCGGGGGCGGCCACGACCGCGGCGTCGTCGCCGGGCCCCAGCCGTACCGCCGGAGTGGTGGTGAGCCGGGACGTGAGCTCCCTGATGAGCCCGAACTCCCCCAACTCGCCCACGGTTCCCTTCACCGAGTCTCACCTCTCCTTTATCGCCCCGGACACCCGTCCGGGCCCCCGGTCGCGAGCCGTCTGTGCTGTCGGTACCGTCAAGAGATACGTCAACTTCTGCGCCCTGTACGCCACGCTGTGGGCGTCATCCGGCCCGTAGGTCTCCCCGCGGCCCGCGGCGACGCGATAACGTGGCGTCCCTTTCCCCCACATGATCCTCGTGGCCGCCCTGGAGGTTCCGTGGTACAGGCGTACATCCTCATTCAGACCGAGGTGGGCAAGGCGTCGATCGTCGCCGAGACCATCTCCAGGATTCCGGGAGTCATCCAGGCAGAGGACGTCACCGGTCCGTACGACGTGATCGTGCGGGCCCAGGCGGACACGGTCGACGAGCTCGGCCGCATGGTGGTCGCCAAGGTGCAGCAGGTGGAAGGCATCACACGGACCCTGACCTGCCCGGTCGTCCACCTCTGACCCCCGTCTAGGCTGGGCCGGTGACGTCATCCGCCCGCCGTTCCCCCCGCTCGATATTCCTCGGTCCGTCCGCTGCCGTGCTCGTGCTGGCCGCGGCGGGCTGTTCCCTCAGCGACGCCCGGCCCTCGGTACCGGTTCCCACACCGTCCGAGGAGGCCGCCGCGTACTGCGAAGCCCTGCACGAGGAACTGCCGGAGACGATCCTCGAACTGGAACGCAGTGACCCCTCCCCCGATTCGGAGCTGACCGCCGGCTGGGGGGACGGGGCGATCGTACTGCGCTGCGGGGTCCCCCGGCCCGCGAAGATGGACGACCCGCAGTCCGAGGGGGTCGAGGCGGACGGGGTGCAGTGGATGCTGGAGCAGCCCGAAGGCTCCGGTCCGCGGTTCACCACCACGTACCGCAAGGCGTACGTCGAGGTCACGCTGGATTCGACGTACGCCCACGACATCACGCCGCTGGCCTCGTTCGCCGGCCCCGTCGCGAAGACGGTGCCCGGGAAGTTCTGAGTCCCGCCCCCGGCCCGGTCAGCGCAGTCCGGTGGAGCGGGTCAACGCGGCCTGGATCAGCCGGTCGACCAGTTCCGGGTAGCTCACACCGCTCTCCTGCCACATGCGCGGGTACATGGAGATCGGGGTGAAGCCCGGCAGGGTGTTGATCTCGTTGATCACGAAGGTGCCGTCCTCCGTGAGGAAGAAGTCGGCGCGCACGAGGCCCTCGCAGGAGACCGCGTCGAAGGCGGCGACGGCGAGCCGCCGCACCTCGGCGGTCTGCTCCTCGGTGAGCGGCGCCGGCACCAGACCCGTGGCCGAGTCGATGTACTTGGCCTCGAAGTCGTAGAAGTCGTGCGCGGTGACCGGCGGGATCTCGGCGGGCACGCTGGCGCGCGGGCCGTCCTCGAACTCCAGCACGCCGCACTCGATCTCCCGGCCGCGCAGGAGCGACTCGACGAGGAACTTCGGGTCGTGGCGGCGGGCCTCCTCGATCGCCGCGTCGAGGCCGGAGAGGTCGTCGACCTTGGTGATTCCCATCGAGGAGCCGCCGCGGGCGGGCTTGATGAACAGCGGCCAGCCGTGCTCGCCGGCGAAGTCCACGATCCGCTTGCGGGCGGCGGCGGGGTCGTTGTCCCACTCGCGGGGCCGGACGACCTCGTAGGGGCCGACGGGCAGCCCGTAGGAGATGAAGACGCGCTTCATGTACTCCTTGTCCTGGCCGACGGCGGAGGCGAGGACACCCGCGCCGACGTAGGGCACACCGGAGAGTTCGAGGAGTCCCTGGAGGGTGCCGTCCTCGCCGTACGGGCCGTGCAGCACGGGGAAGACGACGTCGACCTCGCCCAGCGCCTTGGGCACCGCGCCGGGCTCGGTGTAGACGACCTCGCGGCTGCCCGGGTCGACGGAGAGCACGACGCTGCCCTCGGCGGACTCGGTGAGCCGGTCCACGTCGGGGACCTTGCGGTCGATGATGGCCATGCGTTCGGGCTCGTCGGCGGTGAGCGCCCAGCGGCCGTCCGTCGTGATGCCGATCGGCAGGACGTCGTACTTCGTCCGGTCGATGGCCTTCATGACGGCGCCGGCCGTGACGACCGAGATGCCGTGTTCGGAGCTGCGCCCGCCGAACACGACAGCCACCCGGGGTTTGCGGCGGTGCGGCTCAGGGCTCTCGGCGTGCTCAGGGCTCTGGGGGAGGTTCTCGCTGCTCATATCGCGATGAGCGTACCTGCTGGTAAGAGCGGCGTCAGCGTCGCTCGGCCTTGGCGCTCCGCGACATCAGCTCCTTGACCGCGACGACCGGCGACTTGCCCTCGTGGACGATCGAGACGACCGTCTCGGTGATGGGCATGTCGACGCCGTGCCTGCGGGCCAGGTCGAGGACCGATTCGCAGGACTTGACGCCTTCGGCGGTCTGCTTGGTGACGGCGATCGTCTCCTGGAGCGTCATGCCGCGGCCGAGGTTGGTGCCGAAGGTGTGGTTCCGCGAGAGCGGCGAGGAGCAGGTGGCCACCAGGTCGCCCAGACCGGCGAGCCCGGAGAACGTCAGCGGGTCCGCGCCCATGGCCAGACCCAGTCGGGTGGTCTCGGCGAGGCCCCGGGTGATCAGGGAACCCTTGGTGTTGTCGCCGAGACCCATGCCGTCCGCGATGCCGACGGCGAGGCCGATGACGTTCTTCACGGCGCCGCCGAGCTCGCAGCCGACCACGTCGGTGTTGGTGTACGGGCGGAAGTACGCGGTGTGGCAGGCGGCCTGGAGGCGCTGGGCGACGGACTCGTCGGAGCAGGCGACGACGGCCGCGGCGGGGCGGCGCTCCGCGATCTCCTTGGCCAGGTTGGGGCCCGAGACGACGGCGATGCGGTCGGCGGAGACCTTGGTGACGTCCGCGATCACCTCGCTCATCAGCTCGGCGGTGCCCAGCTCGACGCCCTTCATCAGGGAGACCAGGACGGTGTCCGGCCCCAGGTGCGGGGCCCAGTCGGCGAGGTTGGCGCGCAGCGTCTGGGAGGGCACGACGAGGAAGGCGAACTCCGCGCCGCGCAGGGCCTCGGCGGCGTCGGTGGTGGCGCGGACGGAGTCGGGGAGCGCGATGCCCGGGAGGTAGTCCCGATTGGTGTGCGTGGTGTTGATGGCCTCGGCGACCTCGGCGCGACGGCCCCAGAGGGTGACGTCGCAGCCCGCGTCGGCGAGGATCACGGCGAAGGCCGTACCCCATGAGCCGGTTCCGAAGACGGCCGCTTTTACGGGGTGCGTCACGTGGATCCCTTTCCCTGGGCCTTGCGCCGTTGTTCAGCACGGGCTTTGCGGTGATCGTAGGGCTCGGCGGGCGCCTGCTCGCCGCGCAGGTCCTCCAGCTGGCGCGTGATCGCGGCCATGATGACCTCGGTCGCCTCGCGGAGCACCTCGGGCGTCGGCTCCAGGCCGTGGAAGCGGCTGAGGTCGACGGGCGGTCCGGCCTGCACCCGCAGCGTCTTGCGGGGGAACAGGCGGAGCTTGTTCTCCTTGGCGTAGGGCGGCATCACCTCGTTCGCGCCCCACTGGGCGACCGGGATGACGGGCGCCTTGGTCATCAGGGCGACCCGGGCGGCCCCGGTCTTCCCGGCCATCGGCCACATGCCGGGGTCGCGGGTCAGGGTGCCCTCGGGGTAGAAGGCGACGCACTCGCCCCGCTCGATGGCCTCCACGGCGGCGCGGAAGGCGTCCAGGGCGTTGGTGGTCTCGCGGTAGACGGGGATCTGGCCGGTGCCGCGCAGCATCATCCCGACGAACGGGGTGCGGAAGAGGCCGGCCTTCGCCAGGAACCTGGGCACCCGCCCGGTGTTGTACTGGAAATGACCGTAGGAGAGCGGGTCCAGATAGGAGTTGTGGTTGATGGCGCTGATGAATCCGCCGTCGGCCGGAACGTTCTCCATCCCCCGCCAGTCGCGCTTGAACAGAACCACCAGTGGCGGCTTGGCGATGACCGCCGCCAGGCGGTACCAGAAGCCGATTCTGCGGCGGGACACGTGGATACCTTCCTTACGGATTTCAATCTGCTGCCTGGCTACTGACGGTCAAGTCTGGCCCCAGGGCCCTGCTCTGTCGAGAACACCGTACGCCTCACCCCCGGCGGCGGGCCTCCGGGTTGTCGTACCGGCAGGCGAGAATAAGTCCTGACGCGTACGGAGGGGGAGATCGCCACGAACACCGATCCGGCCGGGACCTGGTCCCTGGTCGTTCCGCTGAAGCCGCTCGCCCGGGCCAAGAGCCGCCTGGGGCGGGCGGCGGGCGAGGATGCGCGCCCCCTGCTGGCCCTGGCCTTCGCCCAGGACACGGTGGCGGCGGCGCTGGCCTGTCCGCGGGTGCGGGATGTGGTGGTCGTCACGGACGACGCCGTGGCCGCGGCGGCGCTCTCGGCGCTCGGGGCGCGGATCGTGCCGGACGCTCCGGGGGCCGGGCTCAACGCCGCGCTCGCGCACGGTGCGCGCTCGGCGCGCGCCGTGCGGCCCGCCGCCGCGGTGGCCGCGCTCAACGCGGATCTGCCTGCGCTGCGGGCCGGCGAATTGGCGCGGGTGCTCGATTTTGCCTCCGCTTTTCCCAGCGCTTTTCTCCGGGACGCGGCGGGAATCGGTACGACATTTCTGGCCGCCACCAGCGGCGCGGAATTCCGTCCGGCTTTCGGTGGTCCGTCCGGGTCCCGGCACCGGGCGTCGGGGGCGGTGGAAATACCGCTGTCCGGTGTCGACTCGGTGCGCCGGGACGTGGATACGGGTGAGGACCTGCGGGTGGCCCTGGCCCTGGGGGTGGGACCGCACACGGCGCGGCTCGCGGCCGTGCCCGCCTTTGCCCGTGACCGATAGGCTGCCGCCCATGCAGGCGACCTCGTACACGTACGACCCCGAGACCCGTGGCGGCAGTGTGCTGCTGGACGACGGCACCCCGGTGGAGTTCGACGCCGCGGCCTTCGACGCGGGCGGTCTGCTGCTGCTGCGCCCGGGGCAGCGGGTGCGCATCGAGGGCGAGGGCGAGGGGGCGGCCCTGCGGATCACGCTGGTGACGCTGCAGACGTTCTGAGCCGGCCCCCGGTGTTCCGGCCGGACTCCCCCGGGGCCCCGGCCCTCGAACAGGCGTCCTCGCGCGGCAGGCGGCCGTCCGGCGGCAGGCGCCGGGCCGCACCGGGCCCGGACAGCCCGCGGGCCGGGCTCCCCCGGAGGGGAGCCCGGCCCGGCGCGTCGTGAGGAGCGAGCGGGTGCCCGGGGCTCACTTCTTCCGTGCGGTGGCCTTCTTGGCCGTGGTCTTGCGCGCCGTGGTCTTCTTGGCGGGCGCCTTCTTCGCCGTGGCCTTCTTGGCGGGCGCGGTCTTCTTGGCGGTGGCCGTGGCCTTCTTGGCCGGGGTCGCCTTCTTCGCGGCCGCGGACGTCTTCTTCGCCGTCGCGGTCGTCTTCTTGGCCGTGGTCTTCTTGGCTGCCGCGGTCGTCTTCTTCGCCGTCGCGGTGGTCTTCTTGGCGGTGGCCTTCTTCGCCGTGGCCTTCTTGGCGGCCGACTTCTTGGCGGCGGCGGCCTTCACCGTCGTACGGGCGGCGGAAGATCCGCCCGAGAGGCTGCCCTTGGGGGCCTTCTTGACGGCCACGTCGTTCTTGGGGAGCTTCTTCGAGCCGCTCACCAGGTCCTTGAAGCCCTGGCCCGCGCGGAAGCGGGGGACCGAGGTCTTCTTGACCCGGACCCGCTCACCCGTCTGCGGGTTGCGGGCGTACCGCGCGGGGCGGTCGACCTTCTCGAACGAGCCGAAGCCGGTGACCGAGACACGGTCCCCGGCGACCACGGCACGGACGATCGCGTCGAGCACCGCGTCGACGGCGTCCGCGGCCTGCTGACGGCCTCCGACCTTGTCGGCAATCGCTTCTACGAGCTGCGCCTTGTTCACGTCTTCCCCTTCGGAGACATTGCCAGAACGAAAGTGTTCAAGCTTTTTCGCACGTTAGGCAGATATATACCGCAAATCAAACACGAAACGGGCTAATCACCCTAGTGCCGCAACGAAGTCGACCGATGCGCAGTTCCACGTGTCAGTCACCTTCGGGGAATCGGCCCTCGTCGAGGTCCTTCATCAAACGGTCCAGACGCCTTGCCGCGTCCGGGAGATCGTGCTTCGCCGCGGCCGTGACGACCAGCAGCTTCCGGGTCAGCGCCATCCGTACGCCCTCCGGGACTTGCAGTGCACGCACCTTCGCGTGCGCTTCCTTCAGTTGGTCGGCGACTTGGCCGTAGAGCTTGAGTTGGCTGTCGCGTTCCATGCACCGATTGTGCCATCTGGGGCGAGTTGTCGCCCGACGGGGTCTCAACAAGCGACTGCGCCCCCTGCCGGGAGGCAGGGGGCGCAGTCCTGGAAAAGCGCTGCTCAGGCGGCAATGGTACGCGGCTTGAAGGCGGGCCGAGCCGCCTCGTACGCGGCGATGTCCGCTTCGTTCTGAAGGGTGAGGCTGATGTCGTCGAGGCCGTTCAGCAGGCGCCAGCGGGCGTTCTCGTCCAGCTCGAAGGCGGCGGTGATCCCGTCGGCGCGGACCTGGCGGGCCTCCAGGTCGACGGTCACCTCGGCGGTCGGGTCGGCCTCCGTCAGCTCCCAGAGGGCGTCGACGACCTTCTGCTCCAGCACCACGGTGAGCAGGCCGTTCTTCAGCGAGTTGCCCCGGAAGATGTCGGCGAAGCGGGAGGAGATGACCGTCTTGAAACCGTAGTTCTGCAGGGCCCAGACCGCGTGTTCGCGGGAGGAGCCCGTACCGAAGTCGGGGCCGGCGACCAGGACCGAGGCGCCTGCGCGTTCGGGGCGGTTGAGGACGAAGCTCTCGTCGTTGCGCCAGGCTTCGAAGAGGCCGTCCTCGAACCCGTCGCGGGTGACCTTCTTCAGCCAGTGGGCGGGGATGATCTGGTCGGTGTCGACGTTGCTGCGGCGCAGCGGGACGACCCGGCCGGTGTGCGTGGTGAAGGCTTCCATGGCTATCGGACTCCGGCGGGGGTACGGGCGTCGGACAGATCGGCGGGCGAGGCCAGACGGCCCAGCACCGCGGTGGCGGCGGCGACCTGGGGCGAGACCAGGTGGGTGCGGCCGCCCTTGCCCTGCCTGCCCTCGAAGTTGCGGTTCGAGGTGGAGGCGGAGCGCTCGCCGGGGGCCAGCTGGTCGGGGTTCATGCCGAGGCACATCGAGCAGCCCGCGTGCCGCCATTCGGCGCCGGCCTCGGTGAAGACCTTGTCCAGACCCTCGGAAACGGCCTGGAGCGCGACCCGCACCGAGCCGGGGACGACCAGCATCCGTACCCCGTCGGCGACTTTGCGGCCGTCCAGGACCGAGGCCGCGTTGCGCAGGTCCTCGATACGGCCGTTGGTGCACGAACCTACGAAGACGGTGTCGACGCTGATCTCGCGCAGCGGCTGTCCCGCGGTCAACCCCATGTACTCCAGGGCCTTTTCGGCCGCGTGGCGCTCCGAGGCGTCCTCGTACGAAGCCGGGTCGGGGACGCTGGCCGACAGCGGCGCGCCCTGACCGGGGTTGGTGCCCCAGGTGACGAACGGCGCCAGTTGGGCGGCGTCGATGACGACCTCGGCGTCGAACACGGCGTCGTCGTCGGAGCGCAGAGTCTTCCAGTACGCGACGGCGGCGTCCCAGTCCTCGCCCTGCGGGGCGTGGTCGCGGCCCTTGAGGTAGTCGAAGGTCGTGGCGTCGGGGGCGATCATGCCGGCGCGGGCGCCCGCCTCGATCGACATGTTGCAGATGGTCATCCGGGCCTCCATCGAGAGCTTCTCGATGGCGGAGCCGCGGTATTCGAGGATGTAGCCCTGGCCGCCGCCGGTGCCGATCCGGGCGATGATCGCCAGGATCAGGTCCTTCGCGGTGACCTCGTCGGGCAGTTCGCCCTCGACCGTGATGGCCATGGTCCGCGGGCGGGCCAGGGGCAGCGTCTGGGTGGCCAGGACGTGCTCCACCTGGCTGGTGCCGATGCCGAAGGCCAGCGCCCCGAACGCGCCGTGCGTGGAGGTGTGGGAGTCGCCGCAGACCACGGTGGTGCCGGGCTGGGTCAGCCCCAGCTGGGGGCCGACCACGTGCACGACGCCCTGCTCGACGTCGCCCAGCGGGTGCAGCCGGACGCCGAAGTCCGCGCAGTTCTTGCGCAGCGTCTCCAGCTGGGCGCGCGAGACGGGGTCGGCGATCGGCTTGTCGATGTCGAGGGTCGGGGTGTTGTGGTCCTCGGTGGCGATGGTGAGGTCGAGGCGCCGCACCGGGCGTCCGGCCTGCCGCAGTCCGTCGAAGGCCTGCGGGCTGGTCACCTCGTGCAGCAGGTGCAGATCGATGAAGAGAAGATCGGGCTCGCCCTCGGCGCGCCGGACAACATGGTCGTCCCAGACCTTCTCCGCGAGTGTCCTACCCATCGCTTTCCCTCCGGCCGGCGTCTTCGCCGGCCCAACTAGAGATCGGTGCGCCTCCGTCCGGACCCCCGTGCGGGGCGGTGGCTACGAGCCGTTGTGCGGCCGCGTCCCCAGGTTCGCAACTTCCGCCGAAAATTGAACTTGCGTTTCACAGAGTGAGACGGGAGTATCGTCGTATGGACAACTCTAGCGGCGTCGGCGTTCTCGACAAGGCAGCTCTGGTATTGAGCGCCCTGGAGTCCGGTCCGGCCACCCTCGCCGGGCTGGTCGCGGCGACCGGGCTCGCACGGCCCACGGCCCACCGTCTGGCCGTGGCACTGGAACACCACCGGATGGTGGCGAGGGACATGCAGGGCCGGTTCATTCTCGGCCCCCGGCTGTCGGAACTGGCAGCCGCGGCGGGCGAGGACCGCCTGCTGGCCACGGCCGGACCGGTGCTCACCCACCTGCGCGACATCACCGGCGAGAGCGCACAGCTCTACCGCCGGCAGGGCGACATGCGCATCTGCGTGGCGGCGGCGGAACGGCTGTCCGGACTCCGGGACACGGTGCCGGTCGGCTCCACGCTCACGATGAAGGCGGGCTCCTCCGCGCAGATCCTGATGGCCTGGGAGGAGCCGGAGCGCCTGCACCGCGGCCTCCAGGGCGCCCGGTTCACGGCGACGGCGCTCTCCGGCGTACGGCGGCGGGGCTGGGCCCAGTCGATCGGCGAGCGGGAGCCGGGCGTCGCCTCGGTCTCCGCCCCGGTGCGCGGCCCGTCGAACCGGGTGGTCGCCGCGGTCTCGATCTCCGGGCCGATCGAGCGGCTGACCCGTCACCCGGGCCGGCTGCACGCCCAGGCGGTCATCGACTCGGCGGCACGGCTGACCGAGGCCCTGCGCCGCAGCGGCTGACCGCGCCCGCGCTTCCCCCTCTCCTCCCCCTCTCCAGCAGGCCGCCCCAGCGTCGTGGCGGCCCCCTCCACTCGCCGCGCCCGCAACTTCGCTGCCGCGCGCGGGACTTGGCAAGGGGCACCTGGGTCACCGCACAACACAAAGGCCCCTCACCGAAGTGAAGGGCCTTTGCCTACTGCTGTGTTGTACCCCCGACCGGATTCGAACCGGCGCTACTGCCGTGAGAGGGCAGCGTGCTAGGCCGCTACACAACGGGGGCGTGGTTACTGCTGACTTGCGCTGGGCTACCAGGACTCGAACCTAGAATGACGGTACCAGAAACCGTAGTGTTGCCAATTACACCATAGCCCATGGTGATACTCGTACCCCCGACCGGATTCGAACCGGCGCTACTGCCGTGAGAGGGCAGCGTGCTAGGCCGCTACACAACGGGGGCCCTGGCGATCCTGCATCGAGAGCGATGGGTGCGACCCATGGTGCTCTCGCGGGAAGGATCTGTACCCCCGACCGGATTCGAACCGGCGCTACTGCCGTGAGAGGGCAGCGTGCTAGGCCGCTACACAACGGGGGCTTGTCCTGCTGGTCTTGCTTGTACTGCGCTGGGCTACCAGGACTCGAACCTAGAATGACGGTACCAGAAACCGTAGTGTTGCCAATTACACCATAGCCCACTGAAATGCAACCCCTGGTGGGGGCTTCACTTCTGTCTGCGCTTCCCGGCCGGATCTTTCGGCCCGCTCGGGCGGCGCAGAAAGAACATTACCCGAAGGTGTCCGGCGCTCCAAAACGGGTATCGCCTGCCAGCAGGCCCGGCAGCTGGTCGAGGCCGGTGATCCGCACCAGATCGGAGCGTCCACCCCTGCCCTGCCGGTCGAGCCAGATGCCGGTGAGCCCGGCGGCGACGGCTCCGCTCGCGTCGATGTCCGGCTCGTCGCCCACGTACGCGACCTCGTGCGGCTCCAGCGCGAGCGCCTCGCAGGCCGCGTGGAAGGCGCCGGCCTCCGGCTTGGAGATGCCGAGCTCCACGGCGCAGACCATCGCCTCGAACCGGTCCCGGACGCCGAGCGTGGTGAGCTTGCGGTGCTGGTGACCGGTGCTGGAGTTGGACAGGATCGCGTGGCGGTAGTGCGGCACCAGGCGGTCCAGGGTCGGCAGCACGTCCGGGAAGAGCGCCCAGGCGGCCTCGTAGTGGGTCACATGGCCGGCGGACCAGTCGTCGGCCTCGGCGTCCGTCATGACGCGCGAGAGGAACTCCCGCACCCGGTCCCGGCGCTGCCCGAGGAAGTCCGTCTCACCGGCGGCGACGCGCGCCCAGTGGCGGACGGTGATCGCCTTCCAGGCGTCGAGGGCCGCGTCGACCGATGCGTACGTCTCGGGAAGGCCCGCGAGCTCCAGATGCTGCCGCATGCCGGTGCGGTCGGCACCCGCGTAGTCGAAGATCGTGTCGTCGATGTCCCAGAGCACGGCGCGGATCGGCATGGATCTCACGGTAGCCGCCGACGGGCCGCCGCGGAGGGGAAAACGAGGAGGGCCGCGGCCGGTCGGCCGCGGCCCTCCTCGGAGGTGTCCGGTCCGCTTATCCGGCCAGCTTCGCCAGCGCGGCGTCCACGCGGGCCAGGCTCTTCTCACGGCCCAGGATCTCCAGGGACTCGAAGAGCGGCAGGCCCACCGTGCGGCCGGTGACGGCGACGCGGACCGGGGCCTGGGCCTTGCCGAGCTTGAGGCCGTGGGCCTCACCGGCGGTCAGGACGGCGTTCTTCAGCGACTCCGGGTCGCTCCAGTCGGCCGCCTCCAGGTGGGCGCGGGCCGTGGTGAGCAGGGCGACCGGGTCGCCCTTCATCGCCTTGGTCCAGGACGCCTCGTCGTCCACCGGCTCGTCGAGGAAGAGGAAGTCGACGTTGTCGGTGATGTCGGAGAGCACCGTGACGCGGGTCTGCGCGTAGGGGGCGATCCGCGTCCACTTCTCCGCGTCGAACGCCTCGGGGGCCCAGGGCGCGAAGGGGGCCTTCAGCCAGGGGCCGCAGGCCTCGGTGAACGTCTTCACGTCCAGCATGCGGATGTGCTCCGCGTTGACGTGCTCGGCCTTCTTGAGGTCGAAGCGGGCCGGGTTGGCGTTGACGTCCGCGATGTCGAACGCGGCGACCAGCTCGTCCATCGAGAAGATGTCGCGGTCCTCGGCGATCGACCAGCCGAGCAGCGAGAGGTAGTTCAGCAGGCCCTCGGGGAGGAAGCCGCGCTCCCGGTAGAGGTTGAGGGAGGCCTGCGGGTCGCGCTTGGAGAGCTTCTTGTTGCCCTCGCCCATGACGTACGGCAGGTGGCCGAAGGCGGGGGTGTCCTTGGCGGTGCCCAGCTCGACGAGCGCCCGGTAGAGGGCGATCTGGCGGGGGGTGGAGGAGAGCAGGTCCTCGCCGCGCAGGACGTGGGTGATCTCCATCAGCGCGTCGTCGACCGGGTTGACCAGGGTGTAGAGCGGGGCCCCGTTGGCGCGGACGATGCCGTAGTCGGGGACGTTCTCCGGCTGGACGGTGATCTCACCGCGGACCAGGTCGGTGAAGGTGATGGCCTCGTCGGGCATCCGGAAGCGGACGATCGAGGTGCGGCCCTCGGCCTCGTACGCGGCCTTCCGCTCGGCGCTCAGGTCACGGCAGTGGCCGTCGTAACCGGACGGCTTCCCGGCGGCGCGGGCGGCGTCGCGGCGGGTGTCCAGCTCCTCGGTGGTGCAGTAGCAGGGGTAGGCGTACCCGGCGGCGAGGAGCTTCTCGGCGACGTCCTTGTACAGGTCCATCCGCTGCGACTGGCGGTAGGGAGCGTGCGGGCCGCCGGTCTCGGGGCCCTCGTCCCAGTCCAGGCCGAGCCAGCGCATGGAGTCGAGCAGCTGCTCGTAGGACTCCTCGGAGTCGCGCGCGGCGTCGGTGTCCTCGATCCGGAAGACCATGGTGCCCTGGTGGTGCCGGGCGAAGGCCCAGTTGAACAGGGCCGTCCGGACCAGGCCCACGTGGGGGTTGCCGGTCGGGGAGGGACAGAAACGGACCCGGGGGGTCCTCCCCTCGCCGAGCGGAGCCGGGAGCGGGGAGACAGATGCGTTAGCCACGCTTGATCACCTTGTTGGTGAGAGTGCCGATGCCTTCGATGGTGACGGCGACCTCGTCGCCGACGTGCAGGGGTCCGACCCCTGCGGGGGTGCCGGTGAGGATGACGTCGCCCGGGAGGAGGGTCATCGCCTCCGTGATGTGGACGACCAGGTCCTCGATGGAGCGGACCATGTCGCTGGTGCGGCCGAGCTGTCGCTGCTCGCCGTTGACCGTCGCCTGGATGGTGAGGTCGTGGGGGTCCACGCCGGTCTCCACCCAGGGGCCCAGCGGGCAGGAGGTGTCGAAGCCCTTGGCGCGGGCCCACTGCTGCTCGCGCTTCTGCACATCGCGGGCGGTGACGTCGTTGGCGCAGGTGTAGCCGAAGACGACGTCACGCACGCGCTCGCGGGGCACCTCGCGGCACATGCGGCCGATGACCACGGCCAGCTCGGCCTCGTGGTGGAGCTCCTCGGAGAAGGAGGGGTACTCGATCGCGTCGCCGGAGCCGATCACCGAGGTGGTGGGCTTGAAGAAGGTGATCGGCGCTTCGGGGACCCCGTGGCCGAGTTCGGCGGCGTGCTCCGCGTAGTTGCGGCCGACGGCCACGACCTTGTTGGGGAGCACGGGGGGCAGCAGCCGGACCTTGTTCAGCGGGACCTTGGTGCCCGAGAGCTCGAAGTCGGCGTACGGAATGCCCTTGATGATGTCGAGGACGAGGTCACCGGATTCCACGGTGCCCTGCCCCTCGACGGCGCCGAAGGCGACATTGCCGTCGATGGAGAACCTGGCGATGCGCACGGGATGCTGTCGCCCCTCACTTGCTGGCTGGCTGAAGACTGACGCTCCAGGCTAGCGCCTCGCCCGGCCCGGATCGCCCCGATGAGGAGCGTCGTCCCGGGCGCGCGATCGCAGGGCGGCCGAAGGCCCTGGTAGCTCCGCCACCAGGGCCTTCGGCCAACGCCGCGAGCGTGCGTACCGGGCGGCGCGACGGGCGGTCCGGGCCGGGCGAGGCGCCGGCTCCGTGAGGGGGCCCAGCCTCGCGCGTTCCCCGGTGGGCTACTGGGCGACCGCGGCCGGGGCTTCCATGAGGATGGTGCGGCGCGGGTTGGCCGTGACGTTGGGCAGGTCGGCGGCGTGCTCCGGCGCCAGGGGCGTCTGCAGCGCTTCGGCGTTCTCGAGGTGCGCCAGCGTGGTGCGCCGGGGGTTGGCAATGTTGCGGAACATCGTCGTCTTCATCTGCCGTCAGGACCCTGTCGGTGAGGGCACCGCTCGTGGCGGCGCCGGCTTGTCGGATTCGCCATCCCTGTAAAGCGTCAGGCTAAACATCCGATTCCCTGCCGGAGCCGGGATGAGGCGACGATCATCATGTGAGTTTGCTCACGAACTAATCGACAATTGACCCATTTCGGGCCGTGGATCGCGATCCAGGAAACGGACATTGCGGCACTGAATCCACCATTCCGCTCCTGATCATGGCGACTGGGACACCCCCCACCCCTAGGCAAGAGATCCGCAATAGTCCGCTTTACCCACGATCACTCTCCACTGCTTGTTACTCGTTCATCACAACGTGTCACGCAGGTCACAGCCCGGTACATGGGCCTTGTTGGAGATCCTGCACTGTGCTGGAATTCCACGCACCGCCGCGGGTTTCAGGCCGGCGCGCAGGGGCGCAACGCAGCGCCGAGTGGCGGCGGGAGGGGGAAGTACGCCGGTCACTCACACGACCACCATGGGGCGCGTCCAGCGCCCCACGACGCCGACACCGTTCTGTTCGCACGCGCGGACGGAACGCCTGGTCCAGAGGTTGCGACGCTAGTGCAGGGACGTTTCAAGAGGGATGGCAGCGCTCCGGCGGAACAGGAGCCGCGCGGCGGGACCGACCGCGGTTCCTCGCCCCAGCACGCCCAGAACCCCGGGCCGGCCGCCGCCGGCGACAACAGCGACCGTGCGCAGCGCCCGGGCTCCACGACGAGCGGTGCGGAGCCGGACACGGCCGCACAGCCGCGCGGCCCGGTCGACACGGGCTCGCGAATAGCGCTCCGTAACTGGCGCATCAGCACGCGACTGGTCTCGCTCCTCGCCCTCCCGGTGGTCGCCGCGACCAGCCTCGGCGGTCTGCGGATCCAGGAGTCGATGACCGACATGCAGCAGCTGGAGCACATGCAGCTGCTGACGAAGATGACCAAGCAGGCGACCACGCTCGCGCGGGAACTCCAGGTGGAGCGCGACCAGTCGGCCGGTCCGCTGTCGAACAAGTCCAAGCCCACCGACTACAAGGTCACCGGCCCCCGGGACAAGACCGACCGGGCCAAGAACGCCTTCCTGGACGAGACCGACTCGATCGGCGACACCCAGGGCGACGAGTCGCTGGAGAGCATCCACGCGAGCATCTCGTCGATCGCCTCGCAGCTCGGCACCATCCGTACGATCCGCAAGACGGCGTACGAAGAGGGCACGCCGAGTCTCAACACGATCGACCAGTACAGCCAGCTGATCACCTCGCTGCTGAGCCTCTCGCAGGACATGGCGCAGGCGACCAACAACCCGGACATGATCAAGCGGACCCGGGCCCTGGCGGCGTTCTCCTCCGCCAAGGAGTACGCCTCGGTCCAGCGCGCGATCATCGCCGCGGCGCTGCCCGGCGGTTCGGTCAAGGAGCCGCACCTCAACCCGAACGACCGGCAGTTCGGCTCCAACGCGCTCGCCAAGGAGTCCCGGGCCCTCACGTCGTTCAAGCAGATCTACGCGACGACCGGGCAGAGCGCCGAAGAGCTCATGGCGCCCCTGGACAACGGCAACCCGGAGATCAACGCCGGGAACATGTACGCCAAGCGGATCCTGGACACCACGAACGGGATCGAGGGCAAGCAGGTCCGGTCGTACCTGGACTGGTACGACCAGAGCACCATCAAGATCAAGGCCATGGAGACCATCGAGGCCACCCTCCTCAGCGACATGGAGGCCAAGGCCCGTGAGCTGCGGCAGGCCTCCCAGCGCGACGCGATCATCAACGGTGCGGTCATCCTCATCGTGCTCGGCGTCTCGCTCGTCGGCGCCTTCGTGGTGGCCCGCTCCATGATCCGGTCCCTGCGCCGCCTCCAGGACACCGCCACCCGCGTCGCCCAGGACCGGCTGCCCGAGCTCGTCAAGCAGCTCTCCGAGACCGACCCGCAGGACGTCGACACCTCCGTCGAGTCGGTCGGCGTGCACTCCCGGGACGAGATCGGCCAGGTGGCCGCGGCCTTCGACGACGTGCACCGCGAGGCAGTCCGCCTCGCCGCCGAGCAGGCCCTCCTCCGGGGCAACGTCAACGCGATGTTCACCAACCTCTCGCGCCGCTCCCAGGGCCTCATCCAGCGCCAGCTCTCGCTCATCTCCGAGCTGGAGTCCCGCGAGGCCGACCCGGACCAGCTGTCCTCGCTCTTCAAGCTCGACCACCTCGCGACCCGTATGCGCCGGAACGGCGAGAACCTCCTCGTCCTCGCGGGCGAGGAGCCGGGCCGCCGGTGGACCCGGCCCGTCCCGCTGGTCGACGTGCTCCGCGCCGCCGCGTCCGAGGTGGAGCAGTACGAGCGCATCGAACTGTCCGCGGTGCCCGCCACCGAGGTCGCCGGACGCGTGGTCAACGACCTCGTGCACCTGCTCGCCGAGCTGCTGGAGAACGCCACGTCGTTCTCCTCGCCGCAGACCAAGGTCAAGGTCACCGGCCACGCGCTGCCCGACGGCCGCGTCCTGGTCGAGATCCACGACACCGGCATCGGCCTCTCCCCCGAGGACCTCGCCGCGATCAACGAGCGGCTCGCGCAGCCGCCCACGGTGGACGTCTCCGTCTCCCGGCGCATGGGTCTGTTCGTGGTCGGCCGGCTGTCGCTGCGTCACGGCATCCGGATCCAGCTGCGCCCCTCCGACTCCGGCGGTACGACCGCGCTGGTCATGCTGCCCGTCGACGTCGCGCACGGCGGCAAGCAGCCCCCGTCCAAGCAGGGCTCCGGCCAGCAGTCCGGCGCGCCGGGCGGCCTCCTCACAGGCAACGGCAACGGCAACGGTGCGGGCAACGCCCAGCGCACCGGGCTGGGCAGCGGTCAGGGCGGTCAGGGCGGTCAGGGCGCCAAGAGCCTCGGCGGCGCGCAGCGCGGCCAGGTCGGCGCCGGCGCGGGTCCCCGGCGGCGCTGCCGGCCGGGACGGCGCGGCCGGCCGTCCGCAGGCCCGCAGGGCGGCGGCCGACCGGACGACGGCGGCCCCGGCCAGGACTTCCGGGCCAGGGCCCGGCGCCGCAGCGCCAGGGCGGCGGCCTCTCCGGGGCCTTCGGCAACAGCGCCCGGCTCGGCGCCCGCGGCCCGCAGGGCGATGCGCCCGGCCGCGGCGACGGCGCGCAGCCCAACCTGTTCGGGCACGGCGCCCCGGCGGCCCCCGGGCAGAACGGCCGTCCGGGGCAGTTCGCCCCGCAGAACCAGCAGGGCCCGTCCGGCTGGCAGGACCAGCAGGGCCCGAACGGCCGGCCGAACGCGAACCAGCAGGGTCCCGGGGCGCAGCAGCCCGAGGGCCGCCAGGAGCAGGGCGGTTTCCCGCAGTCCGGCGGCCCCGGCCGCCAGCTGACGCCGCCCGGTGGGCCGCGTGCCGAGCTGCCCGGGGGCAACCCGCAGTCGCAGCGTCCCGGCACCACCAGCTGGGGCGCCGACACTCCGCGCGGTCACGAGGAGCACGACGCGACGGGGCAGTTCGCCCGTCCGGCGGGCCCCGGCCACGACCTGTCGTTCGACGCGCCGTCGAACCAGCGGCCGTCGGGTGACCGCCAGGGTCCCGGCGCGACCTCCGAGTTCGCCCGGCCGGACTTCTCGGGCCAGATGGCTCCGCAGGACCCCCTGTACCCGCAGCAGGCTCCGCAGGGCCAGGACCCGGCGAGCACCGCGCAGTTCGCCCGCCCGGACTTCGGTGTCCCGCACCAGCCCGAGCAGGGCCAGGGGCACCAGCTGCCCACGCCGCGGGGCGACGACTTCGGTGCGCCGCGTCCGTCCGCCTCCCCGGCGGGCGAGGCTCCGTACCGTCCGGCGATCCCGCAGCAGCCCCAGCAGCCGGAGGCCCTGCCGCCGGCCGGTCCCGGGGACGGGCGCACGCCGCTGTACGACACGCTGGAGACGAACTGGTTCCACGGTCCGGGGCAGGGCGGCCAGCAGCCGCCCGCCGAACCGCAGGCGCCGGCCGCTCCGGAGCCCGGTGGTGCGCCGGTTCCGCCGCTGCCTCAGCGCGGTTCCGCCGACACCTCGGTCACCAGCTCGTGGCGGGCCTCGCCCAACGACGAACTCGTACGCCAGGCCGAGCGGGTCAAGAAGCCCGCCGCCGGCGGGGTCACCACTTCCGGGCTGCCTCGCCGTGTTCCCCGCGCCAATTTGGTTCCGGGGACCGCACAGCAGCAGAATCACCAGTCCGGACCGCAGGTTTCGCGCGCGCCCGATGACGTGCGCGGTCGTCTGACCAATCTCCGCCGGGGCATCCAGCAGGGTCGGCAGGCCAACAACAACGGCTCGCAGACCGGCAGTTTCCATCTCGGCCCCACTCACCAGCAGGAGCGTTAGTTGAGCCCCATGAGTCAGGCCGCGCAGAATCTGAACTGGCTGATCACGAACTTCGTGGACAACACCCCAGGGGTGTCCCACACGGTGGTGGTCTCCGCGGATGGCCTGCTGCTGGCGATGTCCGAAGGATTTCCGCGCGACCGCGCCGACCAGCTCGCCGCCGTCGCCTCGGGCCTCACCTCGCTGACCGCGGGTGCGTCCCGGATCTTCGAGGGCGGCGCCGTCAGCCAGACGGTTGTGGAGATGGAGCGGGGATTCCTCTTCCTCATGTCCATCTCCGACGGATCGTCCCTGGCCGTTCTGGCCCACCCGGACGCCGACATCGGTCTGGTCGGGTATGAAATGGCCCTCCTGGTCGACCGTGCCGGCACCGTCCTCACGCCCGATCTCCGCGCCGAGCTCCAAGGCAGTCTGCTCCACTAGGCGGCCGTCCAGCGGAATCACGACACGATCCCCCCAGGTAATGCCCACAACCCTCACCCGACAGGCCGCTTTAGTCCCCTCACCGGCCCCTTGCAGACGGCAAGCCGAGAACCTGCTGTCACGCCCGGAGGATTCATGACCCCGCCACCCGCCTCACCCGATCCGTACGGCGCACTGCACCACGCGTCGTACGACGGGGAAGGCGACCAGCCGCTGGTTCGCCCCTACGCCATGACCGGCGGCCGGACCCGGCCGCGCTACCAGCTCGCGATAGAGGCTCTGGTCAGCACGACGGCAGACCCCGCTCATCTGGGGACCCTGCTCCCCGAGCACCAGCGGATCTGCCACCTCTGCCGTGAGGTCAAGTCGGTGGCGGAGGTGTCGGCGCTGCTGTCGATGCCGCTCGGCGTCGCCCGGATCCTGGTGGCGGACCTGGCGGAAGCCGGCATGGTGGCCATCCACCAGCCGGGCAACGGAGAGGCCGGCGGCGCGCCGGATGTGACACTGCTCGAAAGGGTGCTCAGTGGACTTCGCAAGCTCTAACGGCGGTACGGGCCGCGCCACCACCTCGGCGAAGATCGTGGTGGCGGGCGGCTTCGGCGTGGGCAAGACCACGTTCGTCGGGGCCGTGTCGGAGATCAACCCGCTGCGCACCGAAGCCGTGATGACGTCCGCCTCGGCGGGCATCGACGATCTGACCCACACCGGGGACAAGACCACCACCACGGTGGCCATGGACTTCGGACGTATCACGCTCGACCAGGACCTGATCCTGTACCTCTTCGGCACGCCCGGACAGGACCGCTTCTGGTTCATGTGGGACGACCTGGTCCGCGGAGCCATCGGCGCCGTCGTCCTCGTCGACACCCGCCGACTCGCCGACTGCTTCCCCGCGGTCGACTACTTCGAGAACAGCGGCCTCCCCTTCGTCATCGCCCTCAACGGCTTCGACGGACACCAGCCCTACACCCCCGACGAGGTCCGCGAAGCACTCCAGATCGGACCCGACGCACCCATCATCACGACGGACGCGCGCCACCGCGCCGACGCCAAGAGCGGCTTGATCACACTGGTCGAGCACGCCCTGATGGCACGCCTGAAGTAGTCCTCCCACCAGGCACAAGTCGATATCGGCATACGGAAGTTGCCGTAGTCACGCGGGGGCGGCCTGTGTCGTTTGACACGATCCGCCCCCGCGTTCATAACGTTTCGACAGAGAATTGACTCCGCACCGCCACCCGATGCATCCAGTCGGTGCCACTGCGCTCACATGAGCCCCGCCTTTTGACGGGGCTCGCTCTTTATGCCCGATTTATCTGAGGTCTGGGCCACTCGGAATCGATGATTCCGAGTGTTTGGAACGGGACCGGTCGCCGTGCTGCAATTCGACGAACTCCCCAGTAGTACGGCCCTGAACGAAATAATCCGGCACAACGTAGGTGCCGACGCCGAGAGGTTGTTGGTCGAGTGAGGCGAAGCAACGAGGGCTCCGCGGCGCAGCCCGAGCGGGGCAACTTCACCCCGCCGCCGCGCGCTGCGGCGTCCCCTGCGGATGTGTCCGACGCGGAGTCCCCGGGCGGCAGTACCAGCCGGCTGGCCCCGCGCAACTGGCGGGTGGCCACCCGGCTGAACGCGATCCTCCTGATCCCGGTGCTCGTCGGCCTGGTCATGGGCGGCTTCCAGGTGAAGGGCTCCATCGACACCTGGGGCGAGGCCCAGGAGGCCGAGAAGATCGCCGTCGTCGTGCGCGCCGCGTCCGACTACGGCCAGGCGCTGCTGAACGAGCGGGACCTCACCGCCGAGCCGCTGCTCTCGGGCGACCGTGACGCCGATGTGGTCGAGCAGACCCGGGCCACCACGGACGAGGCCGCGCAGAAGTTCGACGCCGCGGTGAAGGACATGCCGTCCAAGCCCGGCCTGGAACGCCGTCTGAAGCTCTTCAAGGGCGAGGAACCCAAGCTTCCGGAGCTGCGCAAGGCCGCCTACTCGCAGGCCCTGGACCCGGTGAAGACCGAAGAAGGCTACGTCCAGGTCCAGCACTCGCTGATGGAGTTCTCCAACGAGCTCGGCCTCGGTACCGGCAACATCACCAGCTACGGCCGCACCGTCTACGCGATCGAGCTCTCCAAGGCTGCAGAATCGCTTCAGCGCTCGATCGGCATGCACCTTCTGGTGCGCCCGAGCAAGAAGCCCGCCACCTACAACGACCAGGTCAAGGCCTTCGGTTCGTACAACTACCTGGAGCAGATCGCGCTGGGCGAGTTCAACTCCGGTGGTACCGAGGCCGACGTCGACCGCCTCAAGCAGGTCATGGCCGGCAAGGCCGCCGAGGGCGCCAAGCAGCTGAAGGCGGCCAAGGAGCAGGCCGAGGCCGCGGGCGAGCCCTTCGTGGCGCCGCCGAGCATCGACGGCTCGGTCTTCGACGGCATGGCCCGGGAGATCGGCAAGGGGCAGGACCCCTCGGAGCTGGCGGAGAAGGGCATCACGCCCGCGACCTGGATGGCCGCGGCGACCGCGAAGTTCGAGGGGTACGCCACCGTCGAGGACGAGCTGGTCAGCAAGGCCGTGGACGAGGCGGCGAAGATCTCCTCCGAAGCCAAGACCGACGCCATCGTCAACGGCCTCATCGTCGTCATCGCCCTGCTGGCCGCGTTCCTCCTGGCCGGGATCATGGCCCGCCAGATGAGCCGCTCGATGCGCCAGCTGCGTACCGCCGCCTTCGGCATCGCCGAGCAGCGTCTGCCCTCCCTCGTCGACCAGCTCTCGCGCACCGACCCGGGCCGGGTCGACACCCGGGTGCAGCCGATCCCGATCACCACGCAGGACGAGATCGGCGAGGTCGCCCGCGCCTTCGACCAGGTGCACCGCGAGGCCGTCCGGCTCGCCGCTGAGCAGGCCATGCTCCGGGGCAACGTCAACGCGATCTTCACGAACCTCTCGCGCCGCAACCAGTCGCTCATCGAGGGCCAGCTGACCCTCATCACCGACCTGGAGAACAACGAGGCCGACCCGGACCAGCTGGAGAGCCTCTTCAAGCTGGACCACCTGGCGACCCGTATGCGCCGCAACGGCGAGAACCTCCTCGTCCTCGCGGGCGAGGAGCCCGGACGGCGCTGGGACCAGCCGGTGCCGCTGGTGGACGTCCTGCGGGCCGCCTCCTCCGAGGTGGAGTCCTACGAGCGCATCGAGCTCTCCGGCGTCCCCGAGGCCGAGATCCACGGCCGGGCCGTCACCGACCTCGTGCACCTGCTCGCCGAGCTGCTGGAGAACGCCACCACGTTCTCCTCGCCGCAGACCAAGGTGAAGGTCACCGCGACCCGCCTGCCCGACGGCCGGGTCATGATCGAGATCCACGACAAGGGCATCGGCCTCACCGCCGAGGACTTCGCCGACATCAACCACAAGCTGGCCAACCCGCCGACCGTGGACGCCGCGGTGTCCCAGCGCATGGGCCTGTTCGTGGTCGGCCGGCTGGCCGACCGGCACGGGATCCGGGTGCAGCTGCGCCCGTCGGGCGAGCAGGCGGGGACCACCTCGCTGATCATGCTGCCGGACGTCATCACCCACGGTGGCGGTGGCGAACAGCAGGGCGGCCAGGACGACTTCACCGTCTCCTCGATCATCCCCGAGCAGCAGTCGGCCTTCGACGCGGCTCCGCAGCAGGCCCCGATGCGCACGGCGGCGGAGCTCGGCTTCGACGACTCGCGTTACGAGACCCCGGCGGATCCGAGTCAGCTGGACCCGGTCAACCGTTCGCTGATGCGCGAGGAGCGCAAGGCGGCCCTGGAGGCCCAGACGGGCGCCGGCGCCCCCTTCGCGGACGGCAACCGGGACCAGCAGGGCTACGCACCGGAGTCGTACGCGAGCCCCTCGTACGACGACCGGCAGCACGCGCAGCAGGGCTACGCCGAAGAGCAGTACGGCCAGGACCCGTACGGACAGCAGCCGTACCAGGGGTCGTACGAGCAGCAGCAGTACGGCACCGGGGACGGCTACCCGCAGCAGGACCAGCAGGCGCAGCGGCCGCAGGAGGGCTACCCGGAATCGGCATATGCCGTTCCGGACACCCGGCAGGATCAGTACGCCGACGCGTACACGGCCTCGACGGACCCGTCCCACCAGGATGACTGGCCTGTTCAGAGCGGTTTCCAGAATGGTTATGAGCCGATCGCTCAGGCCGAAGCGGAATCTGTTCCGAGCACGCCCGCAGAGCCCTCGGAGCGCGTAGGCTTCGACCGTCCGGGGCCCACCCCGAACGTCGGCCACGCGCTGACCGAAGCCGGTCTGCCGCGCCGCGGCGGTCAGCAGCACTGGCAGCCCGGCCCCGGCGGCCGCGGTAACGACCAGCCCGCTCCGGCGCAGCGGTCCCGCCCGCAGCAGGAACAGCGGCAGGACCCGCAGACGGACGGGGACGGCTCCGACGACTGGCGCTCGACGAACGACGAGCGCTGGGAGCGGGCCGAGAAGCTCCGTGAGCCGAAGGCGGGCGGAATCACCCCCTCCGGTCTCCCCCGGCGCGTACCCAAGGCCAACCTGGTCGAGGGCACGGCGGAGCAGACCCAGCAGGGCGGCCCACAGGTCTCCCGCGCCCCCGAGGACGTCCGCGGCAGGTTGAGCAACCTGCGGCGGGGGATCCAGCGGGGACGCAGCGCGGGTTCGGACACCAGTACTACCTACAACCAGGAGCGTTAGTGTGAGCCCGATGAGCCAGGCGGCGCAGAATCTCAACTGGTTGATCACCAATTTCGTGGACAACACCCCCGGGGTGTCGCACACGGTGGTGGTCTCCGCCGACGGACTCCTGCTGGCGATGTCCGAAGGTTTCCCGCGCGACCGCGCCGACCAGCTGGCGGCCGTCGCCTCCGGTCTGACGTCGCTGACCGCGGGCGCCTCGCGGATCTTCGAGGGCGGCGCCGTGAATCAGACTGTTGTGGAGATGGAGAGGGGATTCCTCTTCATCATGTCCATCTCCGACGGATCCTCGCTCGCCGTTCTGGCCCACCCGGACGCCGATATCGGTCTGGTTGGGTACGAAATGGCCCTTCTGGTGGACCGTGCGGGCAGTGTCCTGACTCCGGACCTTCGCGCCGAACTCCAGGGAAGTCTTCTTAACTAGTAGACAGACAGTGCGTTTCTCGCCACCGCACCATAAAGTGCGGTGGCGCGGCCCCACTGGGATCGGCGACCGGTAGTCGGAGGAGGAAACGTGGCAGCACCCACAGGCGGGCACTCATACAACGGTGACCAGAGGGTTCCGGGTGAGCACGGTGACAACCGTTTCGGTTTCCCCGCCGCCCCCGGTGGCCAGGGACCCGGGCAGTATCAGCCATATCAGCAGCAGGAGCACCGGCAGCAGGGCGCTTCCGGCGGCCCGGGGCCCGAGTGGCCCCAGCAGCAGCCGGGTTCGGGGTGGCCGCAGCAACCGCAGCAGCGGTACGACACCTCCCAGCAGCCGCGCGTTCAGCCGGTGCAGCAGCGGCGGGCCCCCGAGCCCGCGAAGCCTGCCGCGCACAACCCGCTGGTCCGTCCGTACGCCATGACCGGCGGCCGGACCCGACCGCGTTACCAGCTCGCCATCGAGGCGCTGGTCAGCACGACGGCCGATCCGGCCCGGCTGCAAGGGCAGTTGCCCGAGCATCAGCGGATCTGCCGGCTCTGCATCGAGATCAAGTCGGTGGCCGAGATCTCGGCCCTTCTCTCGATCCCCCTCGGCGTTGCCCGGATCCTCGTCGCCGACCTGGCCGAGGCCGGACTCGTCGCTATCCATCAGCCCGGCGGCGACGAGGCCGCCGGCGGCCAGCCAGATGTGACACTGCTCGAAAGGGTGCTCAGTGGACTTCGCAAGCTCTAGCGGCGGAGCGGCCCGCTCCACTACCTCGGCGAAGATCGTGGTGGCAGGGGGCTTCGGCGTGGGTAAGACCACGTTTGTCGGTGCCGTCTCGGAGATCAACCCGCTGCGCACCGAAGCCGTGATGACGTCCGCCTCGGCGGGCATCGACGATCTGACCCACACCGGGGACAAGACCACCACCACGGTGGCCATGGACTTCGGACGTATCACGCTCGACCAGGACCTGATCCTGTACCTCTTCGGCACGCCCGGACAGGACCGCTTCTGGTTCATGTGGGACGACCTGGTCCGCGGAGCCATCGGCGCCGTCGTCCTCGTCGACACCCGCCGACTCGCCGACTGCTTCCCCGCGGTCGACTACTTCGAGAACAGCGGCCTCCCCTTCGTCATCGCCCTCAACGGCTTCGACGGACACCAGCCCTACACCCCCGACGAGGTCCGCGAAGCACTCCAGATCGGACCGGACACCCCGATCCTGACGACGGACGCCCGCCACCGCGCCGACGCCAAGAGCGCGCTCATCACGCTGGTCGAGCACGCCCTGATGGCACGCCTGCGCTAGAAGGTGTCGCGTCGGACGGGGCCTGTCCGGCCCCGACCGGCGCGCACCCCCGGCACACCGCCGGCCGGACGGTACGCGAAGGGCCCCGCACTCCTCGGGAGTGCGGGGCCCTTCGCGTACCGTCCGGCCGGGCCGGTCAGCCCTGCCAGCTGTGCGGGGCGCGGAAGCCCGGCGTGCGCTCCAGGCGGCGCCAGCCGGCGGTGTCACGGCCACGGCGGGCGGGGGCGGCCGGCTGGGCGGCGGCACGGGCCATCAGGACGGCGGTGATGGCCGCCAGCTCCTCGGGGGCCGCGTGGCCCTTCTCGACGCGCAGGACGGACTCGGCGGGGGTGAGGCTCATGGTGGGTGTCTCCGTCTTCTCGGCAGGCTGTCGTGGACCGGGCGGCGGATCGCGCCGCCGCGCGACTACTGCGGCGGGTTGCCGTGCTTGCGGGACGGCAGGTCGGCGTGCTTGGTGCGGAGCATGGCGAGCGAGGCGATGAGCACCTCGCGGGTCTCGGCGGGGTCGATGACGTCGTCGACGAGGCCGCGCTCGGCCGCGTAATAGGGATGCATCAGCTCCGCCTTGTACTCCTTGACCATGCGGGTCCGCATGGCCTCGGGGTCCTCGGCCTCCGCGATCTGCCTGCGGAAGATGACGTTGGCGGCGCCCTCGGCGCCCATCACCGCGATCTCGTTGGTGGGCCAGGCGTAGGTCAGGTCGGCCCCGATGGACTGGGAGTCCATGACGATGTACGCACCTCCGTAGGCCTTGCGCAGGATCAGGCTGATCCGCGGCACGGTGGCGTTGCAGTAGGCGTACAGGAGCTTGGCGCCGTGGCGGATGATCCCACCGTGCTCCTGGTCGACGCCCGGCAGGAAGCCGGGAACGTCCAGCAGGGTGATGATCGGGATGTTGAACGCGTCGCACATCTGCACGAAGCGGGCGGCCTTCTCCGACGCCTCGATGTCCAGGACACCGGCCAGCGACTGCGGCTGGTTCGCCACGATCCCCACGACCTGCCCGTCCATCCGGGCCAGGGCGCAGACGATGTTGCGGGCCCAGCGCTCGTGGATCTCCAGGTAGTCGCCGTCGTCGACGAGTTCCTCGATCACCTTGTGCATGTCGTAGGGGCGGTTCCCGTCGGCCGGGACCAGGTCCAGCAGGACGTCGCCGCGCCGGTCGGCGGGGTCGTCGCTGGGAGCGGCCGGGGGGTTCTCGCGGTTGTTGGAGGGGAGCATCCCGATGAGGTAGCGGACCTCGGCGATGCAGGTCTCCTCGTCGTCATACGCGAAGTGCGCCACGCCCGAGGTCTCCGCGTGCACGTCCGCGCCGCCCAGGCCGTTCTGGGTGATCTCCTCACCGGTGACCGCCTTGACGACGTCCGGGCCGGTGATGAACATCTGCGAGGTATCACGGACCATGAACACGAAGTCCGTCAGCGCCGGACTGTACGCGGCGCCGCCGGCGCACGGGCCGAGCATCACGCTGATCTGCGGGATCACACCCGAAGCACGCGTGTTGCGCTGGAAGATGCCCCCGTACCCGGCCAGAGCGGAAACGCCCTCCTGGATACGGGCGCCGGCGCCGTCGTTCAGCGACACCAGCGGAGCGCCCGCCGAGATGGCCATGTCCATGATCTTGTGGATCTTCGTCGCGTGGGCCTCGCCCAGCGCCCCGCCGAAGATCCGGAAGTCGTGCGCGTACACGAAGACCGTCCGGCCCTCGACCGTGCCCCAGCCCGTGATCACACCATCGGTGTAGGGCTTCTTCGCCTCCAGACCGAACCCGGTGGCCCGGTGCCGGCGCAACTGCTCGACCTCCTTGAACGAACCCTCGTCCAGCAGCAGCCCGATCCGCTCCCGCGCGGTCAGCTTCCCCTTGGCATGCTGCGCCTCGGTCGCCTTCTCGCTCGGTCCGCGCCGCGCCTGCTCGCGCAGGGCCAGCAGTTCGGCCACCCGGCCACGGGCGTCGGTCGGCTCACCCTGGGTTTCGTCCACAACGGTCATGCATCGACCCTACGAACCCCGACCCAGAAAACTCGCCGTCGACTCCGTACAGTCTCCTGCCCGGTTTCGTGGTGGGAGTGAACAGAACCATACGGCCGTGCGCGCGATCCACCAGCGAAACGCCGACTCCGGTTGTGGAGACTCCACAAGTGAAGGGTGTGGGGTGGGCCACACGCCCGTGAGGGGGCCCGAAGGCCCCCTCAGTATGGCGCAGTACGGTCCCCCGTCGTTCGCCGCGCCCCGGGAAGTGCTCCGAGCGGAGGTCAGCCTCCGCAGTGGAAGCGGGCGCTGCCCCAGTCCGCGTGGTCGTTGCCGTTGCCGTCGCCGCCGTCCTGGACGACCAGCTCGACGTACGCCGCGCCGGTGACGTCGGCGGTGAGCTTCCAGGCGGGGTCGGCCGCCCCCAGTACGGGCGACGCCGCCTTCTGCGTACCGTCGGCGGTGACCGAGAACCGCACGCTGCCCCGGGTCGTCTGGACGTCGTCCACCCCCACGTCGGCGGTGAAGGAGGTGCACTTCCCGCCCAGGTAGTAGCGGATCTTCGCCGGGGCGTGCGTACCCAGGCCCTTGTCGTGGACGACGCCGCCGATCGTCAGGGGCCCGCCGTCCCCGGTCCCGGTCTCCCCGTTGGACCGGTCGCGCTCGACCGGCCCCCAGCCGTTCTGGGAGGCGGTCCAGTCGAGGTCGCTCGCCCAGCTGTCCTTCGTGGGCGGCGGCGGAAGCGTGCGGACGGAGGTCTTCGCGCCGAGCGTACGGCCGGCGCCCCCGACGGTGTACGTGGCCTCCGCCTCCAGCGTGTACGCGGTGTAGGGGGCGTCCACCGGAGGGGTGACCCGCCAGCTGCCGGTGACCTTCGCGCCCGGGGCGACCGAGTCGAAGGCGACCGGGCCCGCCGGCTCGGCCTGCCACCCCTCGGGCACGGCCAGTGCGAGCTTCACCCCCGTGGCGGCGCTCGTCTCGTCGTTGCCGAAGGTCGCCTTCACGGTGTTCGGAGCTCCCGGCTCCAGGGTCTCCGCGTCGGCGGCCACCCCGAGGGTGCCGCAGACGGCCTCCTCGCCCGCCGGGGCGGGGCCGAGGTCCGTGACGGTGAAGTTGTCGAGCACGAAGTCCGCGCCCTCGGGTGCTCCCGGGAGCTTGCGCAGCCCGGTCCAGGTGTCGCCGCAGCCCGCGGTCAGGGTCCGGCTGAACCGTCCGGTGGTGCGCTGCTGCCCGATCGGGGTGGCCCGGGTCTCGGTCGAGGCGGCCTTGCCGCCGGCGAGCCGGTCGTAGCCCTCGACCCAGCTGTAGGCCCCGGCGTGGCTGGACTGGTAGGCGAACTCGACGCGGTACCGGTGGCCGTCCCGCATCGGGACGGTCCAGGGCGCGGTGCGGTAGACGAGCCCGGTGTTCTCCTCGTGGGACTTCAGGGACTCCTTCCCGCCGAGCACGTCGTCGATGAGCTTCCCGTTCCAGCCGGACTGGGTGTACGGGTCGTTCAGCTGGGAGATGTGGGTGCGGGGGTCGGTCGAGCCGCCCGCGTCGCCCTTGAGGAAGGGGCCCCAGCCCTGGTCGACGGCCTCGAAGTCCTCGTGGGCCACGGTGCCGGGCCGGGTGGCGGGGGCGTTCGCGACGATCCGTACGTCATCGGCGCGGACCTTCGCCGTGCTGCCCGCCGCCGCCTCGATGCGCAGGGTGGTGCGGCCGTTCGCGGGGGCGGTGAAGTTGACCTTGGCGCGCTGGAAGAAGGTGCCGTGCCAGTCGGACGCGGCGACCTGGTCCTTGGCGGTGGAGCGCTCGACGGCGACCGACTTCCCGCCGGCGCTCAGGGTGGTGCGGCGGCTCCTGCCGGGCTCGACCTCGATCAGGGCGGATGCGGTGTAGCGCTCGCCGGGCCGGAGGCCGGTGACGGTCTGGGAGAGCGCGGCGGTGGACGTGCCGGAGAGTTCGGCGCTGTTGCGACCCCGGCCGTCGGTGTCGCGGACGGCGGTGCCGGTCGTCGTCCAGCCCTTCAGGTGCTGGTCGTTGAAGCCCGGGTCGGCGAGCCCGGTCCCCTTGCCCCAGTGGGCCGAGGTGTCCTTCGGGGCCCGGCCGGGGTAGAGGACGTACGCCTGTCCGGCGGTGGCGGTGAGCGTGATCCTGCCGCCGGAGGGGCGGACGGTGGAGACCTTCTCGCGGCCGTTGTCGGTCAGCTTGTAGAGCGTGTACGCGCCCCTGCCGGGCACCTCCCAGGTGCTGGTCCCGCCGTTCTGGCTGTAGTGGTAGAGCTTCCTGCCGCCGTCCCAGGGGAGCAGGTAGTCGGTGCCGCTGAGCACCTTGCGGCCCCGCTCGTAGAAGGTCCGCTCACCGTCCTCGACCGTGCCGCGCACCCCGCCGGTGAAGGTGATGTCGTTGCCGTCCCAGCGGGTGATCCGCTGCTGCTGGAGGTACTTGGCGGGGAGGTTCTTCTGCCAGATGTTGGCGGTGAAGGCGTTCCAGTCGGTCTCGCCGGTCCAGCCCTCGAACTCCTCCAGGGCGCTCTGGCCGAGGACGGGATGGTCGTTCCAGACGTCCTTCTCGCCGTTGCGGATGAACCGGATGATCTGCGAGTTGAGGCCCTTGTTGGTGGCGCCTCCGTAGTTGAGGTCGTTGGCCCAGTGCGACCAGAGCGAGGCGCGTTCGAACTTGTCGGCCCACTCGGTGCCGACGGTCCAGCCCTGCTTCTGCACGGCCTGGATCGTCTTGTCGGCGATCCAGCCGTGGCTGTAGTAGACGTCGATGTAGAGGAAGTCGAGGTTCTCGTCGGTCTCGTCGCGCAGCTGCTGGAAACGCTCGGCCAGATCGCCGCTGTTGATGTCGCGGCGCTGGTCGATGTAGTAGCTCTGGTTGAGCCAGTTCCAGCCGGGCCTGGCCTTGTCGACGAGCTGCTCGGAGAAGGCCTTGGCCTCCGGGTAGGACTCGGTGGCGTTGACGTGGACGCCGAAGTCCGCGCCCCACTTCCCGCCTTCCTTGAGCAGGGTGTTCAGGTCCTTGAGCCCGCCCGCGCGCTTGTTGTAGTTGCCGCCGTAGTCCGGGTGGGCCGAGTCGTGGCCCTCGGAGCCGTACCCCTTGAGGACGGCGAGCTGGCCGAGGCCGTCGGTGGCCTTCGAGATCCGCTTGACGTCGTCCAGGGTGCGCAGGAAGGGGTGGGTGGCCTGGCTGGCGAAGTTGAACGGGATGTGGGTGACGACCCGCTTCGCGGTGTCCTCGCTGCCGGGCGCGGTGACGCCGATGGAGCGGAAGGCGATCGCCCCGTCCTGCCAGTCGACGGCCTGGTCCCCGTTGGCGTCCGGGGTGACGACGACCTTGGCCCAGGGCAGGTGGTCGCCGCTCTCGGGCTGGGGCGCGCCCTCGCCCCGGTAGGTCCACTGGCCGGACCAGGCGGCGACGCGGACGCCGCCGCCCTCCTCGGCGCGCGCCTGGTGCCAGAAGCGGGCGTCGTCGCCGCCGGTGGTCCCGGAGGGCTTGTCGTACGAGGAGTTGGACTCGATGGCCGCGGCGAGCGAGCCGGTGTTGAGGATCGCGTAACTGGCCCCGACGGGAGCGGAGTCGGGCTTGGTCTCCCCGGTGACCTCGGCGAAGACGTCGGCGGTGCGGGTGGAGTCCGGGTCGAGCGTCGTGAACGCGGTGGCGGCACCGGGCTCGGTGGACCCGACGGAGATCAGGTCGTGCCCGGGGATGTCGATGGTCCCGACCCGGAAGGCGGGCGTGTCGCGGACGGCGGTCACCTTGAAGGTGGTCGCCCGCCCGGAGACGGTGAGCGAGGCGTCGATCTCGACGCCCGGCAGGGAGGCGAAGACGAGGGTGTAGCGGGCTGCGGAGCCGGTGACCTTCGGTGCGCGCTTGAGCTTCACCGGGTGGGCGGTCCCGTTGAGGGTGACGGCGGTGACCGGCCGGGTGGAGCCGAGCAGGCGCTTGCCGCTCGCCCGGTCGGTGTACGACAGGACGCGCGGGAAGTCGTCGGCGACGGCGACGGCGAGCCGGGCGGACCGGATCACGGCGGTTCCGTCCGCCTCCGCCGCTGCGGCCGGGTCGGAGGGTGAGGGAGCGGCGGCCGCGGCGGGGAGGGCTGCCCCCACGAGCGCCAAAACGGCTGCGGAGGCCGCGGCGACCAGGCCGGGGCGAGGGAATCTTGGCGACATGGCCCTTGAGTAGTCCTCGTGTCCGGACACCGTCAACGAACTTCGGGCCCGGGGGCCGACTCCGTCCAACAACCCCGGTGCGTTAGTCCAAGTCGAAGGCGGGCGGTCGGGCTCACGGCCCCGTTCACCTCTTGGCCGGGAGTGGCCCTCTCCGGTCACCGTACGCGCCCGCTCGGTTCCGCCAAGTACCCTTTCGATGCGTCGAGTTGTGAAGACTCCGACATTATGAGAGCGCTCTCAGTCACATGTGTTGACGGCCGTGCCCGGCCTCGCGAGAGTGGTGCGCACCGCAGGCGCCCCCACGGTTCCCGATCCTCCCCGCAGCACCCCCCACCCCCCGCCTGCGCCCCCCACCATCTCGGGAGTTCCCTCGTGATTTCACGCCGAATGTTCCTGACCGGCGCCGCCGCATCGGCCGCGGCGCTGACGTACCCCGCCTGGGGCACCGCACTGAGCCCCCGCGCGTCGGCGGCTCCGGCGACCTGTGAACTGGCCCTGGAGAACACGTCGTTGCCGGGCACCGTGCACGCGTACGTCACCGGCCGCGAGCTGGGGACCGACCGCTGGGCGCTGCTGAAGCCGGACGGCGGCCTGTACCGCCCCGACTCCCCCGGCGCCCCGCAGACCCCGCTGCCCGTCGACTGCGCCATCCCGCTCAAGGGCGCGGGAGCCGGCCCGGTCGTCCTGACCCTGCCGCAGATGTACGGGGCGCGGGTCTACTTCGTCCGTGACGACAAGCTGGACTTCTTCCTCAACCCGGGCCCGTCCCTGGTGGAGCCGGCCTTCGCGACGCCGACGGACCCGAACTACGGGCGGACCTGGGCGTTCGCCGAGTTCACCTTCAACACCGAGCAGCTGTACTCCAACATCAGCTACGTGGACCTGATCACCGCACTGCCGATCGGCATCACGCTGGAGGGGGACGGCACCCACACCGTGGCCCCGCACCCGGAGGGCGCGGTGGAGCGGATCGCGGAGGACCTCACCGCCCAGGCGGCGGCCGACGGACAGCCCTGGGACCAGCTGATCACGCGCGGCGACGACGGCAGGGTGCTGCGGGTCGTCTCGCCGCAGAACATCATGGCCCCCTTCTTCGACCGGCCGGACGAGATGCCGTTCCGGGGCCTGTTCGAGGCGCAGATCGACGAGGTGTGGGAGAAGTACCGCTCCGAGGACCTGCGTATCGACCTCCAGGGCGGCCGGGGCACACGGGCGGGCCGGGTCAGCGGGGACGTCCTGACCTTCGAGGGGGGCCACACCTTCACCAGGCCGGAGACGAAGGACGTCTTCACCTGCAACCACGGGCCGTTCACCAACGACCCGGGCGACTCCGACGACAAGAAGGCGATCCTGGCCCGGCTGGCGGCGGGCTTCAACCGTTCGATCATGCTGAGCCACCCGAGCCAGCCGAACGGCACGACGGCGGCGGACTACTACCGGACCGCGGTCACCAACCACTGGTCCCGGGTGGTCCACGCGAACAGCCCGATCGGCTACGCGTTCCCGTACGACGACGTGCTCCCGGACGGTGAGCCGGACGTCTCGGGCGCGGCGCACGACGGGAACCCGCGCCGCTTCACGGTGAGCGTGGGCTCCTGAGACCCGTCCGCCAGGTCCGCGCGTGCCCCCGCCCGTCCGGCGGGGGCACGCGCACGCCGGCTCCGGAGCCCTTCACCGCCACAGGGAGCCGATAACTCATCAATTGACACGATGCATGGCGTTCTTGACTTCACCGCACCGCCCCGGGACGGTGCCGTATGCGAACGAACCGCCCCTTCGGCCGCCCCTTCGGCGGACCCCTCCGCCGACTCCCCCGCCGGCTGCTCACCGCGGCCGCCGCCGGACTCCTGCTGACCGCCGCACCCCCGGCGCACGCCGACCCCGCCCCGCCACCGTCACCCGCCCCGCAGGCCTCGGGCGCGCAGGGCCTGCGGGCGTTCCAGCAGAGCTACGGCCTGCCCCCGACCGGCCGGGTGGACATCACCACCGCCCAGTTGCTCAGATCCGCCCCGGACAGCGAGCTGCGGAGGTTCTTCGCCGCCCCGTCCGACCTCGGCCCGGAACAGCTCGCCCACGCCAGAACCGTCATCGGCGTCGGCAAGGGGGCGGAGCTCACGGAGGAGGCGCAGGTCATCGCGCTGATGACCGCGATGCAGGAGTCGAAGTTCGTCAATTACACATCGCCGGTCGACCACGACTCGCTCGGCGTCTTCCAGCAGCGCCCCAGCATGGGCTGGGGCACTGCGGCGCAGATCACGCACGTACCGACCGCGTCCGCGTCCTTCTACGGGCTGCCCTCACCCAGCGCCAACCCGGGACTGCTCCAGATCGACGGCTGGGAGTCGATGGAGCCGGGCGAAGCGTGCCAGGCGGTCCAGCGGTCCGCGCATCCGGACCGGTACGCGCAGTGGGAGGACTTCGCCCGGGACCTGCTGGCACAGGAGGGCCCGGACGCCGATCCGGTCCGGTGAGCGCGTCCGCGCGATCCCGCGAGCAGGCCGACGAGGCGGTCCCGGCGCGGACCGGGCCCCGGGCGCGACGAGCGCGCCGCGCACACCCCCGGACAGAGGAAGGTTGAACTTTGAACAAGACGGAGTTACAGTCAATCTCGTTGAAGGTTAAACAACCTCCACGCACACGTCCCCGAGGAGGAGCCATGGCTCTGTTCAACCGCAAGTCGACCGCCACCGCCCGGACCGCCGTCGCCGAGGCCCCCGCGGTGGACCCGGCACTCGCCGCCCTGACCGGCGCGTACACCGTGGACCCGGCACACAGCAGCATCGGCTTCACGGTGCGCCACGCGATGGTCACCAACGTGCGCGGCTCCTTCGGTGAGCACGAGGGCACCCTGGTGCTGGACGGCACGGACCCGTCGAACTCCTCCGCCTCCATCGACGTGAAGATCGCCAGCGTGGACACCGGCATCGCCGACCGCGACGGGCACCTGGTCAGCGGCGACTTCTTCGACGCCGAGACGTTCCCGCTCATGACGTTCCGCTCGACGCAGGCCGAGCAGCTGGGCGGCGAGGCGTACCGGATCACCGGGGACCTCACCATCAAGGACGTCACGCGCCCCCTCTCCATCGACCTGGAGTTCAACGGCTCCGCCACCGACGTCTACGGCAACGAGCGCGTCGGCTTCGAGGGCAGCGCCGACATCCTGCGCTCCGACTGGGGCCTGACCTGGAACGCGGCACTGGAGACCGGCGGCGTGATGGTCAGCGACAAGGTGAAGCTGACCTTCGACATCTCCGCGATCAAGGCCACCCCGGCAGCCTGACCCCCTCCGTACGCACACGCGCAGCGCCCCGTCCCGGAAGATCCGGGAGCGGGGCGCCGCGCGTGTGCGTACGGACGCCGGCCGACTACTTCGCGACGTTCTCCGCGAACAGCGGGACGACCTTCTCCAGCGCGTACGAGACGGACAGGATCGAGTCCGTGGCGAACGCCTGCGAGATGCCCTGGTCGTCGAAGACGATGGCGTTGCCCGCCTTCACCGACGGGACGGCCTGATACAGCGGGTCGTCGCTGATGTCCGTGGCCGGGATGCCGATCGGGGTCATGACCGTCAGATCGGCGTCGAGCAGGTCCAGGTTCTCCTTGGACACGGACACGGAGAAGCCCTCGCCGGCCTGGGCCTCCGCCTTCGGGTTGTTCGTGAAGCCGAGACGCTCGACGAAGTCGATGCGCCCGGTGCCACCGACGTAGACACCGAAGCCCTCGGAGGTGCGCGAGCCGACCGTGATGGTCTTGTCCTTGAACTCCGGGTGGGCCTTCGCGGCGGCCTCGAACTTCTTCTCCGTCTCCGCGATCAGCTCCTCGCCCTTCTCCGGTACGCCCATGGCGGCCGCGATCATCGTGGTCTGCTGCTCCCACGAGATCTTGTACTGGTCGCCGCCCTTCGGCACGCCCACGGTCGGGGCGATCTTCTTCAGGGTGTCGTAGCGGGTCCGGTCGCCGCTGGACTTGGTGTCCAGGATCAGGTCGGGCTGGAGGGAGGCGATCTTCTCGAACTCCGGCTCCAGTGTGCCGATGAGTTCGGGCTTCTTGTCGTACATGCCCTTGGCCCACGGGCCGACGCCCTCGCCGCCGAACGGCAGCCAGTCGCTGGCCCCGACCGGCTGGCCGCCGAGCGCCAGCACGGTCTCGGCGTCACCCCAGCCGAGCGCGACGATGCGCTGGGGCCGCTGGTCGACGGTGACCTCACCGAACTTGGTCGCCACCTGAGCGGGGAACGCCCCTTCGGACGCGCCTCCGGAGGCGGAGGAGGACGCGGAGCTGTCGGAGTCGTCCGACGAGCCGCAGGCCGAGAGGCCGACGAGAAGGGCGGCGACGGCACCGGCCAGGAGGACGGGGGCGCGGCGGGCGCGGAAAGCGGAAGCGTTCATGTCTATTAGGTTAGCCTCACCTAACGACAACGCTGCCATCGGGGCGACCCCGGCGGCCGGGACAGCAGGACGCCCGGGTGTCCGCTCCCGTGCGCCCAGGGCCTGCTTCCCCGTACGTACGAGGCTCAGTCAGCCGGATCCTTCACGTGATGGCGGCCCAGCGGCACGACCATCGGGGTGGCCGACGCCGGGTCCTCGATCACCGAGCAGCGCATCCCGAAGACCTCGCCGACCAGCTCCGCCGTCACGATGTCGACCGGCCGGCCCTCGGCGACGATCCGCCCCGCCCTCATCGCGATCATGTGGTCGGCGTACCGGCAGGCCAGGTTCAGGTCGTGCAGCACCGCCACCATGGTGACGCCGCGCTCACGGTTGAGGTCGGTGAGCAGGTCGAGGACGTCGAGCTGGTGGCTGGCGTCGAGGAAGGTCGTCGGTTCGTCGAGCAGCAGGATGTCGGTGCGCTGGGCGAGCGCCATCGCGATCCACACCCGCTGGCGCTGGCCGCCGGACAGCTCGTCCACCGACCGGTCGGCGAGTTCGAGGACGTCGGTCGACAGCAGCGCCTGCGCGACCGCCCGGTCGTCCTCCGCGCTCCAGCGGCGGAACCAGCCCTGGTGCGGGTAGCGGCCGCGCCCGACCAGGTCGGAGACGGTGATGCCCTCCGGGGCGGTGGGGCCCTGCGGCAGGATGCCGAGCACGGAGGCGACCTCCTTGGTCGGCATCTCCTGGATGGACCGGCCGTCCAGGAGCACCGCCCCGGCGGAGGGGACCAGCAGCCGGGCCATCGCCCGCAGCAGGGTCGACTTCCCGCAGGCGTTGGGGCCGACGATGACCGTGATCTTCCCGGGCGGCACGGCCACGCTCAGACCGGGGACGATCTCGCGTTCGCCGTAGCCGAGCCGGACGTCCCGGGCTTCCAGAGTGTGTTCGGCCACGACAGGGCGCCCTTCTTCGTCGTCTTCTCGATACGTCGCCACGTCCCGCGGCTTCTCGTCCCGAGGCTTCTCGTCTTGGAACTTCTCCACGTCAGCCCCCGCTGCCGACGCGGTTGGCGCGGGCCAGGAGCAGGAGCAGGTACGGGGCCCCGATGATGCTGGTGACCACGCCCACGGGCAGCTGCACCGGGAACAGGTGCTGCGCCGCGAAGTCCGCGACCAGGACGATCAGCGCCCCGGCCAGGGCGGCCTGCGGCAGCGCCGCACCCCGGCCCGGGACCAGCCGACGGGCGATCGGTGCGGCGACGAACGCCACGAACCCGACGGGCCCGGCGGCGGCCGTGGCGACCCCGGCGAGCGCGGTCGCGCAGGCCAGCAGCGCGAGCCGGCCGCTCTCGACCTTCGCGCCGAGCCCGGCGGCGGCGTCGTCCCCGAGCTGGAGGGGGCGCAGCGCGTGGGCGGCGAGAACGGTCAGCGGTACGAGCGGGCCGAGGGCGACGAGGAGCGGCCACACCTGGTTCCAGGAGCGGCCGTTGAGGCTGCCCGCGAGCCAGCGGAAGGCTTCCTGCGCGTCGGTGACCTCGGAGCGGGCCATCGCGTACCAGACGATGCTGGAGAGCCCCATGCCGACGCCGATACCGACGAGGACGAGGCGCTGTCCGGCGATGCCCTGACGCCAGGCGAGCAGATAGATGGCGGCTCCGGCGACCAGGGATCCGGTGAGGGCGCTCGCGGAGAGGGCGAGTCCGCTGACCTGGAAGAGCAGGGCGGCGGTGACGGCGACCGCGCCGGCGCCGGCGCTGATGCCGATGAGGTCGGGGCTGGCGAGGGGGTTGCGCAGCACGGTCTGGAAGACGCCTCCGGAGAGTCCGAACGCGACGCCGACGAGGATCGCGAGGAGGGCGCGGGGCAGCCGCAGTTCCAGCACGACGAACCGCGATCCGCCGTCTCCGCCGCCGAACAGGGTGGCGACGACCTTCCCGATGGGTATCGCCATGTCGCCGAAGCCGAGCGAGAGCCCGAACGCGACGAGGGTGGCGGCCAGCAGTCCGGCCCCGACGAGGACGGAGCGGCGCAGGCCCCGGCCGCGTACGGCGGAGATCCGGCGAACGGCGTCGGCGAGGCGCGCGTCGTCCCCGCCCGGGGCGTTCTCGGCGACGGCGGGTGCCCGGCTCACAGTTCCACCAGCTTCCTGCGCCGGACCAGCCAGATGAAGGGGATGCAGCCGATCGCGGCTGTGATGACGCCGACCTGCACCTCGCCGGGGCGGGCGATCACCCGGCCGACGATGTCGGCGACGAGGAGCATGACCGGGGCGAGCACCATGCTGTACGGGAGCACCCAGCGGTAGTCGGGTCCGGTGATGAGGCGGGCGGCGTGCGGTACGGCGAGCCCGACGAAGCCGATGGGCCCGGCGACGACGGTGGCCGCGCCGCAGAGGATCACCACGGCGAGGGCGGACACCATGCGGATCGCCCCGACGCGCTGGCCGAGGCCGCGGGCGAGGTCGTCGCCGAGGGAGAGGGCGTTGAGCTGCGGGCCGAGGGCCAGGGCGAGGACGGTGCCGAGGAGGATGAACGGCGAGACCTGCCACAGCACCTCGGAGCTGCGGGCGGTCAGCGCACCGAGCTGCCAGAACCGGAACTGGTCGTAGCTGCCGCGGTCCTGGAGCAGGATCGCGCTGGTGACCGAGGTGAGGACGGCAGCGGTCGCGGCCCCGGCGAGCGCCAGCTTCACCGGCGTCGCGCCTTCCCGCCCGAGCGAGCCGACCCCGTACACGAGGAGGGCGGCGAGCAGCGCCCCGAGGAAGCCGAACCAGATGAACTGAGGGGCGGCGGTGAACCCGAGCAGGGTGATCGAGCAGACGACAGCCACGGACGCGCCGGCGTTGATGCCGAGGAGCTGGGGGTCGGCGAGGGGGTTGCGGGCGACGCCCTGCATCACCGCGCCCGCCAGGCCGAGTGCCGAACCGGCCAGCAGCCCGGCGACGGTGCGCGGGATGCGGACCTCCTGGACGATGAGCTGGCCCTTGACGGCCGTGTCCGGGTCGAGGACGCCGTCGACGACATCGCGGAAGGGCACATCGCCCGAGCCGATGGCGAGGCTGGCGACGGCGGTGAGGAACAGCACGGCGAGGGCGGCGAGCAGCCCGAGGGCGAGCACGGGCCGGCTGCGCTTGCGCCGCGCTTCCTTGCCGCCGCCGGGCCGTTTCTCCGTCTCCTGGAGGACCGAGCCGCTCACGACCCGGACGCCGGGGCAGCCGGAATGCGGTGGTGCACTGTTCCTCGTTCCTCACGCTGGTACGTCGGCGCCGGGGACACCCCTGGGTACGGGAGCCCCCTGGGTAAGGGAGCCCCTCGTCACCGGCCCGCCCGAGCACTGAGGGGGGCCGGTCCACCCGCCCGGACAGGGAACATGGCCGGCCCATCCCCGGACGGGACACCCGAGGGGGCCCAAAGTAAGGTCACCCTAACAGCGCCTGCCGGCACGGCGCGCTGCCGCATCCCACGAGCCCCGGAGCACCGCCTTGCCGTACGCCGCCGCCCCCGTCACCCCCGCCACCGATCTGCCGGCCGGGGCCGTGCCCCTGGGCTCGGCGGACGAACTGCGCGAGCTTCTGGGCACCCCGCACCCGATCGTCATCGACAAGGTCCACGACCGGCTCACCGACGACGACCTGGACCTGCTGGCCCGCTCACCGTTCTGCACCCTGGCCACATCGGACGCGGACGGCAACTGCGACGCGACCCCGCGCGGCGACACCCCCGGCTTCACCCATGTCCTGGACCGGGGCACGATCGCGCTGCCCGACCGCCCGGGCAACCGCCGCGCGGACAGCTTCCACAACATCCTGTCGAACCCGCGCGTGGGCCTGCTCTACCTGATACCGGGCGCGATGGACGTCCTGCGCGTCAACGGCCGCGCCCGCATCCTCACGGACGCCCCGTTCTTCGACGCTCTGACCCTGAAGGGCCAGCGCCCGAAGCTCGCCCTGGTCGTCGAGATCGACGAGATCTTCCGCCACTGCCCGGCGTCGCTGAAGCGGTCGGGGGTGTGGGCGCCTCAGACGTGGGAGGGTGCGGGGGCGGAAGCCACGGGGTGACCGGTCGGCGGTCCGCTGTCACTGGCGTGTGAAGCGCTCCCTGGTGGCACAGACGTTGTCGAGATCGGCGACACAGAGGGAGCGCCCCTCGTCGATGACGCTGAGGTCGACTTGGCACTCGCCCTCGGTGCCTCCTGGAAGCCTCACCGAAATAAGGCTCCCTTCGGAGGCTTCCGGTGAGGTTTCCATGGATTCACCCCGGTCGTCCAAGACGACGTAGAACGACCAACGCCCCGCACCTCCGCCGCCGCAACTCTCGTCGTCGGAGTCGGAGAAGCCGCTGGTCCTGACTTCACGGTCGGCGAGAAAACGGATCGAATCACCTTCCGAGGTTTTCCACGAACCCACCAGCTCACTTCGGTCGATCGGATGCAGGGTCTCCGATCCGCAGCCGGCACAGAAAAGCAGCACCGACGACATGAGCGACATCGAGGATATAGCGAATCTTTTGCGCACGGATTCCACCTTTATCTTGCCCTCCCGGCAGCGCGCGGCCTCACACGGCAGCGAGACCACTCACGATCCCCTTCCGGCAGCGCCCAGCGCCCCTGAAGCGGTCGGGAGTGCGGGCGCCTCAGACCTGGGCCGGGCAGAAGACCGCATCAGCGGAGAGTGAGGACAACTACGGCGGCCAGGCCGATGATAACGAGCCAGATGACGGAACGGAGCGGTACGCCCCACCCGGCGATACGCGTCGGACGGGCTCCGTTCCCCTCGGGGGCCCGATGCAGGGAGAACGGCTCTGACCAGAGATAGGCCAAGAATCCCGAGCCGAGCAGAAGCGACGCCGACAGCCAGTGCCCCGGGCTGGGCGCACGCGTTCTCTCGCGTCCGACCATGGCGACCACACAGACCGCGAGAACCGCCAGGGTCGCCCACTTGAGCCATGCCACCGCGATGAACCGCCAGTACAGAACCGGCACGACAAGCGAGACTCCGCCCAGCCTCGCCAGCGGGTCCCGCATATCGAAATTCACCTCCCCGGCGTAGGCGCCGAGGCGCTGCCGGAGCACTTCCACGTACGCGTCGGAGCTGCTCCGCGCCTCGGGAAGAGAGGAAAAGCGGTGAAGGTACGCCTTCTCCCCCAAGTAGCCGGTCGTCCACCGAACCTGAACCTCGCTCGGGGACAGGTAGATGACATGAACCGACGAGACGCGTTTCTCCCGGACGTCATGCTGGAGCTCTGCTGGACCGGAATCTGCGGGAAAGACGTTGGACGCCCCGCTCAGCACCCCCGCCAGCACGAGCAGCATCGCGGACAGGCGCAGGACACGGCTCCACACCGAGCCCAGCACGGGCAGGCGAACGGACCGTGGGCCGTGGAGCCCCTGCCCTGCACTCCCTGCCACTGACCCACCGTCACAGTCCAGTAGTAACTCTGATGCAGCGTGCCCATGCCCTTGCCTTGCCCGATGTCCGGAAACACATGGGTCAGGAACTCGACGCCGGTCTCACGATAGGCAGCGAAGGCAACCGTGAAAGTTTTTTCCTTTTTGTTATTGCTGGAAGATATTTTGCGCCGAATCCCCTGAAGCAGTTCAAGGCTGTGCTTGTTCCCCGCCAACTGCTGAGTGAGCAGGCTCCCCGCACCGAAAGTCCGGTTTCCGCCCTTCCCGTTGAGCCATTCGTTGAGCAGGTCATTCCAGGTAGCGGTGAACTGCTGTTGATCGGGAACGACGAGTCGGGCTCGCCGCTGTTGTCCCCCGGTCGGCACCTGCCGTTCCCCGGGTCCAGGCAGGTGCCGGTCGGGTCGGAGTTCCTGGCCGGCGTAGCTGTAGCCGTTGAGCGTCTGGTGCTTGTCGATTTCGAGCAGCGGGTCGACGCTGATGAACTGACCAGTTCCTGGATCGTACTCGCGGGCGCCGATGTGGGTCAGGCCCGTTGCCGAGTCCGCCGGCTTACCCAGGAACACCTTGTCGTCCGGCCAGGAAGCCGGCTTGGTGCCGCGCGGAGCACCGAACGGTGTGCTGTAGCGCTTGGTGACGGCCTGGGTGGTGGCGTCGGTGGCGATGCTGCTGGTGCCGTGGTGGTCGGCGGCCAGGAAGCTGAGCTTGGTGCCGGCCGTGCCCGAGGTGGCCGTGCGGACGGCGAGCGTCTGACCGGCGGCGCTGTAGTAGCGGGTGCCGGTGACCTTCTTCGTTGTGCCCTTGACGGTGAGACGCACTTCGGCCGCTCCCCCGCCGACCGCGCCGCTCCGCAGCAGGTTTCCGGAGGGACGTTCACGCTCCGGCGGGAACGCCCCTCCGCCCGCTCGGACGTCAGGCGGCCTGCGGCGCGCGCCGCATCACCCACAGCGTCGGGCCGCCGCCCGGCAGCGCCGCCTCGCCCAGCACCGTGAAGCCGAAGTGCTCGTAGAACGGCAGGTTGTCCGGCTTGGAGGACTCCAGGTAGACCGGCAGGCCCGCCGCGTCCGCCTTGGCCAGTCCGGAACGCAGCAGCGCCGCTCCATGGCCCTGGCCCCGGGCGGCCGGGTCCGCGCCGACGACCGCGAGATACCAGTGCGGCTCCTTGGGGCCCTGCTCGGCGGCCGCCGCGACCGCGTCCCGGAAGAGCGGCGCCCGGTCACCGAGGATGTCCTCCAGCTCCGCGACCGTCTCGGCGTCGGGCACGGTCTTCTCCTGCCCCTCCGGCGTGACCCAGAACGCGGCCGCCGACGCGGTGCGCTCGCACACTCCGTGGCGGCCGTACTGGCGGGTGAAGATCGTCGTGAAGTAGCGGACCAGGTCCGGCTCGCGCGCGGCCCCGCCGGGGAGGAACCACTCCATCATCGGGTCGTCGGCGAAGGCGCGGGCCAGGGTGAGGCTGATCTCCGGGGCGTCGTCGAGCGTGGCCGGCCGCGGAGTGTTCGTTATCGACATACGGGTCATTCTGCACGTTGATGATCTTGAGCGGGGAGGCGGCCTCAGCCTGAACGCCGATGCCTGGATACCAGTGTCCGGATATCGGTGTCCGGAAATCGGTGCACCGTCCCTCTCCGGCTCCGGCCCGCGCATGCCGCGGGGATAGCCTCGCGCGATGGACCGACGACTGGCCGCGTACGCGGTGTGCATCAAGGACCGCCGTGTACTGCTCGCCCTGGCCGTGAGCCCGGACGGCGACCGCACCTGAACCCTCCCGGGCGGCGGGGTCGAGCATGCGGAGGACCCGTTCGACGCCGTGATCAGGGAGGTCGCCGAGGAGACCGGGCTGCGGGCCGTGGTCGAGCGCCTGCTCGGCGTGGACTCACGGGTGGTCCCGGCGGGCGAGCGCCGACGGCCCGGCTCGCCCGCGTTGCAGAACGTCGGTGTCTCCTACGGTGTCCGCGTCACCGGCGGCACACTCCGGCCCGAACCGAACGGCGACACCGCGGAGGCCGTGTGGACCCCGCTGTCCGAGGTCTCGCGCCTGCGCCGGTCGTCCCTGGTGGACATCGGGATCACGCTGGCACAGAGCCTCCCGCCCACCGGCCACGTGGACCCCGTCCCGGTCGGCGGGCTCGTCCGGCACTGACCCCCAGCCCGTCCGGCACTGACCCGTCCGACCGGCTTCGTCAGCCCCGCAGGGGCAGTTTCGTCCCGACGGCCCCTACCAGCGGCGCTGCCGACGTCGCCAGCGCCGCGATCACCACGACCAGGACCGGACGAGCCCACCGAGAGGCCCGCGAACGTCTTGGCCTGGCGCACCTCGGGATCCCGGTCGGCGCTACCCTCGAACCCCTCGCCGCCGTACCAGTCGTACCGCCGCATCTTCGCCCCCGCCTCGATCGGTTCTGCGTACGGGCGGCGCCCGGCCCGGCCGGCCACCTCCGTCCGTGGGCGGCGGGCCGCTCCCGTTCAAGCCGAGGGGTTCCTCCGCGCGCCGCGACGGCATGCGGAGGAACCCCTCGGTCCATCGGTCCTGCTCAGGCCTTGTGCTGCATCGACGACCGGGCCGGGTTGCCCTGCTCGCCCGCCTTCGGGTCCTTCTCGCCCGCCTTCGCGCGGACGCCCTCCTCGATGCGCTTGCCGATCTTGCTGTCGATGTTCGACCAGTACTGGAACGCCCGCTGGAGGACCGGCTCGGTCACCCCGTTCAGCAGGTGGCCGACCACGTTGTCCACCAGCCGGTCCCGGGCCGCGTCGTCCAGGACCTCGCGGACCATCGTGCCCGCCTGCCCCCAGTCGTCGTCCTCCGCGTGGTCGACGTAGGCGGCCCGGGTGATGTCCCCGTCGGCGTACCAGCTCGGCGGCGCACCGTAGCGTGCCGTGTCGGCCTCCGGGCCGCCCTTGGAGTTCGGGGCGTAGACCGGGTCGGTGGTCTTCCGGTACGCCATCGCCCCGTCCTTGGAGTACGTGTGCACCGGGGCGACGGGGGCGTTGACCGGAAGCTGCTGGTAGTTGCCGCCGATGCGGTGGCGGTGCGCGTCCGCGTAGGAGAACAGCCGCGCCAGGAGCATCCGGTCCGGGCTCGGGCCGATGCCGGGCACGAAGTTGTTCGGCTGGAAGGCCGCCTGCTCGATCTCGGCGTGGTTGTCCGTGGGGTTGCGGTCCAGCGTCATCCGGCCGACCTCCATCAGCGGGTAGTCGCCGTGCGGCCACACCTTGGTCAGGTCGAACGGGTTGAAGCGGTAGTCCTTGGCGTCCTCGAACGGCATGATCTGGACCTTCAGCGTCCAGCTCGGGAAGTCGCCGTCCCGGATGTGCTCGAAGAGATCACGCGTGTGGTAGTCCGTGTCGGCCGCCGCCATCTGGTCGGCCTCGTGCTGGGTGAACGTCTCGATGCCCTGGTCGGTCTTGAAGTGGTACTTCACCCAGAACCGCCGGCCCTCGGCATTGATCCACATGTACGTGTGCGAGGTGTAGCCGTTCATGTGACGCCAGGTGCGCGGGATGCCCCGGTCGCCCATCAGCCAGGTGACCTGGTGGGCCGATTCCGGCGAGAGGGTCCAGAAGTCCCACTGCATGTCGTGGTCACGGAGGTTGTTGTCCGCCCGGCGTTTCTGGGACCGGATGAAGTGCTGGAACTTCATCGGGTCCTTCACGAAGAACACGGGGGTGTTGTTGCCCACCATGTCGTAGTTGCCTTCGCTGGTGTAGAACTTCACCGCGAAGCCGCGCGGGTCCCGCCAGGTGTCCGGGCTGCCGCGCTCGCCCGCGACGGTGGAGAACCGGATGACCAGGTCGGTCGTGGTGCCGGGCTGGAAGAGCGCGGCCTTCGTGTACGCGGAGACGTCCTGGGTCACCTCGAACTTCCCGAAGGCGCCGCTGCCCTTGGCGTGCGGCTGGCGTTCGGGGATGCGTTCGCGGTTGAACTGGGCCATCTGCTCGATCAGGTAGGAGTCCTGGAGCAGGATCGGCCCGCCCGGGCCGACGGTGAGCGAATGCTCGTCGCTCTCCACCGGGGCACCGGAGTCGGAGGTGGTCGGCTTACGGGTCGTGTCCGTCATGTCCTCGTGTCCTCGTGTCGGTCGTGTCCTCGTGTCGGTCGTGCGCGGGCGCAGAGGCCTCGGCTCTCTGGTCCACGGCTGCCCTGTCGCGCCTCTGCCAATGTAGGCATATGCGGACGAATCGTCCCGTCGAGCCGTCGCGGCCGTACGGGTCAGCGGGCCCGGTTCCCCGTGAGCAGGCGGTAGACAGCGAGCACGATCACCGAACCGACGACGGCGGCGATCCACGTCGACAGGCTGAAGAAGCCGTCGATCGAGTCGACCCCGAAGATCACCTTGCCGAGCCAGCCGCCGAGTAGCCCGCCGACGATCCCGATCACCATCGTGATCAGACAGCCTCCCGGGTCCTTGCCCGGCATCAGCGCCTTGGCGATGGCACCCGCGAGCAGGCCGATGAGGATCCAGGCGATGATGCTCACAGAAATCTCCCTTTGCGTTGCCGAGGCCCGGCGCCCTCGTGACACCGGGACCCTCCGCGTATCCCCGTAACCGGGGCTCACACATCCGCCGGGGCCCGGCCATCACCCCGAGGTCCGTCATTCGCCGGTCTCTGTTACGCCGGACGGGCGCGGGAGGCGGACTGACGCAGGCGCCCGGCCGGCACGGGCGACGGTCCGGCGCGGGCGACGGTCCGGCGCGGGAGGCGGACGGGCGCGGGAGGAGAACGGGCTCCGGCCACGGGCGGGCGCGGGCGGCGGCCGGTGGCCTGCGCCGCCCGCGGCACGGGGCGAGGTCACGCCGGGGCAGCGAGCGGCGGGTGATCCAGTACGCGGGGCCGGTACTCGACCAGCTGCGTGCGGCCGTCGAAGGTGCGGTGCCCGATCATGTCGAGGGCGACGTCCGGATAGCCGTCGTAGATGCGTTCCGCGCCGGTGGCGCCGGTGATGACCGGGAACATCACGACCCGGAAGCGGTCGACGAGCCCGGCCCGCAGCAGGGACCGGGCCAGGCTGAGGCTCCCGATCGTGCTGAGGATCCCCAAGCCGTCCTCCTTCATCGCGCGGACCGCCTCGACGGCATCGTCACGGACGAGCGTGGCGTTCGCCCACGGCAGCGGCGCCTCCAGCGAGGAGGAGAACACCACCTTGGGGGCTCGCGTGAGCTGGTCGACGGAGTCCTCCTCCTCGGACCTGAAATCGTCCTGGCCGCTCGGGACCTCCCCGGCGGCGAAGCCGGACATCAGGCGGTAGGTCTTCGCTCCCATGAGGTACGTGACCTCGGGCTGTTCCCCGAGCCATGCCAGGTACTCCGGGCCCTCCAGGCCCCACCACCCGGGCCAGCCCTCTCCTGACGCACATCCGTCGAGCGAGGTGATGAAATCGACGAGAAGCTCCGACATGGCGGTGTCCTTTCCCTGAGCGTCATGGACCCCAGGTGTCATGCCCCGGGTGTCATCTATTGGGACCGGCGGCGGGCCCCGGACTCATCGGGCCCGCCCGGTTCCCCTGCGAACGACCGGGCCGGGCATCCAGCACCCCTACGCCCGCCGGGCCGCCACCGCCAGCCGCGTGTCCTCGGCGATCAGGTCGCCGTTGACCGCGCCCCCAGCCATGAGGCCCGCGGCGGCGGCGCCGATCACCTGCTCGGTGAGGCGGGTGACGTTGCCCGCCGCCCAGACCCCGGGGACCTCCGTCGCACCGGTCGGGTCGGCCGGGATGTACGAGCCGATCACCACCCCGCCCATCTCCTGCGGTACGGGCTTCAGCCCCAGGGACTCCAGGACCGCCGAGCGGGCGACGAACCGGGCCTGGACCACCAGGGCCTCGCGCGGGACCACCCGGCCGGACGCCAGCCGGACGCCGGTGAACCGGTCGTCCGCGATCTCCAGTCCCGCCACCTCGCCGTCCACGACCGCGACACCCCGGGCCGCCAGCTGCTCGTACTCCTCCTCCGTGGGCTCGGGACCCGTGTGCAGGAAGAGGGTCACGTCGTCGCTCCACTGCCGCCACATCAGCGCCTGGTGCACGGCGAGCGGGCCGGTGGCGAGCACCCCGATCGGGCGGTCGGCGACCTCACGGCCGTGGCAGTACGGGCAGTGCAGCACCTCCCGCCCCCACCGCTCCGCAAGGCCCGGCACGGACGGCAGCTCGTCGACGAGCCCCGTCGTCACCAGCAGCCGCCGCGCCTCGACGCTCCGGCCGTCCTCGGTCACCACCCGGAAGCCCTGGCCCCCGTCCCCGTCCCCGGGCAGCCGCTCGGCCGAGGCAACCCGGCCCTCGACGATCTCCGCCCCGTACCCCGCAGCCTCACCCCGGCCGATCGCCAGCAGCTCAGCGGGCGGGGTCGACTCGCGGCCCAGGTAGTTGTGGATGTGGGAGGCGGGGGCGTTGCGGGGCTCGCCCGCGTCGATCACCAGCACCGAGCGCCGGGCCCGCGCCAGGGTCAGCGCCCCGCTCAGGCCGGCCGCCCCGCCGCCCACGATCACCACGTCGTACCGCTGCTGCCTCATGTCGCTCCTCCTTCGTCACGCGGCATCGCCACCGCTCGTTGACGAGAGTGCGCCCGCACGGCCGAAACGACAAACAACCTTGCCGGAACAGCAACTCATACGATGCTGAACTCGCACCACACGATCTTGCCGGGGTTCCGCTCCGCCACGCCCCACTTGTCGGCCAGCGCCGCGACGAGCAGCAGCCCGCGCCCGCCCTCGTCGTCGGCTTCCGGCGGCCCGTCCGCCGCGCGCACGACACCGCCTCCGCTGTCGTGCAGCTCGGCACGGATGACGCCCTCGACCCGCTCCAGGTAGATGTGGAGCTTGAAGCCACGCCCCGGCGGCACTCCGTGGCGGAGCGCGTTGGTCGCCAGCTCGGTCACGCAGAGCAGCACATCGTCGGCCCGCTGCTCGCACTCCCACTCGACCAGCGCCCTGTGGGCGAACTTGCGTACGACGGGGATCGACCTGCGGTCACGGCAGTAGAAGGCGGCGCGGAAGTACGGGAGTTGGGTTGCCTCGTTCATGCTTCCACGCTCACACGGAGTTACTACGCTGGAGCAGAGCGGAGAGACGTACAAAAGCTTTTGTACGGGTTCTGACGGGTTGACAGCGGGGCCGGAACGGGGAGAGCCAGGTCATGCAACCGGGAAAGCAGAGCGGCATCAGGCGGGTCACTTCGTGGCAGTTGGTCGGGGCGCAATTGCGCCATCTCCGCAGAAACGCCGGGCTGACACAGGCCGTCCTCGCCGAGCAGGTGGGAGTGGGTGAGGACACGATCGCCTCGATCGAGCAGGGACGAAGGGCACTTCAGTTGGACCTGGCCATCCAGCTTGATGAACTGCTGGACACCAAGGGCGTCTTGCGGGTCGCGGTGGAGAGGATCCCGAGGAAGGAGCGCTATCAGGCGCTGGTCAAGGACTTCGTGCAGTACGAGCAGAGCGCGGCAAGCCTGCTCTGGTACGAGTCACAACTCGTACCAGGACTGCTCCAGACCGAGGCGTACGCGCGCTTCATCTTCGGCTGCAACTACCCGCCGCTCGAAGAGGACGAGATCGAGAAACGGGTGGCGGACCGTCTCGGCCGCCAGAAGCTCCTGGAGCGCAAGCCCCGGCCGATCCTCCACTTCATTCTGGAGGAGAGCATCCTGCACACCGAGTTGGGCGATCCCGACGTGATGCGGGAGCAGCTTCTCCATCTGCGGCGCTGCATGGATCTGCCGTTCGTCACCATTCAGATCATGCCCCGCAGCACCCCTCGGCACGCCGGGCTCTCGGGGCCTCTCATCCTGCTGGAGACGCCCGACCACGACGGACTCGCCTACGTCGACGGCCAGCTGCGCGGAGAGCTGTACGACGAACCCGCCGACGTCAGCGCGCTTATGCAGAGGTATGGGATGCTGCGTTCCCAGGCTCTCACCGTCGCGGAGAGCACCCGGCTACTGGACGCACTGCTTGACGCACTGCTTGGAGAGACATGTCCCGCGCCGCACACCCCGCCCCCGGTCCTACCGCCCTCCACTGGTTCAAGTCGAGCTACAGCAACGGTGACGGCGGCAACTGCATCGAAGTCGCCTACCACTGGCGCAAGTCCAGCTACAGCAACGGTGACGGCGGAGCCTGCGTCGAAATCGCCGCCCACCCCGCCGCCGTCCACATCCGCGACTCCAAAGTGACCGACGGCCCCGTCCTCACCGTCGAGCCCGCCGCCTGGAGCGCCTTCGTCCACGGCAGCTCAGCCGTCTGAAGTCTCCCCCTCCACAAGGGGACAGCCGCCCCGCCCTCCAGCCGGAAGCGGGGCGGTTCCCGTGTCAGCCGGCGGCCGACCGCTCCACCGGGATCCACAGCTCCGCTTCCGCCCGCTTCCCGTTCTCCGTCAGCCGCACCCGGAGGATCTCCGGGCCGGGCCGCGACACGTACGGGTTCGAGGGGAACCACTGCGTGAACACATCCCGCCAGAGGTACTGGAGGGCCTGCGGGAACGCGCCTTCGCTCTCGAAGACCGCCCATGTGCCGGCCGGTACGTCCAGGGCGTCCATGCCTTCCGGAGCCTCAGCGCCGGTCACCACCGCGTGGTAGTAGTCGAGTTCGGTGCCCTCCGCGCGGCTCGGGTCGAGCTGGTCGCTCACCCCGACGATGCCCGCCGGCTCCTGGTCCGAGAGGGCCGCGATGCGGTCCAGCTCCTCACGGCCGAGGCCCCGGATGAACTCCGCGATGGCCGGATTCGGTCCCTCGTGGACGAGCGGGACGCGGGCCTTCCTCCCGACCACCCGGAACGCGTCCTTCTCCACCAAGCTGTAGCGCATGGCGCTACTCCCTTCGACGACGAGTCGGAAGGTCAGCCGCTGCTGGGACCGCAGAGGCGCGCCCGTGCGCCGCGCCTCGCCGGGGCCGACGCCGTGGACGGCCCGGAACGCGCGGGCGAAGCCCTCCCCCGTTGCGTAGCCGTACCGCACCGCGACGTCCAGCAGCGGACGATCGCGGTCACCGAGCACCTCCGCTCCCGCGACGGTCATCCGGCGGCGGCGGATGTACTCCGACAGCGGGAGCCCCGCCAGCGCGGAGAACATCCGGCGGAAGTGGTACTCCGACGTCATCGCGATCCGGGCGAGGTCCGCAGCTTCGATGCGCTCACCGAGACGGCCCTCGATGTGCTCCATGGCGTCGTTCAGCCGTTCCAGCACACGCTGATTCCTTCCCTTGCCCGTTCACCGTAGAAAGGAACCACTCTGCCGGACCCGACCGATCCGCGCCCGGATCGGTCGGTCGGTCCCCGGGCTCGGGCAATGGCTCCGCCCGGGAGGGGAAGGCGCCCGGAAACGCCAACAGGGGCGGCCGTTCGGCCACCCCTGCGCTTCTTTCCGCGGGCTCAGCTGAGCTTGGCGTCCTCCACGGTGCTGGTGACGGTGCCCGCGGTGGAGGTGGTCGCCCCGGCCGCGCCCTCGACCAGCTTGCCGAGGTCGCCGACCTCGTCCAGCGCGCCCAGCGAAAGGGCCGGTTCGGCGGCGTGTGCGGTGTCCCCGCCGCCCGGGTGCGGGCTGATGGCGGCGATGACCGCTCCGGTGGCGAGGGTGACGGCGGCGAGTACGCTTCGCTTCTTCATGCCAGGTTCAACGGCCGGAACCCCGCAAAGGGCACGCCCCGATCGGCGATCACTGTCACGGACACGCACACGGACGCCGTCACACCCGGTACGCGGGCACGGTCACCGTCACCGCACGGCGGACACGTCGTCCGCGCGGCGCAGCTCTCCGGCCGCCAGTACGATCGCGGCAGTGGCCGCGCCCAGGAGGCCCGGCACCGCGAACATCATCCGGCGGCTGCTCGGCAGCAGGGCGAGGTACTCGTCCCTCGTCAGCTCGACCGCCCGGTCCGCGGTCACCGACGTGTCGTAGGCGACGTACCGGCCCTCGCGCACCTCCGCATCCTGCAGCCGCTCCCCCGCCCCCGCAACGGCCCCCATCACCATGACAGCCACGCTCGTCACCGCCAGGAGCCCGAGGCCCGCCTGCACCCGGCCCGGCAGGCAGCGGAACGCCTGCCACTGCGCGCTCCGGTCCGCGCCGGTCGCGAACTGGCGCACCAGGGCCGCCAGAAACAACAGGAAGGCCGGGATGATGACGACCACCATCGGCCAGGCCGGCTCGAACAGCGGCAGCACACCCCGGCCCGGCAGCCAGGTGAGCCCGGCCAGAGCCAGGGCGGCGGCGCTCAGCACGGCAGCCGCCCCGCCGTGCAGCGTGAAGCTCCATCTCATGGCCCGGAGCCTGGCACAGCACCCGCCGGCGGTCGCCCCCGCCCCCACCCCCACCTCGCCGTCGACGGCCGCCTTGACGCTGCCTAGTCTGTGCGCATGCTCGCCTTCGCCCCCGCGGCGCTCCTCTTCCTCGTCTTCTGCGTGAGCGTGCTGCACGACCGACGCAAGTTCAGCAACGCCGTCGTCCTGGGGCTCGCCGTGCTCTGCGCGCTGGCCGCCGCGCTGTACCGGCTGGTCAGCTCCAAGTCGCCCTCAGTCCCCTACGTCGTCGGGGCGTTGGTGGCCCTGGGGACGGTGGCCCTGCTCGTGCTGGTGTGCTTCCTCTTCCTCAACGGCGTACGCATGCTGCGCAAGGAGGGCCGGAGCCCGGCCCATCTCCTGTCGCTGCTGGCCGCGTTCGCCGTCCTCGGCGTGGTCGCCCTGCTGGTGGCGGCCGCCGTGCTGCAGACTCCGGTGCTGATCGGAGCGGCGACGGCCGCGGGCGGGCTGGCGGTCTACTTCTCGTTCCTGTTCCTGTGCTTCGTGTGCTACGCGTTCCTGTACGGGCGGCTCCAGGTGCGCCGGAAGGCCGACTTCGTGGTGGTGCTGGGCTCGGGGCTGGCCGGGGGGACCACCGTGCCGCCGCTGCTCGCGAGCCGCCTGAAGCGGGGGCGCGAGGTGCACGAGCGGATCTCCCGCCGCGGTGGTTCGCCCGTGCTGATCACCTCGGGCGGGCAGGGGCCCGACGAGGACCTGCCGGAGTCCCACGCCATGGCCGACCGCCTGGTGGCCGAGGGGTTCCCGGCCGATCTCGTCGAACGGGAGGACCGCTCGCGGAACACCGAGGAGAACCTGCGCTTCAGCAAGGAGATCATGGAGGCCGCCAAGCCCGGCTACCGGTGCGTCGTCGTCACGAACAACTACCACGCCTTCCGGGCCGCGCTCACCGCCCGGCGGGTCCGGATCCGGGGACAGGTGGTGGGTGCGCCGACCGCGGCGTACTTCTGGCCCAACGCGATGCTCCGTGAGTTCACCGCGATCCTCGTCGACTACCGGCGGAGCAACGCGGTGATGTGCCTGCTGATCGTTCTCGGCGGGGTGGCCGCCTGGTGGGCGAGTCGGGCATAGCTCCTCCCCGGCACCACCCGTTGCGCAAGTTTCATGCACAACTCCCCCACATATGAATAAGATCCGTCACGTGCGCCTCTCAGATGCGCACGATCGGTCAACTGACAAGGGGGGTCAGGTGTCCCGACACCTGTACAGCATCAGCAACGACCGCACGCGCCGCACCGGGCGTGCCGCAGGGGCGGCCGCGATCACGGTGGCCCTGGCCGCGGGGCTCTTCACCGCACTGCCGGCCACGGCGCACGCCGCGGAGGCCGCGGAGGTCCTGATACCCGCGCCCGACGCCTACGGCGAAGGACCGGAGAAGATCCTCTCGACCGGCAGGTACGGCGTCCTGCACCGCGAGGGCGGCGACTACCTCTGGACGAACTCGTACAACCGGCAGACCAAGGTCGTCACCGAGCTCGCCTCCGTACCGGAGAAGCTGATCGTGGCGGGCCACGACGAGCACAACCGGGCGACCTACACCCAGCAGCGCGCGGACGGCGGAACCGACGTCGTGCGGGTCGGCATCGAGGACCCGCGCTTCAGCGGCACCCTCACGGTGCCCGCCGGATATCTCAACCTCCGCTTCGCGGCCGGGTGGGTGGTGGCCACGGTCGACAAGGGCGACGGGACGTACGAGATGCGGGTGGCCCGGGGCGGGGCCGCCTCGCAGGACCCCGTGGTGAAACTGCCCGCGGGGGCCACCACGGGCGCCGAGCCGGAGGTGCTCGGCGGCCAGGGCAGCGAGATCCTCGTCGGCTACCGTCTCGCGGACGGCTCGCGGGGCTACGGCCTGGTGACCGCCTACGACGGCCGGCTGAAGCCGCTGCCGGTGACCGGGAACGCGAGCAGTTTCCGTCTCACCCAGACGACCGTGAGCTGGTTCTCGCGCGACGGCAGCGGCGGTCAGGGCGTCCGCGTCCTGCCGCGCAGCGCCACGGGCACGCCCCAGGTCGTCCCGCTGGACACCGGGTCCCCGGACAGCGAGGTCAGCTCGTTCGTGGTGCGGGACAACATCGTCTGGCACGAGGGCCTCGGCGGCCCGCTGCGGCTCACCCCCATCACCGGCGTGGACACCGAGCGCACGCTCCTGGACACGGTGGAGTTCGCCCAGCTCCGCGCGGAGGGCGACGGGGACGTCATGACGCTGGGCAAGGACGCCGACGGCAAGCGAGCCATCCACATGTTCAGCCAGGACGGCAGCGGTACGGTCTTCGACCTGGTGATGCGGGAGGTGCCGAAGGTCAAGACGGCGGACGGCGAGATCGGCGCGCTGAGCCTCGACCGGGGGCGGCTGCGGTACGTCAACTCGCTGACCGGCACGGACACGCTGCACGGCCAGGGTGTCGGAACCGGCCTCGACCCGGCGGAGGGCGCACGCCTCGCCGACTTCCCCGGCCTCGCGGCCGGTCGCTTCGCCGACGGTACGGACGAGGGGCTGGCCCGGCTGCTCACCGACCCCGGCACCGGCAAGGACACCCTGGTGACGGGCGACGACCCGGACCGGCCGTCCGAGGGCATGGCCCTGCCGGGCACGGACGGCCGTATCCTCGACGCCTCACCGGAGTTCGTGCTGTACCAGGCGGGCAACCGGCAGTACGTCATCGACACCACCCGCGACCTCGTCGTCCGCGACCAGCCGGTACAGGGCGCGGTGCTCGACGGGGACCGGCTGATCAAGTCGGCCCCGAACAAGCCCGGCAGGGTGAACGTGGTCGACCCGCGCTCCGGGCGGGCGACCGGGAGCCACGACCTCGGCGTCGACTGCGTGCCGAGCGAACTCCAGCACAGCGGCACCCTGGTGTACTGGAGCTGCGCTTCGCAGGACGCGGCGGGCGTGTACGACACGGCGACCCACCGCGACTACCCCGCCCCCGTCTCCGGGGTCCTGCTGGGCGACCGCTTCCTGGCCGCGCGCGAGGAGTCCGGTGCGCTGCGCCTCACCGCTCTGCGGTCCGACGGCTCCACCGGCGACCTCGGGACCGTGACCGGCCTGAAGTCCCCCGCGCAGGGCGACGGCCGCGGCACCACCTGGACGCTGGACCCGGCGGCGGGCAAGCTCGCCTGGGTGGGGACGGACGACACCGTTCACGTCACCGCCCCGCAGCAGGAGGTCTCCCCGCTGCGCGTCGCCCACTCCGCCGTCCCCGACAGCGCGGACGGCGCATGGCAGGCCGCCTGGTGGCTGTCCAAGCCCGCCGCTTCCTGGAAGGTGACGCTGGTGCGCCGCTCGACCGGTGAGACCGTCCGCACCTGGACGGGCGAGGACACGCGCGGCACGGTCCGGGTCGACTGGAACGGCACGTCCGACTCCGGAGGCGCGGTCCCGACGGGTGGCTACACCTGGCGGCTGACGGCGGCGCCGGCGGACGGTTCGGGCGCGGACGCCACGGCGTCGGGCACCCTGCGGGTCACGGCGGGCTGAGCACGTACGCCCGGCGGCCAGGGGTGCGGCACGTACCGCCGGTGACGGCGGGCCGAGCGCGTACGCCTCCGGTCACCACGGGCAGAGCGTCGGCGCCCCGGCCGTGATGGGGGCCGAACTCATGCGGTCCGGCCGCGCGCACCGGGTGTGCGTGGCCGGACCGTCCCGCCTCGGACCGTACGGTCACGGGCCGTCCACCCTCAGTCCGTACGGACACGGGCCGTCCACCCTCAGTCCGTACGGACACGGGCCGTCCACTCTCGGGCCGTACGGTCACGGGCCGTACGGCCCGGCCACGTGCGAGCCCCGGACCCCGGGTCCCGGCTGAGGGGATCCACCGGAACCCGGGGCGCTGAGGAAGACCGTGGCGCCGGGGCTGACGCGAGAAGCCGTGGCGTCGGGAGGCCGGAAGCCGCCCCGGCGCTCAGAAGCCGCCTCCGTCGAACCCGCCACCGAAGCCTCCGCCGTCGCCGAAGCCGCCTCCGCCGAAACCGGAGGAGTCGAAGTCGGAGCCGGAGAAGTCGCCGCCGCTCCAGTCGCCGCCCGCGCCGCCGCCGAAGTCACCGCCGCCGTACTCGGAGGCGTACGCCGGGGTGGCGAGCATCGAGCCGAGCATGGTGCCGACGAGGAGGCCGGGGAGCAGACCGCCGCCGAAGTAGCCGCCGGCCCAGGGGCCGTAGGCCGGGCCCGCTTCCCAGTACGGGCGGCGGTTGCCGTCGCCGACGTCGACCGTACGGCTCATGGGGTCCTCCCCCTGGCCGAGCCGGATCTCGTCCGCGCCGCAGACCGGGACCTCGCGGGCCGCGCCGCCGGACGGGGTCCAGAGCACGTCGGCGACCGAGGGGCCGTGGCGCGGGTCGAAGAAGCACGGCGGGCGGCGGGCCGGGATCGCCCCGCCGGTGCGGCGGGCCTCCAGGACCGCCAGGGAGTAGCGGCCGTCCTCCAGGGACTGGGTGACCCCGCGCACGTCCGAGGGGTGCGTGGCACGGTCCATTCCGTTCTTGGCGCTCTCGTAGGAGTCCAGGGCCCGTTCGTAGTCGGCGCGCATGGCGTCGTCCGCGCCCTTCTCGGCGGGGTGGAAGTCCAGGCGTTCCAGGGTCTCGCCGTACGCGGTGATGTCCTCGTCGACGACGACCCGGAGCTTTTCGAGGGCGACGCGCTCCTCTTCCTCCGTGCGGCGCTTGTTGCGGCGGGAGATCGCGTACGCGCCGGCGCCGCCCGCCGCGACGAGTGCGCCGAGCGTGATCAGGCCGCCGACCGGGGTCCCGGGGCCGTCCGCCGCACCTCCGCCGCCGGACCAGGAGGCGGGGGCGGTGCCGCGGGCCTGTTCGACGGCGCGGTCGACGAAGGCGTTGAGCTGGGCGTCGGCGTTGCCGGCGGTGGTGGGGTTCTCCACGGCGGCGGTGAGGTTCGCGACCGCCCGGACCGGCATGACCTGCGGGTCCGCGCCTGCGTCGAAGCCGTCGCCGAGCCGGACCGCGTAGACGCCGGTGATGCCGGTGTCGCTGCGCAGGGTCGGGAGGAGGCCTTCCTCCGGGAAGGCGGAGGTGTCGGGCAGGACGGCGACGAAGACCGGCTTGTCGGCGTCCGTGATCTTGTTCTCCAGGGCCTTCTCGTCCGCGACGGAGAGCTGGTCGCGGGCGCCCGGGTCCACGTACACCGGGTCGTCGCGCAGGGCCTGGGCCGCGTCCTGGAGGGTGGCGGCCGGAGCCGCCGACGCGGGAGAGGTCAGGGTGAGAGCCGCCGCTGCGAGGATGAGCAGCAGGCCCGCCAACAGCGAGGGGAAGAGCCTTTTCCTCATACTTAACGCTACTCCAGACGGGCGACGAACGCCGTCGCCCGTCCGGAGAGCGGGGAGCCTACGCGGCTCGGTACGCCGTGCGGAGCTTGGCGACCGCGCCCGTCAGGTCCCCCGTGAGCAGCAGGTGGTCCGCCTCCGCGAAGGGCTTGGCGACCGCCTGGCCGAACGTTCCGCCGATCTTCTGCTGGACGAGCAGCCGGGCCCGGTCCACGATCGCCCTGCCCGCCGGGGTCTTCCCCAGCTTCGCCTTCTCGGCGACCCGGGCGGCGACGGCGAGGGCCGTGAGGGTCAGCTCGCCGCCGGCCGGGGGCTTCTTCAGGGTGGTCAGGCCCCAGCCGTAGGGGAACTGCGGGTCGTAGGCCGCGTCCCCGACGTTGATCGGCAGCTGGTCCTCGGACTTCGGCCAGGTGACCGGGAGCTGTCCGGTGAAGGCGCGCTTGCCGTAGAGCACGTCGGCCACGCCGTCGCCCTCGGAGCCCGGCAGCCAGGAGGCCACCAGGGCGTCCATGTCCCCGAGCCGGTCGCCGATGAGCTGCGGGCGGCCGGAGACGATGAGGACGGCGCACTTCATGGCCGCGCAGACCGTGTCCACGGCCGCCTTGTCGGCCGCCGTCAGCTCCAGGTCGTGGCCGTTGCCGACGTCCCCGATGCCCTCGGCGTACGGGGTCTCGCCGACGACCACCACACCGACGTCGTAGCCGTCCGTGGCGGCCGAGGCGTCCTTCGAGTACGTCACGGAGTCCGGGTTCTTCGCCGCCTTCCTCATTCCCTCCAGGATCGTCGTGCCCGGGGTGATGCCGCCGGAGGAGCCCTGCCAGCTGATCGTCCAGCCGCCGGCCTGGTTGCCGATGTCGTCGGCGTTGGACCCGGCGACGTACACCTTCTGGTCCGGCTTGAGGGGCAGGACCGCCCCGTCATTCTTCAGCAGGACCTGGGACTTCGCGACCGCCTCACGGGCCACCGCGCGGTGTCCGGCCGAGCCGACCTCACCGAGGTGGGTGGTGTCCGCGTACGGCTTCTCGAAGAGGCCCAGGCGGAACTTCTGGGTGAGGATGCGGGCGACCGCGTCGTCGATACGGGCCTCGCTGATCCGGCCCGCCGTCACCTCGTCCTTGAGCGTCCTGGTGAAGTCCTGGTACGCGGTCGGGACCATGATCATGTCGAGTCCGGCGTTGACGGACGTGCGGACGTCGCTCGGGTAGTCGCCGGGGATCTGGTCGATGGCCTGCCAGTCGCTGATGACGAAGCCCTCGAAGCCCATCCGGTCCTTGAGGACGCCGTTGATCATCTCGGCGTTGGCGTGCATCTTCACCGGGCCCCGGCCGTCGCCCAGGATGTCCAGGGAGGAGTACGAGGGCATGATCGTGCCGACACCCCGCTTCACCGACTCCGCGAACGGCGACAGGTGCACCGCCTCCAGCTCCTCGCGGGTGACCTTGGTGATGCCCTGGTCGGTCGTGTACGAGCCGGTGGTGGAGGAGCCGTACCCGGTGCCGCCGTCGCCGACGAAGTGCTTGGCGCTGCCGAGGACCTTGTCGTTGCGGTGCAGGTCCTTGCCGGACGGGCTGCCCTGCATGCCCTTGATGACCGTCTCCATGGCCTCGACGAGGGCCGGGTCCTCGCCGAACGCCTCGTACGAACGGCCCCAGCGTTCGTCGCGGGTGACGCAGACGCAGGGGGCGAAGTCCCACGGGACGCCGGTGGCGCGGACCTCCTTGGCGGTGATCGCACCGGTCCTCTCGGCGCTCTTCGGGTCGCGGCCGGCGCCGATGCCGATGTTGTGCGGCATGATCGTCGCGCCGACGACGTTGTTGTGGCCGTGCACCGCGTCCACGCCGTAGATCAGCGGGATCTGGAAGCGGGTGGCCTGGGCGCGCAACTGGTAGGCGTCGACCATCCTGGCCCAGGCGGCGGCCGTGTTCGGGGTGGGGACCGAGCCGCCGCCGGAGAGCAGCGAGCCGAGGTCGTAGGCGGCGATGTCACCGGGGGTGCGGAGCGCGTTGCGCTCGGCCTGGGTCATCTGGCCGGCCTTCTCGGCGAGCGAGAGACGTCCCAGCAGGTCCGCGACCCGCTGCTTCACCGGCAGCCCGGCGTTCTGGTACGGCAGTCCGTGGGCGTCGATGACGACCTGCGGGTTCTCCCGGGGGGCCTTCGCGCCGGTGACGGTCAGCTCCAGGGGGATCGTCTTCGCCTCGGCGGGCTCCGTCGCCTTCGCCGTGCGGACGGTGACCTTGTGGCTCGTCCCGGACGCGGTGCCGGCCGGGAAGGTGTGGCTGCCGGTGACCGGGGTGTAGTCCTCGCCCGGCTCGGCCGTGCCGCCCTCGGTGGCGTACGTGATGGTGACGGGCTCCTCGGTGGGGACGGAGCCGGTGGTGGCGACGGAGAGCGTCAGCTCCGCGCTCGCCCCGTTCTGCACCGGGCGTACGGCCGTGTCGGTGACCACGCTCGCGGTGAGCGCCGGGTCCGCCTTGCCGTACAGCTCGACGGCGTCCAGGGCGAACGCGCCGGGTGCGCCGCCGGGCAGGGTGAGGGCGTAGCCCCACATCTCATTGAGGCCGAGGACCTGGTCGATGCCGCCGACGGGCTGGTAGTCGGCCCGGTAGACGAAGTCCGCGAAGGGGATCTCGACGAGGTGCCAGCCCTCCCAGTCGTCGGTGAAGGACGTGGTCCAGAGCTCGGACGCACCGCCGTTGGCGCCGCCGTCCTTGATCTCGAAGTTGACGCGCTTGCCCGAACCGGGCGGCAGGGGTGCGGTGTTCTGGCCGTACCACCAGAAGCGGATGCCTCGGTGGGCGGTCCAGTCCTGCGGCGGGGTGTCCACGGCGAACTCGTGGCTGAACCCGCCGTAGGCGCTGATGTCGTAGGAGCCTTCGAGGACCTGCTCGCCCTCGGGGGCGTCCGCGCGTCTCGCCAGCTTCAGCTGCGGATGGTCGTCCGCGTCGCCGCCCCAGGTGAAGATGGCGTCGGCCGGCGGGGTGTTGCCGAGCGGCACCTCGCCCTCGAAGCGGTCGATGAGGACGGGGGCGGGTTCGTCGGCGGCGGCCGCGGGGCCGGTGGCCGACCCGGCGAGCAGGGTGGCCAGGACGGCAGCGGCGGCGAAGGCGGCCGTCGCGGGTCTGCTTCTGCCCTTGCGGGGGCGGGTGTACGGAATGCGGGACATGTCTGGGAGCGCTCTCTTTCGGGGTCGAGGGGGCGTGACGCCGTTACGGATCGGGGGGCTTGGTGCGCTACGCGGTGGCGTCGCGGGTGAGGCGGATCGTGTCGCGGTACCACTTGGCGCTGTCCTTGAGCGTGCGGGTCTGGGTGGCGTAGTCGACGCGGACGATGCCGAACCGCTTGCCGTAGCCGTACGCCCACTCGAAGTTGTCCAGCAGCGACCAGGCGAAGTAGCCCCGGACGTCGGCCCCGCGGGCACGGGCGGCGGCGACGGCGTCGATGTGGTCGGCGAGGTAGGCCGTGCGGTCGGCGTCGGGGACGGAGCCGTCGGGGGCGACCGTGTCGTCGAAGGCCGCGCCGTTCTCCGTGACGACGGTCGGCAGCCCGTAGTCGCGCTCCAGCCGCACCAGCAGGTCGGTGAGTTCGGCGGGGGTGATCTCCCAGTCCATCGCGGTGCGCGGCAGATCGCGTTCCACGGCCCGGACGACCGGCAGGCCCTCGGCGTCGACCGGGGAGCCGTCCTCGGTGACGCCGGAGAACTGCATGCCCCGGTAGAAGTTGACGCCGAGCACGTCGAGCGGGGTGGCGATGGCGGCCAGGTCGCCGTCCCTGACCGGGAGTTCGATGTGCTGGGCGGCCAGGTCCGCGACGACGTCCTCGGGGTAGCGGCCGTGCACGAGGGGGTCGAGGTAGAGCCGGGCGCCCAGTCCGTCGGCGCGGCGGCACGCCTCGCGGTCGGCCGCGCTGCCGGTCTCGGGGGTGGCGGTGCCGAGGTTGAGGGTGATGCCGAGCTCCAGCGGGTTGTCCCCGGCCGCCTCGCGGAGCGCGCGGGCGGCGAGGCCGTGGCCCAGGAGCAGGTGGTGGACGGCGGCCATGGCGTCGCCCGGGTCGCGGCGGCCGGGGGCGTGCAGCCCGTGGGCGTAGCCGAGCATCGCCGAGCACCAGGGCTCGTTCAGCGTGGTCCAGTGCTCGACCCGGTCGCCGAGTGCCTCGTAGGTGAGGGCGGCGTACTCCGCGAAGCGCAGGGCGGTGTCGCGTGCGGGCCAGCCGCCCGCGTCCTCCAGCTCCTGCGGCAGGTCCCAGTGGTAGAGGGTGATCCACGGGGTGACGCCGCGCCCCCGGAGCTCGTCGATCAGCCGCTTGTAGAAGTCGAGGCCCTTGTCGTTGGCGGGGCCCCGGCCGCCCGGCTGGATGCGCGGCCAGGCGAGCGAGAAGCGGTAGGTGTCGACGCCGAGGCCCGCGATCAGCTCCACGTCCTCGGGCATCCGGTGGTAGTGGTCGCAGGCCACGTCGCCGTGCTCGCCGCCCTCCACCGCCCCGGGCACCCGGCAGAAGGTGTCCCAGATGGACGGGGTGCGGCCGTCCTCGGCGGCGGCCCCCTCGATCTGGTACGAGGAGGTGGCGACGCCCCAGCGGAAGCCGGCCGGGAGTCCGTGTACCGGGGCCGGACGAAGAGGGCGCTGCGGGGTGGTGGCGAGGTTCATCGGTCTCCGTCCGTGGGAGGGGAGGGGCCTGGTCAGGCGTGCAGGTGGCAGGCGACCGCGCGGCCGGGCCCGTCGGCGGGCGGGGCGAGCGGGGGGATCTGCCCGGCGCACGGCGCGAAGGCCTTGCCGCAGCGCGGGTGGAACGCGCAGCCGGGCGGCATCGCGGAGAGGTGCGGCGGGGAGCCGGGGATGCCGGTCAGTTCGCGGCGGGGACCGTGGAGCGCGGGGAAGGAGTGGAGGAGCCCGTCGCTGTACGGGTGGCGGGGGTCGCGGTAGATCTCCGCCGCGCCCGCCTGCTCCACGATGCGGCCCCCGTACATGATCGCGATCCGGTCCGAGAATTCGATCAGGAGGGAGATGTCGTGGGTGATGAACACGACCGAGAAGTGCAGCTCTTCCCTCAACTGGACCAGTCGTCGCAGGATCTGGCGCTGCATCACCACGTCGAGCGCGGTGGTCGGCTCGTCCATGACGACGATCTCGGGCTCCAGGGCGAGCGCCATGGCGATCATCACGCGTTGGCGCATCCCGCCGGAGAGCTGGTGCGGGTAGGCGGCGAGCCGGTCGGTGGAGATACCGACGAGTCCCAGCAACTCCTCTGCCCGCTGAGTGCGTTGGCGTCTTCTGAGCTCGGGGCGGTGGGCGGCGAGGACGTCGGTGAGCTGGCTGTGGACGGTGTGCACGGGGTTGAGGGAGTTCATCGCCCCCTGGAAGACGATGGACAGCTCCTGCCAGCGGAAGGCGCGCAGTTGCCGCGGGGTGAGGGAGAGGAGGTCGACGCGGTCGCCGCCGGGGCGGTGGTAGTGGACCTCTCCCCCGGTGATGACGCCGGGCGGGGACAGCAGCCGGGTCACGGCGTAGGCGAGTGTCGACTTGCCCGAGCCCGACTCCCCGGCCAGGCCGAGGACTTCGCCCCGGTTCAGGGTGAGGTCGATGTCGCGCAGGGCGTGGACGGCGCCCGCGTCGGTGCCGTAGTCGACGTTGAGTCCGCTGATGGTCAGGACCGGCTCGGCGCTCATGTGCGCGGCTCCTTGCTGCTGTACTGCCCGGGGTGGCCCGTGCCGGGCGCCTTGCGTGCCACGGGGGTGAAGCCGACGCGCATCCTCACCTTCCGGGAGGAGCCGGTGGCGGTGCGCAGGCGGGGGTTGACGAACTCGTCGATGCCGAAGTTGATGAGGGCGAGCGCGGTGCCCAGCAGGGCGATGCACAGGCCGGCCGGGACGAACCACCACCAGGCGCCCTGGGCCAGGGCCTGGTTGGACTGGGCCCAGAAGAGGACGGTGCCCCAGTTCCAGTGGGAGATGTCGGCGACGCCGATGAAGGCGAGGGTGATCTCGGTGAGGACGGCGAAGATGACCGTGCCGACGAAGCCGGAGGCGATGACGGCGGTGAGGTTCGGCAGGATCTCGAAGAGGATGATGCGCGGGGTCGACTCGCCGGTGGCTCGGGCGGCCTCCACGTAGTCGCGGCGGCGCAGCGACAGGGTCTGGGCGCGCAGGATCCGCGATCCCCAGGCCCAGGAGGTCAGGGCGATGGCGACGGCGATGACGAGGTCGCCGGTGTCGGGGACGAAGCTGGCGACGATGATGATCAGCGGGAGACCGGGCAGCACCAGGAAGATGTTGGAGAGGGCGGAGAGGATCTCGTCGACGGCCCCGCCGAGGAACCCGGCGCTGACCCCGATCAGGACGGACAGGGCGGTGGCGATGGCGGCGGCCAACAGTCCGACGACGAGGACCCCGCGGGTGCCGACCAGGATCTGCGAGAAGACGTCCTGCCCGGTGTGCGTGGTGCCGAACCAGTGCTCCCCGGAGGGCGGTTGGAGCAGCTGGTCGCTCATCGCGTCGGGGTCGTAGGGGGCGAGCCAGGGGCCCGCCACGGCCAGCACGACGAAGAACGCCAGGATGATCAGGCCGGTGCGGGTCTTGCCGCCGCGCAGGAAGCGGAGCCGGGCCCGGCGGGTGGGGGCCGTGGGCGGGGGCGCACCGTCGGGCACGGAGGCGTCGGGGGCTGCGGACATGCCCGGCGCCTCCTTCCGGGTACGGGGGCGGGCGGCGCGGACGCGGGTGCCGGACACGGGGTCACGCCTCCTTCCGGGTACGGGGGTCGAGGGCCGCGTAGACGAGGTCGGCGAGGAGGTTCGCGGCGAGGACGGAGAGCGTGATGATGAGGAAGACGCCCTGCATCAGGGGGTAGTCCTTGGCGCCGACCGCCTGGAGCAGCTGGAAGCCGATGCCCGGGTAGGTGAAGACCATCTCGACGAGCAGGGTGCCGCCGACGATGAAGCCGAGGGAGAGGGCGAAGCCGGAGATGTTGGGGAGGACCGCGTTGCGGGCGGCGTAGCCGAACATCACGCGCCGCTCGGACAGGCCCTTGGCCTGGGCGACCGTCACGTAGTCCTCGGAGGAGACGGTGACCATCATGTTCCGCATGCCGAGGATCCAGCCGGCGACCGCGCTGAGGACGATCGTCACGCCGGGCAGGACCGCGTGGTAGAGCGCGCTGGAGATGAACGGCCAGTCGAAGGCCGGGACGAGCGCGTTGTCGTACCCGCCGGAGTTGGGGAACAGCGGCCACTTCTCGGCGAACACGGCGATGGCGACGAGGCCAAGCCAGAAGTACGGGATGGAGGAGATGAAGGTGGTGACCGGCAGCAGCCCGTCCAGCCAGGAGCCGCGCTTCCAGCCGCTGTAGACGCCGATGCCGGTACCGAGGACGAAGCTGATGAGGGTGGTCGTGCCGACGAGGGCCAGGGTCCAGGGCAGGGACTGGCCGATGACCTCGCTGACCGGGGTGGGGAAGAAGGTGAAGGAGAGGCCGAGGTCGCCGTCGAGGAGGTGGGCCCAGTAGTCGGTGTACTGCTGCCACATCGACTGCTGCTCGTCGAGACCGAAGAGGGCCTTGAGCGAGTCGATGGCCTGGGTGTCGAGCTGCCCCTGGTAGCGGGCGAGCAGGGCCTGGACGGGGTCGCCGGGCATGAGCCGGGGGATGAGGAAGTTGATGGTGATCGCGGCCCACGCGGTGACGGCGTAGAAGGCGAGGCGCTGGAGCAGGTAGGTCACCGGGTGGCCTCCTTCGCGGCCGGGTGGCTCCCGGTCGGAGGGCCCGCGGCCGTCGCGGCGGTGGCTCCCGGGGCGCCCGCTCCCCCGTCCTCGTACAGCCAGCAGGCCGCCCACTGGCCCTCGGGCAGGTCGAAGCGGGGCGGCGGTTGGGTGCGGCAGCGCTCCATGGCCCGGTGGCAGCGGGGGTGGAACCGGCAGCCGGCGGGCGGGGTGATCAGGGAGGGCGGTTCGCCGGTGCCGGTCTCCTCCTGTTCCTCGTCGGCGGCGGTCCGGTCCGGGTCGGGCGCGGAGGCGATCAGGAGCTGGGTATAGGGGTGGGCGGGGTGCTGGGTGACGCGCTCGCTGCCACCGCCCTCGACGATCCGGCCCGCGTACATGACGAGGGTGGTGTCGGCGAAGTAGCGGGCGGAGGCGATGTCGTGGGTGATGTAGAGGACGGCCAGGTGGAGGCGTTCCTTGAGGTCGCGCAGGAGGTTGAGGACGCCGAGCCGGATCGACACGTCGAGCATCGAGACGGGTTCGTCGGCGAGGAGGACCTGCGGGTCGGCGCCGAGTGCCCGGGCGATGGCGACGCGCTGGCGCTGCCCGCCCGACAGCTCATGCGGGAACGTGTCCAGGAACTGCTGCGGCGGGGTCAGCTGGACCCGCTCCAGCAGGGCGGCGAGGCGCTCCTCCAGTTCCCGCTCCCCGCTGCCCGCCCGGCCGTGGATCTTCAGGGCGCGGGTGAGGTGGTAGCGCACGGTGTGCACCGGGTTCAGCGAGGCGAACGGGTCCTGGAAGATCAGCTGGACCCGGCGCACGTAACGGCGGAAGGACCGGCCGCGCCCGGCCACCACGGGTTCGCCGCCCAGCCGTATCTCCCCCGAGGTGAGCGGATGGAGCTGGGCCAGCAGGCGGGCGACGGTGGACTTGCCCGAGCCGGACTCCCCCACCAGCGCCGTGACGGTGCCGCGTCTCAGCCGGAGCGAGACGTCGTCGACGGCGTGGACGCTGCGGCGCTCGCGGGCGAACAGGTCGCGGGCGGTGCGGCGCAGGGGAAAGTGTTTGGTGACTCCGCGCGCTTCCAGCACCACGTCGGCGCCGGTGGGCGCGGGCTCGGCGCCGGTCCGCTGGGGTGCCGTGCCGGTGGGCGCGGGCTCGGTGCCGGTCCGCTGCGGTGCCGTGCCGGTGGGCGCGGGCTCGGTGTCGGTCCCCGGGGGCTCGGTGTCGGTCCGCTGGGGTGCCGTGCCGGTGGGCGCGGGCTCGCTCTGGTCGCTGGTCATGGCCGGTTTCCCGTCTTCTTCCCGTCCGGTCCTTCCCCGTGCCTACTTGGTGGCGGGCTTGAGGTTGAGCACGATCTCCAGGGCGGTCCGCTGGGTGTGCTGCGGCGGGGCGTAGGGGTTGGCCTCGGAGGGCCAGCCGATCCAGTTCTTCGTGGAGAACTCGGCCCCGATGGGCGCGGCGGCCGTCGGGATCATGGGGGCCTGCTCGACGAAGATCTTCTGGAGGGTGTTGAGGGCCTCGGTGCGGGCGGCGTCGGTGGTGGCGCCCGCGTACTCCTTGAGCGCGGCGGTCGCCTCGGCGTTCTTGAAGCGGCCGAAGTTGCCCGCCTGGGAGCTCGTGCCGATGGGCTGGGCGATCGCCCCGTCCATGATGTTCTGGTACATGTCGTAGGGGGTGGCGCCGCTGTTGGTCCAGTGCAGGGTGGCGTCGAAGTTGCCGTTGGCCACGTCGGTGCCCCATGCCTCGGCGGTCTGGGTCTTGACCTTGGCCTCGATGCCGATCTCCTTGATGTTGTCCTTGATGATCGCGAGCCCGGTGATGTAGTCGTTCCATCCGGCCGGGTCGGTGAGGGTGAGCGTCACCGGCTTGCCGCCGGGGTCCTTGAGCACGCCGCCGCTGAGCTCGAACCCGGCGTCGGCGAGCACCTTCTTGGCGCCGGCGACATCGGGCTTGGTGGTGGCGTTCTCGTACTCGGGGGCGAGGAAGGGCTCACCGGCGGGGAGCGGGATGCCGGTGGGGTTGGTGATCTCCGGGTAGAGCGTGGCCTGCGCCTGGACGTGGATGGCCTTGCGGTCGACGACCATCGCCATGGCCCGGCGCAGGCCCGGGTTGTCGAAGGGCTTGCGGGTGGTGTTGAACCACAGTCCGTGGACGCCGAGGCCGGAGGGGAACCAGAGCTGGTGGTTCTTGGGGTCCTTGTCGATGAACAGCTGCTTGTGGTTCGGCATGAAGACGAAGGACCACTCCATCTTGCCAGTGGCCAGCGCGGTGGTGGCGGCGCTGTTGTCGTTGTAGGCGGTGTAGCGCAGCTCCTTGACCTTGGTCTCGCCGTTCCAGTAGGTGGGCGTGGCGGTCAGGGTGGTGGTCTGCGGGGTGAACGTCTTGAGCTTGTACGGTCCGGAGCCGACCGGGTTGCGGTTGGGCCAGGTCTCCGGGTCGTCGACCTTCTCCCAGATGTGCTTGGGCACGACGAAGGTCTGGATGATCTTGTTCTGGTTGACGAACTGGCTCTCCTCGAAGGTCAGCACGACCTGCTTGCCCTGGACGGCGACCCCGTCGAAGGGCACCCCGTCGCCGTTGAGGGCCGGGTGCTTCTTCAGCAGGTTGAAGGTGAACGCCACGTCGGCGGCGGTCAGGGGCTTGCCGTCGGCCCACGTGGCCCGCTCGTCCAGGGTGAAGGTGACCTTGGTGAAGTTGTCCTCCCAGGCCCACTCGGTGGCGAGCCAGGGGTCCGCCTTCTCGGTGGGTCTGATCATGTTCGTCATCGCCAGCGGCTCGTAGATCATGTGGCGGTAGCCGAGGACCGCTCCGGCCGAGGTCGTCAGGAACGGGTTGCTGTTGTTCGTCTGCGGCCCGTCCGGCTTGCCGAGCGTCAGCACACCGGCGGCCCTGCCGCCCTTGTCAGCACCGGAGTTGGCGTTCGAGCAACCGGCGGCGAGCGCGACCACGACGGTGGCTGCGGCGACCGCCCTGAGGGTGGTGCGACGGCGTACGGACATGGCGACTCCAGGAAGGGGGCTGCCGGGTCCAGGGGATCCCGGCGGGCGGAAGGTGCGAGGGCGGGCGGGGGCGCGGCCGGGTGGCCGGGTCCGTCACGGCGCCGAGTGGCGCACGACCAGTTCGGTGGGCAGCACGGCCGGCCCGTCGGGTGCGGGCGTGCCGGCGAGGTGGGAGAGCAGCATGCGGGCCGCCGCCTCGCCCATGCGGCGGGTGGGCTGGCGCACGGTGGTCAGCGGTGGTTCGGTGTGTTCGGCCATCGGGATGTCGTCGAAGCCGACGACGGCGATGTCGTCCGGGACCCGGCGTCCGGCGGCGCGCAGGGCGCGGAGCACGCCCGCCGCGCTGATGTCGTTGTGCGCGAAGACGGAGTCGAACGTGACGTCCCGGGCGAGGAGTTCCTCGACGGCGAGCCGGCCGCCGCGTTCGGTGAAGTCCCCCTCGACGACCAGGCCGGTGGGCAGGACCGAACAGAATCCCGCGGTCCGCTCCCGTACGCAGCCGAAGTGCCGGGGGCCGGTCAGGATCAGGGGCCGGGTGCGGCCGGCGGCGCGCAGGTGGCGGGCCGCAGACGCGCCTCCCTCGTGGTTGGTGGTCACGACGGAGGGGAACTCGGGGTGGTGGCCGCGGTCGTCGATGAGCACGATCGGCAGGCCGTCGCGGTGCAGTTCGGTGAGGTGGCCGAGGGTGTTCTCGGGTTCCACGACGACGAGCCCGTCGAAGGCGCGCGCGGACACCTGGCTGGTGAAGCGCTGGACGGACTCGGCCCCGCGGTTGCAGGTGAAGAGCAGCAGCCCGTAGTCGGCGGCCTCGACGGTGTCGACGACGCCTTGCAGCAGCTCGCCCATCCACGGCCAGGTGAGCGAGGGCACCAGCATGCCGACCGTACGGCTGGAGCCGCGGGCGAGACCGACGGCGCCGGAGCTGGGTACGTAGCCGAGCTGTGCGATCACTTCACGAACACGGGCGGCCGTGGTGCGGTCCACCTCGCCCTTGGTGTTGATGACGCGGGACACGGTCGTCTTGCTCACGCCGGCCTCGCGGGCGACATCGGCGATGGTGACGCGCATCCGGTCCTCCAGGGGCGGGCGGGGCGGAAGAGGGCAGGCGGGGGTAGGGCGCGGACAGGCCGGGGGAGGTGCTTCGGTACCGGTTCCGGAACCGGTACCGGCGTTGCGGCGTGAGTTAACCGCGCCGACACAGGACCGTCAATACTTCACGTCGAGATTGGGCACGTCCCATCTGTCGGGCGAGCAGGCCGGGTTGTGCGTTCACCTCTTGAACGATCCGGAACGCGAAGGAGCCGCCGCCCGGCGAGGGGGCGGCGGCTCGGTGACGACGGGATCGCGGCGGGCTACTCGGCGGGCTCGACGCCCGCGCGCAGCAGTCCGTAGGTGTACGCGTCCTCCAGGGCCTGCCAGGAGGCGGCGATGACGTTCTCGGCGACCCCCACGGTCGCCCAGTCGCCGGCCCCGTCGCCTGTGGTGATGAGGACGCGGGTGGTGGACTCGGTGCCGGTACGGCCCTCCAGGATGCGGACCTTGTAGTCGATCAGCTCCAGCTTGGCGAGCTGCGGGTAGATCCGTTCCAGGGCGACGCGCAGCGCCCGGTCCAGGGCGTTGACCGGGCCGTTCCCCTCGGCGGTCGCGACGATCCGCTCCCCCTTGGCCCAGAGCTTCACGGTCGCCTCGTTGGCGTGGGTGCCGTCCGGGCGGTCCTCGACGATCGCCCGCCAGGACTCGGTGCGGAAGTAGCGGCGGGCCCGGCCCTCGACCTCGCCGCGCAGCAGGAGTTCGAAGGAGGCGTCGGCGGCCTCGTAGGTGTAGCCCTGGAGCTCGCGCTCCTTCACCCGCTCCACGACCCGGCCGACCAGGGCGCGGTCGTCGCCGAGGTCGACGCCGAGCTCCTTGCCCTTCAGCTCGATCGAGGCGCGGCCCGCCATGTCGGAGACCAGCATCCGCATGGTGTTGCCGACCTTTTCGGGGTCGATGTGCTGGTACAGGTCCGGGTCGACCTTGATCGCGGAGGCGTGCAGCCCGGCCTTGTGGGCGAAGGCCGAGACTCCCACGTACGGCTGGTGGGTGGAGGGGGTGAGGTTGACGACCTCGGCGATGGCGTGCGAGATCCGGGTCATCTCGGCGAGCGCGCCCTCGGGCAGCACCTTCATGCCGTACTTGAGTTCCAGGGCGGCGACGACGGGGAAGAGGTTGGCGTTGCCGACCCGTTCGCCGTAGCCGTTGGCCGTGCACTGGACGTGGGTGGCGCCCGCGTCGACGGCGGCCAGGGTGTTGGCCACGGCACAGCCGGTGTCGTCCTGGGCGTGGATGCCGAGCCGGGCGCCGGTGTCGGCGATGACGGTGGCGACGACGGCCTGGACCTGCGCGGGGAGCATGCCGCCGTTGGTGTCGCAGAGGATGACGACCTCGGCGCCGGCCTCGTGGGCGGTGCGGACCACGGACTTGGCGTACTCGGCGTCGGCCCGGTACCCGTCGAAGAAGTGCTCGCAGTCCACGAAGACCCGGCGGCCCTGGTCGCGCAGGTGGGAGACGGTGTCCCGGACCATCTCCAGGTTCTCCTCCAGGGTGGTGCGCAGGGCCAGCTCCACATGGCGGTCGTGGGACTTGGCCACCAGGGTGATCACCGGGGCGCCGGAGTTCAGGAGCGCCTTGACCTGCGGGTCGTCGGCCGCGCTGCCACCGGCCCTGCGGGTCGCGCCGAACGCCACCAGCTGGGCGTTCTCGAAGGCGATCTCCTTCTGGGCACGGGCGAAGAACTCCGTGTCGCGGGGGTTGGCCCCCGGCCAGCCGCCCTCGATGTACCCCACACCGAAGGTGTCCAGATGACGGGCGATGGTCAGCTTGTCGGCGACCGTCAGGTTGATGCCCTCACGCTGAGCACCGTCGCGCAGTGTGGTGTCGAAGACATGGAAACTGTCGTCGGTGGCGTTGGCCTTGGTGGTCATGCTGATCTGGCTCCTGTCGGATGAGTGGACCGGACGATCTGGTTCCACTTGCCTCATCATCCCGCGCGCGCCGCCCCGGCCCGGGTGCGGGCCGGAAAACAAAAAACCCCTCGCGGGTGCGAGAGGTCTGCGCGCGGGTCCGAGGCACGGTGGCCGCGCCGTACGGGGTGGTACGGGGCGGTCACTGCGGACCGGCGCGCCTGCTGCCAATAATCATGACGAACGAGGACACGGCAGCAGTCTGGCACAGCACGGGCCGCCCGACGGCGGTGTCTCAGGATGCGGTCGTGACGCTGGTCGCACTCCGGCCCCGGTGGCACTCGCCCGGTATCAGCGCGGGACGGGGCCGCCGCGCTCGCCGCCCCGCTCCCCCGGCGCCAGCGTCTCGTCCAGGAACTCCGTCGTCCGGGCGAGCACCTGCGCGCGGCCCGTCCCCGGGATCCCGACCGTGACGTGGACGCTGAACCCGTCCAGGAGCGCCCGCAGCCGGGTGGCGGAGCGGTCGGGGTCCACCGGGCGGAACTCACCGCGCGAGATCCCCTCGGCGAGCAGCGCCACCAGGTCGCGGTGCCAGGCCCCCTCGATGGCGGCCTGCCGGGCGCGGGCGTCGTCGTCGGCGTTCTGCGAGCGGCCCCAGACCTCCAGCCAGAGCGTCCAGTGGGGGTCGCGGTGCCCGGCGGGGAGGTAGAGGCCGATGTACGCCTCCAGCCGTTCGCGGGCGCTCCCCGGCCGGGCGAGCAGGGCGCGGCGCTCGGCCCCGAGACGGCCCTCGCTCCACTCCAGGGTCCGCAGCAGCAGCTCGTCCTTGGTGCGGAAGTAGTAGAGCAGGTGCCCGCTGCTCATCCCCACGTCCCGCCCGAGGCCGGCCATGGTCAGCCCGTCGAGCCCGCGCGCGGCGATGGTGGCCATGGCGGCGGCGAGGACGTCCTCCCGGGGCGGGGCGGCGTGGCGGGTGCGGCGGGGGGCGGGGGTCATGGGCGCGGGCTTTCGGCGTTCGGGGCGCGTCGGGTCTTCGGGCTGTCTCAGACCTTCGGCTGCTGCTGGGTGATGCAGTGGATGCCTCCACCGCCGGCGAAGATCGTACGGGCGTCGACGAGGGTCACCGTACGGTCCGGGAAGAGGCGCCGGAAGATCGCGGCGGCCTCCTCGTCACGCGGGTCGTCGAAGGCGCAGAGGACCACGCCGTCGTTGCAGAGGTAGTGGTTGATGTAGGAGTAGTCGACCCACTCGCCGTCCTCGTCGCGCAGCACGGTGGGCGCGGGCACCTCGACGACCTCCAGGGTGCGGCCCCTGGCGTCCGTGGCGGCGCGCAGAACCGCCAGCAGCTCCCGGGTGACCTCGTGGTCGGGGTGGGCCGGGTCGGGCTGGACGTGGACGAGGACAGTGCCGGGGCGGGCGAAGGCGGCCACGATGTCGACATGGCCGAGGGTGCCGTAGGTCCCGTAGTCGCCGGTCAGCCCGCGGGGCAGCCAGATCGCCTTCTCGGTGCCGAGGCGGGCGTGGATCTCCGCCTCGACCTGCTCGCGGCTCCAGCCGGGGTTGCGCTCCCGGCCGAGCTGGACGGTCTCGGTGAGCAGGACGGTGCCCTCGCCGTCCACGTGGATCGCGCCGCCCTCGTTGACGAGCGGGGAGCTGTGGGCGGGGGCCTGGGCCAGCTCGGCGACGGCCCGCGCGATGTGCTGGTCGCTCTCCCAGCGGGCCCAGCCCTGGGCGCCCCAGCCGTTGAACGTCCAGTCGACGGCGGCGAGGGTGCGGCCGTCGGTGACGAAGGTGGGGCCGATGTCGCGCATCCAGGCGTCGTCGAGCGGGCGGACGGCCAGCTCGACGTCCGGGCCGAGCAGCGCCGCCGCCCCCTCCTCCTGCCCCGGACCGACCACCATCGTGACCGGCTCGAAGCGGCGTACGGCCCGGGCGACGGCGGCCCAGGCACGGCGGGCCTCGGCCAGCTCGGCGTCGGAGGCGAAGGTGGGGTTGGGGCCCGGCCAGGCCATCCAGGTGCGCTCGTGCGGGGCCCACTCGGGAGGCATGCGGAAGGGGGCGGGGGTGGTGGGCACGGGCGCTCCTGGGACGAAGGGTTTAGAGCGACACTCTAAAGGGCTGGGCCAGCGGCAGGGAAGGTCGGCTCCCTTCACTTCGAGCGGCGCTCCATGCTCCGGGTACGGAAAAGGCCGCACCGGCGGCGGAGCCGGTGCGGCCGTGCGGAACCCTTGCGCCCCGCGGAACCCGTGCGGCCTTCGGGCCGGGGAGCCTCCTAGCCGAGCGGGTGCATCCAGCCGTGGGTGTCCTCGACGACACCGCGCTGGATGTCGAGCAGGCGCTCCCGCAGCCTCATGGTGACCTCGCCCGGCTCGCCGCCGCTCTGGGTCCACTCGCCGCCCTGCGACTTCACCAGGCCGACGGGGGTGATGACGGCGGCGGTGCCGCAGGCGAAGACCTCCAGGAGGGTGCCGTTGGCGGTGTCGTCGCGCCACTGGTCGATGGAGACGCGGCCCTCCTCGGAGCCGTAACCCAGGTCCCGGGCGACCGTGAGGAGGGAGTCGCGGGTGACGCCGGCGAGCAGGGAGCCGGTGAGGGACGGGGTGATGATCTTCTTCGAGCCGTCCTCCTGGGCGTACACGAAGTAGAGGTTCATGCCGCCGAGCTCCTCGACCCACTTGTGCTCGACCGCGTCGAGGTAGGCGACCTGGGCGCAGCCGTGCTCGGCGGCCTCGGCCTGGGCGAGGAGGGAGGCGGCGTAGTTGCCGCCGGTCTTGGCGTCGCCCATGCCGCCGGGGACGGCCCGGACGCGGTTCTCGGAGAGCCAGATGGAGACCGGCTTCACGCCGCCGGGGAAGTAGGCGCCGGCGGGCGAGGCGATGACGATGAAGAGGTACTCGTTGGCGGGCCTCACCCCGAGGCCGACCTCGGTGGCGATCATGAACGGGCGCAGGTACAGGGACTCCTCGCCGCCGTGGTCCGGGACCCACGCCTTGTCCTGCTGGACCAGCGCGTCGCACGCCGCGATGAACGTCTCGACGGGCAGCTCGGGCATGGCGAGCCGGGCGGCCGAGCGCTGGAAGCGGCGGGCGTTGGCGTCGGGGCGGAAGGAGGCGACCGTGCCGTCGGGCTGGCGGTAGGCCTTGAGCCCCTCGAAGATCTCCTGCGCGTAGTGCAGGGTCATGTTGGCCGGGTCCAGCGACAGCGGGCCGTAGGGGACCAGCTCCGCGTCGTGCCAGCCGCGGCCCTCGGTCCAGCGGATGGTCACCATGTGGTCGGTGAAGTGCCGGCCGAATCCGGGGCTGGCCAGGATCGCCGCGCGCTCCGCGTCGGACAGCGGGTTCGAGGAGGGCTTGAGCTCGATCGTGGGCGTCGTCATGAGTGCGTGTCCTTCACCGGTCTTGTGTGTGATGGACCGCGCTCACGCCACCTCGGCCCGACGTTTTCCGGTCAGGTCCTGGGACGTCCGAGCTTCACCGCGAGCCACGGCCCCGCGTTCGATTATCGCCTGCGGGGGGCCGTGCACGAAATGGTGTGAATGCGGTCCGGGATCGATGGTGGCACCCGGAGGCCGCACAGGTGAAGCCGCCGGGCGCTGATGCGACCCGGCGGCTTCGGAGTGGAGTCGTCGGGTCAGCTCGCTACGCGTACCGCGAGGGCGTCGCCGATCTCGTCGGTCGTCCGCGTGGCGGCCCCTCCCGCATCGCCCGGCAGGCGCTCCGCGAGATCGGCGGAGACGGCGTCCTCGATGCGCACGGCCTCGGTGTCGTGGCCGAGGTGGCGCAGCAGGAGGGCGACGGAGAGGATCGTGGCGGTCGGGTCGGCCTTGCCCTGCCCGGCGATGTCAGGGGCGGAGCCGTGGACCGGCTCGAACATCGACGGGAACGCGCCCGTCGGGTTGATGTTGCCGGAGGCGGCCAGGCCGATTCCGCCGGTGACGGCGGCGGCCAGGTCGGTGAGGATGTCACCGAAGAGGTTGTCGGTGACGATGACGTCGAAGCGCTCCGGCTGGGTGACGAAGAAGATCGTCGCGGCGTCGACGTGCAGGTAGTCGGTGCTGACCTGCGGGTATTCGGCGGCGACCCGGTCGAACGTGCTCTTCCACAGGTGGCCGGCGTAGACGAGGACGTTGTTCTTGTGGACCAGGGTCAGCTTCTTGCGGGGCCGGGCGGCCGCGCGCTCGAAGGCGTCCCGGACCACGCGCTCGACGCCGTACGCCGTGTTGACGCTGACCTCGGTGGCGACCTCGGCGGGGGTGCCGGTGCGCAGCGAGCCGCCGTTGCCGGTGTACGGGCCCTCGGTGCCCTCGCGGACGACGACGAAGTCGATGTCCGGGCGGCCGGCGAGCGGGGTCGCCGTGTTCGGGAAGAGCTTGGAGGGGCGCAGGTTGATGAAGTGGTCGAAGGCGAATCGCAGCTTCAGCAGCAGCCCGCGCTCCAGGACGCCGGACGGCACGGACGGGTCGCCGATCGCGCCGAGGAGGATGGCGTCGTGGTTCTTGAGGGCTTCCAGCTCCGCGTCCGGGAGGGTGTCGCCGGTGCGGTGCCAGCGCTGGGCGCCGAGGTCGTACTCCTTGGTCTCCAGCTTCACATCCTGCGGGAGGACAGCGTTGAGGACCTTGAGGCCCTGGGCCACGACTTCCTGGCCGATTCCGTCACCGGGGATCACTGCGAGATCGATGCTGCGAGACATGCCGGGAGCCTAACGGTGCGTCCCACCCCATGACATCCGACGTCCACCATATGGACGGACGTACGGGTGTTCGGGGTGGGGTGGGTGGTGCGGCGGGAAGGGCGGAGTACGGCTGCGGAGGCGGCTCAGTGGCCGGTCTCGCCGCCGTTGTCGCGGCGGTCCAGGGCGCGCTGGAGGGCGGCGGCCGCGTTGCGGCGCTCGGCGTCGGCCTGGCGGGAGGTGTGACGGACGCGGCGGACAGTGGTCTCGGCCATGGTGGATCGACTCCTTGAGATTCCTGAGATCGCGTGACACCGGCGCGGGCGGCACAGCGCCGCGCGGTGAGGGGGAACGTGATCGGATGTCGAGGCGCCGGAAGGGGCGGGGAGCACACGCGGCAGGGGTTACCTGCTTCAGGCGCGCGCGACCATCCGCCGGTCGCTCGATCGAGCGATGCGTTCGGCTCCTACCAAGCTAGGACAGTCGGGCCGCGCTGTCTCCACAGTTAGTCGGACTTCCTACTATCTGAGACGGCCTTTTGAATCGGTGCAGGTCACAGCCGTGGATCCGGTTCAGCGGTCAGAGGAGGTCGCCGTTCCGCCAGTCGAAGGACAACGGGTGGGCGGGGTCGGGCAGGGAGTGTCCGGCCGTCGGCCGCACATAGGTGCTGCCCTCCTCCTCGGGCAGCGCCACGGGTCCGTCGGGCCCCAGGGCCCCGAGCCGGCCCGGCCAGACACGCCAGCCGCGTGCCGCGTAGAGCGCCGCGCCCGCGTCGGAGGCGGAGAGCGCGCCGAAGTCGTAGGCCGCGTCGATCACGCGTTCCAGCGCGGCCATCACCCGGTGTCCGAGGCCTTCGCGGCGACGGTCGGCGCGGACGGCGACGCCCTCGACGTAGCCGGCGCGGTAGGAGCGGTCCGCGTGCCGGACCTGGCGCTGGACGACGGAGCCATGGGCGATCAGGAGGCCGTCCGCGTCGCGGATCAGGGCGTGGACGCCGCCGAGTGCGTGCTCCCAGTCCTCGTCGGCGAAGTCGCCCTCGAAGGCGGCGTCGAGCAGGTCGCGGATCCGGGCCCGCTCGGCGGGGGTGAGATCGGCGGTGTGGGCGATGCGCACTGCGGGAGACGGGACCATGGCGTCCATCTTCCAGCCCGCGCCCCGCCCGACGGCGCATGATGCCACCGCACGCGCGGACCCGCCCTGACCGGGGTGCACGGTGGTCCGGGCGGGCGTCGGGCTCGTACGGCCGGATCCGACGGCGGATCGGGGACGGCGGGGCTCCGCGAGGGCGGAAGCCCGAGCCGCCGCGTCCGCGCCCTACCGGCTCACGGGACTCAGTACACCGAGACGCCGTACGCGGACAGCGCCTCGGTGACCGGCTGGTGGATGGCCGAGCCCGCGGTGCCCGAGCAGCCGGAGCTGCCGGAGTGGATGCCGAGGGCGACGGATCCGGCGAAGTGCGCGCCGCCGCTGTCGCCGCCGGCGGAGCAGGCCGTGGTGCGGACCATGTTGTAGACGGGCCCGTCACTGTAGTTGACGGTGACGTTGACGGCGGTGACCGTTCCGGAGGTCACCTTGGTGGTGGAGCCGCTCTTCTGGATCGCCTGGCCGACGACGGCGTTGGCGGCGGAGGTGATGTCGCGGGTGGAGCCGTTGTAGAGGTCGACGGCTCCGGCGGGCGAGGACCCGTCGGTGTAGCGGACGATGCCGTAGTCGTTGGTCGGGAAGCTGCTGCCCTCCCGCACGCCGACGACCGGACCGCCCGAGCGGGCCGACCAGTTGGCGGAGATGTTGGTGCAGTGCCCGGCGGTCACGAAGTAACGGGCCCCGCCCTTGGTGACGTTGAAGGCGGCCGAGCAGCGGCTGCCGCCTCCGTAGATCGCGCCGCCGCCCAGCACCTCGCGGCGGAACTCACCGGGGACGCGCTGGACGGCGACCGCGCCGTCGAGCCGCTCGGCGACGGCTTCGAGGCGGGCCATCTCCCGGGCGGAGACGGAGGAGTCGGCCTCGACGACGACCCGGTTGGTGCGCGGGTCGACACCCCAGGAGGTGCCGGTGATCTTCGCCTCGGCCTCCAGGGTCTCCATGGCGGCATCGAGCTGGGCGGCGCTGCGGGTCACCCGGCGGACGGTGGCCCCGGCGGAGCGGGCCTGCTCCTCGGCCCGGTCGGTGGTGACGGTGACGACCAGCTTCCCGGTCGCGGCGTCGAGGTAGGTACCGGCGGTGGCGGCCCCGAGCTGCCGTTCGACCTTGGCGTCGAGGGCGTACGCGGCCGGGGCGGGGATCGCCGAGGGGGTGGCGGCGGGGGCGTCGGCGGCGGTGGAGGGGGCGGCTCCGAGGCCGAGGGCTCCGGCGACGAGCAGCAGGGAAACGCCGAGGCGCGCGCGGGAGTTGCGTCTCATGGGGGGACTCCTTCTGAGGTGACGTGTGGGGACGTACCGAGAAGGAATTTGACATGCCCATTACCTACACCACAAGACCGCGTGCGCCGTGGGCCGTTGACGTCCGGCTGGTGCCGCCGGTCACCGGACACTGTCCGGGACCCGCCCCGGACCTGACCGAACCCCCGGTTCCCTCCGGGCTCCCCCGGGGCGCACACTGCGCCCATGCCCGACACGACACCCGAACCCGCGGCGGCCACCGCACCCGCGACCGCCTCCGCGTCCCGCCCCTGGTCCCCCACTCACGGCGCCCCGTACCGCCCCACGCCCTACCGACCCGAGCGGATCGCCGCCGAGGAGTCGCTCGCCCGCGCCGCGCGGCTGCGGCTGCGGCTGGACGAGCGCAGGACCGTCCGGGCCTTCTCCCCCGACCCGGTCCCCGAACAGGTGCTGCGTGACGCCGTCGCCTGCGCGGCCACCGCCCCCTCCGGCGCCCACCAGCAGCCGTGGACGTTCGTCCTGGTCAAGGATCCGGAGGTGCGCCGCCGCATCCGGGAGGCCGCCGAGCACGAGGAGAAGCTGAGTTACGACGGACGGCTCGGCGAGGAGTGGCTCGCGGCGCTGCGCCCGCTGGGCACCGACGCGGTCAAGGCCCACATGACGGACGCGCCCGGCCTGATCGTGGTGTTCCAGCAGCGCTACTGGCTGGGCGAGGACGGCGCCAAGCGCAAGCACTACTACGTCGACGAGTCCGTGGGCATCGCGGTGGGGATGCTCCTGAGCGCCCTGCACCTGTCCGGGCTCGCCGCGCTGATCCACACCCCGAGCCCGATGCGCTTCCTCGGTGAGGTGCTGAACCGGCCGGAGAACGAGAAGGCGTTCGCGGTCATCCCCGTCGGCTACCCGTCCGACGACTGCGAGGTCCCCGACCTCGTTCGCAAGTCGCTGGACCAGGTGCTCGTCGAGATCTGAGGCCCCGCCGACAGTCCCGTACACACAGTGAAACCGCCCCCCGGCCGGTAGGGGGACCGGTCGGGGGGCGGTGCTCACGAGGGGCTCCGCAGGAGAGCCCCGGGTCCGGGGCGTCGTGCTGCGGCGCCCCGGGAGGGCGTCAGCCCTGGTGCGGGTAGGTGTAGTCGGTCGGCGGGACCAGCGTCTCCTTGATGGCCCGGGTCAGAGTCCAGCGCTGGAGGTTCTGCGGGGCGCCCGCCTTGTCGTTGGTGCCGGAGGCACGGCCGCCGCCGAAGGGCTGCTGGCCGACGACGGCGCCGGTCGACTTGTCGTTGATGTAGAAGTTGCCCGCGGCGTAGCGGAGCTTCTCCATCGTGGCGGCGGCCGCCGCACGGTCGCCCGCGATGACCGAGCCGGTCAGCGCGTAGTCGGAGACCGACTCCATCTGCTCCAGCATGGCGTCGTACTGCTCGTCCTCGTAGACGTGGATCGCGAGGATCGGGCCGAAGTACTCGGTCGTGAAGACCTCGTTCTCCGGGTCGGTGCACACGATGACGGTCGGACGGACGAAGTAGCCCACCGAGTCGTCGTAGCTGCCGCCCGCGATGACCGTGCAGGTCGGGTCGGACTTGGCGCGGTCGATCGCGGCCTTGTTCTTGGCGAACGAGCGGTCGTCGATGACGGCCCCGATGAAGTTGCTCAGGTCGGTGACGTCACCCATCTTGATGGAGTCGACCTCGGCCGCGAACTCCTCCTGGAAACCGGAGTTCCAGATGGAGGCGGGGACGTACGCCCGCGAGGACGCGGAGCACTTCTGGCCCTGGAACTCGAAGGAGCCGCGGGTCAGCGCGGTCTTCAGGACGGCGCGGTCGGCGCTGGGGTGCGCGACGACGAAGTCCTTGCCGCCGGTCTCGCCGACGAGCCGCGGGTAGGTGCGGTAGTTGGCGATGTTGTTGCCGACCGTCTTCCACAGGTGCTGGAAGGTGGGCGTCGAGCCGGTGAAGTGGATGCCGGCCAGGTCGCGGTGGTTCAGCGCCACCTCGGAGACGGCCTTGCCGTCACCGGTGACCAGGTTGATGACGCCCTTGGGCAGACCGGCCTCCTCCAGGAGCTGCATCAGCAGCACGGCGGCGTGGGTCTGGGTCGGGGACGGCTTCCACACCACGACGTTGCCCATGAGGGCGGGCGCGGTCGGGAGGTTGCCCGCGATGGCCGTGAAGTTGAACGGCGTGATCGCGTAGACGAAGCCCTCCAGCGGGCGGTGGTCCATGCGGTTCCACACGCCCGGGGAATTGGCCGGGGGCTGCTCGGCGAGGATCTGGCGCGCGTAGTGCACGTTGAAGCGCCAGAAGTCGATCAGCTCGCAGGGGGTGTCGATCTCGGCCTGCTGCGCGGTCTTGGACTGGCCGAGCATGGTGGAGGCGGCCAGCGTCTCGCGCCAGGGGCCCGACAGCAGCTCGGCGGCGCGCAGGATGATCGCGGCGCGGTCGTCGAAGGACATCGCGCGCCAGGCCGGGGCGGCGGCCAGGGCCGCGTCGATGGCGTCTTGGGCGTCCTGCTCGGTGGCCCCGGCGAAGGTGCCGATGACGGCCTTGTGGTTGTGCGGCTGTACGACGTTGACCCGCTCGCCGCCGCCCATCCGCTTCTCGCCGCCGATGGTCATCGGCAGGTCGATCGGGTTGTCGGCGAGTTCCTTGAGCTTCACCTCCAGGCGGGCGCGCTCCGGGGAGCCCGGCGCGTAGGAGTGGACCGGCTCGTTGACCGGCGCGGGGACCTGGGTGACGGCGTCCATGAGTGCCTTGTCTCCTTGATGTCGGCGGGGATGTGGGTCGGCCCGGGGGCCGCTCAGCCCTTGGTGAGGATCGAGCGGCCGAAGAACAGCAGGTTGGCCGGCTTCTCCGCGAGGCGGCGCATGAAGTATCCGTACCAGTCGGTGCCGTACGCCGTGTAGACGCGCATCCGGTGGCCCTCGGCCGCGAGCCGGACGTGCTCGTCGCTGCGGATGCCGTACAGCATCTGGAACTCGTACTCGTCCAGTTTGCGCCCGGCCCGGCGGCCCAGCTCCTGGGCGATGGCGATGAGACGGGGATCGTGCGACCCGATCATCGGGTAGCCCTCTCCCTCCATCAGGATGCGGGTGATACGGACGTACGCCTTGTCGATCTCGGCCTTGTCCTGGTACGCGACGGAGGCGGGCTCCTTGTAGGCGCCCTTCACGATGCGGACGCGGCTGCCGGCCTCGGCCAGGCGGCGGGCGTCGTCCTCGGTGCGGAAGAGATAGGACTGGATGACGCAGCCGGTCTGCGGGAAGTCCTTCCGCAGCTCCTCGTGGATGGCGAACATCGAGTCGAGGGTGGTGTGGTCCTCGGCGTCCAGCGTGACCGTGGTGCCGATGGCGGCGGCCGCCTCGACGACCGGGCGGACGTTGGCGAGGGCCAGCTCGTGCCCGTTCTCCAGCGCCTGGCCGAACATCGACAGCTTGACGGACATCTCGGCGCGCGGGCCCAGGTCCAGGGCCTTCAGGCGCTCGATGAGCTCCAGATAGGCGTCGCGGGCGGCCTCGGCCTGCGCGGGGGTGGTGATGTCCTCGCCGACGACGTCGAGCGTGACCTCCAGGCCCTTGTCCGCGGCGTCCTCGACGATCGGGACGACCTGGTCGACGGTCTCGCCGGCGATGAAGCGGTCGACGACCTGCTTGGTGCCGGGCGCGGCCGAGATGAACCGGCGCATCTTGTCGCTGCGCGATGCGGCGAGAATCACGGGACCCAGCACGGGGTACCTCCACGAATGTACGGACGAGGCGTCGTAACGGTACGAACATGAACGAACCGGTACGGCACGGATAACCACTCTGAAATCTAGGTACCCCGTGCACGCTGTGCCATCGACACCTGTCACGCATCCGTGGCCGCCATCTCAGACATCTGTATGAGGAAGGCCGCGCGGGGGTGCAGAATGGCGGGGTGACAGGCGATTACCAGGAACTGGTCGACGAGATCTCGTCCCTCCTCGACGCCCCGGCCACCCTGGAGAACCGGGACTTCGGCCTCGTCGCCTTCGGGGCCCACGACAGCGACGACGACAGCGCCATGGACCCGGTCCGCACCCGCTCGATCCTGACCCGCCGCTCCACCCCCGCCGTCCGCGCCTGGTTCGAGGGGTTCGGCATCACCCGGGCCACCGGACCCGTCCGGATCCCCGCCGCGCCCGAGGCCGGGGTGTTCCGGGACCGCATCTGCCTTCCGGTACGCCATCGGGGTGTCGTCCTCGGTTACGTCTGGCTGCTCGACGCGGATCCGGGCCCGGCACCGGAGCAGCTGACCGCCGCGATGGAGGTGGCCGCCCGTATCGGGGCGCTGCTCTTCGACGAGGCGCGGGCGGGCGCGGACCTCTCACGGGAATTCGGCGCGGTGCTCACGGCGGGCCCCGGCCGGCAGCACGACACCGCGGTCGCCGCGCTGGGCGAGGCTCTGGGCCGGGACGCGGAGGGACTGCACGCGGTGGTGTGCGTGACGCCGTGGTCCGACGACACGCCGTCGGTACGGGGCGTGGCGTCGGCGGCTGCGCTGGCGGCGGTGCCCGCGCCGGGGCGGCCGCGCCCCTGTCGCTGGCGGCGCTCGTGCGGCTGCGCTCGCCGGACCGCCTGGACCCGGCGCTGAGCGCCGCGGACCGGCTGCGGGCGGGCTCGGACCCGGCCGCCACCGGAGGGATCTCCACGCCGCGCCGGGGCCTGGACCGGCTGACGGTCTCCTGGCGCGAGGCCACGGCGGCGGCCCGCGCGGCCCGCGCCGAACCCCGTCTCGGCCCGGTCGCCCGCTGGTCCGCGATCGGCCCGTACCGGCTGCTCACCGCCCTCCCGGGCACCGGGGCCGATCCCGGGGACCCGGCGGTCGCCGCCCTGCTGGTCCCGGTGCACCGGGAGCTGGCGCACACCGCCGAGGTCTTCCTGGACTGCGCGGGCCAGGCGAGCCGGACGGCCGCCGCCCTGGGCATCCACCGCCAGACGCTCTACTACCGGCTCTCCCGCATCCAGCAGATCACCGGCCTCGACCTGAACGACGGGGAGGACCGGCTGCTGCTCCACATGGCGGTGAAACGGGCCCGGCTGTGACACGGGCAGGCCGTCGGGACCAGGGGGTGACGCGCCTCTTCCCGGGGCACGGGTCCACGTCTCTCCGGGACGACGGATTCACGATGCGTCGGGGCAGGTTGAGGCCGCTCCCGGTGGACGGGTTCTCGTCTTCTCAGGGTGGCGGGCCGAGGCCCCTTCGTGGAGTCGGGTGCACGCCTCTCCCGGATGACGGGTCCGCATCCAGCGCGGGCCGCCGCGGCGGCCCGCGCACAGGGCCCGCACGCCCGCCTCGACGGGTCTCACAACGGCCCGTCGCCGTCCGCCGGTTCGGGGAAGGGACGGTCGCCGGCCACGGCGGCGAGCACGAACGGCGCGTCCCCGTCGCCGTGGCCGGCGATCAGTGCGACCCACCGGCCGCCGGGGTCGAGAGGGCCCCAGACCTCCAGGTCTCCGTACAGGTCCTGCGCGAACAGCGCCTCGAACAGCGGCTCGACCGGCAGACCGGCCTGCCGGCGCAGCAGCGGCCCGTCCAGCCGCAGCCTGCGGTGCGGTCCCCAGCGCGCGTCCAACGCCCGTGCCAGCCCGGCGAGATGGGAGGCCGCTGCCTCCTCCGCGTCGTTCCACTCCGGGGCGTAGACACCGGTGAGCGGGTCGCCCTCCCAGAGCGGCACGATCCGGAAGCCCGCCCCGGCGGTGGCCGTCCACTCGCCGGTGACCGGGTCGCCCTCGGCGGCGAAGGGGCCGTCGGCCGGCAGGGGAGCGACGAGCAGTTCCGCCGCCTCGGCCGCCGCACGGTCCGTGTCGAAGGGCTCACCCGCCCGGGAGGTCACAGCACCGCCCGGTCCATCGGACGGGGCAGCGGCGCCAGGGCGCCCGCCTCGCGGAGCCGTTCGTACACCCGCACCACGGTCGCGCTGTCGCCCGGGGCGGCGATGCTCAGGAGTTCCCCACCGCCGGGCAGCGGTTCGCGGACGGTCTCCAGGCCGTCGGGGACGAGGGCGGCGCGGGCCGGGGAGAGATAGCCGGTGCGGCCGACGACGGGGTCGCCGACGGAGTAGCCGGCGTCGTCCTCCAGCGCGTCCAGCACGTCGTCGTCGCTCACATCGCCGAAGTCCGGCTCCCACACCCGGGCGACGAGGGCGAGCAGGGCCTCCTCGGGCACCACGGCCTCGTCCGGGGCGTGCAGGATGATCGCGAGCGACTGGAGCAGGAACTCCGGCGCACCCCCGGCCAGTCCGCTGACCTCGGCCTGCCAGCCGGGCGCGCCGGTGCCGACGAGCCGCAGCCCGGTCCCGGTGAGGTCCGACCAGTCGGTCGCGCTCTGGGCGGTGCGGAGCGCGCCGAGCAGGGCGTCCCGGTCGGCGGTGAAGGCGGTGGCGGGCCCATTCCCGTGGACCTGGCTCCACACGTCGGCCGCCTGCGGGACCAGTTCGGCGATCCCGTCGAGGGTCCGCAGCCACCTGTCGGCGACCGCCTCGACCGGCTCCGGCCGGGGACCCCAGAAGCCCCGCACCACACGTCGCATGCTCGTCTCTCCTCCGTCGGCCTGCCCGCTGCACGCGGCTCCCCCGGCCGTCCGGCGGCCGGGGATCACCACGCGTTGCAGGCTACTCGGCCCGGAGCCCCCGGGCCGGGCAACCGCTACTCGTCGAAGGCTTCCGGATTCCTGGTGCTGTCGCCCTGGTGGGGCTTGGTGTGCACCACCCTGACCGGCAGCCCCTCCTCACGGAACGCCTTGCGGGCCGCCTTGGCCACGTCCGGGTCGGAGAAGTGCCACTCCACACTCCGGCCGCCGGACGCCTCGACCTGCGCGCGGGCCTCGGTGACGAACCTGTCCTTGCCGGACGGGGTGAGGGTGCCGCTGTCGGTCTTGGACAGATAGCTGCCGTAACCGTTCTTGGCCTCCAGGAACGTCTGCCGGGACGCGTCCCAACCGTCGTACTCCACCGCCGGCTTGCCCTCACGCGGATGCGGGACGACGTACTCCTGGCCCCTGTTCGTGCCGGTGATCTGCTCCTGGTAGCGCAGCCAGGACTCGTTCTTCCAGTTCGGCGCGGGGTTGCGGTCCCGGCTCGCCCAGTAGCCGTCGCCCCCGTCGGCGTCGCCGAGCGTACGGTCCCTGAGGTCGTCGGCCCACGACGGCGGGTTGTAGTTGCGCGGGTCGGAGGTGTCGTTGCGCTGCGGCTCGGGGTACGTCTTCTTGTCCGCCTCCGCCTTGCGCGCCCGCTCCGGTTCCTCCAGGCGCTTCTGCTCCAGGTGCGCCCGGCGTTCCGCCGCCCGCGCCTCCTCGGCCGCCTGCTTGGCCGCCTCGTCGCAGCCGCCCTCGGCGAGGACGACCCGGCCCGGCGGGCCGCCCGCCAGCACTCCGGTGCCCGTGCCCGGCACACCGCCGAAGCCTCCTCCGCCGTACGGCACCCTCGGCGGGCCGCCCGCGATCGCGCAGCCGGTCCGGCGCGCCGCGTCCTCGGCGCTGTCCGCCGCCTCGTCGGCCTCCCTCGCCGCCCGGCGCACACCGTCGAGATCGCCCGCTTCCGCGGCCTGCCGGGCTCGGCGGGCGGCGGCGCTCGCGTCGCCCGCCGCGTCCGCCAGCTCGGACGCCACCTTGCCGACCTTGCCGAGCTTTCCGGTCTTGCCGACGACCTTCGCGACGTTGTAGCCGGGGATGAACAGCGAGCCGACGTTCCAGATCACATCGGTGACGGCCCGGGTCTTCTCACCGTTGTTCCAGCGCTCACGGACCTCGTCGCCGACGAAGATGTCGTCGCCGACGGTGATCACGGTGTTGACGGAGGCCCCGCCCCAGTCCCACAGGGCGCCCAGGTAGTCGCCGTCGGCCCACTTGTCGCCCGCGCCCGAGGAGTCCTGGGCCCACTGGTCGCCGAGCTGCCGGCCGTAGTTGACCAGGCCCGACCAGGTCTCCGGCTTGAACAGGTCGACGATTCCGGTGATGTCGCCCCAGATCCCGTCGACCACGATGCCCTTGACGACCTGGGTCGTCCGGTCCCAGGCGCAGCCGAAGAAGCCCCAGCCGCCGCAGTCCTCCTGCTCCTCCGCCTGCTCGCCGCCCTCGTCCCCGCCGCCGTCGTCCGACGCCTGTACGTCGTAGGCGGCCTCGGGCTCCTCGTTGTCCTCGGGGTAGGTGTCCTCCCCCGTGCCGGGGCGCCCGTCGTCGGGGCCTCCGGTGCCACCGGAGGAGTCGGCGCCTGCGGCGCCCTGGGTGCCCTCGGAGCCGCCGGTGCCGCCAGGACCACCCGTGCCCTCGGAGCCGCCGCTGCCGCCCGGACCACCCGTGCCCTCGGAGCCGCCGCTGCCGCCCGGACCACCCGTGCCCTCGGAGCCGCCGCTGCCGCCCGGACCACCCGTGCCCTCGGAGCCGCCGGCGCCCTCGCTGCCACCGGTTCCGCCCGTGCTCTCGGTGCCGCCCGTACCGCCGGTGCCACCCGTACCGCCCGTCGCGTCGCCGCCGGCCGTGCCGCCCGTGGTGGAGCCTCCGGTGGTGGTCGAACCACCGTCGGCGGCACTGCCCTCGGCTCCGCCGTCCGCGCCGCCGTCCGGGCTCCCCGACGTCCCTCCGTCCACGCCGCCGCCCGGGTCGTCGCCCGCCACCGTGTCGCTGCCGCCGGGCGAGACCGGGCACGAGCTGCCCGTCAGCGAGCAGATCGCCGACTGGAGCCCCTCCGTGATCCGGCCGCCCAGGCCGCCCACTGTCAGCGCGCCGATCAGCGCGACGACGATCAGGACCAGGCCCAGGTACTCCAGCGCGGACTGCCCTCGGTCCCGGCGCCAGGTGATCATGTGCGGGAGCGAGAACGTCGGCGGCTCCCCGCGCTCCCGGGGCGGCAGCAGGAACCACGCGCGGCTCTGCGGACGGCGCAGCAGCACCAGGATGAGGACGGGCAGCACCAGCTGCGTGAACCCGTCCGGAGACCCGTCCGCCAGGTTGCCGAGCCCGCCGACGATCAGCCAGATCTGGACGGCGACGACGCCCCACAGCACGCGCCTGCCGCCCGTGCGCAGGTGCCGGGCCAGCAGGGCGCCGAGCACCCCGGGAGCGGAGGCGTACAGGAGGATGCCGAGCACCTGGGCGCCCATGGCGTCGGCGGCGAGCGCGGAGCCGGAGAGGCCGACCGCGCCGAGAACCGTCGCACCGAGCAGGACCAGGAGCAGCACCCGGACCAGGGCGATCGGGCCCGGGAGGTCACGCCGGGGTGCGGCGGCCGGAGCCGGGCCTCCCGCTACGGGTATGCCACCGACAGCAGACATACGTGATCCGACCCCCGGTGCCCATGAGTGACATGACAACCGGTCACCCTAGGGTCGGGGATCTCGCGCGTCGTGGGCCCCAGGGCCCAACTCCGGGCCCATCGGGGCGGGTCCGCCCCGGAAAAGACGGCTGCCGGGCGCTCCCGCGGAGGGGGCGCCCGGCAGCCGGGGTCGTACAGGCGGTCAGTCGGTCAGTCGGTCAGTCGGTGAGGTTCACCGAGCGGGCCGAGGAGGCGCCGATCTCCTCGGCGATCTCGGTCAGCACCGGCTGCGGGACCGTCTCGTCGACGGTGAGGACGACCAGCGCCTCGCCGCCCTCCGTGGCCCGCGAGACCTGCATGCCCGCGATGTTCAGCCCGGCCTCGCCGAGGATCTTGCCGACCGTGCCGACCACTCCGGGCCGGTCCTGGTAGCGCAGGACGACCATGTGGTCGGCGAGCGCCAGGTCCACGTCGTGCTCGCCGATGGCGACGATCTTCTGGAGGTGCTTCGGGCCGGCCAGGGTGCCGGAGACCGCGACCTCCTCGCCGCTGCCGAGCGTGCCGCGCACGGTGACGACGTTGCGGTGGTCGGGCGACTCGGAGCTGGTGGTGAGGCGCACCTCGACGCCGCGCTCCTGCGCGAACAGCGGGGCGTTGACGTAGGAGACGGTCTCGTCGACGACGTCCTCGAAGACGCCCTTGAGCGCGGAGAGCTCCAGCACCTTGACGTCGTGCTGGGTGATCTCGCCGTACACCTCGACGTCGAGCCGGGCCGCGACCTCGCCCGCGAGCGCGGTGAAGATCCGGCCGAGCTTCTCGGCGAGCGGCAGCCCGGGGCGTACGTCCTCGGCGATGACGCCGCCCTGGACGTTGACGGCGTCCGGGACCAGCTCGCCGGCGAGCGCGAGGCGCACGGACTTGGCGACCGCGATGCCCGCCTTCTCCTGCGCCTCGTCGGTGGAGGCGCCCAGGTGCGGGGTGCAGACGACCTGGTCGAACTCGAACAGCGGGGAGTCCGTGCAGGGCTCCTTGGCGTACACGTCGAGGCCGGCGCCGGCGACGCGGCCCTCCTTGAGGGCGGAGTGGAGCGCGTCCTCGTCGACGATCCCGCCGCGCGCGGCGTTGACGATTCGGACCGAGGGCTTCACCTTGTGCAGCGCCTCGTCACCGATGAGACCGAGGGTCTCCGGGGTCTTCGGCAGGTGCACGGTGATGAAGTCGGCGACCTCCAGCAGCTCGTCCAGGCTGAGGAGCTTGACGCCCATCTGCGCGGCGCGGGCCGGCTGCACGTAGGGGTCGTAGGCGACGACCTTCATGCCGAAGGCCGACATGCGCTGGGCCACCAGGACACCGATGCGGCCGAGGCCGACGACGCCGAGGATCTTCTCGCTGAGCTCGACCCCGGTGTACTTGGAGCGCTTCCACTCGCCGTTCTTGAGCGCGGTGTTGGCCTGCGGGATGTTGCGCGCGGTGGCCACGAGCAGACCGCAGGCCAGCTCGGCGGCGGTGACGATGTTGGAGGTCGGGGCGTTGACGACCATCACGCCGGCCTTGGTGGCCGCGGAGACGTCCACGTTGTCCAGACCGACGCCCGCGCGGGCGACGACCCGGAGCTTCCTGGCGGCGGCGAGGGCCTCGGCGTCGACCTTGGTCGCGGAGCGCACGAGGATCGCGTCGACGTCGGCGATCGCGGGGAGCAGTTCGGCGCGGTCCGCGCCGTTGCAGTGCCGGATCTCGAAATCCGGACCCAGGGCGTCGACCGTGGCGGGCGACAGCTCTTCAGCGATGAGTACGACAGGTTTCGAGCTCACGTGAGTCCTCACAAGTCCAGTGCGGACGGCCGTCCCGACGGCCGCAGGCGGTGGAGGGGCTAGCCGCGTGGTAGACGCACGACACTGTGGGCCCTGACGCGTGTTGGTGTTCAGAAGTGTAGTCATGCAAGGGGCCGCGTATCGCGCCCTCGTGGAAGGATCACCCACATGAGGATGGACGTGGTGTACACCCGTGCGGAAAAGCCCCTGGGGATGCCGCGGAGCGGGGCGGGCCCGTGACGGGCCCGCCCCGCTCCCCCGAGGCCTAGGCCTCCTCGTCGTTCACCCAGCTCATGAGCTTGCGCAGCTCGCGGCCGGTGGTCTCCAGCAGGTGGTCGCTGTCGGCCTTCTTGTACTCGTTGTACTGGGGCAGACCGTTGTGGTACTCGGCCATCCAGTTCTTGGCGAAGGTGCCGTCCTGGATCTCGGCGAGGACCTTCTTCATCTCGGCCTTGGTGGCGTCGGTGATGATCCGGGGGCCGGTGACGTAGTCGCCCCACTCGGCGGTCTCCGAGATGGACCAGCGCATCTTCTCCAGGCCGCCCTCGTACATGAGGTCGACGATGAGCTTCAGCTCGTGCAGGCACTCGAAGTACGCGATCTCGGGCTGGTAGCCGGCCTCGGTCAGCGTCTCGAAACCGGCCTTGACCAGGGCGGCGGTGCCACCGCAGAGGACGGCCTGCTCACCGAACAGGTCGGTCTCGGTCTCCTCGGTGAAGGTGGTCTTGATGACGCCGGCGCGGGTGCCGCCGATGCCCTTGGCGTACGACAGGGCGAGCTCCAGGCCCTTGCCCGTGGCGTCCTGCTCGACGGCCACGATGCAGGGGACGCCGCGGCCCTCCTCGTACTGGCGGCGGACCAGGTGGCCGGGGCCCTTGGGGGCGACCATGCAGACGTCGACGTCGGCCGGGGGCTTGATGAAGCCGAAGCGGATGTTCAGGCCGTGGCCGAAGAACAGCGCGTCGCCCGCCTTGAGGTTGTCCTTGACGGACTCCTCGTAGACCTGGGCCTGGATCGGGTCCGGAACGAGGATCATGATGACGTCGGCCTCGGCGGCCGCCTCGGAGGGAGTCACCACGCGCAGGCCCTGCTCCTCGGCCTTGGCCTTGGACTTCGAGCCCTCGTGCAGACCGACGCGGACGTCGACGCCGGAGTCACGGAGCGACAGCGCGTGGGCGTGGCCCTGGCTGCCGTAACCGAGAACCGCGACCTTGCGGCCCTGGATGATGGACAGGTCGGCATCGTCGTCGTAGAACAGCTCGGCCACTGGGTCTTCTCCTTGGTGTGCAGGTGTTGCGTCCCACCGTACGGCGGGGTGCGTCGTATGCGTTGTCGGGTCTCGCGATGCGAGCGGGGCGTGCTGTCCGCTCAGGCCGAGCGGTCGAGGGCGCGCAGGGACCGGTCGGTGATCGAGCGCGCGCCGCGCCCTATGGCGATGGTGCCGGACTGGACGAGCTCCTTGATGCCGTACTGCTCCAGCATCTTGAGCATCGCCTCCAGCTTGTCGGCCCCTCCGGTCGCCTCGATCGTGACGGCGTCCGGGGAGACGTCGACGGTCTTGGCGCGGAACAGCTGGACGATCTCGACGATCTGGGAGCGGGTCTCGCTGTCGGCGCGCACCTTCACCAGGACGAGCTCCCGCTGGATCGCGGCGGACGGCTCGAGTTCGACGATCTTCAGGACGTTGACCAGCTTGTTGAGCTGCTTGGTCACCTGCTCCAGGGGCAGGTCCTCGACATTCACGACGATGGTGATGCGGGAGATGTCGGGGTGCTCGGTCGTACCGACCGCGAGCGAGTCGATGTTGAAGCCGCGGCGGGAGAACAGCGCGGTGATCCGGGCGAGGACACCGGGCTTGTTCTCGACCAGGACGGAGAGCGTGTGCTTTTCGGACATGGGAGTCGTTCTCTCTCTGTCTCTCAGTCGTCTTCGTTGTCGCCGAAGTCGGGGCGGACGCCGCGCGCGGCCTGGACCTCGTCGTTGGAGGTGCCGGCGGCGACCATCGGCCAGACCATGGCGTCCTCGTGGACGATGAAGTCGACCACGACGGGGCGGTCGTTGATGGAGTTGGCCTCTTCGATGACCTTGTCCAGGTCGGCCGGGTCCTCGCAGCGGATGGCGTGGCAGCCCATGGCCTCCGACAGCTTGACGAAGTCCGGAACGCGGGTGCCCTTGTTGGGGACGCCGTCGGAGCCGGGTCCGGCGTGCAGCACGGTGTTGGAGTAGCGCTGGTTGTAGAAGAGGGTCTGCCACTGGCGGACCATCCCGAGGGCGCCGTTGTTGATCACGGCGACCTTGATCGGGATGTTGTTGAGCGCGCAGGTGGTCAGTTCCTGGTTGGTCATCTGGAAGCAGCCGTCGCCGTCGATGGCCCAGACCGTGCGGTCGGGCATGCCGGCCTTGGCGCCCATCGCGGCGGGGACCGCGTACCCCATCGTCCCGGCGCCGCCGCTGTTGAGCCAGGTGGCGGGCTGCTCGTAGTCGATGAAGTGGGAGGCCCACATCTGGTGCTGTCCGACACCGGCCGCGAAGATCGTGCCCTCGGGGGCGAGCCGGCCGATGCGCTGGATGACCTGCTGCGGGGAGAGGCTGCCGTCCTCGGGCAGGTCGTAACCCAGCGGATAGGTGTCGCGCCAGCGGTTGAGGTCCTTCCACCAGGCGGCGTAGTCGCCGGTGTTGCCCTCGGTGTGCTCCGCCTGGACGGCCTGGACCAGATCGGCCAGGACCTCGCGGGCGTCACCCACGATCGGCACGTCGGCGGTGCGGTTCTTGCCGATCTCGGCCGGGTCGATGTCGGCGTGGACGATCTTGGCGTACGGGGCGAAGCTGTCCAGCTTGCCGGTGACGCGGTCGTCGAAGCGGGCTCCGAGGGCGACGATCAGGTCGGCCTTCTGCAGCGCGGTGACGGCGGTGACCGCACCGTGCATGCCCGGCATTCCCACGTGCAGCGGGTGGCTGTCGGGGAAGGCGCCGAGCGCCATCAGGGTGGTGGTGACGGGCGCTCCGGTCAGCTCCGCGAGAACCTTCAGCTCGGCGGTGGCCCCGGCCTTCAGGACGCCGCCGCCGACGTACAGCACGGGGCGCTTGGACTGGGTGATCAGCTTGGCGGCCTCGCGGATCTGCTTGGCGTGCGGCTTGGTCACCGGGCGGTAGCCGGGCAGGTCCTGGGTGGGCGGCCAGCTGAAGGTGGTCTGCGCCTGGAGGGCGTCCTTGGCGATGTCGACGAGGACAGGGCCGGGCCGGCCGGTGGAGGCGATGTGGAAGGCCTCGGCGATGGTGCGCGGGATGTCCTCGGCCTTGGTGACCAGGAAGTTGTGCTTGGTGATCGGCATCGTGATGCCGCAGATGTCGGCTTCCTGGAAGGCGTCGGTGCCGATGGCCTTGGAGGCGACCTGCCCGGTGATCGCGACGAGCGGCACGGAGTCCATGTGCGCGTCGGCGATCGGGGTGACCAGGTTGGTGGCGCCGGGGCCCGAGGTGGCCATGCAGACGCCGACCTTGCCGGTGGCCTGCGCGTATCCGGTGGCGGCGTGGCCGGCGCCCTGCTCGTGGCGGACCAGGACGTGACGGACCCGGGTGGAGTCCATCATCGGGTCGTAGGCGGGGAGGATCGCACCGCCGGGAATCCCGAATACCGTGTCGGCGCCGACTTCCTCGAGAGAACGGATGAGGGACTGCGCGCCCGTGACGTGCGTGGCGGTGACGGACGGCTGTCCGCCGGTACGGGCGCGCGGCTGCGGGTGGTGGGCCCCGGTGGCCTGCTCGGTCATCGGCATTCTCTTCTCGAAGCTGAGGGTTTTCGCGGGTGTTTTGCAGCGTTTTGAGAGGTGTCGGTGCAACAAAAAACCCCTCGTGCCGTGAGGCAAGCGAGGGGAGCGCGCCGGGTGCGGTCCGCAGAGTGTCGTGGAGTGACTCTGCTTCAGCCGACGCGCTTTCCAAGTACGAGAATTCGGGTGCGCATGGCATTGACCCTCTCTCCGGCACGCATGACGTGTCAAGTGGGTGGGACGGGCGTCTCAGTATGTGATCCGGTGAGCAACGGGATCGAGCCGCCCGCCATCACCGGCCGGGGGGCGGGAATGCCCGGTACGGGGAACTCCCCGCGGACCAGGGCGCGTCGCAGCCGGTACTCGTCGAGCGGGCCGGAGAAGGCCATGCCCTGGCCGTGGGTGCACCCCATGGCGCGCAGGGCGAGGACCTGCTCGGGGACGTCGACGCCGTCGGCGACGGACTGGAGACCGAGGTCGCAGGCGATCCGCAGCAGGCCGCTGGTGATCTTGTGCAGCCGGGCCGATTCGACCACCCCCTCCACCAGGTTCCGGTCGAGCTTCAGCACGTCGATCGGGAGCCGGCGCAGCGCGTTGATCGCCGCGAACCCGCTGCCGAAGCCGTCGAGGGCGATCCGTACGCCGAGCCGCCGCAGGGCCACGAGACGCTGCTCCAGGGCGTCGAAGGAGACACGCGGGTCGCTGTCGGCCACCTCGATCATCAGGGCGCCGGAGGGCAGCCCGTGGCGCGTGAGCAGCGCCTCGACGGAGCCCGGCGGCGGGGCCGAGTCCAGCAGCCTGGCGGCGGAGAGCCGGACGGAGACGGCGACGGGATGCCCGGCCCTGGCCCGCTCGGCGGCCTGGGCCACGGCCTCCTCCAGGAGCCAGCGGCCGAGCTGGGCGGTGCGGTCGTCGTCGCCGGAGACCCGCAGGAACTCGGCGGGGGTGAACAGGATGCCCTGGGCGGAGCGCCAGCGGGCCTGGGCCGCGACGGCGGCGACGGAGCCGCTGGCGAGGTGCACGACGGGCTGGTGGAGCAGGGCGAACTCGCCGTCGCGCAGGGCGGTGCGCAGCCGGGTGGCCAGCTCGGAGCGGCGGACGACGTCGGCCTGCATCTGCGGGGCGTACAGCTCGACCCGGTCCTTGCCTCCGGCCTTGGCCCGGTACATCGCGAGGTCGGCGTTGCGCATGAGGTCGGTGGGGCTGATGGCGGGCTCGGCGAAGGCCACTCCGATGGACGCGGCCACCCGCACCTCGCTGGCGCCGATCCGGTAGGGCTGGGAGAGGGTGAGGCGCAGCCGGTCGGCGATCTCGTGGACCTGGTACTCCCGGGCGCCCTGGTCGCGGGTGCCGTCGCCCATGATGAGCGCGGCGAACTCGTCGCCGCCGAGCCGGGCGGCGGTGTCGCCGGCCCGGACGGACTCCTGGAGACGGCGGCCGGCCTGGATGAGCAGTTCGTCGCCCGCCTGGTGGCCGATGGTGTCGTTGACCTGTTTGAAGCCGTCGAGGTCGATGAAGAGGACGGCGGTGCCCGGGTCTCCGGAACGGCGGCCGCTGAGGGCCTGGCGGACCCGGGCGGTGAACAGGGCCCGGTTGGGCAGGTCGGTGAGCGGGTCGTGCTCGGCGTTGTGCTGCAACTGGGCCTGCAGCCGGACTCGTTCGGTGACGTCGCGGCTGTTGAGGAGGAGGCCGCCCTGGTGGCGGTTGACGGTGGACTCGACGTTGAGCCAGTCGCCGGTGCCGGAGCGGAAGCGGCACTCGATGCGGGTGGTGGGCTCTTCGTGGGGCGGGGCCGCGAGAAAGCGCCGCACCTCGTGGACGACCCGGCCGAGGTCGTCGGGGTGGATGATCGAGGACAGCTCGGCGCCGACCAGGTCCTCCGCCTCGCGTCCGTAGACCCCGGCGGCGGCGGGGCTGACGTAGCGCAGGGTGCCGTTGGGTGCGGCGATCATGATGACGTCGCTGGACCCCTGCACCAGGGAGCGGAAGTGGTTCTCCTTCTGGGCCAGCTCCTGGGTGAGGGAGATGTTGTCGAGGAGCATGATGCCCTGCCGGACGACCAGCGCCAGGACGACGGTGCAGCCGGTGAAGATGACGACCCGGTCCACCCGGCGCCCGTCGACCACGTTGTACAGGATGCCCAGGGTGCAGACGGCGGCGGCGAGATACGGGGTGAGGGCCGCGAGGGAGCCGGCGATGGGGCGGCTGGCGATGGCGCGCGGCGGGCCGGGGCGGACGGGCCGGCGGGCTCCGCGCCGGGCGCCCCAGGGGGCGTAGGCGAGGAGCAGCGAGCCGGCGAACCAGCCGGCGTCGAGGAGCTGGCCCGAGTGGTAGGTGGAGCGCAGCAGCGGCGAGGTGAACACCGCGTCGCTCAGCACCGTCAGGGCCAGGGCGGCGATGGCGGTGTTCACCGCGGAGCGGTTCACCCCGGCCCGGCGGAAGTGCAGGGCGAGCACCATCGAGACGAGGACGATGTCGAGCAGCGGATAGGCGAGCGAGAGGGCCGCGGGCGCGACGCTGGCCTCCTGGACGCCCGCCATGTGCGCGGTGTGGGCGAGGGCGAGGCTCCAGGCGAGCGTCAGCAGGGAGCCGCCGATCAGCCAGGCGTCCAGGGCGAGACAGACCCATCCGGCCCGGGTGACGGGCCGCTTGGCGAGGACGAGCAGCCCGACGATGGCGGGCGGCGCGAAGCAGAGGAAGAAGACGTCGGCGAGGGAGGGCGTGGGCACGGGGACGCCGAGGATCACCTCGTACCACCCCCAGACGGCGTTGCCGCAGGCCGCCATGGCGGAGGAGAGCGAGAACAGCAGCCAGGCGGGCCGCAGCCGGCCCGCGCCCGTCCGCGCGTAGAGGAAGCAGGAGACGGCGGCGACCAGCGCCGCGGCGGCGAGACCGAAGTCCCCCATGAAGACGGCGACTTGCGGCGAGCCCCAGCCGAAGGCGGCGCCCACCGAATAGCCCCCGCAGACGAGGCCGAGCAGGATCCGGGAGCGCATACCGGTGGAGCCGGACTCGGACCGTGTGGCCAGCAGGGCACCCAGCGCGCTCACCGGAGGGCTCCCCGCCCCGGGCCCGCCGGGCAGGCGCTGCCCGGTGCCTGGCTCCGCGCGGAACTCCTCCGGCGCCGCTCGCTCCGCGGGGGCCCGGGCCGCCCACGGGGCACCGCTCCGGGGCACGGATCCGGCCATCGGCGGCTGCTGCGCCGCATCGGCGCGGATGGCCGCGATCGTCCGCCCGCCCGTGTCGGCTCGTCTCTCCATGGCCAGCACATCGCCCGTCGCCCCCTCGCCTTCCGACGCTCCCCCCGCGCCGTCCCTTTCACGGCGCAGCCTCCCGGGTCGGACAATACACCAGATCCGTCACACAGGGCCATAGCATCTCTACGCTCCGTGACGAAAGGCGAGGTGAGCGGCACTGCGTGCATCCTGACCACCCCGTAGCGTGGCCGCCGCGGAGGGGTCAGCCGGTGGTGGCGACGACGTTCCGGAGCGGTTCCCCCGCGGCGAACCGGGTGAGCTGTGCGGCCAGCAGCCGCTTGGCGCGGGGTTCGAACGCCGAGGTGCTGCCGCCGACATGAGGCGTGATCAAGACATTCGGAGCATGCCAGAGGGGATGCCCCTGGGGCAGGGGTTCGGGGTCGGTCACGTCCAGGGCGGCCCGCAGCCGTCCGGATTCCAGTTCGGACAACAGGGCCTTGGTGTCGACGACTCCGCCGCGGGCGACGTTGACGAGGAGGGCGCCGTCGCGCATCGCGGCGAGGAAGTCCGCGCCCACCAGCCCCTGCGTGGACGCGTTCAGCGGGGTGGAGAGGATCACCACGTCGGCCTCGGGCAGCAGGGCGGGCAGATCGTCGAGCGCGTGTACGACGCCGCGTGCGGTGGTCCGCGCGGAGCGCGCGACGCGCGCCACCCGCGCGCACTCGAAGGGGGCGAGCCGGTCCTCGATGGCCGAGCCGATGGAGCCGTACCCCACGATGAGGACGGACTTGTCGGCGAGCGCCGGGTAGAAGCCGGACCGCCACTCCTCCTTGTCCTGACCGTGGACGAACCCGGGGAAGCCGCGCAGGGAGGCCAGGATCAGCGCGAGGGTCAGCTCGGCGGTGGACGCCTCGTGCACACCCTTGGCGTTGCAGAGCCGCACTCCGGAGGGCAGCAGGGGGAGGCCGGGCTCCACGTGGTCGATGCCGGCGGAGAGCGTCTGCACCACCTGGACGCCGCTCATGGCGGCGAGCGGGCGCTGCGCGATCTCGGGGCCCTTCATGTAGGGAACGACGTAGTAGGCGCAGTCGGCCGGGTTTCCGGGGTAGTCCGTTCCACCGTCCCAGAAGAGGTAGTTGAGCGTCTCCGGGAGTCCCTCGATCTCCTCGGCCGGGAAGGGCAGCCACACGTCGGCAGTCGTCGCAGTCATGGTGGGGAGGCTATGCGACGGGTGTGCGAGCGCTCCAGGGCGGCTGCGCGAGGGTCTGGGGAGGCCAGAGGTTACTTTTGGGTGCGGTACGGCCCCGTGACCGCGGTGACGAGGGAGGGTTCGGGGAGTTGGAGTGCAGGACTATCGGGGCGGCGGGGCTTGCCGTGGGCGCGGTCGGGCTGGGCTGCATGCCGATGAGCTGGGGCTACAGCGCGTCGCAGCGGATCGGGGACCGTTCGGTACGGACGGTGCACGCGGCACTGGACGCGGGCGTCCGGCTGCTTGACACCGCGGACATGTACGGCCCGTTCACCAATGAGCTGCTGGTGGGGCGGGCCTTGAAGGGCCGCCGCGAGGAGGCGTTCGTCTCCACCAAGTGCGGCTTGCTGGTGGGTGATCAGCACATCGTCGCGAACGGCCGGCCCGGGTACGTCCGGCGCGCCTGCGACGCCTCGCTGCGGCGGCTCCAGACCGACGTGATCGACCTGTACCAGCTGCACCGGGCCGACCCCGAGGTGCCGGTGGAGGAGACCTGGGGCGCGATGGCGGAGCTGGTCACCGCGGGCAAGGTGCGCTCGCTGGGGCTGTGCGCCGTGGGGGCGCGCGCCCCGCGCAGGTCGGGCGAGGGGCCGTTCGAGGGAACGATCCGGCAGTTGGAACGGATTCAGCAGGTGTTCCCGGTCAGCGCCGTCGAGGCGGAGCTGTCGGTGTGGTCGCGGGAGGCGCTCACGGAGTTGCTCCCGTGGTGCGGGGCGCGCGGGGTCGGACTGCTGGCCGCGATGCCGCTGGGGAGCGGCTATCTGACCGGGACGCTCAAGCCCGGACAGGGGTTCGAACCGGAGGATCTGCGGGCCCGGCACCCGCGGTTCACGGCCGAGGTGATGGCGGCGAACCAGCCCGTGGTGGCCGGTCTGCGGCGGGTCGCGGAGCGCCGGGGGGCGACCGTGGCCCAGGTGGCGCTGGCGTGGGTGCTGCGCCGGGGGCCGCACGTGGTGCCGGTGCCGGGGGCGAAGCGGGAGCAGTGGGCGGTGGAGAACGCCGGGGCGGCACGGGTGGTCCTGGACGACCGCGACCTGGCCGAGATCGACGCGCTGCCCGCCGCCCGCGAGTCCTGGGACTGAGCGCCACCGCTCGTACGGCGGGAGAATGGGCGGATCGGGAACTCCTGGACCGGTCGGCGCAGTAGGAACCGGTGAGGGTGCAGGAGCGGAAGGTCGGACAACCGTCGAAAGGATCGGTTCCGTGCGAGGTGCTCTGTTCGGACGTGCGCAGTCCCCGGCCGTGCGCAGGGGGGCGGTGGCCGCGCTGGCGTCGGCCGCCCTGCTGCTGTCCGCCGCGTGTTCCGGCGACGGGGACGGTGGTGCGTCCGGTGGGCCCGCCGGATCCCCGACCGCCTCGGGCTCCGCCTCCGCGGCCGCGCCGAGCCGCCCGGCGGACCTGCCGCCCGAGAAGGGCTCGGCGAAGGTCGTCTCGACGCTGACGGAGGACCTCCGGTCGCCGTGGGGTCTGGCCGCGCTGCCGGGCGGTGACCTGCTGGTGTCCTCGCGGGACGAGGGCACGATCCACCGGATCGACGGCGAGAGCGGGAAGCAGACGCTGCTGGGCTCGGTGCCCGGGGCCGCCCCGGCCGGCGAGGGCGGGCTGCTCGGACTGGCCGTCCCGTCCACGTTCGGCGCGGACCAGCTGGTGTACGCGTACGTCACCACCGCGTCCGACAACCGGATCGTCCGGATGAGTTACGACGAGAAGCGCCCCGCGGGCCGGCAGCTCGGCGCCCCGGACACCGTGCTGCGCGGTATCCCCAAGGGCCGCATCCACAACGGCGGCCGGATCGCCTTCGGCCCGGACAAGATGCTGTACGCGGGCACGGGCGAGGCCGGGGACACGGAGCTGTCGCAGGACAAGGAGTCGCTGGCGGGCAAGATCCTGCGGATGACCCCGGACGGCGAGCCGGTACACGGCAATCCGGAGGCGGACTCGGTGGTGTATTCGTACGGTCACCGCAATGTGCAGGGGCTCGCCTGGGACGCCGAGAAGCGGCTGTGGGCCGCCGAGTTCGGGCAGAACACCTGGGACGAGCTGAATCTGATCGAGCCCGGCGGCAACTACGGCTGGCCCGAGGTCGAGGGCGAGGGGGGCGAGGAGGGGTTCATCGACCCGGTGGCGCAGTGGAAGACCTCGGAGGCCTCCCCCAGCGGGATCGCGTACGCGGAGGGCTCGATCTGGATGGCCGGGCTGCGCGGTGAGCGGCTGTGGCGGATTCCGCTGTCCGGCGAGAAGGCCGGGGAACCTCTCGCGGACCCCCAGGCGTTCCTGGAGGGGGAGCACGGCCGTCTGCGCACGGTGGTGAGCGCGGGGAGCGACCGCCTGTGGCTGGTCACCAGCAACACGGACGGCCGGGGCACGACGAAGCCCGGGGACGACAGGGTCCTCCAGGTCGAGGTGGAGTAGCGGTCCGCCCGCACGGCAGGTCGGAGGGAGCACGGCAGGTGTTCAGTTTCTTCGAGGAGCTCTTCGCGCCGGGGCGCAAGCACACCTCCGACGAGCGCAAGCGGCTGGAGCTGAGCCGGATCGATCAGGGCGTCGGCGATCCGCACCGGGGACCGATAGATCTGGCCTCGGGAAAGGTCACCGTGCGTCCCCCGGGCAGGGACACGGACCGGGGCACGGACCCGCGCACGGATCGGGGCATGGGCGCGGGCACGGACCGGGGCTCGGGCAGGGACACGGACGGGAGCATGGGCTCGGGCGCGGAAGCGGACCGGGGCGCGGACGCGGACCGGGGCATGGGCACTTGTGCGGAGGACGGAGAAGCCGAGGGGGACGGCGGGAACGCCTGAAGCGCGCCCCGCGGGGCCCTACGCCGCCGGGTAGAGCCTCAGCCGGTGGGCGAGGGCGGCGGCCTCGCCGCGGCTGGAGACGCCCAGCTTGGCCAGGATGTTGGAGACGTGGACGCTCGCCGTCTTCGGGGAGATGAAGAGCTCCTCGGCGATCCGCCGGTTGGTGTGACCGGCCGCGACCAGCCGGTGCACGTCCTGCTCGCGCGGGGTCAGCCCGAAGGACGCCACAGCGGCGACGGCGGGGTCCTCCTCCTCGGCCGGCGGCCCGCCGGAGCCGTCGGCGGCGGATGCGGGGACCAGGACGGCCGGGGGAATCCCGGCGTCGGGCCCCAGCGCCGTACCGGAGTCGTCGAGAGCGATGCGGGCGCGGGCGGCCAGCTGGTCGACCGCCTCGGCGAGCGGGCGTGCGCCGAGCCGCCGGGCGGCCTCCTGGGCGCGGTGCAGCAGGGCCGTGGCGGTGGACCGGCAGCCGGGCGCGATGAGCAGGGACTCCGCCCAGCGGCGGTGGATCTGGGCCAGTTGGTACGGGCGGCACAGCGGATCGAAGGCCTCGGCGGCACGGGCCCAGTGGCCGGGTGTGTCCGTGCCCTCCGCACGGGCCAGCTCCGCCTCGATGAAGACGCCGTAGGCCTGCCATACGGGGACGAGCATCGGCAGGGTCTTCAGGCACCGGCGGATCAGGGCGAGCAGCTCCGGACGGTCCGGTTCGGCGGCGGGCAGCCCGCGGGCGTCCGCCTCGATCATGGCGGCGGTCTGGAGCAGCGGCAGGGCGTAGCGCTGGGTGCCGGGCGGGAAGCCGGCCCGGGCCAGCACCTGGAACGCGGTCCGTGCGTCGGCGAGCCGGCCCTGGGAGGCGGCCAGCACCATGCCGTGCCGGGTGGGGTCGATCGTGTGCTGGTGCTGCGGGTCGCGGTGCCCGAAGTGCCTGCGGACCAGGGCGAGCTGCTCCTCGGCCTCGGTCGTGTCCCCGCGGGCGACGGCCAGTTCGGTGCGGCGGAGCGCGGCGAGGCCCTTGGCCCGGGGGCCCAGCGCCAGGCGGGCGGCGGACGCGGCGGCAGTCGCGCTCCGCTCCCAGTGCCCGAGGGAGAACAGGGACTGGGACTGGTTGGCGTGCACCCAGGCCCCGGAGTCGGCCAGGCCGTGGCTGTGGCAGATCCCGATGCCGTGGTCGGCGGCGGCGACGGCCTCCAGCGAGCGGCCCATCGCCTCCAGCGAGGAGGGCAGATTGATGCTGACCCGGCCGAGGAGGTTCATCAGGTGGAGCTGTTCGGCGCGGTCCCGGACCGCGTACATCTCGGCGAGGCCCTCCTCCACGCCGCCCGCGTCCGCGACGAGCCAGCCGCGGGTGAGACGGGCGTGCAGCTCGATGTACTCGTCGCCGACGAGCCGGGCGTACTCCACGGCGCGGTCGCTGTCCTCCAGCGCCTGCGGTCCCGGCTGGTGGAGCGCCCTCCAACTGGCCACGTTCGTCAGGACGTCGGCCTGCACCGACGACGGCGGCAGCCCGCGCACCAGCTCCTGGGCGGCGGCCAGCTCCTCCCAGCCGTCGCCCTTGTCGAGGCCCTGCATCAGGCGGCTGCGCTGCACGAGGAACCAGGCCTCGCGCAGCGGGTCGGCCTCGGCGGCCAGGACTCGCATGGCCTTCTTGGAGATCGCCAGGGCGCGTTTGCGGTCGCCGCCGAAGTGGGCGGCGACGGTGGCCTCCGCCATCACGTCGAGGTAGCGCAGCGGGGCGTTCTCCGGGTCGCAGCCGGAGGCCGGGTAGACCTCGGCGTAGTCGAAGGGGCGCAGGGTGGCGAGGACCTCGCCGGGGACGTCGTCCCAGAGCTCCATCGCCCGCTCGAGCAGCCGCAGCTGCTCGGAGTAGGCGTAGCGGCGGCGGGCCTCGACGGCGGCCCGCAGCACGGCGGGCAGGGCCTTGGCGGCGTCGTGCGCGGCGTACCAGTAGCTGGCGAGGCGGGTGGCGCGTTCGTCGTCGCGGACGAGCGAGGGGTCCGCCTCCAGGACCTCGGCGTACCGGCGGTTGACGCGGGTGCGTTCGCCGGGCAGCAGGTCGTCGCTGACGGCCTCCCGGACCAGGGAGTGCCGGAAGCGGTAGCCGTCGTTGTCGGGGGCGGGTTGCAGCAGGTTGGCGCCGACGGCGGCGCGCAGGGCCGCGTCGAGGTCGTCCTCGCCGAGCCCGGCGACGGCGGCCAGCAGTTCGTGTTCGACGAAGGAGCCGCCCTCGGCAACGATCCTGGCGATCCGCTGGGCGTGTTCGGGGAGCGCCTCCACGCGGACGAGCAGGAGGTCGCGGAGCGATTCGGAGAGCCCGGAGCTGTCGCCGCAGCAGGCCAGGGAGCCGGCCAGCTCCTCGACGAAGAAGGCGTTGCCGTCGGAGCGTTCGAAGATCTCGTCGACGAGTGCGGCCTCGGGGACCTCGGCGAGGATGCCGGCGAGCTGGCGGCCGACCTCGTCGTGGCTGAACCGGTCGAGTTCGACGCGGGTGACGGTGCGCAGCCGGTCCAGCTCGGCGAGGAGGGGTCGCAGGGGGTGGCGGCGGTGGATGTCGTCGGCGCGGTAGGTGCCGACGACCATGAGGCGGCCGGTGCTCAGGGTGCGGAAGAGATAGGCGAGCAGGTGTCGGGTGGAGGCGTCCGCCCAGTGCAGGTCCTCCAGGACGAGCACGACCGGGCGGTCGGCGGAGATCTGCTCCAGCAGGCGTCCGGCGAGTTCGAAGAGGCGGGCGGTGCTGTGCTCGTCGGTGGCGTCCCGGTGGACCTCGCCCAGCTCGGGCAGGAGGCGGGCCAGCTCGCCCTCCTTGCCGGCGCAGGCGGCGGCCATCTCCTCGGGCAGGGCCCGGCGCAGGGCGCGCAGGGCGGTCGGGAACGGCGCGAACGGCAGCCCGTCGGCCCCGATCTCGACGCAGGAGCCGACGGCGACCACGGCGTCGCGCCGCTCGGCCGCCGAGACGAACTGCTCGACGAGGCGGGTCTTGCCGACACCCGCCTCACCGCCGATCAGCAGCGCCTGCGGATCGCCGGAAGCGGCCCGCGCGAGCGCCCCGGTGAGCGAGGCGAGCTCCTCGGCGCGCCCGACGAACACGGGGCTGACTGACCTGGTCTCCACGCCGCCGAGCATCGCATACGCGTGCGAGGCGGCGGGAGTCATTTCTCGCAGGGTGATCATTCTTCCCGCGCGGTCCCCGGCGGCTGCCGACGGGGCCGGGCCCGCCGCGCCCGGTACGCAGGGAGCGGCGGCGGGACCGGGGGCCGGCACGGGGGTCGTCCCGGGCCGGTGCATCGTCAGGCGGCCGGGGCGAAGCGGCTGCGGTCGCCCTGCCTCACCTGCCCCTCCGGATCTCGGCGTCCGGTACGGCGGGCGGCCCGGCGGGCCCGGCGCGCCCGGCCGATCTCGCGCTCGGCGTCGGCCCGGCGGATCAGCTCGGCGGAGGTGGAGCGGTAGAGCTCGTACTCGTACATGGTGTTCCCCTGGTTCCTGGTCGTGGCAGCGGACCGGAGGGGTGGCCCGGCCGGTCGGCCGGGGCCCTGTGTTCGCTGTGTGTCCACTGTCGTCGGCCAGGTGGGGGCGGGGCATCGGGCGAGTGCCGCATCTTCGCGGCGACGGGGGCCTTAGGCGTGGCCCCGACCCGTGCCGGAGGGGTGAGCGGGGGCCTTAGGAGATGCGCCCGGCCGCCTTACTCACGCGGGCACTCAGCCGGATCAGCCGCCGTACGGGGCGACTCCGGCCGGCCGACCGCGCCGAGGCCGGGCGCTGAACGCATCCGCCCGGCCGGGCGGATGCGTTCAGCGCCCGGCGCGGGCGCGCCATTCCGGGGCGAGGACGGACCAGATCTCGGAGTCGTGCCGCTCGCCCCGGTAGAAGTAGCTCTGCCGGAGGACACCGTCCCGGGTCATGCCGAGCCGCTCGGCGACCGCGATCGACCGGGTGTTCCCGGGCGAGGCGTGCCACTCCACGCGGTGGATGCCGCGTTCGTACACCGCCCAGTCGATCAGCCGCTCGGCGGCCCGGGTGATCAGGCCGTGGCCCTGCGCGGCGGGCTCCAGCCAGACGCCGATCTCGCAGGCGCCCTGTTCGGCGTCGAAGGACGGGAAGAGGACGCCGCCGACGAGGGTGCCCTCCCGCCAGATCCCGTACAGCCGTCCGGTGTCCGCGGCCTGCTTCTCCGCGTACTTCCGGAGCAGGGCGCGCGCCGAGTCCGGGTCGGTGGCGTACGAGGCGAACGGGATCCACGGGTCGACCAGTGACCGGGCCCGGTCCATGTGGGCCAGGAACTCCTCGGCCTGCCAGGGCTCCAGGGGCCGCAGCTCCGCTCGGTCGTCACCCAGGGATATGGCGAACATGGTGCTCCTCCTCCGTCTGCGCCACGCCCTCCTCGGCGGCGCGCGCCCCGGGGATCTTCGCATGGAGCGGTACGCAGTCGGGCGGCTCGATGGAGATCCGGGGCAGCCGCTTCTCCAGCCAGCCCGGCAGCCACCAGTTCGCCCCGCCGAGCATGTGCATCAGGGCGGGCACCAGCAGGGTGCGCAGGACGAAGGCGTCCAGGGCGACGGCGGTGGCGAGGGCGATGCCGAACATGGCGATGACCCGGTCCCCGCTGAGCACGAAGGCGAGGAAGACGGAGATCATGATCACGGCGGCGGAGTTGATGACGCGGCCGGTCTCGGCGAGGCCGACCCGTACGGAGCGCCGGTTGTCGCCCGTCTCCAGCCACTCCTCGTACATCCGGCCGACCAGGAAGACCTGGTAGTCCATGGAGAGCCCGAAGAGGACCGAGACCATGATCACGGGGAGGAAGGGTTCGATGGGCCCGGCGCTGCCGAGGCCGAGCAGCTCGCTGCCCCAGCCCCACTGGAAGACGGCCACGACGACGCCGAACGAGGAGGCGACGGCGGCCACGTTCATCACGGCGGCCTTCACCGGAATGCCGATGGACCGGAAGGCCAGGAGCAGCAGCAGGCAGCCGAGCCCGATGACGACCCCGACGAACAGGGGCAGCTTCCCGACGATGATCTCGGCGAAGTCGTCGTAGCTCGCCGTCACCCCGCCGACATGGGCCTCCAGCGAGGTGGCCTCCTGGACCGGCGGCAGCACGTCGCCCCGGATCCGGTCGACGAGCTCGCTGGTCTCCTGCGACTGCGGCGAGGAGTCGGGGACGACGGTGAGGAAGGCGGTGTCGCCGCCGCCGTTGTAGGTGACGGGGCTGACGGACGCGACGCCCTCGGTGGTGCGGAGCTTCTCGGGCAGCGAGTCCAGGGCGAGCCGGTCGTCCGCGCCGTCGAGCTGGGCGGCGATGGTGAGGGGGCCGTTGACACCGGGCCCGAAGCCGTCGGCGAGGAGGTCGTAGGCCTGCCGGGTGGTGGCGGTGGCCGGGTTGTTGCCCTGGTCCGACGTGCCGAGGTGGAGGCCGAGGGCGGGCAGGGCGAGCACCAGCATGACGACGGCCGCGATCCCGCCGAGCAGCTTGGGGTGGCGTTCGACGAAGGCGGACCAGCGGGCGGCGAAGCCGGTGGGCAGTTCGGGGCGCGGCCCGTGCTCGGCGAGCCGGCGTCGTTCGCGGCGGCTGAGCGCCCGCATCCCGATGAGGGAGAGCAGGGCGGGCAGCAGGGTGACCGAGGCCAGCACGGTGAGGACGACCGTGAGCGAGGCGGCGATGGCGACGCCGTTGAGGAAGTCGAGCCGCAGGATCAGCATGCCGAGCAGGGCGATGCAGACGGTGACCCCGGCGAAGACGACGGCGCGGCCGGTGGTCGCGACGGCGTTGCGGGCCGCTTCGGGCACGGACATGCCCTGCCGGAGTCCTCTGCGGTGCCGGGTGACGATGAACAGGGCGTAGTCGATGCCCACGCCGAGCCCGATGAGCATGCCGAGCATGGGGGCGAAGTCGGCCACGGTCATCAGGTGGCCGAGCAGCACCGTGCCCGCGTAGGCGGTGCCCACGGAGACCAGGGCGGTGGCGATGGGGAGCAGGCTGGCGGCGAGGGAACCGAAGGCGAGGAAGAGCACGACGGCCGCGACGATCACGCCGACGCCCTCGGCGAAGTGGACGGAGGGCGCTTCGGTGAGGGCGACGGCGGTGCCGCCCAGCTCGACCTGGAGCCCGTCGGTCTCGGCGGCCTTCGCGGTGTCGACGAGGGCCTGTGCCTGGGCGGCGGGGATCTCGTCGGCGGGGCGGTCGAAGGTGACCGTGGCGTACGCGGTGCGGCCGTCCTGGCTGATCTGGCCGGGGCCCGCCGCACCGTAGGGGCCGGTGACCGCGCCGACGCCGGGCAGATCCTCGATCGCGTGGAGCGTGCGGGTCATGGTCTGCTCGACGCCGGCCGCCTCGACCGTGGAGTCCGAGGTGTGCCAGACGACGGTGTCGGTGTCGCCGCCGAGGTCGGTGAAGCCGCGCGAGAGGAGTTCGGTGGCCCGGCCGGACTCGGTGCCGGGGACCTCGTAGTCGTTGGAGTACGCCGACCCGGCGATCCCCGCGGCGGCGGCGGTGCCGCCGAGGGCGGCGAGCCAGATGAGGACGGCGACGAGGCGGTGCCTGATGCACCAGCGGGCGATGGCAGCCAACGGACGAGCTCCCTGCGGGTTCGTGGACCTTTACCCGCAGATAATGTGATCTGCCCGTAAACGTCTCATGACCTGAGACCGCCCACTCTGACAGCAGATCGTGATCCTTTGTCCGTTTCGTGGTCATGGTCACAGGCCCTGATCTGCCCTTTACCCAGGACGGACCAGGGCCTGCGGCCCGCCGCGTCGGGCCGGTCAGCCCGAGACGCTCGCCCGGCCGTTCTCGATGTGCCCCATGAGCCGCCGCCGGAAGCCGTCCTCCCCGTCCACGGTGACGTCGAGGTCGTACCAGCCGTGGGCGTCGGCCGCCGAGTGCACCAGCGACCGGCTGCGGCCCGGCTTGACCGTGACGCGGCGGGTCCAGTCCGCCACGTCGTCCTCGTCGACGTAGCCGAGCGGCCGCACCAGGAAGGTCAGGGGGCGGCGGCCGGTGTTGCGCAGGGTGAGGTGGATGTCGCGGTCGCGGTGGTCGATGCGGCTGGCGACCTCCGCTCCCCCGTCGGCCGGTCCGGCGAACTCGCGCCGGAAGCCGTTCGGCCCGGTGACCGTGAAGCGGTACGCCTCCCCGGCCACCGGGACCGTCCAGTGCCCGCGGCGCCGGACGTCCCGGTGCTGCGGGGCCGGGAACTCGCCCGCGTACGGGTAGAGCGCGAAGTGCGCCGAGGACCGGCCGCGGTTGTCCAGCTCCACCCGCAGTCCGCCGTCGGCCCACCGCGCCTGGGCGTCCGGCCGGTAGGGCAGCGGGCGCGCCGGGCGTACGCCGGACTCCTGCTCGGGGAGGTGCTGGACGGCGGGCGGCCTGGGCTGCCAGCGGCCCTCGAACGGCGGGATCGCCCCGGGCGTCCGGACGGCGGGCTGCCGGCGGGCCCGGGTGAAGTCGAAGGCGGAGGTGAGGTCGCCGGTGACGCGGCGCCGCCAGTCGCCGATGTTGGGCTCCTCCACCCCGGTCCAGCGCTCCAGGAAGCGGATGACGGACGTGTGGTCGAAGACCTCGGAGCAGACGTATCCGCCCACGGTCCACGGCGAGACGACCAGCAGCGGCACCCGGATGCCGAGGCCGGTCGGGCGGCCCTCCCAGTGCTCCTCGGTCACCTCCGGGGGTGCGACGGGCGGCGGGACGTGGTCGAAGAAGCCGTCGTTCTCGTCGTAGTTGATCAGCACGGCGGTGTGCCGCCAGACGTCGGGGTGCCGGCCGAGCGCGTCGAGGACCTTGTAGACGATCGTGGCGCTGTGCACCGGTGAGGAGACGCTCGGGTGCTCGGAGTCGATCGCCGAGGGGACCAGGTAGGAGACCTCCGGCAGCGTCCCGGCCGCCACGTCCTTGGCGAACTCCTCCGCCAGGGTCCCGGTCTCCACCCGGCGCAGCCCGCGCTCGAACAGGCTGCGCTCGTGGGGCGTGAGCGTGGCGACGCCCTCCTCCAGCAGTCCGAGCAGCCGGGTGCGCTCGGCCTCGGACGCGCCTCGGACGCGGGCGTAGAAGGCTTCCATGTACGTGTGGCCGCCGGTCCTGGCCAGCGCCTTGCGGGCGATCGCCTTGAAGGTGGCGTAGAACTCGATCTGGTTGTCGGTGAAGTTCTCCCACTCGGTGTACGTCCGCCAGCTGCGCCCGGCCCGCTCCAGGCGCTCGGCGTAGGTGGACCAGTCGTAGCCGGGGTGGCTGCCCTCGTTGTACGCGTCGTTGCCGACGGCCCGCTTGCCGTTCGCCTCGAAGCCGGTCTTCCCGCTCCAGAGGTGGTTGCGGTTGGGGCTGGTGGAGGTGTGGATGGAGGAGTGGTAGGCGTCGCAGACGGTGAAGGTGTCGGCCAGCTCGTAGTGGAGCGGGATGTCGCGGCGGTCGTAGTACGCCATCGTGGCCGCGGTCTTCGCGCTGATCCAGCCGTTCATCCAGCCGCCGCCCCAGGCCTTGGCTCCGCCGCTCCACGAGTGGTCGAGGGCGCCGATGTACTGGAGGTCCTTCTTCTGCTCCTCGGCCGCGCCGCGCACCGGGAAGGGCAGCACGGTGGAGCCGGCCGCCCCGGGCTGCTCGAACACGGTCCCGCCGGTGGGCAGCTCGATGGCGTTGCGGTCGCCGAAGCCGCGCACGCCGCGCAGGGTGCCGAAGTAGTGGTCGAAGGAACGGTTCTCCTGCATCAGGATCACCACATGCTTGATCGACCTCAGCCCGCCGGACCCCGCGTGGGCGGGCTGCGCGGCGATGGCGGCCTGGAGCGACGGCGGCAGGAACGATCCGGCCGCAGCGGCGCCGAGTGCGCCGCCGCCCAGCGCGAAGAGCCGTCGCCGTGACATGTCCGTGGTCAAAGGAGCCTCCTGGTTCCGGTGGGTACAGCCGGGAAGCTAGTCAGACCGGGTGGCGTCGGGAAGGACTGCGTACGGCCCGGTGGTGAACGTCCAACAGGCCGCTTCGAAAGTCCAACCGCCGGTGACGGGCCGCTCACACCCCGATGAGGTGCAGCGATGCCCAGAGCGCGAGAGTGGAGGCCAGCAGCGTCGCCGGTACGGCAGCGATCCCCAGCCGGGTGAAGCGTCCCAGCTCGGGGGCCTCCCCGTGCACGTGCAGGATGCGCCGCCACAGGAGCGTGGCCAGCGAGCCGACGTAGGTGAGGTTCGGTCCGAGGTTGACCCCGATCAGGGCGGCGAGCAGCGGTCCGGGCCCGGCCGCCGCGACGATCGGCAGCAGGGCGAGGATCGCGGGCAGGTTGTTGATCAGGTTGGCGAGGAGGGCCGCGACCACGGCGACGCCGAGGAGGGCGGGGAGCGTGTCGCCGTCGGGCAGCAGCGCGGCGATGGCGTCGCCGAGGCCGTTGTCGACGACGGCCTTGACGACGACGCCGAGGGCGAGAACGAAGAGGCAGAACAGCGGATTGGCCGCGCGGACGACGGCGAGCGGTGTGGTCTCCCGCCTGGCGAGGGCCCGTACGGCGAGCACGAGGGCCCCCGCCAGCGCCGCCCACAGCGGCTCGGCCCCCTCGAACGAGGTCACGACGAACCCGGCCAGCGTCAGGGCCAGCACCACGAGCGGGAAGACGGGCACCGGTGTGCGCTCGGCCCCGGGATCCGGCGCGTGCGCCCCGGCGGCCAGGTCGTCGCGGAAGGCCCGGCGGAAGACCGCGTACTCGACGGCGACGGCGGCGAGCCAGGGCAGCGCCATCAGCGCGGCGAACCGGGTGAAGGAGAGGCCGCTCGCGGTGAACGCCAGGAGGTTGGTGAGGTTGGAGACGGGGAGCAGGAGGGAGGCGGAGTTGGCCAGATGCGCGCAGGCGTAGACGTACGGGCGGGGCCGCGCGCCGACCCGGGCGGCGGTGGCGAGGACGACGGGGGTGAGCAGGACGACGGTGGCGTCCAGGCTGAGGACGGCGGTGACGACCGAGGCGACGACGAAGACCCCGCCCAGGAGGGTCCCGGTCTGCGCGCCCCCGGCCCGAAAGGCACCCAGCAGATCCCCGGCGGCCCGGAACAGTCCCTCGTCCGCGCAGAGCCGGGCCAGCACGAGGATCGCCGCGAGGAAGCCGACGACGGGCAGCAGCTCGCCGGCCTGTTCCCGCGCCTCGGGCCAGGACACCGCGCCCAGGGCCACCACGAGCACGGCGGCGGGCACGGCGGCGGTCGCCTCCGGCAGGCCCCGGGGGCGCAGGACGGCGAAGGCGAGGACGCCCAGCAGCAGGGCGAAGGAGACGAGCTCGGCGATGACGGTGTTCAGGGGGACTCGCGGGGTCTCTGGGGTCTCGGCGGGGGGCGGACCGGCCGGAGGGGCGGTGCGCCCCGCGTACTCGCGTACGGATGGCGCACCGCCCCTCCGGGGACGATCGGGTGATCAGCCTTCGACGCCGAGCTTCTCCAGGATCAGCTCGCGCACGCGCGCCGCGTCCGCCTGGCCGCGGGTGGCCTTCATGACCGCGCCGACGAGCGCGCCCGCCGCCGCGACCTTGCCGCCGCGGATCTTGTCCGCGATGGCCGCGTTGCCCGCGATGGCCTCGTCCACGGCCGTGGACAGCGCGCCCTCGTCCGAGACGACCTTCAGGCCGCGCTTCTCGACGACGGTGTCCGGGTCGCCCTCGCCCGCGAGGACGCCCTCGATGACCTGGCGGGCCAGCTTGTCATTGAGGTCGCCCTTGGCGACGAGCGCGGCCACCCGGGCGACCTGCGCCGGGGTGATCGGCAGCTCGTCCAGGCCGCGGCCGGTCTCGTTGGCGTTGCGGGCCAGCTCGCCCATCCACCACTTGCGGGCCTGGTCCGCGGGGGCGCCCGCCTCGATCGTGGCGACGATCAGGTCGACCGCGCCCGCGTTGAGGATGGACTGCATGTCGTGCTCGGAGACGCCCCACTCCTCCTTGAGCCGCGCCCGGCGCAGCCGGGGCAGCTCGGGGAGGCCCTTGCGCAGTTCCTCGACCCAGTCGCGCGAGGGCGCGACGGGGACCAGGTCCGGCTCGGGGAAGTAGCGGTAGTCCTCGGCGTTGTCCTTGATGCGGCCGGCCGTGGTGGAGCCGTCCTCCTCGTGGAAGTGCCGGGTCTCCTGCACGATCGTGCCGCCCGAGGACAGCACGGCGGCGTGCCGCTGGATCTCGAAGCGGGCGGCACGCTCCACGGAACGCAGCGAGTTGACGTTCTTCGTCTCGGAGCGCGTGCCGAACTTCTCGGTGCCGTTGGGGCGCAGCGACAGGTTGACGTCGCAGCGCATCTGGCCCATCTCCATGCGGGCCTCGGAGACCCCGAGGGCCTTGATCAGCTCGCGCAGCTCGGCGACGTACGCCTTGGCGACCTCGGGGGCGCGGGCGCCGGCTCCCTCGATCGGCTTGGTGACGATCTCGATGAGCGGGATGCCGGCCCGGTTGTAGTCGAGCAGGGAGTGGGACGCGCCGTGGATACGGCCGGTGGCGCCGCCGACGTGGGTCGACTTGCCGGTGTCCTCCTCCATGTGGGCGCGCTCGATCTCCACGCGGAAGACCTCGCCGTCCTCCAGCTGGACGTCCAGATAGCCGTTGAAGGCGATCGGCTCGTCGTACTGCGAGGTCTGGAAGTTCTTCGGCATGTCCGGATAGAAGTAGTTCTTCCGGGCGAAGCGGCACCACTCGGCGATCTCGCAGTGGAGCGCGAGGCCGATCTTGACCGCGGACTCGACGCCGATCTCGTTGACGACCGGCAGCGCGCCGGGCAGTCCGAGGCAGACCGGGCAGGTCTGGGAGTTGGCGTCCTGCTTCAGCTCCGTGGAGCAGCCGCAGAACATCTTGGTCTTGGTGCCGAGCTCGACATGGACCTCCAGGCCCATGACGGGGTCGTAGGACGCGAGGGCGTCCTCGTACGACACCAGGTCAGTGACAGTCACGGTGAAACTTTCCCTCTCAGCCCAGCAGGACGTCGTCGTCGCCGAGACGCTTCAGTTCGCGATAGAGGATCGCGAGTCCGGTGACGATGGCGGCCGCGGAGACCGCCGCGTCGACGAGCCGCAGCACGTCGTTGTCGTTGCGGGCGAGCTTCGCCTGCTTGGCGACGCTGATCGCGCCGAACGCGGTGCTGCCGAGCGAGACGTACAGCCCGGTCTTGGACTTCTTGAAGTTACTGGCCTTCTTTGCCATGGCACTCACAGCGACGGAGCCTCCTCAAGCAGCGGGTGCCCCCACTTTTCCACGAAGGCGGCCTCGACGGCCGATCCGACCTGGTAGAGCCGGTCGTCCTTCATGGCGGGGGCGATGATCTGCAGTCCGACCGGCAGACCGTCCTCCGGGGCCAGGCCGCAGGGCAGCGACATGGCGGAGTTGCCGGCCAGGTTGGTGGGGATGGTGCACAGGTCCGCGAGGTACATCGCCATCGGGTCGTCGGCGCGCTCGCCGATCGGGAAGGCGGTGGTCGGGGTCGTCGGGGAGACGATCACGTCGACCTGCTCGAAAGCCTTCTCGAAGTCCTGGGTGATGAGGGTGCGGACCTTCTGGGCCGAGCCGTAGTACGCGTCGTAGTAGCCGGAGCTGAGCGCGTACGTGCCCAGGATGATGCGGCGCTTGACCTCGTCGCCGAAGCCCGCCTCGCGGGTCAGCGCGGTGACCTCCTCGGCCGACTTCGTACCGTCGTCGCCGACCCGCAGGCCGTAGCGCATGGCGTCGAAGCGGGCCAGGTTGGAGGAGCACTCCGACGGGGCGATCAGGTAGTACGCGGAGAGCGCCAGGTCGAAGGACGGGCAGTCCAGCTCGACGACCGTGGCGCCCAGCGACTTCAACAGCTCGACCGACTCGTCGAAGCGCTGGAGGACACCGGCCTGGTAGCCCTCGCCGCGGAACTGCTTGACCACGCCGACGCGCATGCCCTGGACGGATCCGTTGCGCGCGGCCTCGACGACCGGCGGGACGGGGGCGTCGATGGACGTGGAGTCCAGCGGGTCGTGCCCGGCGATGGCCTCGTGCAGCAGCGCCGCGTCCAGGACCGTACGGGCGCAGGGCCCGCCCTGGTCGAGGGAGGACGAGAAGGCGACCATGCCGTAGCGGGAGACGCCGCCGTAGGTGGGCTTGACGCCGACGGTGCCGGTCACGGCGGCGGGCTGGCGGATCGAGCCGCCGGTGTCCGTGCCGATGGCGAGCGGGGCCTCGTAGGAGGCGAGGGCGGCGGAGGAGCCGCCGCCGGAGCCGCCGGGGATGCGGGTGAGGTCCCAGGGGTTGCCGGTGGGGCCGTACGCGCTGTTCTCGGTGGAGGACCCCATGGCGAACTCGTCCATGTTGGTCTTGCCGAGGATGACGACGTCGGCGTCGCGCAGCTTCTGCGTCAGCGTGGCGTCGTACGGCGGGACCCAGCCCTCAAGGATCTTGGAGCCGACGGTGGTCGGCATGTCCTTGGTGGTGAAGATGTCCTTCAGCGCGAGCGGGACGCCGGCCAGCGGGCCGAGCTTCTCGCCCGCCGCGCGCTTGGCGTCCACGGCACGGGCCTGGGCGAGCGCGCCCTCGCGGTCGATGTGCAGGAAGGCGTGGACCTTCTCGTCGACGGCGTCGATCCGGGCGAGGTGCGCCTCGGTGACCTCGACGGCGGTCAGTTCGCCGGAGGCGATCTTCGCGGCGATCTCGGCCGCGGTGAGCTTGATGATGTCCGTCATGGCGGTCAGTCCTCCCCCAGGATCTGCGGCACCTTGAAACGCTGCTGCTCCTGGGCCGGGGCTCCGGAGAGCGCCTGCGCGGGGGTGAGCGACGGACGGACCTCGTCCGCGCGCATGACGTTGGTCAGCGGCAGCGGGTGGGAGGTCGGCGGTACGTCTTGGTCGGCGACCTCGGAGACGCGGGCGACCGCGCCGATGATGTCGTCGAGCTGACCGGCGAAGTGATCGAGCTCTTCGCCCTTCAGCTCCAGACGCGCCAGCCGGGCGAGGTGGGCGACCTCCTCGCGCGTGATGCCAGGCATGCAGCGATCCTCAGGGGTTGGTGTGTGGTTGTGGCCGGGGGCCGACGGCACCTTTCCACCGTCCGTCCGCGGGACGGGCCGCGCGGCGTCCGGTACGTGCGATCGCAAGGCGCCGGAGCGCCCTCGTGGTGGAGCCACGTGGGCGTTTCGGCAACGCGGCGAGCGTGCGTGCCAGGCGTCGCGCGGCAGGTGGAGATGTGCCACCGGCCCCCTAATCCTATGGGGTCTCCGGGGGACGGGTGCCCCGGCCCGATCGGGCTACGCATCCGCGGGCTCGACTCCCCGGCGTCCTCAGGGGGTGTCGGTCTCCGCCGCGCCGTTCACCGCACCGTTGAGCGAGCCGTTCATGGAGCCGGTCGCCGACGCGGTGGCCGAGCCCGCGGCGGCCGCGGCCTGGGCCCTCAGCTCCGCGGGCCGGCGCCAGCCGTGCTCGCCGCGCGCCCGCAGCCAGGCCGTGGTCTCCTGCGGCGGCATCGCGGCCGCCACCAGCCAGCCCTGCACCGCGTCGCACCGCAGATTCCGCAGCCGCTCCCAGGTCGTGTCGTCCTCGACGCCCTCCGCGACGACGACCAGACCGAGCGAGTGGGCCAGGTCGATGGTGCAGCGGACGATCTCCGCGTCCTCGTGGTCGACGGCGAGCCGGGCCACGAAGGAGCGGTCGATCTTCAGCTCGCTGACGGGGAGCCGGCGCAGGTGGACCAGCGACGAGTAGCCGGTGCCGAAGTCGTCGAGCGACATCTTGACGCCGTGCGCGGTGAGCCCGGCCAGGGTGTCGGCGGCGCGCTGCGGATCCTCCAGCAGCACATGCTCGGTGATCTCCAGTTGGAGCGCTCCCGCGGGCACGCCGTGGCGGGCGAGGCGGGCGGCGACGCCCCCCGCGAAGCCGGGGGTGTGGACGTCGCGCGGGGAGACGTTGACCGCGACGGGCACGCACAGGCCCTGCGCCCGCCAGCGGGCGACCTGGGCGAGCGCCGTTTCCAGGACGTACTCCGTGAGGTGCGGCATCAGGCCGGAGGACTCGGCGATGGCGATGAACTCGTCCGGGGGGACCCGGCCGCGCTCCGGGTGCACCCAGCGCACCAGCGCCTCCAGGCCGGCGACCTGCCCGTCGAAGCGGACCTTGGGCTGGTAGTGCAGCTCGACCTCGCCCGCGTCCAGCGCCCGGCGCAGATCGCCGAGGAGCCCGAGCCGGTCGGGGGTGTTGCTGTCCCGCTTGGACTCGTAGACCTCCACGCCCGTGCGGTCCCGCTTGGCCTGGTACATCGCGACGTCCGCCCGGCGCAGCAGGCCCTCGGCGTCCAGGGCGTGGTCGGGGTAGACGGCCACCCCGGCGCTGGCCTCCAGCACGAGGGTGAGCCCGTCGAGGTCGAGCGGCGAGGACAGCTCGGCGACGAGGTGGCGGGCGACCTGCTGGGCACTGGTGGTGGAGTCGGTGTGCGGGAGCAGGACGGCGAACTCGTCGCCGCCGAGCCGGGCCGCCTCCGCGCCGCGCGGCAGGGCGAGCCGCAGGCGCTCCGCTATCTGGAGCAGCAGCCGGTCCCCGGCCAGGTGGCCGAGGGTGTCGTTGACCGCGCGGAAGCGGTCCAGGTCGATGAGGACCAGCGCGGAGCGGGTGCCGATGGACTCCGCGTCCTCCAGCGCCGACCAGGTCCGCTCCAGCAGCCACTGGCGGTTGGGCAGCCCGGTCAGCGGGTCGCGCAGCTGCTCCTCGGCACGGGCGCGGGCGATCCACAGGGTGGAGTCCAGGGCGATGAGCGGCACCGCGAAGAGCGGCAGCAGGATGGGCATGGACATCGCCACGGCGCAGATCAGCGGGGCGAGCCCGAGGAGTGCGACGGCGACGAGCCCCTGCCGCAGCATCGCGGTCCGGGCGATGGTGGGCAGCCCGCCGTTGTGCGGGGCCTGGGCGTACCAGAGGAGGACCCGGGTGACGAGCAGATACGTCGACGCGGTCAGGAGCAGCTCCGGGACGGCCGCGATGCCCCAGTCGAGCGGCCGCCAGGGCTCCTCGACGGTGGGGGCCACGCCGAACGCGGCCAGCACGAGCGCCGCGGCGCCGATGCCGAGCATGTCGACCCCGCCGTGCAGCAGCCCCTGCCACCAGCGGTGCCGGCGGGCGGTCCCGACGAGCACCACGACGGCGAGGCTGACCAGGACGGCCGGCAGCCAGCCGTAGAGCAGGAGCACGGCGAGGGTGAGGGCGGCGCCGGAGCCGGTGCCGCCCCACCACCGGTCGCGGCCGAGGGCCACCAGATGGCCGACGATGATTCCGGTGAGCACGGCGAAGGACCAGCCGGCCACCCCGTCCGGGAAGAGCGCTTGGCCCTGCTGGACGGTCCGGTAGGACCCGACCGCCAGCAGTAACGCGGCGATCCCCACGACCACGGCGCCCACCGGGGGCGTGAGGCCGACGAAGCCTTGCAGCCGCGACACCGGGGCGGCACTCTCGGTCGGTTTCATTCCGTCCCTCTCACAGCCGGCGGTGCCGATGGCCCTCGGTGGCGCCCGCTTCCGTGTCGCCACGGCCCGGTCCAGGGGCCGTGCACGGCGGGCGCACCTCTCAACAGTAGGCCGCGAAAGGCTTCCAGGGGCAGCGCTCTACAGCTCTTGCCCGAATGCGAACCGACGACCCGTCACCATCTGCTATTGGCCCGAACGAGTGGTCCGGCAGGGCCATTCGGGGAACGAGCACCCCTTCTTCACCCCTCTGCCCCATTTCTTTCCCCGCACGGGCCGCGCCACGCCGGGACTGCGTCTCGAAGGCGTCTCGATCCGGGGAACGGGAGGCGAACGGCGCCCCCGGAGGCGGTTACTCCCCGTCTACGCCGCGCTGTCGTCCGGGGCCGCCCCGGGCTCCGCTTCCGGAACGGACAGGGCGGCTTCCCGGGCGCGTTCGGGTCCGTCGTCGAGCAGGATCGCGAATCCGTCCTCGTCCAGCACGGGCACCTTCAGCTGCATCGCCTTGTCGTACTTGGAGCCGGGGTTGTCACCGACGACCACGAACGCGGTCTTCTTGGACACCGATCCCGTGACCTTGGCGCCGAGCGCCTGGAGCGCTTCCTTGGCGCCGTCGCGGGTGTGGCCCGCGAGGGTGCCGGTGACGACGACGGTGAGTCCTTCGAGGGGGCGGGGGCCCTCGTCCTCGCCGGAGCCCTCGTCGGCCATCCGGACCCCGGCCTCGCGCCACTTGCGCAGGATCTCGCGGTGCCAGTCCTCGGCGAACCACTGCTTGACCGAGGCGGCGATGGTCGGCCCGACGCCGTCGGCGGCCGCCAGCTCCTCCTCGGTCGCCTCGTCGATCCTGTCGACGGAGCGGAACTGCCGGGCCAGCTCCTGGGCGGCGACCGGGCCGACATGACGGATCGAGAGCCCGGTGAGGACCCGGGCGAGGGGTGCCTCCTTGGCGGCGGCGATGCCCTCCAGCATGGCCACCGCGTTCTTCTTGGGCTCGCCCTGCTGGTTGGCGAAGACGGTCGCGATCTTCTCCTCGCCGGTCTTCGGGTCGCGCTTGGGCAGCCCGCTGTCCTGGTCCAGGACGTACGCCCGGATCGGCAGCAGCTGCTCGATGGTGAGCGAGAACAGATCGCTCTCGTCCCTGAGGACGGGCTCGGCGGGCTCCAGCGGCCGGGTCAGGGCGGCGGCTGCCACATAGCCGAAGTGGTCAATGTCCAGGCTCTTGCGCCCGGCGAGGTAGAAGACGCGCTCACGCAACTGGGCGGGGCAGGTGCGGGCGTTGGGGCAGCGGAGGTCGATGTCGCCCTCCTTCATCGGGCGCAGCTCCGTCCCGCACTCGGGGCAGTGCGACGGCATCTCGAAGGCCTTCTCGGTGCCGTCGCGCAGATCGACGACCGGGCCGAGGATCTCCGGGATGACGTCGCCCGCCTTGCGCAGAACGACGGTGTCCCCGATGAGGACGCCCTTGGCCTTGACCACGTTCTGGTTGTGGAGGGTGGCGAACTCGACCTCGGAACCGGCCACTTCGACCGGCTCGACCTGGGCGTACGGGGTGACGCGGCCGGTGCGGCCGACGCCGACGCGGATGTTGACCAGCTTGGTGTTGACCTCTTCGGGAGCGTACTTCCAGGCGATGGCCCAGCGCGGGGCGCGCGAGGTGGAGCCCAGGCGGCCCTGGAGCGGGATCTCGTCGAGCTTGACGACGACACCGTCGATCTCGTGCTCCACGGAGTGCCGGTGCTCACCGAAATACGCGATGAACTCCCGTACGCCGGCGAGGGAGTCGACGACCTTGTTGTGCTTGGCGGTGGGCAGGCCCCAGGAGTGGAGGAGGTCGTAGGCCTGGGAGAGGCGGTCGATGCTCAGGCCCTCGTGGGCGCCGATGCCGTGGACGACCATGTGCAGCGGGCGGGTGGCGGTGACCCGGGGGTCCTTCTGGCGGAGCGATCCGGCCGCCGCGTTGCGCGGGTTGGCGAAGGGCTTGTCGTCGGCGGCGACCAGCCGGGCGTTCAGCTCCTCGAAGCCTTCCATGGGGAAGAAGACCTCGCCGCGGATCTCCACGAGCGCCGGGATGTCCTCGCCCTTCAGGCGGTGCGGGATCTCCGCGATCGTCCGGACGTTGGGGGTGATGTCCTCGCCGGTACGGCCGTCGCCGCGGGTGGCCGCGCGGGTGAGGCGGCCGTGCTCGTAGGTGAGGTTGACGGCGAGGCCGTCGACCTTCAGCTCGCACAGGAAGTGGTGGTCGGGGGTGCCGGTCTCCTTGGCGACGCGGTCGGCCCAGGCGGCCAGCTCCTCGTCGTCGAAGGCGTTGTCCAGGGAGAGCATCCGCTCGCGGTGCTCGACGGAGGTGAACTCCGTGACGTACGGCCCGGCGACCTTCTGGGTCGGGGAGTCCGGGGTGCGCAGCGCCGGGTGCTGCTCCTCCAGGACCTCCAGCGAGCGCATCAGCCGGTCGAACTCGGCGTCGCTGACGACCGGCTGGTCCTTCACGTAATACCGGAAGCGGTGCTCCTCGATCCGCTCGGCCACCAGCGCGTGCTCCTCCCGCACGTCCGCCGGGACCGAACTCGCCTGCTCCACCCGCTCTTCGCCCGCCATCGTCCCGTCCTCCTGTGTACCCGTCGTCCCCGTCACTCAGGGTTGTCCGCGAGCGACCTCGCCGCCCGGGCGCTGTGGGCGAGCGCGGTGCGGGCGTACGCGGGTGACGCACCCGCGAGGCCGCACGACGGGGTGATCGTGACGGACTCGGCGAGAGTCCCCGGATTCAGCCCCAGCCTGCGCCACAGCGTCCTGACTCCCATGACGCTACCGCCCGGGTCCGACAATGCCCCGGTTGCCGCGTCGGTGGAGGGCACCACGCCCAGGAACAGCTGGGTGCCGCCCTCGACGGCTTCCCCGATCGCCTCCTCCTCACGCTCCGTGAGCAACGAGAGGTCGAACGAGATGCCGTCGGCCCCGGCCCGGCGCAGCAGGGCGACGGGCACCCCGGGGGCGCAGGAGTGGACGAGTGTCGTCCCGTCTTCGCCCGCCGCCGCGAGGACGTCGCGCAGAGCGGACTCGACGACCTGGCGGTCGACGGCGCGGTAGGTGCGGTAGCCGCTGGCGGAGCGGACCCGGCCCTGGAGGACGGCGGTCAGGGAGGGTTCGTCGAGCTGGAGGACGACGTTCGCCCCGGGCATCCGGCGGCGGACCTCGGCGAGGTGGGCGCGGAGCCCCTCGGCCAGGGACCCGGCCAGGTCGCGGCAGGCGCCCGGGTCGGCCAGCATGGCTTCGCCGCCGCGCAGTTCGAGGGCGGCGGCGAGCGTCCAGGGCCCGACGGCCTGCACCTTGAGCAGCCCCTCGTACCCCTGGGTGAACTCCTCCAGGGCGTCCAGGTCCTCGCCCAGCCAGGAACGGGCCCTGCGGGTGTCGCGGCCGGGCCGGTCGCTGATCCGCCAGCCGCTCGGCTCCACGTGCCCGTACATCTCGACGAGCAGGCCGACGCTCCGTCCGATCATGTCGGCACCCGGCCCGCGCGCGGGCAGTTCGGCCAGGTGCGGCATGCCCTGGCCGTCGGCGAAGGAACCGGTGACGGTCTTCGCCGCCTCCCTCGCGTCTCCCCCGGGCATCGACCCGATGCCGGTCGCCGGACACCCGCTGAACTTGCTCTTCTCGCTCACCCGGGAAGCCTACGGTCCCCGGCCCGCTCCGCGCGTACGCGGGGCGTCGGCCCCGTTCAGCAGGATCCCGGACAGCGGCTCCGTCCGCCCCGCGGGCACGCGGGGCGTCGGGCAGGGCGGGCGGCGCGGGCCCGCCGACGGCGGCCTCCCCCCGTGTGTGCGGTGGGTCAGCGCCCGGGGCGGACCGTGAGGTCGTTGACCTCGGCGTCGCGCGGCAGGTCGATCGCCATCAGGATCGTGGTGGCCACCGACTCGGGGTCGATCCAGCGCTCCGCGTCGTACTCCTTGCCCTCCTGCTGGTGCACCTTGGCCTGCATGGGGCTGGCGGTGCGGCCCGGGTAGACGGAGGTGACGCGCACCCCGTTGCCGTGCTCCTCGTGGCGCAGCGAGTCGGCGAGCGCCTTGAGGCCGTGCTTGCTCGCGGCGTACGCGCTCCACCCGGCGTGGGCGTTGAGTCCGGCGCCGGAGTTCACGAAGAGGACGTGGCCCTGGGCGACGCGGAGCTGCGGGAGGAGGAGGCGGGTGATCTCGGCGGGGGCGATCAGGTTGGCGTCGATCTGGAAGTGCCAGGCCTTGGGGGTGAGCTCCCCGACCTCGCCGAGCTCGACGACGCCCGCGATGTGCAGCAGGGTGTCGATCCGCTCGGGCACGGCCTGCTGGCCGAACGCCCAGGACAGCCGGTCGGGGTTGCCGAGGTCGCCGACGAGCGTGCGCGCGCCCGGGTGGCGCTCGGCGAGCTCCTTGGCGCGGCCGGCGTCACGGGCGAGCAGGACGAGGTCGTCGCCGCGCTCCTGGAGGCGGCGGGCGACGGCGGCGCCGATGCCGGAACCGGCGCCGGTGATGAGGTGGGTAGCCATGGGCCGATCCTAGATCCGCCTCGTTCACCGGAGTCCGGCGGTCTCCTGTGGGTGGGCGAGCGCGGGCCCCGGATCCGGGCCGCTCACTGAAGTCCGGCGGTCTCCTCCAGGTAGGCGAGCGCGCCGACGCCGTCCTTGGCGAAGAAGACGAGGTCGGTCAGGGGCAGCGGCAGGAATCCCTCGTCCTCCATGCGCTGGAACTGCTCGCGCAGCCCGTCGTAGAAGCCGGCCGTGTTGAGCAGGACGACGGGCTTGGCGTGCCGGCCGTGCTTCTTCAGCTCCAGGATCTCGGTGGCCTCGTCGAGCGTCCCCGTGCCACCGACCATGATCACCACGGCGTCGGCCTTCTCCAGAAGCAGCGCCTTGCGTTCGGCGAGATCGCGGGCGATGACCATCTCGTCGGCGTTCGGCCGGGCGCTCGCGGCGAGGAAGGCGACCGACACCCCGACGAGCCGGCCTCCCGCCGCCTGCACGCCGTCCGCCACGACCTTCATCAGCCCCTTGTCCGATCCGCCCCAGACGAGGGTGTGCCCGCCTCGCCCGAGCAGCTCGGCGAACTCGTGGGCGGGCACGGTGTAGCGGTCGTCGAGGTCGGCGGCGGAGAGGAAGACGCAGATGTTCATGGGCCCACCGTACGACCCGCCTCGGACACTCCCCCGTTCCGGGGAAGATGCGGCGTACGGGGAAGAAGACGGCCCCGTACACCGCTGAACCAGACATGACTGCCACCCGAGGACACCGCATCACCGTCGAGCAGGGCACCGAGCACGTGCGGGCCGTGCACGACGGAGAGGTGCTGGCCGAGAGCCGCCGCCCGCTCGTGCTGCGCGAGACCGGCTGTCCGGTCCGCTACTACCTGCCGCCCGAGGACGTCCGCACCGACCTGCTCGCCCCGTCGGACACCTCCACCCACTGCCCGTTCAAGGGCGACGCCTCCTACTGGTCGCGGCCCGGAGCCGCCGACCTCGTCTGGGCCTACCCGGACCCGAAGCCCGAAGTCGCCGCGATCAAGGACCACTTCTGCTTCTACGCCACGGAGACGGTGGCCGGCTGACCCACGATGCGCTCCGCCCGGAAGATTCTTCCGGGCGGAGCGATGAGTTTTCCGGACCGCCCGGGTCTCCTCTCCCATGGACAGGATTCTCTCCGCCGACGGCACGCCGATCGCCTACCGCCGCCAGGGCGAGGGGCCGCCGCTGGTGCTGGTCGGCGGGGCGCTGAGCGTGGCGGCGACCGACGCCGCGCTGGCCGCTCTGCTCGCGCCGCGCTTCACGGTGGTCACCTACGACCGGCGGGGCCGGGGCGCCAGCGGTGACACCGGGCGCTGTGCCGTGGCGCGGGAGGCCGAGGACCTGGCCGCCGTCGTCGGCGCGGCCGGGGCGGGCACGTCGGTCTTCGGGATGTCCTCCGGCGGGGCGCTGGCCCTGGAGGCGGCCGCCGCCGGTCTGCCGGTGGAGCTGCTCGCCGCGTACGAGCCGCCCTACACGCCGGGAACGTCCGGTCTGCGGTTCAAGGCCCGCTGCACGGCCCGGCTGCGGCGGCTGCTGGCGGCCGGGGACCGGGGCGGGGCGGTGGCGCTGTTCCTGTCCATGACGGGGGTCGCCGAGGAGACGGCCGCCCGGATGCGGCGGGCCCCGGTGTGGGCGGAACTGGAGGCGATTGCGCACACGCTGGCGTACGACGACGCGCTGCTGGGCGACGGGGCGATCCCCGCCGAGCGGTTCTCGGGCGTCGCCGCCCGGACGCTGGTGATCTGCGGCGGCTTCAGCAGCGCGCCGGTACGGGCGGCGACCCGGAGCCTGGCGGAGGCCCTGCCGCGCGGCCGGCACCGCACCCTGACGGGCCAGATGCGCGAAGTGGCGCCCCAGGTGCTCGCGCCGGTGCTGACGGAGTTCTTCGCCCGGGAGATGTACGTGTACGGGCAGGCGTCCTAGAGCAGCCGCCCGGGACATGCGGGCCTGCCGGCAGGCTTCCCGGAGCAGCCCCCTGGAACACGTACGCGTACCGGCAGGCTTCCGGGACAGCCGCCCGGAACACGTGCGCGTACCGGCAGGCTTCCGGGACGGACGCCCGGAGCCCGGACCATGCGCGCGTACGTACCAGCAGGGCGCGTGCGCCTGTCGGCAGGCGTCGTGGGGCAGGTCGGCGCGGATGCACGTGCCGGGAGGCGTTCCGGGGCAGGCCGCGCGGTCTCAGCCGCCCGCCGCCACCCGTTCGCGGCGGACCGTGGTCGCGATGGTGGCCGAGCCGACCACGCGGGTGCCGTCGTAGAGGACGACCGCCTGGCCGGGGGCCACGCCCCGGACCGGCTCGGTGAAGGTGACGTGCAGCTCGGAGCCGTCGACGAGTTCGGCGGTGACCTCGCTCTCGCCGCCGTGGGCGCGGAGCTGAGCGGTGTACGCACCCGGGCCGGACGGGGGCGTTCCGCACCAGCGGGGCTTGATCGCGGTGAGGGAGGTGACGTCCAGGGCCTCGACGGGGCCGACGGTGACGGTGTTGTTCACCGGGGAGATGTCGAGGACGTAGCGCGGCTTGCCGTCGGGGGCGGGGTGGCCGATCTTCAGGCCCTTGCGCTGGCCGATGGTGAAGCCGAACGCGCCCTCGTGGGTGCCCAGCTTCGTACCGGACTCGTCGAGGATGTCGCCCTCGGCCGGTCCGCCGAGGCGGTCGGCCAGGAAGCCCTGGGTGTCGCCGTCGGCGATGAAGCAGATGTCGTGGCTGTCGGGCTTCTTGGCGACGGCCAGGCCCCGGCGCTCGGCCTCGGCGCGGATCTCGTCCTTGGTGGTGAGGGTGTCGCCGAGCGGGAACATCGCGTGGGCGAGCTGCTTCTCGTCCAGGACGCCGAGCACATAGCTCTGGTCCTTCGCCATGTCGGAGGCGCGGTGCAGCTCACGGCTGCCGTCCTCGGTCAGCACGACCGTGGCGTAGTGGCCGGTGCAGACGGCGTCGAAGCCGAGGGCGAGGGCCTTGTCGAGCAGCGCGGCGAACTTGATCTTCTCGTTGCAGCGCAGGCAGGGGTTGGGGGTGCGCCCGGCCTCGTACTCTGCGACGAAGTCCTCCACCACGTCCTCGCGGAAGCGTTCCGCCAGGTCCCAGACGTAGAACGGGATACCGATGACGTCGGCCGCGCGGCGGGCGTCCCGTGAGTCCTCGATGGTGCAACAGCCGCGTGCCCCGGTCCGGAAGGACTGGGGGTTCGCGGACAGGGCGAGGTGGACACCGGTCACGTCGTGGCCCGCCTCGACGGCGCGGGCGGCGGCGACGGCGGAGTCCACTCCGCCCGACATCGCGGCGAGGACGCGCAGGGGGCGCTGGGAAGTCTGAGTCATAGCCCCTCCAGGGTACGGGTCGCCGGGAACCGAACGCTCGCGGATAAGCGTTGACGGTCACATGGGGAAGAACGGGAGCGCCGGGGCTGCGCGAAAGCCTTCGGGAGAGCCTTCGCGGAAGAAGCCGGCGGACGGGGTCAGCCGCCGCGCCCTGCTGATCGGCGGGGGCGTGGTGGCGGCGGCCGGCACCGCCGCCGTGCTCGCGCGCGACGAGGTGAAGCGCCTGTGGTGGCAGGTCCCCGGCATCGAGAAGCCCCGCAAGCCGGGCGAGCTGGACTACGCGGGCGCGACCTGGGTGGCCGCGTCGGAGGCGAACTGGCGGCGCGCGGACCGGCCCGACGACTTCCCCATCGACCGGGTGATCATCCACGTCACCCAGGGCAGTTTCGCGAGCGCGGTGAAGGTGTTCCAGGACCCCGCCCACCGGGCCGCGACGCACTACATCGTGGGGCAGGACGGGCGGGTGGTGCAGATGATCCGCGAGCTGGACGTGGCGTACCAGGCGGGCAACCGGTCGTTCAACGAGCGGGCGGTCGGCATCGAGCACGAGGGGTTCGTGGACCGGCCGCAGGACCTGACGAAGGAGATGTACACGTCGTCGGCGCGGCTCACGGCGTCGATCTGTGCACGCCACGGCATACCCGTCGACCGGGAGCACATCATCGGGCATGTGGAGGTGCCGGGCACCGACCACACCGATCCGGGGCCGCACTGGGACTGGGACCGGTATCTGGAGCTGGTGCGGCGGGCCGCGGCGGCTCCGCCGAGCCCCACGCCCACGGCTACGGCTACGGCTTCGTCGTCGGCGAAGGCGTAGCGCGGCCCCCATCGGCGAAGGCGCAGCGCCGCCCGCCCGGCGGAGGCCACCGCCGGGCGGGCCGGGCCGTGCGGGACGGGCGGCGCTTCCGTGCGGGCCGGGGCCGTGCCATGCGGACCGGGCAGCCCGGTCCCGCGTCGGCGAAGGCGTAGCGCCCGCCGGGTGAGGGTCCCCACGGGGTGACGGTCCCCGCCGGGCTGGGGTCCCCGTCAGCTGAGCCCGGCCGTCCTCGCCCGCTCGACCGCCGGGCCGATCGCCTCGGCGAGCGCCTTCACATCGTCCTCGGTCGAGGTGTGGCCGAGCGAGAAGCGCAGGGTGCCCCGGGCCAGGTCCGGGTCGGTGCCGGTGGCGAGCAGGACGTGGCTGGGCTGGGCGATCCCGGCGGTGCAGGCGGAGCCGGTGGAGCAGGCGATGCCCTGCGCGTCCAGCAGCAGGAGGAGGGAGTCGCCCTCGCAGCCGGGGAAGCTGAAGTGGGCGTTGGCGGGCAGGCGTCCGGCCGGGTCCGGGTCGCCGCCGAGCACGGCGTCCGGCACCGCCAGGCGCACCGCGGTCACCAGCTCGTCGCGCAGGGAGCCCACGCGCCGGGCGAACTCCTCGCGCCGCTCCGCCGCCAGGGCTCCGGCGACCGCGAACGAGGCGACGGCGGGCACGTCCAGGGTGCCGGAGCGGACGTGCCGCTCCTGGCCGCCGCCGTGCAGGACGGGTACGGGGGTGTGGTCGCGCCCCAGCAGCAGCGCGCCGATGCCGAACGGGCCGCCGATCTTGTGTCCGCTGACCGTCATCGCGGCCAGCCCGGAACGGGCGAAGTCGACTTCCAGCTGACCGAAGGCCTGGACCGCGTCGGCATGCATGGGGATCCCGAACTCCGCCGCCACCGAAGCCAGTTCACGTACCGGCATGATCGTGCCGATCTCGTTGTTGGCCCACATCACGGTGATCATCGCGATGTCGTCGGGGTTCCGGAGGATCGCCTCGCGCAGGTCTTCGGGGTGGACCCGGCCCTGGCGGTCGACGGGGAGGTAGTCGACGTCCGCGCCCTCGTGTTCGGCGAGCCAGTCGACGGCGTCGAGGACGGCGTGGTGCTCGACGGGGCCGGCGAGGACCCGGGTGCGGCGGGGGTCGGCGTCGCGGCGGGACCAGTAGAGGCCCTTGACGGCGAGGTTGTCGGCCTCCGTGCCGCCGGAGGTGAACACCACCTCGCTGGGGCGGGCGCCGAGGGCGTCGGCGAGGGCTTCTCTGGACTCCTCGACGGTGCGGCGGGCCCGGCGTCCGGCGGCGTGCAGCGAGGACGCGTTGCCGGTGACGGAGAGCTGGGCGGTCATCGCCCCGATCGCTTCGGGAAGCATCGGGGTGGTCGCGGCGTGGTCGAGGTAAGCCATGGTGGGGCCGATTCTACGAGCCCGGGGCGGGGCTCACGCGGGGCCCGTCGCGGCGGGGACCCCGAGCACACCCGTGCGAGGTGCGGCGGACCGGCTCACCGACCGGTCCGAGGCCCCGGTCCGGAGCCCGATCCGGAACGGGGAGAGCGGCCCGCGGGGCCGCTGCGGGGCGCGCGTCAGCCGCCCAGGCTCCAGGCGACGTTGCCGTTGGCGGTGACGAGGACGCCGAGCACGACGAGGTCGGCGACGCCCAGGGCGAGGCCGAGGAAGGCGCGTCCCCGGCGGCGGGTGTGACGGACGAGAGCGAGCAGCGCCATCACGATCGCCGTGGGCCCGAGCACGATGTTGAAGACCAGCAGCCCGACGAGGCCGAGGACGAACGAGGCGACGGCGAGACCGTCCGCCTCGCGGCCGAGAGCCCGGCGCGGAGCGGCGTCGGGGGCCTTCTCCGGTGCTGCGTGCCGGTCGACGGCCTCCTCGTCGGGGGCGGCGTCCGGGCAGCGGGTGCGGTCGAGGAGAGCGAGGGTCATGGTGCGAGCTCCTTCGGATCGGTACGGGAAACGGCAGGCTCGACGGGTGCGGGTGCGGGTGTGGTGGGCCGGCAAGGCTCGACGGGTGCGGGCGCGTCGAGTCGGCAGGCTCGGCGGGTCAGTGGGTTCGGCGCGACGTGCGCTCGCGTACGGCGAAGATCAGCAGCCAGCAGCCGATCACGGCAGCGGCGGCCAGGGTCAGCGGCAGCGGGATGTGGGCGACCGCCCCGAGGAGAATCCCCAGCAGGAGCAGCGCGGCGACGAGGACGAGCACGGCGGAACCTCTCTGTGCGACGACGAAAGCCGTTCGGAGTACGAGTGTTCACTGACTTGAAAGTCTAAACCTCGCACCCCTTCCCCCGAGTCGGAGAACGGTTGTTTACTGAATGGCATGAGTCACACGTCCGTCGGCGTTCGCCAGACCCAGAAGCTCAGGACCCGCCAGGCCCTCCTGGACGCAGCGCTCGCCCTCCTGGAGCACCAGAGTCTGAGCAGCCTGGGACTGCGGGAGGTCACCCGGGCCGCCGGAGTGACCCCGACGGCCTTCTACCGGCACTTCGAGGACACGGCCGCGCTGGGCGTCGCCCTGGTCGAGGAGACGCTGGGCAGCCTCCACGGGCTGATCGCGGCGGTGCTGGCGGAGACGGGCGACAGCGAGGAGCGGCTGGACCGCAGCGTGGCGGTGATAGCGCGTCATGTCGGCGCGCAGCCCGCCCACTTCCGCTTCATCGCGCGTGAGCAGCACGGCGGGGTCGGGCCGGTGCGCGCGGCGATCGCGGCCCAGCTGCGGCAGTTCGCCGAGGAGGTGGCGTGCGCGCTCGGCCAGGAGCCGGGGTCCACCGGCTGGAGCGAGGAGGACCTGCTGATGCTCGGCGGCCTCTACGTGGACCACATGGTGATCACCACGTCGACCCTGCTGGAGGCCGGCCCGGAGGGCGAGGCGGAGGTCGTCCGGGTGGCCCGGCGACGCCTGCGGCTGGTCACCATCGGCCGGGCGCACTGGCTGGACGAGGGGTGACGGCACGCACGGGTTCGGCGGTGCGGAGCAGTACGCGTACGCGGCCTGAAGCGGAGCAGTACGCGTACGCGGTCTGAAGCGGAGCGGTACGCGTACGCGGTCTGATGGGGCGCAGCACGCCGAGGAACCACCGCCCCGGGTGCGCCGGGTCGCCGTCGGCCCGGGAACACGGAGGCGCCGCCGCCCCGGGTGCGGCTACGTGGTGCGCGGGGCCTTGGCGAGCTGGCGGGACTGGGCGACGAGACGGTCGGCGCTGTCCCAGACCTCGGCGTCCTCCTCCAGGAAGCCGCCCGCGAGGTTGCGGGTGGTGATGGCGACGCGCAGCGGGCCCGGGGCGGGGCGGCAGCGGATGTGGGTGGTCAGCTCGACGGTGGGGGTCCAGCCGGTGAGGCCCAGCTCGAACGAGGTCGGCGGCAGGGCGTCCACGGTGAGCAGCAGCGACAGCGCGTCCGGGGCGCGGCCGTCGGCCAGGCCGAACCAGCCGCGCATCTCACCCTTGCCGGACGGGGCGCCGACCGCCCAGCCGACGGTGGCCGGGTCGAGCTTGATGTCGAGGCGCTCGGTGATGGCGGAGCTGCCGGGGATCCGGGGTGCGCCGTCGCTCGGGCCGAGGCAGTGGTCCCGGTCGGGCATGGCGGGCGGCAGGGCCGTGGTGCGGACGTCGTCGGGCAGCGTGTCCAGGTCGCCGTAGGTGGCCAGAACCCGGATGCGCTCGATCTCGCTGCCGTCCTCCGCGTACTGGAAGAGGGAGGCCTGCCCCGTGGAGAGGGTGCGGCCGGTCCGGACGGTCTGGGTGCGGATCACCGCGGGGCCGGGCACGGAGGCGGTGAGGTAGTGCGCCGAGACGGAGAACGGGTCGGGGTGCGGCAGGGCTTCGCCCAGCGCCCGGCCGAGCAGGGCCAGCAGATAGCCGCCGTTGACGGCGTGGATGATCGTCCAGCCCGCGGAGAGCTCGGCGTCGTAGACGCCCTCCTCGCGCAGGGTGACCGCCGTGTCCCGGTCGAACTCGCTGTCACCGATGGTCGCCGGTGCGGTCCGCGCCGCTCCGCTCACTGCCTCAGTCGCTGCCTGTGCCATGGCATGCACGGTACATCCACCACCCTACCGAGCGGTAGCTTTTTGTGAGCCCCGTTACCTGCCCGAACACACTCGCGCGGATACCCGGCTGAACCCGCCCTGCGTCGTCACCCGCCCGGAACACCGGCTACGTCGCCGCGGGCCCTTCCTCCGCCCGGGCCGACGACCGGTTGTAGGCGCGGGGCGCCCGCCAGTGGAAACGCAGTGCCAGCAGCCGCAGGACGAACGCGGCGATCACCGCCAACCCGCTGGTCAGCGCGTTCAGGGTGTCGAAGCGGATGCACAGGACCACCATGGTCGCGCCGACGATCGCGGGCACCGCGTACAGGTCGCGGTCCCAGCGCAGCAGCGAGGGGACCTCGTTGGCGAGGACGTCGCGGAGCACACCGCCACCGACCGCCGTGGCCAGGCCGAGCGCGGCGGACGCGGTGAGCCCGAGGCCGTACTCGTACGCCTTGACGGTGCCGGTCACGCAGAACAGACCGAGCCCCGCCGCGTCGAAGACGTTGACGCCGACCTGGATGCGCTCCACGTGCGGGTGGAGGAAGAAGACCAGGCAGGCGGCGAACAGCGGGGTGATGAAGTAGCCGAGGTCGGTGAAGGCGGCGGGCGGGATCGCGCCGATCATGACGTCACGGAACAGCCCTCCGCCCAGCGCTGTCACCTCCGCGAGAACCGCGATGCCGAAGACATCGAAGTTCTTGCGGACGGCGAGCAGGGCGCCCGAGATCGCGAAGACGAAGATCCCGACGAGGTCGAGCGCGTGCTGGACGGAGGGCGTGAACAGTTCGGTGAGCACCGGGCAATTGTGCCGGTCCCGGACGCTCCCTAGGCCTTGGGGCTCTCCCCCGCCTTCCGCGTGGCGTCCGCGGCCTTCTCCCCGGCGTCCGCAGCCTCTTCGGTGGCAGCCTCCGCGTCGTTCTCCGCGGCCGTGTCGCCCTCAGCGGTCGTGTCGTCCGCCCCGGTCGCGTTCTTCTCCGCGGGCTCCTGGCCGGAGGCCGTCGCTGCCTTCCGGGCGTCCGCGCCGGCCTGGGCCGGTACGGTCGCGGGCTCCTCGCCGGGGGCGTCCACCGCCGGGACCCCGGTCTCGGGCTCGCCCTCCGAGACCTCCACCGCGTCGGCCGCCACCGTCTCGGTCCCCATGACCGCGTCGACCCCGGTGGCCAGGGTCTGCTTCACCGTGCCGGCCTCGATCTCGGCGGTGAAGTGGCAGGCCACCTTGTGCCCGTCGCCGGTGTCCAGGAGCGGCGGGCGCTCCGTGGCGCACTTGGTCTCCTGCACCCACGGGCAGCGGGTGTGGAAGCGGCAGCCGGCCGGCGGGTTCGCCGGGGAGGGCAGGTCACCGTGGAGGAGGATCCGCTCACGGCGGTCCTCGACCTCGGGGTCGGGCACCGGGACGGCCGACATCAGCGCCTTGGTGTACGGGTGCCGGGGCCCCGCGTACAGCGCGTCGCTCGGGGCCTCCTCCACGAGGCCGCCGAGGTACATCACCCCGATGACGTCCGAGATGTGCCGGACGACCGCGAGGTCGTGGGCGATCACCAGGTAGGTCAGGCCGAGGGACTCCTGGAGCTCCTCCAGCAGGTTGATGACCTGCGCCTGGACCGAGACGTCGAGCGCGGAGACCGGCTCGTCGCAGATGATCACGTCCGGCTCCAGGACCAGGGCACGGGCGATGCCGATGCGCTGGCGCTGGCCGCCGGAGAACTCGTGCGGGTAGCGGGAGAGCGCGTTGGACGGCAGGCCGACCTTGGCCAGGATGTCCTTGATCTTCTCCCGGCGCTCCGCCTGGTCCTTGCCGATGCCGTGGGCGGCCATGCCCTCGGACAGGATCGACTCGATGTTCTGCCGGGGGTTGAGGCTGCCCAGCGGGTCCTGGAAGACCATCTGGAGACGGCGGCGGAAGGCCCGCATCTCCTCGCCCGGCAGCTTCGCCAGGTCGGTGCCGTCGAAGACGACCCCGCCGTCGGTGATGTCGTTCAGCCGCAGGACCGCCCGGCCGAGCGTCGTCTTGCCGCAGCCCGACTCGCCGACCAGGCCGTACGTCTGACCGGCCTCGATGGACAGCGAGACGCCGTCGACCGCGTAGACGTGACCCACCGTACGGTCGAAGAAGAGCCCCTTCTTGACCGGGAAGTGGACTTTGACGTCGTCCAGTTCGAGAAGGCTCATGCCGGGACCTCCGCCGTGGGCAGGACCGGGTTGACGCAGCGCACCTGGTGTCCGGCCGCGCGTGGTTCGGTCAGTTCGGGGGTGCCGGTGAGGCACTCCATCGTGTAGTGGTCGCACCGCGGTGCGAACGCGCAGCCGTCGGCCCAGGCGATCTTGTCGTTGATGGAGCCGCGGATCGGGTTGAGCGGCTCGCCGCGCGGTGCGTCCAGACGCGGGATGGAGCCGAGCAGCCCGTGCGCGTACGGGTGGGTGGGGTGGGCGAACAGCTCGCGGCGGTCCGCCGATTCCACCGCCCGTCCGGCGTACAGCACGTTGACCTCGTCGCAGAGGCCGGCGACGACGCCGAGGTCGTGCGTGATCATCAGGAGGGCGGTGCCCTCCTGGTCGACCAGTTCCTTCAGGAGCTCCAGGATCTGCGCCTGGATGGTCACATCGAGTGCCGTCGTCGGCTCGTCGGCGATCAGCAGCCGGGGGGCGCAGGCGACCGCCATGGCGATCAGCGCCCGCTGGCGCATACCGCCGGAGAGCTGGTGCGGGTACTCCTTGAGCCGCCGGGTCGGGTCGGGGATGCCCACCCGGTCGAGCAGGGATGCCGCTTCCTTGCGGGCCTTCTCGCCCTTCAGGCCGCGGTGGCGCTGGAGGATCTCGGTGACCTGGATGCCGATCGGGACGACCGGGTTCAGCGAGGACAGCGGGTCCTGGAAGATCATCGCGAGCTGGCTGCCGCGCATGTCGCGGAGGGTGCGCTCGTTCATGGTCAGCAGGTTCTGGCCGTCGAAGTCGGCGCGGCCGCCGATCCGCACGCCCTTGCGGGGCAGCAGCCCCATCAGGGCGAGCGAGGTGACGGACTTGCCGCAGCCCGACTCGCCGACCAAGCCCACGACCTGGCCCTGGTCGACGGCGAAGGAGACGCCGTCGACGGCCGTGGCGTCCTTGCGGCCACGGGCGGTGAAGGTGACGCTGAGTTCCTCAACGGAGAGCAGTGACATGGGACTTCAGCCTCGCAACTTCGGGTCGAGGGCTTCGCGCATGGCCTCGCCGAGCAGGGTGAAGCCGAGGGCGGTGATGATGATCCCGATGGCCGGGTAGGCGGCCATCATCGGCTCGTTGTCGAAGAAGCGCTGCGCCTGGGAGAGCATCACGCCCCACTCGGGAACGGCCGGGTCGGGGTTGCCGAGCCCCAGGTAGGACAGGGCCGCGGCCTCGATGATCGCGGTGGCCAGGCTCAGGGTGGCCTGGACGATCACCGGGCTCAGCGAGTTCGGCAGGATCTGCGTGAGCACGATCCGCTTGCGCCGGATGCCGACCGCCTTCGCGGCGAGCACGTAGTCCGCACCGCCCTGCACCAGCATCGAACCCCGCAGCAGGCGGGCGAAGATGGGGATCTGGACGACACCCACGGCGATCATCACGGTGGTCAGCGACTGGCCGAGCACGGCGGCGATGGAGACCGCGAGCAGCAGCGAGGGCAGCGACAGCATGATGTCGGTGAAGCGCATGACCACGGTGTCGACGCGCTGCCCTGCCTTGCCGCCGAGGGTGGCGGCGGCTCCGGAGAGCACACCCACGAGCGCGCCGATGATCAGGCCGATGAGCATGGAGACCACACCGACGAGCAGCGTCTGCCGGGCGCCGACGAGCCAGCGGGAGAACATGTCCCGGCCCAGGTGGTCCAGGCCGAACCAGTTCTCGCCGCGCATGCCGACGAACTTGCCCTGGTTGGGGAAGACTTCGCTGCGCCAGATCTGCGCGGTCGCTCCGTGCGGGGCCAGCATCGGCCCGACGACCGCGACGACGACGAACACGGCGATGATGGCCGCGCCGATGAGCGCCATCTTGCTGGAGCGCATACGCCGGAACGCCTCGCGCCACAGGCTGCTGCCGGTGACGCTCTCGGTGCTCTGGGTCAGCTCGGCAAGACGGTCGATCTTGTCTGCTTTGTTGGTCAGGATCGTCACGTCAGTGCACCCGCACTCTCGGGTCGATGATGCTGTACGCGAGGTCGACCAGCAGGTTGATCAGCACGTACACCATCGCGATGAAGAGAATGAACCCGACGAGCACCGGGTAGTCGCGGCCGTCGATCGCGGTGCGGATGAAGGAGCCGATGCCGCCGAAGTCGAAGACGGACTCCGTGAGAACCGCGCCGGAGAGCAGGCTGCCGGTGAGCAGGCCGACCGCGGTGATCACGGGCAGCAGCGCGTTGCGCAGCACGTGCCGGCCGCGCACGGTGCCCTTGTCGAGGCCCTTGGACTCGGCGGTACGGATGTAGTCCTCGCCGAGCACCTCCAGCACGCTGGCCCGGGTCATCCGGACGATCACGGCGAGCGGGATCGAGGAGAGGGCGACCGCGGGCAGGATCAAGTGCCTGATCGCGTCCCAGCTGGCGTCGAACTCGCCGGTCAGCACCCCGTCCAGCACCGCGAATCCGGTGACGTCGGTCGCGTTGATCCCGGTGGTGAGGCGGCCCTGGCTCGGGAACCAGCCCAGCTCCACGGAGAAGATCCCGCGCAGCAGCATGGCCAGGAAGAAGACGGGGATGCAGATGCCGAGCAGCGACCCGGAGACCGAGGCGACGTCCAGCCAGCCGCCGCGGCGCTTGGCCGCCAGGTAGCCCATCGGGATGCCGACGGCCACGGCGATCAGGATCGCGGTGACGCTGAGCTCCACGGTGGCCGGGAAGCGCAGGGCGAACTCGTCCCACACCGGCTGGCCGGTCTGGGTGGAGGTCCCGAGGTCGAGTTCGAAGATGCGCTTGAGGAAGCGCCAGTACTGGACGTGCACCGGCTCGTCGAGCCCGAGTGCGCGGTTGATTCTCGCCACTTCGGCTTCGGTGGCCCGCTCGCCCAGGATCGCTGAGGCGGGTCCGCCGGGCAGTCGGTTCAGCCAGAGGAACAGCAGGACCGACAGGCCGAGCAGGGTGGGAATGAGCTGGAGAAGTCTTCTTACGACGAGTCGCAGCACCCCGCATGCCCCTTTCTCACGTGCGTCGATGCGGGTCCGCCCGGCCACCTGGTTGCTGTGGCCGGGCGGACCCGCTGGTGTGCGATTACTTGAAGGAGACCTCGGCGAAGTTCTCCTGCGTCAGCGGGGAGACCTTCGGCGGGTTGACGTTCTTGGCGAACGCGATGGCCGGGGGCGACGAGGAGATCGGCACGCCCGGGACGTACTCCATGATGACCTCGTTGGCCTTCTTGTACGCGTCCGTGCGGCCGGCCGGGTCCGTGACCTCGGAGGCGGCGTTCACCGCGTCGAAGACCTTCTGGTCCTTGAAGCCCCACTGCTTGTCCGGTCCGGCGAACCAGGTGCCGATGAAGTTGTAGCCGTCGTTGAAGTCACCGGTCCAGCCGAGCATGTGCAGGGCGCAGGAGCCCGCCTCGGTGGCGTCCAGGTAGTCCGGGGCCCACTTCATGGCCTTCGGCTTGACGGTGATACCGGCCTTCTCCAGGTCGGCCTTCATCAGCTCGAACATGTCCTGCGGGGCGGGCATGTACGGGCGGGTGACCTCGGTCGGGTAGCAGAACTCGACGCTGAGCTTCTCCTCCCCGGCCTGCTTGAGGAGGTCCTTCGCCTTGGCGGTGTCGAACGGGTAGGTCTTCACCTGGTCCGAGAAGCCGGCGACCGTGTCGGGCATGAACTGGGTCGCGACCTTGCCGCCCTCGGGCAGCTGGGTGTTGACGATGTTCTCGCGGTCGATGGCGTGCGTGATCGCCTGCCGGACCTCGGGCTTCTTCAGCGCCGGGTTCGCCGACTGGCTCATGCCGACGTAGAAGATGTTGAAGACGTCACGGGTCGGGACCTCGTAACCCTCCTTCTCCAGCGTCGTCACGTCGGCCGGCGCGACCAGGTCGTAGCCGTCGATGTCACCCGCCTGGAGCGCCTGGCGGCGGGTCTCCTCGGTGGAGATGGTGCGGAAGACCAGGTTCTTCACCTTGGCCTTCTCACCCCAGTAGTCGTCGAAGCGCTCCAGGGAGACTTCCTTGTTCCCCTTGTTCCACTTGACGATCTTGTACGGGCCGGTACCGGCGACCGTGCCGGCCTCCTGGCTGTACTTGGGGTACGTGATCGCGTCGCCCTTGGCGGACGCGTCCTGCTTCTCGTACTCCTTGATGGCCTTCGGCGAGTGGATCGCGAGGGCCTGGAGGGAGAATCCGCCCGGCAGGTTCGCCGAGGGCTCGTTCACCTCGATGACGGCCGTGTTCTCGTCCTTGGCGGTGCAGGACTTGTAGTTGGGCTTGGGCGCCTCGGCGTCCTCGTTCTTCGCGAACCCGCCCATGATGGTCTGCCAGTAGTAGGAGACCGCGCTGGACTGGTACGTGCCCTTCCAGTTGAACCAGTGGTCGTAGTTCGCGCAGACCGCGGCGGCGTTGAACGCCTCGCCGTCGTGGAACGTGACGTTCTGGCGGAGGTTGAACGTCCAGACCTTGCCGGCCTCGTCGCTCGACCACGTCTCGGCGAGACCGCCGACGAGCTTGCTGCCGCCGGGCTCGTGCTCCAGCAGCGCCTCGAAGGCCTGACGGGTGACGCGGAACGTCTCGCCGTCGCTCGCGAGGGCCGGGTCGAGGGAACCGGGGTCACCGGCTCCGGCGAAGACGAAGGTGTCCTTGTCGCCACCCTTGGCGTCTCCCCCGTCCCGATCGCTGGAACAGCCCGTGGCGATCAGACCGACAGCGACCGCTGTCGTGATCGCCCGGACAGCCCGGGACTTGAATATTCGCATGGGTCCACCCCTGGTTCGCCATGTGGTGAGGTTTGATGGCCGCACACTACAGACGGTGCCCACCGCAAGAGAACAGTCCGGATAGCGGTGAGACCTAGTCGAGACCCGGACAGTTAACAAACCGCCCAGTTCCGGGACATCCTCCCGCGGGAAGTTAACAAGCCGGACATCAAGGGGTGTTCGACGGAGGGTGACCGGGGCGGTGGCCTCCCGCGCGGGCGGTCACCCGGCATGCGGCACCGAGGGACCGGCGCCCGTGGAGGGACCTTCGGGTCAGCGGGGAAGCGGCGGGTAGCCGTAGCCGGGGGCGGCGGCGGGCGGGGGGCCCGCGGCGGCATGGGCCTCGCGGTCGTAGAACGGGCGGGTGTTGGCGCGCAGCCACATGCCGACCGGGTCGTACTCGTCGGACAGCGCGACGGTGGAGACCGGCAGCCCGTCGGGGACCGCGCCGACCGACTGCCGCATCATCTCGCGCACCGATTCGACGGCGACGCGGCCGGTGTCGTAGAGGTCGAGGCCGATCGCGAGGTACGGGACGCCGACCGCGGGGTGCACCCAGGCGCGGCGCAGGGAGCGGATGGCGGGGGTGCGGTGGGCGTTCTGGGTGAGCAGGGCGTAGAACTGCGGGAGTTCGATGGCGGGTTCGCTCAGCCGGAGCGGTCCGGCGGGCAGCCGGTCCAGGCCGGTCGCGATACGGCGCAGATCGAGCCAGGGGATGCCGACGCCGCCGCCGGGGGCGTGCGGATTGAGCCAGATGCCCCAGCGGTCGGGGAACAGGGCGCGGGCGATGTCGCGTCCGGTGACCAGCTCGTGGGCCCGGTTCCAACCACTGGCGGAGAGCTCCTGGGCGGAGGTGACGCAGGGGGCGTACCCCAGGCCGTCGACCTCCATGTTTCCGTACTGGGCGTCCGGCGAGCCGGCCGTGCCGTGCCAGAGCAGCATCCAGATCCGGCCCTCGGCGACGGCGGAGAGCAGTTCCTCGTAGGCGTCGTAACGCCCGGGGGTCACCTGGTGGAGCAGCTGCTCCACCTTTCCGGCCGCCGCGGTGCCTGACGCACTCACCCTGGGTTCCGCCCCTCGTCGATCCGTCGCATTCACGCCATCGCTCCCGGGCACACGGGAGCGACCACGCCATCAAACCAGCTTATGCGCCACTTCAGACACCGACTTGACGCCACGGTCCGGCGGCGCCCGACCCCGGGGCCCTCACGGGCCCCTCGCGCCGCCGTGTCACCGTCCTCGGCGGCCCTCGCGGCGATGCCACGCCCCCTGGGCCGGCTCGGCGCCGCTGCCCTCACCGCCCTTCAGGGCTGCCACTGCGGTGCACCACGGCCCGCAGAGACAGCGACGCCGCCGCACCACAGCCGTCAGAGACCGCCACGCCGCCGCACCACGGCCCTCGCAGACCGCCACGCCGCCGCACCGCGGCCCTCAGTGGCCTTCGCGGCGGTAGAACGGGCGCACCTTCTCCCGCATCCAGTCGCCGACGAGGTCCTGGGCCACGTCGAGCAGGACCAGATTCACCGGCCAGGGCACCTGGACCCGGCCGAGCGCCCGGCCGATGGCGTCCATGGAGGCGCTCTGCCCCGCCGGGTCCCCGGTGGCGAACTCGACGCCGACGAAGAGGACCGGGTCATCGCCCTCGATGCTGGCCAGCGTCCGGCGGGCGCAGCTCACCACTCCGGTGGCCTCGAACTCCTCGGACACGGCGGTGAGGAATTCGACCGGGTCGTGCTGCCAGTCCGGCTCGAACAGCCGGACCCGGCCGCCGGTGGCGGGCCCGTCCAGGGCGGTGCGGCCCGCCCGGCAGAGCTCGGCGACGGCGGGGGGCGGCAGCGGTATGCCGACCGCGCCGCCCGGGTTCACCGCGATGCCGACCTGCGGGGGCAGGCCGCGGGCGAAGTCGCGGGCGGGCGCGACGGTGAAGGACATGTGGCTGCCGACGCAGCTGAGGAACTGGGCCTCCGAGCTGAAGACGGGGACGAAGGCCGCGCCGTCGATCTCCATCATCGGCAGGTCGAGGTCCGCGCTGGCGGGCGTGCCGCCGTTCGGCAGGGGTACCCAGACGGAGCTGCGGCCGAGCACCTCGACGAGGCGGCCGCCCGCGTCCGGGACGCCGAGCGAGGCCGCCAGCACCTCTTCGAGCTCGTTGGCGGGCCACCCCTGCTGGGGGTGGGCCGGTGCGGGTGCCGGAATGTCCACTGGCTCTGTGCCCTCTCTCAACCGCCCGGGCCGCGCCGCGGCGGCCCTCTGCTCCGGCCAGCACCCTAACCTCAGCGCACGGGGGGAAGCTCAGGCGTCCGTGAAGGAGATCCGGACGAGCGCCCCCGCGGCCTCGCGGTCGAGCAGCACCGCGGAGGTGCAGCCGGGGGGCAGCAGGCCCTGTTCGGTGTCGCGGAGCAGCCGGGCCACAGCGTGCCGGTGGCGGGCGAAGGCGTAGCCGGAGACCCCGCGCCCGCGCTCGCGCTGCCCCTGCCGGGCCACCTCGGGCGTCACGTCGAGCAGGATCAGATGGAGGGTGCGGCCCCGGGCCACCGCGTGCCGGGCGAGCCAGCGGCGTACCCACGTCTGGGTGCCGCAGTCGTGGACGACGACGGACCGACCGGAGCGCAGGGCCTTGCGGAGGCCGAGGTAGTGCGCGGCCCGGACGAGGGGGCGGTAGAGGGCGTAGGGCAGTAACGCGGGGACGGCGGCGGCCCAGGCGTCACGGGTGTTCTGCGAGTCGATGGCCCGCCCCGGCGCGGCGCGCCGGATCAGGGTGGACTTGCCGCTGCCGGGGAGGCCGGAGACCACGACGACGTCACCGGCGGTGAGATCGAGACCGAACGGGGCGTGGCCGGGGCGCCCGCGCAGGTCGCGCACCTCCGGCGCACGGGTCTCCAGCAGTTCCCGCACGGGAGCGCCCCGCCGTGCGGGGATCGCGCCGCGCGCGGCCCCCGCGGCCGGTACCGACCGCTGCAACGTCATCGCCCATCCCCCTGCCGTCGGCTTTCGCACGTCTGCTCCGAAGTGTAAAGAAAAGGCAATGCGGCACAACCGGCCCCGGAGCCGTCGTCCGGATCATGCCGCGACCGCGCCCTTCACGTCTCCGGAAATCCGAGGGGAGACCGGCCCCCCACTTCCGCCCGATGCATGCGATGATGACCCCGCCAACTGCATACCGGCCGTTCGAATCCGCGCGGGAGAGTTCCGGCCACAGTGTGAGCCGGGCGCCGAAGGAGCAAGATCCTCCCTTGAATCTCTCAGGCCCCGTACCGCGTGGATGAGGCAGATCTGAAAAGCGAGTCGCCCTGCGGCTCCACCCAAGGTGCAAGCCGAGCCCTCTGGAACAGAGGCGCCCTGAAGGGGCATACCCCGTCAGGGGCTATCGGCGAACCTCTCAGGTTCCGATGACAGATGGGGAGGATTTTCCGTCCCGACGTCGTCATGCCCTGGAGCCACGCCCATGAGCACTCCCCCCCGTCTGACCGCCCTCGACGCGCTGCATCGCTCGCTCGGCGCCACCATGACCGACTTCGCGGGCTGGGACATGCCCCTGCGGTACGCCAGCGAGCGCGACGAGCACCACGCCGTGCGCACCCGGGCCGGCCTCTTCGACCTCTCCCACATGGGCGAGATCACCGTCACCGGACCCGGGGCCGCCGCCTTCCTGAGCTACGCGCTGGTGGGCAACATCGCCACCGTCGGCAACGGCCGGGCCCGCTACACGATGATCGTCCAGGAGGACGGCGGGATCGTCGACGACCTGATCGTCTACCGCCTGGGCGAGACCGAGTACATGGTGGTCGCCAACGCGGGCAACGCCCAGATCGTGCTCGACGCGCTGACCGAGCGCGTCGGCGGCTTCGACGCCGAGGTGCGTGACGACCGGGACGCGTACGCGCTGCTCGCGGTCCAGGGCCCCGAGTCGCCCGCGATCATGAAGGCCGTCACCGAGGCCGACCTGGATGGGCTGAAGTACTACGCGGGCCTGCCGGGCACGGTCGCCGGGGTCCCCGCGCTCATCGCCCGCACCGGGTACACCGGCGAGGACGGCTTCGAGCTGTTCGTCGCGCCCGAGCACGCCGAGCGGCTGTGGCAGGCGCTCACCGAGGCCGGCGCGCCGCACGGCCTGATCCCGTGCGGGCTCTCCTGCCGGGACACGCTGCGCCTGGAGGCGGGCATGCCGCTGTACGGGCACGAGCTGACGACCGCGCTGACCCCGTTCGACGCGGGGCTGGGCCGGGTCGTGAAGTTCGAGAAGGAGGGCGACTTCATCGGCCGCGAGGCACTGAAGGCCGCCGCCGAGCGCGCCGAGACCGCCCCGCCGCGCAAGCTGGTCGGCCTGATCGCCGAGGGCCGCCGCGTCCCGCGCGCCGGTTTCCCGGTCGTCGCGGACGGCAAGGTGATCGGTGAGGTCACCTCCGGCGCCCCCTCCCCCACCCTGGGCAAGCCGATCGCCATGGCGTACGTGGACGCGGCCTTCGCCGCGCCGGGCACCGAGGGCGTGGGCGTGGACATCCGGGGCACGCACGAGCCGTACGAGGTCGTCGCGCTGCCGTTCTACAAGCGCCAGAAGTGATATCCCGGAAGAACCGGTGACCGGGCGGCCGGCGGTCATCCGCGGCTTCCGGCCCTTCGCACCGCACGCAGGCGTCGCAGAAGTGACGTACCTCCGTCTCACACCGCAAGACCACCGTTCATCAGCACTCCCCCGCGTACAGGAGAATTCAGGTCATGAGCAACCCCCAGCAGCTGCGGTACAGCAAGGAGCACGAGTGGCTGTCGGCCCTCGAGGACGGCGTGGCCACCATCGGCATCACGGAGTACGCGGCCAACGCGCTCGGTGACGTCGTCTACGCCCAGCTCCCGGAGGTCGGTGACACGGTGACCGCGGGCGAGACCTGCGGCGAACTGGAGTCGACCAAGTCCGTCAGCGATCTGTACTCGCCGGTGACCGGTGAGGTGACGGCGGCCAACCAGGACGTCGTGGACGACCCCTCGCTGGTGAACTCCGCTCCCTTCGAGGGCGGCTGGCTGTTCAAGGTGCGCGTCGCGGAGGAGCCGGCCGATCTGCTCTCCGCCGACGAGTACACCGCGTTCTCCGGCAACTGAGACCTTAAGGGACCCCCTGATGTCGCTTCTGAACTCCTCCCTCCACGAGCTGGACCCGGACGTCGCCGCCGCCGTCGACGCCGAGCTCCACCGTCAGCAGTCCACCCTCGAAATGATCGCCTCGGAGAACTTCGCTCCGGTCGCCGTCATGGAGGCGCAGGGCTCCGTCCTCACCAACAAGTACGCCGAGGGCTACCCGGGCCGCCGCTACTACGGCGGCTGTGAGCACGTCGACGTCGTCGAGCAGATCGCGATCGACCGGATCAAGGCCCTGTTCGGCGCCGAGGCCGCGAACGTCCAGCCGCACTCCGGTGCGCAGGCGAACGCCGCCGCGATGTTCGCGCTGCTGAAGCCGGGCGACACGATCATGGGCCTGAACCTGGCCCACGGCGGTCACCTGACCCACGGCATGAAGATCAACTTCTCCGGCAAGCTCTACGACGTGGTCCCGTACCACGTCGACGAGACCGGCGTCGTGGACATGGAGGAGGTCGAGCGCCTCGCCAAGGAGTCCCGGCCGAAGCTGATCGTGGCCGGCTGGTCCGCCTACCCGCGCCAGCTGGACTTCGCCGCCTTCCGCCGGATCGCGGACGAGGTCGGCGCCTACCTCATGGTCGACATGGCGCACTTCGCGGGCCTGGTGGCGGCGGGTCTGCACCCCAACCCGGTGCCGCACGCCCACGTGGTCACCACCACCACGCACAAGACCCTCGGCGGTCCGCGCGGCGGCGTGATCCTCTCCACCCAGGAGCTGGCCAAGAAGATCAACTCGGCGGTCTTCCCGGGTCAGCAGGGCGGCCCGCTGGAGCACGTGATCGCGGCGAAGGCGGTCTCGTTCAAGGTCGCGGCGGGCGAGGAGTTCAAGGAGCGCCAGCAGCGCACCCTGGACGGCGCCCGGATCCTGGCCGAGCGCCTGGTCCAGCCGGACGTCACCGAGGTGGGCGTCTCCGTCCTCTCCGGCGGCACCGACGTGCACCTGGTCCTGGTCGACCTGCGCAACTCCGAGCTGGACGGCCAGCAGGCCGAGGACCGGCTCCACGAGCTGGGCATCACGGTCAACCGGAACGCCATCCCGAACGACCCGCGCCCCCCGATGGTCACCTCGGGCCTGCGGATCGGCACCCCGGCGCTCGCCACGCGCGGCTTCGGCGCCGAGGACTTCGCGGAGGTCGCGGAGATCATCGCCTCCGCCCTCAAGCCGTCGTACGACGCGGACGACCTCAAGGCCCGCGTCGCCGCGCTGGCCGAGAAGTTCCCGCTGTACCCCGGCCTGAAGTAGCACCTGGCCTGCGGTTCCGCGCATCCGGACGGGGCACCGCGCACACTGGAGAAAAGTGAGCGCGGTGCCCCGTTCCTTGCCCCCCGCCCATCCCTCTCGTCCCGCTTGCCCCGCTTGTCCCCGCACCACCCCGGCAGACAACGGCGTCTTCCCACCCCCCAAGGAGTCCTCCCGTGGCCATCTCGGTCTTCGACCTCTTCTCGGTCGGTATCGGCCCCTCCAGCTCCCACACGGTGGGCCCGATGCGGGCCGCCCGGATGTTCGCGCGCCGCCTGAAGAACGAGGGCCTGCTCGCGCACACCGCCTCGATACGGGCCGAGCTGTACGGCTCCCTCGGCGCGACCGGCCACGGGCACGGCACGCCCAAGGCGGTCCTGCTCGGCCTGGAGGGCGAGTCGCCGCAAACGGTCGACGTGGAGAGCGCCGACACCCGCGTGGAGGAGATCCGCTCCACCGGCCGGATCAACCTGCTGGGGATGCACGAGATCCCGTTCGCCTTCGACGACGACCTGGTCCTGCACCGCCGCAAGGCGCTCCCGTACCACGCCAACGGCATGACGGTCCTCGCGTACGACGCGGAGGGCGCCCCGGTCCTGGAGAAGACGTACTACTCGGTGGGCGGCGGCTTCGTCGTCGACGAGGACGCGGTGGCCGGCGAGAACCCGATCGTCCCGGACGACACGGCCCTCAAACACCCCTTCCGCACCGGCGACGAACTGCTGCGGCTCTCCCGTGAGACCGGCCTGTCGATCTCGTCGATGATGCTGGAGAACGAGCTGGCCTGGCGCACCGAGGCGGAGATCCGCGCCGGGCTGCTGGACATCTGGCGCGTCATGCAGGCCTGCGTCTCGCGCGGTATGTCACGCGAGGGCATCCTCCCCGGCGGTCTCAAGGTCCGCCGCCGCGCCGCGAACTCGGCCCGCCAGCTGCGCGCCGAGGGCGACCCGCAGGCCCACGCGATGGAGTGGATCACCCTCTACGCGATGGCGGTCAACGAGGAGAACGCGGCGGGCGGCCGCGTCGTCACCGCCCCCACGAACGGCGCGGCGGGCATCATCCCGGCCGTTCTGCACTACTACATGAACTTCGCGTCCCAGGGCTGCACCGAGGCGGAGAAGGAGGACAGCGTCGTCCGCTTCCTCCTCGCGGCGGGCGCGATCGGCCTGCTCTTCAAGGAGAACGCCTCGATCTCCGGCGCCGAGGTCGGCTGCCAGGGCGAGGTCGGCTCGGCCTGCTCGATGGCGGCCGGCGCCCTGGCCGAGGTCCTCGGCGGCTCCCCGGAGCAGGTGGAGAACGCCGCCGAGATCGGCATGGAACACAACCTGGGCCTGACCTGCGACCCGGTGGGCGGCCTGGTCCAGATCCCCTGCATCGAGCGCAACGGCATGGCGGCGGTGAAGGCGGTCACGGCGGCGCGGATGGCACTGCGGGGCGACGGCAGCCACAAGGTCTCCCTCGACAAGGTCATCAAGACCATGAAGGACACCGGGGCCGACATGAGCGTCAAGTACAAGGAGACGGCGCGGGGCGGGCTCGCGGTGAACATCATCGAGTGCTAGGGAACCAGGCCCTGACCAGCGCGTTCGTACCTTTCAGCGCTGTCAGGGCCTTCCCTGCTCACTCGGCGGAAAGTCCCTGAAACCTCCCTGGGACAGACGTGAAAGTCCCTGAAAAGTCCCTGGGAAATCTCTGCGGAAAGGGCTCTTGACCTGCAGGTTTGCGGTATGCGATCAACACCGGATGCGTCGCTCACCCACCACGGGATGTATCAAATCGATCCCCCGGGTCAACATGGGGGGTACCATTCGATACATGGATGCTGCGGAAAACTCGCGCCTGGAACAGCGGCTGGCCGGCCTGTCCCCCACATTCACGACGGCGCAGGCACGTCAGTCCCTGCTCTCGTCTCGCGATCTGGCGCACTTGGTCACGAGTGAGGAGATAGACGAGCTGTCCCGAGGGGTGTACAGGCGGACAGACGCCCCGGAGACCGCGCACGCGGATCTGCTGGCCGTGTGCGCACGGGCGCCTCGCGCCGTCGTGTGCGGTGAATCCGCCCTGGCCCTGCATGAGCTGATCGATGACATCCCCGCAGCAGTACACATCGCCGTGCCGCGCGGTACACGCCGCCCAACGATTTCCTACCCGCCGACCGTGGTGGCGCAGTACGCCGCTAAGACCTTCGACCTCGGCATCGAACGGTTCGAAGCAGCCCCGGGAGAGACCATCCCCATGTACAACGCAGCCCGCAGCGTCGTCGACGCGATGCGCCACCGCAATCGCCTCGGCGAGACCCTCGCCCTGTCCGCGCTCGGCCGCTACCTGCGCCTGAGCGGACGCGGCGGGATCGGTGAACTCCAGCATATCGCACGCGAGTTGGACGCTCTCTCCGTCGTCCGCCCCGCCGTAGAGGCGGTGCTCGCCTGATGGCCAACCCCACTCGCGACACCACCGCCGGCCGCGTCTACAACGACCTGCGCAACCTGGCCCGCCGCACCAGCCGGTCAACGGACGAGGTCATGGTCGAATACCTCCTCGAACGGTTCCTCTACCGGCTGGCCCAATCACCCCTGGGCCGGGAGCACTTCGTTCTCAAGGGCGGCCTGCTGCTCGCCCAGTTCGGCGCACGCCGAATGACCCGCGACATCGACATCCTCGGCCGCTCGTTCCCAGGCACAGAAACCGAGATCATCCACAGAATCGCGGCCATCGCCGCCACCGAGAGCGACGACGGAGTCGTGTTCGATCCCACAGCGCTCAAGACGGTTCCCATCCGCGAGGAGGACGAATACCACGGCCTACGCCTGTCCATGGCCGCCTCCATCGCCCGAGCACGACTCAAACTTCAACTGGACGTCAGCTTCGGCGACCCCGTCACGCCCGGCCCGCAGCTCATCGACTACTCACAACAACTCACGGAGGAAAGCTTCCAGATCTTCGGTTACCCACTGGCTACCGTCATCGCCGAGAAACTCTCCACCGCTGTCTCACTCGGCGACCTCAACACCCGCGACCGCGATTACGGTGACCTCTACCGCTTGCTCACCCTCAACGACCTGGACGGCCAAGAACTCACCACAGCACTGACCGCCACCGCCACACACCGCGGCATTCCCCTGAAACCCCTCAGCTCCACCATCACCGACCTCGGCGAGCGCCGCCAGACCTCCTACACCGCCTGGCGCCGCCGGCAAGGCCCCGCCGCAACCAGCTACCCCGAACGCTTCACGGACGTCGTCCGGCAGGTCATCGCCTTCGCAGACACACTCCTCAACGGCGACGCCGTCAACCTCACTTGGAGTGCGGCGACCCTCACGTGGTCACAAACCAGACCTGGCCGACCGACCAGGCCCTCGGGGTGAACCCGAGACCTACCGCATTACGAGTACGAGCGATCCCTGGGACCAACTCACCCTGCCACGCTGACCAGCCGGCGCGGTCCTGAACCGCTCCGGGTCTGATGGAGGCTCGATTCCCTGAGAGGATCGAGTCATGGCACGTCCGTCCCCTTACCCTCCCGAGCTTCGCGGGCGCGCGGTGCGCATGGTTGCGGAGATCCGCCCGAACTACCCCACCGAGTGGGCCGCGATGAAGGCGGTCGCGGCCAGGCTGGGGATCGGTGCCACCGAGACGATGAGGACCTGGGTCCGCAAGACCGAGGTCGACGCAGGCCAGCGGCCCGGAATCACGTCGGAAGAGGCCGCGGAGATCAAGCGGCTGCGGGCCGAGAACGCCGAACTGCGACGAGCGAACGAGATCCTGAAGGCGGCCTCGGCTTTCTTCGCGGCCGAGCTCGACCGGCCGTCGAAGCGCTCGTAGCGTTCATCGACGCACACCGCCAGGTGTTCGGGGTCGAGCCGGTCTGCCGAGTCCTGACCAGCCACGGACTGAAGATCGCGACGAGCACCTACTACGCCGCCAGGAACCGCACCCCCCACGACCGGTCGGTCCGCGACAGGGAGCTGAAGACGCAGATCAGCCGCGTCCACACCGACCATTTCGGCGTCTACGGGGTCCGGAAGGTCTGGCGTCAGCTGCACCGCGAGGGCATACCGGTGGCCCGCTGCACCGTCGCCCGACTGATGCGCGACCTCGGCCTAGAAGGCGCCCGGCGCGCGAAGGAGATCCGCACCACCGTCCGGGACGATGGCCATGAGCGGTCCACTGACCTGCTGCAACGCGACGCCACCGCGTCCAGGCCGAACGAGCGGTGGGTGGCTGACTTCACCTATGTCGCCACCTGGTCGGGAATCGTCTACATCGCGTTCGTCGTGGACGTCCTCTCCCGGGCGATCGTGGGCTGGTCCGCCGCCACCAGCAAGCGGGCCAAGCTCGTCCTCGACGCACTCGACATGGCCTCGTGGCGTCGCGATCGCGCCGGAACTCCCGCTGGCCCGGGGCTGGTTCATCATTCGGACGCGGGCAGTCAGTACACGTCTTTCGCGTTCACCGCGCACCTGATCGAGGCCGGCATCGACGCCTCGATCGGCACCGTCGGCGACGCCTTGGACAACGCGCTCATGGAATCCCAGATCGGCCTCTACAAGACGGAGTTGATCAAGCCGCGCAGGCCCTGGCACGGCCTGGCCGACGTTGAACTCGCCACCACGGAACGGGTCGACTGGTTCAACAACCAGCGCCTCCACACAGCGATCGGCGACATCCCGCCCCACGAGCACGAGACCAACCACTACGCTCAACACCAGCCCCAACCGGCGGCTGGAGTCAACGCATGAGCCTCCACCGATCCCGGAGCGGTTCACTGCCGTGACTCAAGGCAAGCCTGGGCATGCCAAAACTACAGGTCATCCCCATGATCAACAGTCGTCCACATATACGTGAAGTACAAGGAGACGGCCCGGGGCGGGCTCGCGGTGAACATCATCGAGTGCTGAGCCGGCGGCCCCCTGCGGTACGGCCGTGTACCGGGCGACACGGCCGCGCCTCGGGTCGCATGGATGCCTCGGGTCGTATTGATTACGTATCCGTGGATGCGCCTCCTCGGATATCCGCAGGCACGGCCGTGGCATAGCTTCGGGCCGCGGTGACCGGGCTTGCGGGCGGCACCTGCGCGCGTCGTCCTTCGGGGTCCCAGCCGGAAGGGCCCTGCGCCCTGCGGGTCAGCAGCCGGCACGGGCGTGCTCCGCTGCGCGCCGTTCCGCCGGAGGGCCTTCCGTACGCCCGGGCATCCGCATCCCCCCGTGTGCGCGGAGCGTGAGCGCGGGCGACCGCCCGTGAAGAGGTGCGTCCGTTGTCGTTCGCCGAGAATGGGCCTGGGCATCAGTGTGCTGGGCCCGGGCACGCGACGACGGAGAGCGAGGGTGGCGACGTGAGCGCGACGTGTGGTTCTGCCCGGCGGTCCCTCGCCCGCGCTTTCGCCGCCCCGGGCGCCGCGCCGGTGCTGCTGTTCGTCGAGGGCGCCGCGGGGCTGGGCAAGACACATCTGCTGCGCGAGCTGGCCGGCCTGCCCGAGGCGCCGGACGCGGCCCGCGTGTGGTGGCGGTGCGGGGCCGACGACGGGCCGCCGCAGGAGGCTGAGGACCGGCGGGAGCCGGTCCTGTTGCTGGTGGACGACGTCCACCGGGCGGACGAGGACGAGCTGCGGCGGTTGCGCCGGGTGCTGGCGGGGCTGGAGCCGGGGTCGGCGGCCGCGGTGACCTATCGCCCCGAGGAACTCCCCGTCCCCGGCATGCCGTTGGGCGGCTCCGCCATGGCGTATCCCTTCCGGCTGACGGTCCTCGGGGACCGTCTGGCGCCCTGGAGCGAGGAGCGTGTCCGCCGGGCCGCGGCGGAGGTGCTGGGCGAGAGCTGCACGGCCGGGGCCGTGAGCGCGCTGCACGGGCGCACCGGCGGAGTTCCCCGGGCGGTCGTCGATCTGCTGGCCGTGCTGCGGGACCAGCGGCCGGCGTTCACCGGCACCGCCGCCGAGGTGGCCGCGGCCGGCGTCCCGGCCCGCCTGGCGGAGCTGGTGCTCAGCCGTACCTACGCGTTGTCCTCGGCGCACCGCCCGCTGGTCTGGGCGGCCGCCGTCCTGGACGGGCCCGCCGCCCGGGACGAACTGATCGCGGTCTCGGGGCTCGGGACCGGACCGGGGAGCCACGCGCTGCTGCGGGCCCTGGAGAGCGCGGCCCTGGCGGAGCTGGGCGAGGGGCGTTACGGCTTCGCCGTCCCGCTGTCCGCCGCCGCCGTGCACCCGACGGTCCCCGGCCCCGTACGGCAGGACCTGCACCGGCGGGCGGCCGGGGTGCTCAGTCGCAGGCAGCCCGTGCCGTGGGCCGCCGTGGGCGCGCACCACCGGGCGGCCGGCGAGTACCGCGGCTGGCTCCGGGCGGTGGAGAAGGCGGCGGAGTCGGCGGCGGTTTCCGGCCGGCACCAGGAGGCGATCGCTCTGCTGGAGCGGACACTCGCCACCCCGGGCATCCCTCCGCAGGCCCGCGCCCGGCTGGCGCCGCTGCTCGCCCGCAACGCGGTGACCGGGCTGCGCTCGGACCAGACCGTGGAGGTGCTCGCGCAGATCGTGCGGGACGCGGATCTCCCCCCGGCGGTACGGGGGGAACTGCGGCTCGACCTGGGGCTGATGCTCTGCAACCAGATGGGCCGGTTCGCCGAGGGCTGGCGGGTCCTGGAGGTCGCCGCCGCCGAGCTGCGGGCGGTGCGGTCCGTGCTGGCCGCCCGTGCCATGGCGGCCCTGGTCACCCCCTACTGGCCGGGCGCTTCCCTCGACGTCCACCGGGGCTGGCTGATCAAGGCGACGGCCGCCGCGGACGACAGCGGGGACGACGCCATGCGGACGGCGGTCCTGGCCAACCATGTGGGTCTCGCCATGAGTTGGGCCGACCCCGAGGCCTGGGACCTGGTGGAGCGGCTGCCCGTGCGGAGCACGGACCCCGCCTGCGCCCGGCAGGCGGCCCGCGGCCTGTGCAACGCCGCGGACTCCGCCGTCTGGCTCGGCTTCTACCGGCGCGTGGACGGCCTGCTCGCCGAGGGGCGCGAGCTGGCCACGCGCAGCGGCGCCCCGTACACGGAGCACAGCGCCTCGGGGACGCGGCTGCTCCAGGAGTGGTGGACCGGCCAGTGGCTGGGCCTGGCCAAGCGGTGCGAGGACTTCGTCGCCGACACCGCGGACATGCCGTTCCTCGCCTCCGACGCCTGCGTCGTACGGGGCCTGCTCGCCGTCGCCCAGGGGGACTGGGGCGAGGCCCGGGACTGGCTGTCCCAGCGTGGAACGTTCGGTACGGAGAACCTCCCGGTGCCGCTGGGCGCGACGGCGGCCGGCGCCGTGATCCGCCTGACACTGGCCCGCCAGGAGGTGGCTGACGCGGCGGATCAGGCGCGGGCGGCGTGGACGGTGGTGGCCGAGAAGGGGGTGTGGCCCTGGGCGGCGGAGCTCGCGCCGTGGGCCGTGGAGGCTCTGGCGCGGGCGGGCGACAGGGCCACGGCGCACGCCATGGTCCGCGACTTCGCCCAGGGCCTCGGCGCGGCGGACGCGCCCGCCGCGAGGGCGGCGCTGACCTGGAGCCGGGCCGTACTCGCCGAGAGCGAGGCGCTGGCCGAGGGGCGGCCGGACGGTCTGCTGGCAGCCGCGGAGGCGTACCGGAAGGCGGCGGCGGCCTACGGGGAGCTTCCGCGCCCCTACAGCCAGGCGCTGACCACCGAGGGCGCGGGGCGATGCGTCCTGGCGGCGGACGCGGCGGGCGGGGCGCGTGCGGCGGGGGTGGGCTGCCCGGACTACGCGGAGGACGGGGCGGGCCGAACGGGGCGGGCGGCCCGGCCGCCGGGGCCCGGACGCCGGGGCCCGGACGCCGGGGCCGTGCGGGCGAGGAACGCCCCGGCCGGACCGGACCGGCGGACCCGGCGGGCCCGCAAGACTCGACGGGACCGGAAGACCCGGTGCACCCGGCGGACCAAGCGGACGCGGCGCACCCGGCGGCCTCGGCACACCCGGCGGACCCGGCGCACGCTGGGCGCCCGGAGCACCCTGGGGGCTCGGCGCACCCGGGCGACCCGACCATCCCGGAGCCGCCGGGAGACCCGGCAGCCTCAGCGCACCCGGCAGACCTGGCGCATCCCGGGAACCCGGCAGCCCCTGGGGACCCGGCAGCCTCAGCCCACCCCACACACCCGGCGCGCACCTCGGCCCCGGCACCTCCCAGGGACCCGGATGGCCCCGCAGCCCCCGCGGCCCCCGCGTCCGACCGCGCCGCCACCGCCTCGGCCATCGCCGCACTGGAGTCCTGCGCCCAGCGCTTCACCGAACTCGGCGCCGTCTGGGACGCGACGCGGGCCCGGGCCCTGCTGCGCACCCGGCAGCCGGCCAGGAAGGGCCGCCCTCCCGGACGCCCGTCGCACTCCGACCAGCTGTCCCCGCGGGAGGCGGAAGTCGCCCAGCTCGCGTCCTCCGGTCTGACCAACCGGGAGATCGCCGCGACCCTGCATCTCTCTCCGCGGACCGTGGAGCAGCACATCGCCGGTGCCATGCGAAAGACCGGCGCGCTCTCCCGGCGCGACCTCCCGCACCAGCTCTGAGACCACCGGGTTCGGGGCCACCGGGTTCGAGGCCACCGGCTCCGAGATCACCAGACCTGAGGTCACCGGACCTGACGTCACCGGACCTGACGTCACCGGCTCCGAGGCCACGGGCCATCACGTCTCGGCCCTGACGTCACCGGCCCCGAGGCCACGGGCCCCACATCCCGGCCCTGACGTCACCGGCCCCGGGCCCCGCCGTTCCGGGCTCACCGGCTCCGAGGTTCGTCCAGGGGCAGAAAGGACCTGGCGGTCCGGAAGCTCCGGTCGTGCTCCCAGACGGCCACCGTCGCCGCCGCCCAGTCGAACACCCAGCCGGAACGCACCCCGCGCGCTCCCCAGCCGTCCGGGCGCCTGCGCGGGATGGCGAAGCCGGCCTTCTGTGCGGCGACCGCCGCGTCGCAGGCCTCGCGTGCGATGCGCAGGGCGTCCGACTCGGTCTCCGCGCACCCGGTGAAGACGTGCAGGCCGCACCGCTCGGGCTGCACGGCGTTCCGGGTGGGGACATTGACCTGGAAGTAGAGCTCGGCCATGACGCCATCTCCTCGGTGTCGCGGTCTCCCCAACGTACGATGCGCGCCCGGCCCGCAATATCCGGAATGACCTGATCACCTATACGTATCCCGTGCGCCGTCCGTACGTGTCCCGGCGCACCGAAGACGAACCCGCGCACGACGGACGAACCCCGCGCTCCACGGGCGGACCCGGCCGCGCTCACCCCGTACCCCGGCCGGCCGGAGCCCGGCGGCGCGCGGGCGGTGTGTCGGCCGCCTCCGCCCCGACGGCACCCGTCCCGCGGCGGACAGGTCCGGACAGGTCCCGGCGCACAGCGCGTATCCGTGATTCACGCCCACGGATAAAAACGCGCACGCTGCGTCACTAGGTTCCCCCACCGACGCACTGTCGCCATGCCCATGAACAAGGGAAGCATGAGCACCTCCATGACCTTCATCCGCCCCGGAATCGTGGCGGGATTTCTCGCCCTTCTGCTCACCGGTGGCTGCCAGTTACCCCCCACCGATTCCGCGGACGAAAAGCCCATCACCATCGGCACGTCGAGTGTTCTGGCGGGACTGGACCCCGCCGGGGTGTACGACGCCGGTTCCTGGGCGGTCTTCACCAACATCTACCAGAACCTGCTCACCTTCGAGCCGGGGTCCCCCACCCCGAAACCCGACGCCGCCGAGTCCTGTGAATTCACCTCCCCCGCACTCACCACGTACCGGTGCGAACTCCGTGACGGCCTCACGTTCTCCAACGGGAACGCCCTCACGGCGGCCGCGGTGAAGCATTCGTTCGAACGCATTCTGCGGATTCGCGATCCGCTCGGGCCGGGGCCGTTGTTCGCGAACCTCGTTTCCGTGGAAGCCCGGGGCTCTCTCGTGACGTTCCATCTCGCGACGGCGGACGCCACCTGGCCGTCGAAAATCGCGACGGGGGCAGGGTCCGTCGTGGACCCGGCGGAGTTCCCGGCGGACCGGCTGCGCAAGGAGAAGAGCGCCTCGGGGTCGGGGCCCTACGTCATCGCCTCCTACACGGCCGAGAAGTCCATCACCCTGCGACCCAACGCCGCGTACAAGGGCGCCGTGACCCAACAGGGGGTCGCGATCGAGCTCCGCTACTTCGAGACGTCGCAGGACGTCGAGAAGGCGTGGAACGCCCGGGAGGTCGACATCGCCTACGCGGGACTCCCGGCCGCCACACTCGCCGGGATCGACCCCAGCGACACGGACGTACGCCTCTTCGCCGGGGACAGCGCCGAGGCCCACTACCTCGTACTGAACATGCGCTCCCCGCGCAGACCGCTGCGGCACGCCGAGGCCCGCAGGGCCCTGGCCTCGCTCGTCGACCGCGGGCACCTGGCGGGCGAGGTGTTCGACCACACCGTGACGCCGCTGTACTCGCTCGTCCCGCAAGGCGTCGTCGGGCACAGCACGGCCTTCTTCGACCGCTACCCGGAGGTGGACGCCGCGTACGCGGCCCGGCTTCTGCGGTCGGCCGGAATCCCCACTCCGGTACGCATCAGGCTCGGCCACCAGAACGGTATCGCCGCCGTCGAGGCGCGCGCGCTGAAGGAACAGTGGGAGAGGGACGGTCTGTTCCGGGTCCAGCTGGCCGAGGAGCGCGACTTCACCACGTACCAGAGGCGCAGCCTGGAGGGGGAGTTCGACGTCCACCTCTACCAGTGGATACCGGACTTCCCCGACGCCGACACGTTCGTCCAGCCGTTGGTGGGGACCGGCAACGTCCTCGGCAACGGCTACACATCGGCCGAGGTCGACCACGCCATCCGGGACACCCAGCGGTTCACCGATCGCAGCAAGGCCATCCGGCGGTTCCGGGCGGTCCAGGACACGATCGCGAAGGACGCCCCGCTGATTCCCGTCTGGCACAGACAGCGCCACGTCGTGACGCGCTCCACCGTCCTGGGCGGACACCTCCTCGCCGAGGACGCCGTCTGGCGACTGTGGGAACTGCACCGGCTCTGAAGCGCTTTGAGCCCTCGCATCTCCCCCATCGAATTATCTGCGTATCCGTGAATGCGCCGCTCCGGGTATCCCGGCACCCCCCAGGCATCAATAGTTCGGGGCGCGGCGAGTGGTGAACTCTCCGTCGGCCGGGGCCCGGCGCTTCACCCCCCATACGGGTCTTCGGCTGTCATCCGGAAGGAATCAGCGTGCGCAACACTCGTCAGTACAGCCTTGCCGCCGCGGGCGCCCTGCTCTCGGCCGCCGCGGTCCTGGGAACCCAGAGCACGGCCCAGGCGCAGGACGCGGCAACCACCCCCCGCTACCAGCCCGAGATGGTCCGGGCGTTGGCCGATTCGCTCGGTGTGAGCGAGAAGGCCGCGGTCGACCGGCTGGACCGGCAGGACGCCCAGCAGGCCAAGCTCGCCGCTCTGCAGAAGCGCGGCATATCCGGTGACGGGGCGTTCTTCGACGCCTCGGGCCGGCTGACCGTCAACGCGGACGACCAGGCCGAGGCAGCCCGGATCGAGCAGGCCGGCCTCGACGCCCGCGTCCCCGCCCGGGGTCAGGCCGCACTCGACCGGATCAAGGCCCAGCTGGACCGCCTCGCCGCCGGGAAGACCCCCTCCGGTGTGGTCGCCTGGTCCGTGGACCTGCCCGCCGACCAGGTGACCGTCAAGGTCAACAACGAGCGGGGAGCCGCGGCCAAGGCGTTCCTCGCCAAGGCCGCCGAGCACGGCTCCGCCGTCCGGATCGTGCGCGGCCAGGAGAAGCTGGAGGCCAAGGCCGCGATCTACCCCGGCAGCAAGATGACGTTCAACGACACGAGCCAGTGGTGCTCCGTGGGCTACGGCGCCCGTGACAGCTCCGGCAGGCAGTACCTGGTGACCGCCGGCCACTGCGTCACGAACACCCTGCGCTACGACGGCGCGGCGTTCGCCCAGGGCTACAAGACCCGGTACGCGCTCGGGACCCGCAGTGTCGACATGGGCATCCTGACCATCAACTCCGGCCACTCGATCACCACCAGCGTGGGCACCTGGGGGAACAGCAGCCCGATCGCCGTCCGCGGCGGCACCCGCGCCTCGTCCGGCGCCGCGGTCTGCAAGTCCGGTGCCACCACCGGCTGGACCTGCGGCACGATCGGCTCGTACAACAACACCGTCACCTACATCGACCGCAACGGCGGGCCCGACACGGTCGTCAGCGGTCTGGCGACCTCCAGTGTCTGCGTCGAGGGCGGCGACAGCGGCGGTGCGTACATCTCCGGCAACCAGGCCCAGGGCATGACCTCCGGCGGGCCGACCAACCAGCAGTGCACCGGCGGGGTCAACTCGCGCGGCTCCTCCTACTTCCAGCCGCTCGACGACGCCCTCCGCTACTACGGGCTGACGCTCAACACCAACTAGGCGTCAGCGAGGGGGCACGACCCTCACAGGACCGGCCGGGGGCCGCTCGCGAGACCGGCGAGCGGCCCCCGGTCGTACGCCACAGAGCACCTGCCAACAGTTCATTCTGGGACAAAACACCCGACCTGTTGCTAGCTTTCCCTGGTTGGCCGATGACCGCATCGACGAGGGAAACCATGAGCCATCCCGAGGCCCCGCCCCGACCGGCCGCCAAACTGACACTCCCGACCCTGACCGCGATGGTGGTCGGCTCGATGGTCGGGGCCGGCGTCTTCTCGCTGCCGAGCCGGTTCGCGCAGGAGACCGGGGTCGCGGGGGCCCTGATCGCCTGGTCGGTCGCCGGGACGGGCATGCTGATGCTCGCCTTCGTCTTCCAGGCTCTCGCCGTGCGGCGTCCGGACCTGGACGCCGGGGTCTACGCGTACGCGAAGGCCGGGTTCGGGGAGTACCTCGGCTTCTTCTCCGCCTTCGGCTACTGGGCCAGCGCCTGCGTCGGCAACGTCACCTACTGGGTGCTCATCATGTCGACGGTCGGCGCGGTGGCGCCCGTGCTGGGCGACGGTGACACGCTGACGGCCGTGATCGTCTCCTCGGTGGGGCTGTGGGGGTTCTTCCTGCTGATCCGGCGGGGCGTGAAGGAGGCGGCGGCGATCAACCGGATCGTCACCGTCGCGAAGATCGTGCCGATCCTCTTCTTCGTCGTCCTGGCGCTCTTCTACTTCGAACCGTCCGTCTTCGCCGACAACTTCAGCGGGACCGACGAGGCCGGCACCCTGTTCGACCAGGTCCGCGGGACGATGCTCGCCACCGTGTTCGTCTTCCTCGGTGTCGAGGGCGCCAGCGTCTATTCGCGGCACGCCAAACGCCGCGAGGACGTCGGCCGGGCCACCGTCCTGGGCTTCCTCAGCGTGTTCGCGGTCTTCGCCTCCGTCACGATCGTGAGTTACGGGCTGCTGCCGATGGCCGAGATCGCGGAGCTGCGGCAGCCGTCGATGGCCGAGGTGCTGGAGTCGGCGGTCGGGACGTGGGGGAACGTCTTCATCAGCGTCGGCCTCGTCGTCTCCGTGCTCGGCGCCTATCTGGCCTGGACCCTGATGGCCGCCGAGGTCCTCTTCGTCGCCGCCAAGGACAAGGACATGCCGCGCTTCCTCGGGCAGTCGACCGCGGCCGACGTACCGGAGAACGCGCTGTTCCTGACCACGTGCCTGAGCCAGATCGTGCTCGTCGTGACGCTCTTCTCCGAGGACGCGTTCACCTTCGCCCTCGATCTGACCAGCGCGCTCAGCCTGATCCCGTTCCTGCTGGCGGCCGGCTTCGCGGTGAAGGTCGCGGCCCGGCCGGAGCGCTGGGGCGCGGTGGGCCGCTCCCCCCGGCGTGAGCTGGTCGTCGCCGCCGTGGCGACGCTCTACACCGCGTTCCTGCTGTACGCGGCCGGGCCGAAGTTCGTCCTCGTCTCCTTCATCCTCTACGCCCCGGCGACCTTCCTCTTCGTCAAGTCGCGCAGGGAGCAGGGGCGCAGGCTCTTCTCCCCCGGCGAGGCGGTGCTCTGCGCGGTGTCGGTGGCCGGGGCGGCCGTCGGCATCGCGGCGCTGGCCCTCGGCTGGATCGAGCTGTGAGCTCCGGCCCCGTACGGACAGAACGTCCCCCTTCCCTCCAGTGAAAGGCCCCTCGTGAGCAGCACCGGTCCCGCCTCCGTCCTCGGCGTCCACTCCGAAGTGGGCAGGCTGCGCAAGGTCCTGGTCTGCGCCCCCGGCATGGCGCACCGCCGGCTGACGCCGACCAACTCCGACGATCTGCTGTTCGACGACGTGATGTGGGTGGAGAACGCCCAGCGGGACCACGCCGACTTCGTCGCCCAGCTCACCGAACGGGGGGTGGAGGTCGTCGAACTGCACGCGCTGCTCGCCGCCACCATGGAGATCCCGGAGGCCAGGTCCTGGCTGCTCGACCGGAAGATCGACGCCAACGAGGTGGGCCTGGGCCTGGTCGACGACACCCGCGCCTTCCTCGACTCCCTGACGGCACGCAGGCTGTCCGACCACCTCATCGGCGGTCTGGCCATCGCGGACCTCCCGGAGGAGTTCCGTTCGGCGTACGTGGGCCTGGCCCGGGAGGGCACGGGGGCGCGGGAGTACCTGATGCCGCCACTGCCCAACACCCTCTACACCCGGGACACCACCTGCTGGCTCTACGGCGGGGTGACCCTGAACCCGCTGTACTGGCCCGCCCGGCACGACGAGACCCTGCTGATGAAGGCGGTCTACACCTTCCACCCCGACTTCCGGGGCTCCACGATCTGGTGGGGCGACCCGGAGCAGGACTGGGGCCGGGCCACGTTCGAGGGCGGGGACATCATGCCGGTCGGCAACGGTGTCGTCCTCATGGGGATGAGCGAGCGGACCTCCCGGCAGGCGATCACCCAGGTCGCCGCCGCGCTGTTCGCGCAGGGAGCGGCCGAGCACGTCGTCGTCGCCGGCCTGCCGAAGCTGCGATCGGCGATGCACCTCGACACGGTGTTCACCTTCGCGGACCGGGACATCGTCACGCTGTACCCGCGGATCATGGACGACGTCCACACCTTCTCGCTGCGCCCGTCGGACCGGGCGCCCGGGATCGAGATCACCGACGAGGGCGGCACGCCGTTCACGGAGGTCGTGGCCCGCGCCCTGGGCCTGCCCCAGCTGCGGGTGATCGAGACGGGCGGGGACGTCTACGCCTCGGAACGCCAGCAGTGGGACAGCGGCAACAACGCGGTGGCCCTGGAGCCCGGAGTGGTCTTCACGTACGACCGCAACACCCAGACCAACGCCCTGCTGCGGCGGGCCGGGGTGGAGGTCATCACGATCGTCGGCGCGGAGCTGGGGCGGGGCCGGGGCGGCGGGCACTGCATGACCTGCCCGCTGATCCGCGACGCGGTCGCGTTCTGACGGCGTTCGGGCCCGTGCGGGACGGGCGGGGCCCTTCCCCGTACGGTACGGGCTACCGCACGGCGCGCGCCCGCTCCTTCGCCAGCCAGGGGCCGAACTCGCTCTCCAGCACCAGCCGCCCCAGCTTGCGGTACTCCTGGAGCACCGCCGTGACGAGCTGGTCCATGGTCAGCGGGGCCGCCGACTCCGCCGCGAGGTAGGCGGCGGTCACGGCGCAGGCCCGGATCGAGCCGCCCGCCAGCTCGAAGCGGTCCGCGCAGAACTCCAGGTCGAGCGAGGCGTCGCGCGGGACCGCCGGTCCCAGACAGCGGTCCCACAGCGCGAGGCGCTGGTGGGCGTCGGGCATCGGGAACTCGGCGATCACGTCGAGGCGGCGGGTGAACGCCTCGTCGAGGTTGGCCCGGAGGTTGGTGGTGAGCACGGCGATGCCGTCGAAGGACTCCATGCGCTGGAGGAGGTAGGCCGACTCCATGTTGGCGTGCTTGTCGCGGGAGTCGTTCACCTGGGAGCGCTTGCCGAAGATCGCGTCGGCCTCGTCGAACAGCAGGATGCCGTTGACGTCGGACGCCTCGGCGAAGATCCGCTCCAGGTTCTTCTCGGTCTCCCCGATGTACTTGTCGACCACCGTGGACAGGTCCACGACGTACAGTTCCATGCCCAGCTCGGCGGCGACCACCTCGGCGGACATGGTCTTTCCGGTGCCGGACTCCCCGGCGAACAGGGCGATGACACCCCTCCCCCGGCCGCCGCCCGGCCGCATCCGCCACCGGCCCAGGACCGTCTCGCGGTGGCGAGCGCGCAGGGCGAGTTCCGAGAGCCGGGTACGGGTGACCGGGGGCAGCACCAGGTCGTCCCAGCCGACGCCGGGCTCGATGCGGCGGGCGAGCCGCTCCAGGCCCGCGCCGTTCTGGGCGCGGACCGCCGCCCGCAGGTCCTCCGGACTGACCGGCCGGGGCTCCAGGACGGCCAGGCGGGAGGCGACCGTCGCGGCCCGGCGCAGCTGGCCGGAGTCGAGCCGGTAGGCGGCGGCCGCCTCGACGAGCGCGTCGTCGGCGGTGGCGTGGCCGGCGGACAGGCCGACCGCCCGGCCCGCTTCGGCGAGGGCCCGCCGCCACTGCCGCGCCATGCCGTCGGGGCCGGGGGGCGGGACGGTGACGGGCACCGGGCTCTCCGGCGTCCACAGCGGGTCCCAGTTCTTCTTGCCGTACGCGATCAGGGGCGCGGAGTCGAGCGCCGCGCACAGGGACCCGAGCAGCCGGGCCCCCTCGGGCCGTTCCGGGGCGAGCGTTTCGAGCGGGCCGAGGACCACCCCGGCCCGGCCGAGGCGGGCTTCCGTCGCCAGTGCCCTCAACAGCGTGGCCGGATCGGGTGCGGTGGCGAGTGCCGCCACGTCGACGACGAGGGGGCGCCGGCCGGCGGCGCTCAGGGCTTCGACCGCGAGGCCGTGCGGGTCGCCGCCCCGGTCGAGCAGGTGCATCAGACCGCTGCCCGTACCGAGGGCGGCCGCGATCCGGGGGACCTCGGGCCGCCCGTCCGGCTCGCACGGGCGGGTCTCCTCGCGGACGATCCCGCGCAGCCGGCCGTCGATCTCGTCGTGGCCGAGGAAATGCGCGGTGACCCGGTCGGGCACGCACAACAGACGTGAGAGCATGGGCCGTTCGGTGTCGGCGACCTCGACCAGCCCGCGCGCGACGAGCGGGGCGGCGGGCGAGAACCGGAAGCGGCCGGGGCCGGCGGCGGGCAGCCCGCAGAGCTCCAGGGCCAGGCCGATGGTGGGGCGGCGGCGGGTGAGGTCGTCGTTGAGGTAGCCGTACAGCCGCTCGAACCGGGGGTCGATGTCCGGGGCCAGGACGACGAGCAGGAGGTCGACGTCCGGCGGGGTCAGGCCGCAGCGTTCGGCCAGCTCGCCGAGCCGGCCGCCGCCGTCCGCACCGGGCGGCCCCTCCTGCCCGTACGGCGGTACGGGGGCGAACGCGTCGCGGCTGTCCAGGATGCGGCCGGCGGCCTCGGGGGTGAGGTACTGCCCCCGGTAGGGGTCGTCGGGGTCCGGGTCGGCGGCCCGGCGGGCGGCGACGGCTTCCCGGACCCGCCGCTCGACGCGCACGAGCCGTTCCCAGAGCGCCTGGGAGTCGGCCGGCTCAGCTGCTCGGTCCGCCTGTTGCACGGCCTGGGTCATCGTGCGGCGTTCCCCCGCGTGCGTCGGCCGGGCGGCAGGCGCCGTTCCCGGGGTGCGGCGAAGCCCTGCCCGCCCGGGTCGGTCGCCCCGTCGTAGCGCAGGCGGCGTCCGGGGCCGGCGGGGTCGCCGTCCCGGTGCGGTGCGGTCTTCATGACGAGGCCCTCGGTGACGGGCGGTCCTGCGGTGGTGCGTTCACCGGCCAGTGGGGCGAGGACCCGGAGGTCGATGGCGGCCTTGAGCTCGCCGCCGAGCGCGGACCAGACGTCGGAGGCGGACGGCCCGCCGGCTCCGGGGCCCGCCGCTTCCAGCTCGACGGTCAGGCCGAGTTCGGCGAGGCTGCCGGTGTGCAGCCGGGCGGGCAGCGTGTCCGCGCGGACGAGGGTGCGCAGCACCTCGGAGAGCAGGCGGTGTTCGTCCTGCGGGCGGTTGGTCCAGGCGGTGACCAGGTAGGTCAGCTCGAACCAGCGTGGCGGGGTCCGCCACCCGGTGACGACGCCCTCCGCGTCGTGCGTCTGCGCCGTGCCGGTACGCCGGCGGCCCGCGTCCTCGCGGATGCCGTGCAGGAAGACGCTGATGGTCGGGGCGGTGCGGCGGGCGGACCAGTCCTTCGTCGGGGCGTCGAAGACCAGGTCGACGCCGCTGTCCTCCAGCCCGGACTCGGCGAGCAACAGCCGCAGCCCCTCGTCGACTTCGTGGATCATCGGCGGATCACCTCGTCGGGCGGCGTGATGGTGCCGAGCACCACGAGGAAGTCCGTCTTCACCGGGCTGAATCCGGGGCCCTTCGCGATGATCTCGCGCGGCCCGGTCCGGTCCTTGGCCAGGATGAGCAGCTGGGCGATGAACGTGCCGTCCCCGAGCGGTCGGGTCGGGGACGCGGCGGCGGTGATGCCGGGCTTCCAGCTGAGGGTGACGGGCGCGCCGGGCGGGAAGTCCTTGCCGCGTACGGAGGTGACGAAGCCGGGCTTTCCGATCTCGGGCACCGCGATGATCCGGGGTTGCAGGATGCGCAGCGGAATCCGGGAGACGTTGTCGCGGAGGTTCGCGTCGGTGCCGGTGGTGGTGAGCGACGCGGTGATCGTCGTCCGCAGCGCCTTGTCGGGCGAGAGGACGACGCTGATGACCGTGGAGGCGCGGGGCGCCAGGTCGGGGAGCGTGCACGCGCCGCGGGCGCAGCCCGCCGGGAGCGCTCCGGCGGGGATGCCCCGGGGCAGTCCGAGGTCCAGCCGGAGCCCGGTGGCCAGGGCGTTCCTGCCGTTGCGCACGGTGTACGTGACGACCACCGTGCCGCCGACGTAGCCGGGGCTGGGCTGGGCCCGCACGGTGACGGCGGGGCCCGCCTCGGGCGCGGGCGGCGGGGACGCGGGGGCCGGCGGCGGGGCGGGGGCGGTGTCGTCGGCGGCGGGGTGGGCTCGGGGGGCGTCGGCGTGGGGGTCGGGGGCGGCGGGGGCGGTGTCGTCGGCGGCGGCGGGGTGGTCGGGGGCGGGGTGGGCGGCGGGGCGTCCTCGACGGGGACGATCGTGCCGGTGGCGTTGTCCGTGGGGTTCGGGTCGATGACCGCCCCGGTCACGGACCAGTCGACGCGCTGGACGCCGGTGGTGACGCCGGTCAGCCGGGCGGTGATCCTCACGTCGGTGCCGGGCGGGACGGTGCCGAGGTCGCACTGGGGGGTGCCGGGGGCGCAGGTCCCGGCGTCGGTGGTCAGTTCCTCCAGCCGTACGCCGGGCGGAACGGCGACGGTGAGGATCGTGCCGGGCGAGGGGGCGGGGCCCCGGTCGGTGACGGTGACGGTCACCTCGGTGCCGGATCCGACCTCCACGGCGGGGAGGGTGGGCGGCGCGGTCAGCGACAGGTCGACGGACTGCTGGAGGGCGGGCTCCTTCTGCCGTCCGGCGTGCGCGTTGTCGACGGGGGTCAGCTCGCCGGAGGCGATGTCGAGGACGGAGAGCTGCTCCATGGAGTTCGGGGCGGACTCCCGGCGCGCGCTGAACACGAGCCGGTCGCCGCCGGGGGTCCAGGCCACGTCGCGGGGCTGGTGGGGGCCGGTGGCGGTGGTGTCGGGGATCGGCAGGTCGCAGCCGGCCGGGTTGTCCTTCTGGACGGAGGGCAGCACGACCCGGCAGCCCCCGCCGCGCAGGGGCTTGATGACGACACCCGCCTGCTGGTTGACCCGGCCGCCACCGTCCTTGCGGTTGAACGCCACCTTCAGTCCGTCCGGCGAGAACGCGGGACTGTCGTCGATGACGTCGCAGGCGCCGGGGCAGATGGTGGCGCTCAGATCCCGCTGCCGGCCGAGGTCGGCCACCGGGACCACCCAGATGTGCTTGTTGCCGCCGTTGCCGTTGATGACGTGGTTACGGGTGAAGGCGAGGGTGACGCCGTCGGAGGACCAGGTCGGCTGGGCGTCGCCGCCCGTCCGCTGCCCCTCGGGCGGCCGGATCTCGTCGAGGATCGCCCCCGTGGCGACGTCCGCGACGAGGATGCGGCTGGGGCCCGCCGCGTCCCCCGTCCCGCCGGGGGAGGTGCGGGTGAAGGCGAGCTTGGTGCCGTCGGGCGAGAAGGCGGGGTCGGTGTCCCAGTCGTTCGGGCCGCGCCCGGCGAGCGGCAGCGCCGCCGCGTTCCTCCCGTCGGCGTCGGCCATCCAGATCCGCTCGGTCCGCCCGGCGTCGGTGTCCTCGAAGCGGGTGACGACGATGCGGCGGCCGTCGGGCGTGTAGCTCTGCCGCTCCGTCCACGGGTCGTAGCCCGCGGCCGGGTCGAAGAGGGGGTCCCGGGCGGGGTCCTGGTTGGTGCGGGCCGCCGGGTCCTCCTTGAGGATCGTGAGGCCGAGGTCGCGGGGGTCGGAGCCGTCCTGGCGGACGTCCTGGAGCGTGACGATCTGCGCGGCGGCCAGCAGTTCGTCCGGCTGCCTGACGGTCTCGGGGTCCGGGGTGATCCGGGGGACGACGACGGTTCCGGCCGGCGGGAACCAGGTGGGCGGCCCCACCTCGCGGTTCTCGTCGACCAGTTGGACCGGCGGGTTCTCGTCGAAGGCGGTGACCCGGTAGACGTGGTCGAAGTCGTCGCAGCCGCAGGTGTGGTAGGGGCTGAGGAAGACGATGTCCTTGCCGTCGGGCAGCCAGGAGGCCGACCGGGTGCCCCAGGCGGCGTGCCCGCCGGCCAGCAGCGGCCGGTCGGTGCCGAGGCCCTCGGTGGCACGCAGTTCGGTACCGTCGTCGACGTCCGGGTCCGGGTCGGTGGTGAGGGTGTACGCGACGGTGTTCCGGTCGGCGGGGTCGGTGCCCGGGTTCCAGGACGGCTCGGTGGCGTCACCGGCCCCGGCGCCCGCGTCGCTGATCCGGGTCTGCGGGCCGCCGGCGACGTCCCGCACGTAGATCTGCCACCCGAGGGCGGCGTCGCCGTCGCAGGCGTACGCGATCCTCGTGCCGTCCGGGGACCAGGTCGGGGACTCCTCGTTGTCGGCGGTGTCGGTGAGCCGCCGCAGATCCGAGCCGTCGACGCCGACCGACCACAGGTCGCGCTGGATGGTTCCGCCGGGGCCGGGCTCCGCCGAGTCGAAGACGACGGTCCGGCCGTCCGGGGAGAGTTCGGGGCGGGCCGCGTCCCGGCCGGCGGTGAGCCGGCGCACCGACCCGTCCGCCTCGCGCACGTACACCTGGGGCGCGGCGCTGTCGCGCAGACTGGTGAAGACCAGGACGTCACCGCGGGCCGAGGGGTCCTGGTCGTAGTGGGCGGGCCCGTCGCCGAACAGCGGCTCGGTGGTGTCCTGGTCGTTGGCCCGCCCGAGGCTGCGGTGGCCGGTGCCGGCGAAGGCGATACGTCCCACCTGGGCCGGATCGGCGTCGGCCTCAGCGGCGACGGCCTGGCCCGCCCCGTCCGGTGCGGCGGCCGAGCCGACCAGCAGCAGCGGCGCCAACAGCACCACGGCGCCGGTCAGTCGGCCCAGCCGGGAACGCTTCGCCGGGCCAGCAGTGCCGGTCACGGCCCACCTCACAGTCTGTCGATGACTCTCCACCGGCCAGCTTCGCGCTCGGGCGGCGGCGGAGAACAGGCCGCGAGTACCCGGACCGGGGGAAGGGACCGCTGCCCTTTGCGGCGGTGGTCGGCGGCCGGGGCGGTGACCGGGCCGTCTCCGGTGAGGCGGTCCGGTCCGCCGGGCCGTCTCCGGTGGGGCTGACCGGTCCGCCGGACCGTCACCGGCAAGGCTGACCGGTCCGCCGGACCGCCCGTGAAGCGGCCCGGTCCGCCGGGCGCGGGGCGGCCCGGGCGGCGGCCCGGCCGGAGTCGGCCCCGCGGCCCGCGCCCGGGGCGGCCTCCCCCGCCCGCCCCCCGCGCCCGGGGCGGCACCCTCAGATCAGGCCGTGCCGCATCGCGTAGCCCACCGCGTGGGCCCGGTTGCGCAGTTCGAGGCGGGTCGCGACCTCGTGCAGCACGTTCTTGACGGTGCGTTCCGAGTACGACGTCTTCCGCGCGATCTCCGCGGTGTCGCAGCCCTCCGAGACCAGCCGGATCATCTCGGCCTCACGGGCGGTGAGGGTGGACAGGGTGAGCCCGCGGGGGTCCAGAACCGTGCGCTGGAGGGAGCTGACGTGGTCCAGGAGCTTGCCGAGCAGATCGCCCGGCAGGACACCCTCGCCGTTGGCCATCGCACGCACCAGGTGGACGAGCCGGTCCTGGTCGGCCTCGGCGCGCCTGAGGACGGCGGCGACCCCGCACTCGATCATCGTCTGGAGAGCGCTCGACTCGAAGTACCCGACGACCAGCCCGGTACGGGTGGAGGTGTTGCGCTGGAGGCGGTGCAGAAGCTGGACGGTGGACTCGCCCACCGTGTCCACCACGACCAGCGAGACCTGCGCCCGGTCCGCCTCGTCCTCCGGCAGCAGTTCTATCTCGGGGCGCACCCGCAGTTGGTGGACCATGCCGGTCTGGAGGATCAGGTCCTCCGCGTACACCGCTACGGAGACCCTGCCCCCGGGCGCTCCCCCGGCGCCGGGCGTGCGGCGGTCGGCGGCGTCGGGCCTGCGGTACTGCCCGCGCGCCGCCGTGCTGTTCGTCGTTTCCGTGATCGTCATCGTTCCGTGCCCGTCTTCCTCAGGTACTTCAGCCCGATATGCCTGCTGTGCTGGTGATCGTCCGCGCCGGCCGGGCACAGGGCGAGCGGGCCCGGCGGGTGGGTGCGGGGACCCCGTGCCGGTGGGCCCGCGGGGCACCACCGCTGCCCGCCTCTTGCCCTTGCGTCTCTGCTGCCGCGCGGGGCGGGCGGCCTACCGTCGCAGAGTGACCACATCTGCCGAACTCGCAAGCCCCACGGTGACGGTGTCGCCGGGCGGTACCGCGACGACCACCCTGACCGTGCGCAACGACGGCGACATCGTCGAGGCCTACACCCTCGAAGTGGTCGGCGACTGCGCCGCCTGGACCACCGTCGAGCCGGCGCGTGTGTCGCTGTACCCGGGCACCTCCGAGACGGTGGTCCTGACCTTCGCCCCGCCCCGCTCCCACGAGGTCAGGGCGGGCGAAACCCCCCTGGCCGTACGGGTGCTGCCCGCCGAGCGCCCCGAATCGGTGGCGGTCCCCGAGTCCTCGGTGACCGTGGAGCCGTTCCACGAGCTGCGCACGGAACTGGAGCCGCGCCGCCGCCGGGGCTGGCTGGGCGCCCGGTTCCGTACCGCCGTGCAGAACAAGGGGAACACCCCGGTCGACGTGGCCCTCGCGGGGAAGCAGGACGGGGAGGATCTGCGCCTCGCCTTCACGCCGGACAGCAAGCGGCTGGAGCCGGGCGAGTCGGCGGAGACCGTCCTGAAGGTCCGGGCCCGGAAGCTGATCTGGTTCGGCGAGCCCGCCACCTGGCCGTTCGAGGTACTGGCGACCGAGGCCGTCGGAAGCGCCGCAGGGGACGCCGAGCCCCGGGCCGTGCCCGTGACCGCTGCCGAGGACGGGCAGCCGGCCGGGGCCGAGCCGCTGCCCGGGGAGTTCGCGCAGATACCCGTCCTGCCGAAGTGGCTGCTGATCGTGCTGGCGGCGCTGCTGGCGCTGCTGCTCGCATGGTTCGCCCTGGTGCGGCCCGCGGTACGGAGCACGGCCGAGCAGGCCGGGGCGAAGGCCGCGCAGGAGGAGACCGAGCGGGGCCAGGAGCAGGGGTCGACGCCGCCCGGCGGTGCGGAGAACCCGGCAGGCGGCCAGGGCGAGGGCACCGGTCCGGACGGCACGGGCCCCGGTGGGGCCGGTTCCGGACCGGGCGGGGGCGGCGGCACCGGCGGGACTGGTGGCGGCGGGGGCGGCGGGGGCGAGCAGGCCTCCAGGACCATCGACGTGCAGACCCGGGCGGGAGCCACGGCAGAAGGCGCCTACCGGGTCCCGGCCGGGAAGGTGTTCCGCGTCACGGACGTCGTGGTGGCGAACTTCCAGGGCGACGAGGGCCTCGTGACGATCTCCTTCGGAGAGAACAAGATCACGACGATCGCTCTGGAGACCTTCCGCAACCAGGACTATCACTGGGTCACCCCCATTCAGGTTCCGGAGAACGCCACCGTCACCGCTTCCGTCACCTGTGCCAAACCCGGCACTCCGGCCACCGGACAACAGGCTTCCGGGTGCCATCAGGTTCTGAATGTCAGCGGCGTACTGAGCGATCTCGCACGGTAGAAGAACGACTGAAGAACGACAGAAAGACGATAGAAGGACGGGGCAAGGGCGAAGGAGGGACGGCGAAAACCGGCGACGCCGAGCCTTCCGCTCCGCTCTCCGACGAGACAACAGCAGAATCCCGACCGAGAGGAAACCCGGCGTGCCGGGCAGTGGCGGATTCGCCCTCCCGGATAGGCCGGCGACCCCTGCCGGTTCGGTCGCCCGCGGCGTCGACAACACAGGGAGAATATCCGCTTCCCGCGACCGGAGGAACGAACAAGCCTGCTCAGACTAGGTTCTGACGATGCGGTGACCGATGGCGGGTGCCCGTTCGGAGCGCCTCCGTGCCCGTTTCCCGCCGTCACACCCGACCGAATCCACGCGCCTTCCGGGTGCATTCTGGCCGAATCGCATCACCTCGGAGCGTTTCCCCCGGCACCCCGGACGGCCCTCGGCCGCCGATGGTTTATCGGGAAAAAGAGATTCCCGACACAGGGGCTCCCCGGCGTGCCGTGTGGCCTTTCCTTCCATCCCCCGGCCGGGAAGGCCCGTTTCCGGCTGTGCGTAACACGGCGTTCTCGTTCCCGTCATGCGGGCGGTCGAATACGCGGGGGCGAACGGGAATGGAGGACAGCGGATCGGCCCGACCCGCGAGGGCAGGACCACCCGGTGTCCGAGAGTCCGGAAAGGGCAGCCTCCTTGCCCCGCGTCCAGGACTCCGGGGCCTACTCCCGGCCCGCGCGGCCGGTCAAGACTGGGCGGTGATCGAGTGACCGTCCAGAAGGAGCGAGCATGCCGTCGTACCTCACCCCCGGTGTTTACGTGGAGGAGGTGCAGTCCGGAGCACGGCCCATCGAGGGAGTCGGCACCGCGGTCGCAGCCTTCGTCGGCTTCGCGGGGACGGGGCCCTTCCACCGGCCGACGCTGGTGACCAACTGGGACCAGTACGTGCAGACGTTCGGCGCCTTCACGGCCGACACCTACCTGGCGCACGCCGTCCACGGCTTCTTCGCCAACGGCGGGGGCGCGGCCTACGTCGTGCGCATCGGCGGCCCCGCCCAGGGCGCCGACCCCGCCGGCCAGGGGTCCGTCGCCCCGGCGCCCGCACCCGTCGCCCTCGGCGGCTTCCTGGTCGCCGCCAAGCCCGGCACGGGCGACGGCCTCTCCGTGGAGATCGCCGACGCCGAGGGCGAGAACCCTCCGGAGGACCGCTTCCGGCTGCTGGTGCGCCAGGGCGGCAAGGCCGTGGAGACGTACGACGTCTCCACCCGCAAGAACGTCAAGGGCTATCTGGTCACCCAGGCCCGCGACTCCAAGCTGATCCAGGTCACCGAGCAGCCCGGCACCGCGCAGAGCCGCCCGGAGAAGCAGACCGTGGCCCTGGCCCCCGCGACGGCGGCCGCGCCCGGCAACGGCGTGGCCCGGCTCGACGCCTCCGAGTACGTGGGCGACGCCGCCGAGCGCACCGGGTTCGCCGGTCTGGAGGCGATCGACGAGATCACGATGGTCGCCGTCCCGGACCTGATGAGCGCCTTCCAGCGCGGCGACATCGACGCCGAGGGCGTCAAGACCGTGCAGCTCGCGGTCATCGCGCACTGCGAGCAGATGGGCGACCGTGTCGCCGTTCTCGACACCCCGCCCGGCATGAACGCCCAGCGCGTCCGCGCCTGGCGCAACGAGGACGCCGGCTACGACTCCCGCTACGCCGCCCTCTACTACCCGTGGGTCAAGGTCTTCGACCCGGCGAGCGGCCGCAACTCCCTGGTCCCGCCGAGCGGTCACGTGGCCGGCGTGTGGGCCCGCAGCGACAACGAGCGCGGCGTGCACAAGGCCCCCGCCAACGAGGTGATCCGAGGAGCCGTCGACCTGGAGATCCGGCTCTCCAAGGGCGAGCAGGACCTCCTCAACCCGATCGGCGTCAACTGCGTGCGCGCCTTCCCCGGCCGCGGCATCCGGATCTGGGGCGCCCGTACCCTCTCCTCCGACCCGGCCTGGCGCTACCTCAACGTCCGCCGCCTCTTCAACTACCTGGAGGAGTCCATCCTCCTGGGCACCCAGTGGGTGGTGTTCGAGCCGAACGACGACCGCCTCTGGTCGAGCATCCGGCGCAACGTCACCGCGTTCCTCACCGAGGAGTGGCGGCGCGGCGCGCTGTTCGGCCGCACCGCCGAAGAGGCGTTCTACGTGCGGTGCGACCGGAGCAACAACCCGCAGGATTCGATCGACCTCGGTCAGGTCGTCTGCGAGATCGGCGTGGCGCCGGTGAAGCCCGCGGAGTTCGTGATCTTCCGGCTCTCGCAGTTCTCGGACAGCACCAGCCTCGTCGACGAGTGACCCTCTCGGCCCCTTCCCCCAACCCGCAGCACGACCGCAACCGGAACAGGTGACACACAGTCATGGCAGAGGGCGACGCTCTTTCCACGCACATCTTCGGCGTCCAGCTCGGCGGCTATCTCGTGGAGTCCATCCAGGAGATCAGCGGCATGACCGTCGAGGAGGAAGTCGTCGAGGTCCGTCAGGTGACCGCCGACGGCAAGCAGATCATCCGCAAGCAGCCGGGCGCCCGGCAGGCGGGCGAGGTGACGATCACCCGCGGGCTCGACAAGAGCAGCGAGTTCACCACCTGGATCAAGGAGACCCTCAACAACGGGGCCGTCGACACCGCCCGCCAGAACCTCACCATCGAGATCAAGGACTCGACCGGTGAGACCGTGCGCCGCATCCAGCTGATGCAGGGCTGGGCCTCCAAATGGGAGGGCCCCTCCCTGAAGGCCGGCGAGTCCAGCGCGGCGACGGAGACGGTGACCATCACCTTCGAGGAGATCGTGGTCGAATGAGGCGCCGGACCGTTACGCCGGGGGCCGGGCTCGAAGAGACCCTGGACAACCTGGCCGCCGCGACCGCCACCCGCCAGGAGGCCCCGGCCGCCGAGGCGCCCGCCCGCGCGCCCCGGCGCGAACGGGAATCGCTCCAGACGGAGTTCACCTTCGAGCTGCCGCGCGGGTACGTCGACGACGAGGGCCGGGTGCACCGGAACGGCACCATGCGGCTCGCGACGGCCCGGGACGAGCTGAAGCCCCAGATCGATCTGCGGGTGAAGGAGAACCCGGCGTACCTGTCCGTGGTGCTGCTGGCCCAGGTGATCACGCGGCTCGGCCCGATCACCGACGTCCACACCGGGATCGTCGAGCGGATGTACGCGACCGACGTGGCGTTCCTCCAGGACTTCTACCGCCGGATCAACAGCGAGGGCCACACGCACGCCGCGGTGACCTGCCCGCTGTGCCAGGGGTCGTTCGAGGTGGACCTCTCGGGTGGGCGCCTGGGGGAATCGTGACGTACGCGCTTCCCCGGCTGCGGGAGGAGATCGCGTACGTCGCCTACCACTTCCATTGGCAGCGTGAGGACATTCTCGACCTCACCCACGGCGAGCGTCAGCAGTGGGTGCGGGAGATAGCGCGGATCAACACCCGCGTCAACGAAGGCGGGTGATCGTGTGGGGTTCGGGGACTGGCTGCGCCGGACGGACCGTCGGCGGTCCGTGGCTCCGTCGCCGGAGAGCGGAGGCGGGGGCGGGACCGGGCGTGACGACAGGTCCGGCGGGCCCGCTGCGGCTGCCGGGCACGCTGTGTCCGCTGTGTCCGCTGAAGCCGGGGACGGTGGCGCCGACGGCGGTGGCCGCAGCGGCGGTGGCCGGGACAGCGCTGGCTGGGACGGTGGTTGGCGGCGGGTGGCTCCGCCGTCGGTGACCGTCGCCCGGTCCTCGATCGGTGTGAGCGACGGGCTGCGGTTCCGCTCGCACCTGGCCTCCTGGCAGAACCCGTCCCTCGGCGGCGAACTCGGCCACGCTGTCCTGCCGTCGGCCCCGGCCGGCCTCATCCACGGGGTCGCGCGCCCGGGTTCCGCCCGCCCCTCGACGTCCCCCGGCGGCCCGCTGCTGCTCCGCGCGGTCCGGCCCGCCGAAGCCGAGGCTGCCGCCGAGTCCCCGGCGGTCTCCGGGGACCTGCCGCCCGCTTCGGCGGGAAGGGCATCCGCACGCGGTACGGGTACGAGGGCGGGGGCGGACGCGGAGAAGGGACCGGGGAGGCCGGGTCCGGGTTCGCCGCCGGTCCAGCGGTCGGCGGCTCCCGGCGCGAGCCGGTCGTCGTCGGGGGCTGCGGGGCCTGCGAGCCGGTCGGCGTCAGGGGCGGCGGGCCGGTCGTCGGGGGCTTCGGGGTCCGGATCGCGTGCCCCGAAGCCCGGGACCCCTTCGTCGTCGGAGGCTTCGGGACCGGGGAGCCCGCCGGCCCGGGGCGCCTCCGGATCTGCGGCCCGGCCGTCGTCAGCGGGCACCCCGGGGACGGTGAACGTGTCGCGCTCGGCAGCCGCGGCGGGACGTGAGGGCAGGCCCGGCAGTACGGCGAGGTCGGCGGGGCCCGCCGACCCGGCCCGGTCGGGGCCGGTATCCGGACCCTGGAACGCAGCCGGGTCCGGATCGGATTCCGGGCCCTCGGACACGGCCCGGACCGGTTCGGCGCCCCGGTCCACGGCCGGAACGGCGTCCCCCTCCCACCCCTCCGCCCCGTCCGGCTCCGCGCCCCGGTCCGGCGCGTCGGCCTCCTCGGGCTCGTCGGACGCGTACGGCGGCCCTCGCTCGTCCGGTTCGTCCGGCCCGGCCGGCTCATCCCGCTCGCCGGCCTCACCGGTCTCCTCCGACGCCTCGCACTCCTCGGGCTCCACAGGGTCGGCCGACTCGTCCGGCCCGGCCGGGTATGCGGGGGCCCTGCCCTCCTCCGGGCGGCCCACGCTCGGGCCCGGCAACAGCGCGGCGGCTGCCGTCCGCCCGCCGTCGAGGCCCGCTGCCGTGCGCCCGCAACGGCTCGCACCGCCGCTCACCGTGGCCCGACGTCCGGCCATGCCGCTGCGGCAGATCGCCGGGCTCGTGTCCGCCGCACCCGACGCTCCACCCGCCCCCGCACCCTTCCCGGCAACGCCCGTGACGACCGCGACAACCACGACGACCGCGCCCGCCGACGTCCAGCGCGCCATGTCCGGGCAGCCCGGCGGTTCGGCCCGGACGGGGCCCGACGTCCGGCGCGCCGCGTCCGGGCAGCCGGGCGCCCCGGACCGGAGAGGGCCGGGCACCCCGGACCGTCCTGCGCCCCCGCCGTCCGCCACGGGCCTGCCCACCCCCGAGGTGATACGCCCGGCCCTGGGCAAGCCGCTGCGCGAACTGCCCGCCGGGGCGCGGCGATGGGTTCCCGACGGACCGGCGGGGGTCGTCCCGTCCGGCTCCGGGGTCACCCCGTCCGATTCCGGGGGCGTGCCTCCGGCCTCGGCGGCCATGCCGGTGCCGCACCGCCCGCTGCCGGAGCCGTCGGACCCGGCGAACCCGCCGCACCCGCTGAGCCCTTCGGTGGCGGCGCCCACGGCCCCCGCGACGGCCACGCCCGCGTCGTCCGGGGCGGCCGAGGCCCCGGCACGGCGTCAGCCGTCCTCGAAGCCGTCGGAGCCCTCACCCTCGGTGCAGCGCGCACCGGCCCCGGGACCGAGCACCTCCGGTGCCACGCGGGCCCGGGGACGCGGCGGGATCGGCGCGCCGCTCCCCGCGCTGCCGCCGACCGCCCGGCTCGGCGGCGCTCCGCTGCTCGGCGATCGGTCCACCGTGACGCGCCCGGACGCGGACCGGGCTCCGGGCCCCGGCCCGGCGGCCACCGACACGGCTCCGCGCCCTGCCCCGGCACCGCCGACCGCACCCGCCCCGATGCCGGTGAGGCCCGCCCCGCCATGCCCAGCGCCCCCGCCCCACCCACCGGACCCTCCTCCGTACCCCCGGGGCACTCGTCCCTGGCCCCCGGCACCGCAGCCGGGCCCAGCGAGCCGACCAGGCCCGCAGCCGCGCCCGTCCAGCGCGCGGCCGCCGCCGCTCCCCCGTCCCCCGTACGCATCCGGCCGCTCACCCGGGACCGCACGGCGACGGCACACGGAACCGGCAGCACGGCCCCCGCCGACCCGCCCTCCCCCAGGATCCAGCGGGCACGCACCCTGCTCCCGGACCGCCCGCTGAGCACCAGCACCGGGTCCGCCGACGGGTTCTCGGGACCTCCGGCGACGCAGGGCGGGGGCTCGTCCCGCCCGGTCGTGGCGGCCACCTGGCGACGCGACGCGGAGCAGCCGGGACCGGTCGACGCCCGGTCGGGCGTCGGACCCGGCACCGCTGCCCGTCAGCCGTCGCCCTCGGCCTCGGGCTCGGGCTCGGGCTCGGGCTCGGGCTCGGGCGGCACGGTCCGGCACCCCACGGCCGGCCCGGGGCACGGGCCGGCCGCCGGTGGCGTGCTCCAGCGGCTCGTCCAGCCCGCCGGGCCCGCCGCTCCGCCCGCGCCTCCCGTCGCCCAGCCGTACCCGGCGCCCGGACCGGCGCCCCGGCGGGCCCCGCAGCCGGGCCGGGCACGGCCCGCCGTCGTCCGGCCCCATCCGCCCGCCGCACCCGGACCGGCGGACGCCGTCCCCGTACCCGTGCAGCGGCAGGCGATGCCCGTCGTTCCCGAGACCGCCGGGCCGACGGCCTCCGGGCCGGGCCCCTGGACGGCACCGCTCCCGGCGGTCCGCCGCCCCGTCCGTACGGGTGCCGCCCCGCGCCTCGGCGCACGGTGCCGGACCGGGCACCCCGGAGACCCGGGTCCGGGCGGTGCAGCGGGCGGCGGCGGACGCCGGGATCACCGGCGTGCCCGTGCGGGCCTCCCCGGCGAAGCCCGCAGCCGGGGCGGAGACGGCCACCGGCCCGGCCGGGCCTCCTGGCGCTCCCCCGGCGAACCGGCTGAGCGGAACGGAGATCGAGGAGCTGGCCCGGCGGCTCCTCGACCCGGTGAGCCGCCTCATCCGCGCCGATCTGCGGCGGGGCCGGGAACGCAGCGGGCGGCTGCACGACGGCCGCCGCTGACGGCTCCCGCCCCACCCGTACGACCGACCGCAGAGAAGACGAGAGACGCATGACCGACAACATCTTCGCGACGAGCGTGTTCTTCACGCTCGCGATCGGCGGCAGCGACCTGGGCGCGTTCCACACCTGCTCGGGGCTGGGCGCCGAGGTGGAGATGGAGACGTACGCCGAGGGCGGCAACAACGGGTTCACCTGGCAGCTGCCGGGGCGGATCACCTGGACGAACATCACGCTGACCCGGCCGGTGACCACCGACACCCTCAAGATCGCGCGCTGGCTGAACGACACGATCCAGCGGGTCGAGCCCAAGGACGGCGAGATCGTGGCGTTGCGCCCCGACCTCAGCCGGATCATCAGCTGGCAGGTCCACGGGATCGTGCCGGTGCGCTGGCAGGGACCGTCCTTCGATCCGGCCAACTCCCAGGCGGCGGTCGAGACGCTGGAGATCGCCCACGAGGGTCTGGAGCCTTCCTGACACCTGCCTGACAGGCACCAGCGCATCGGCCGGCAACGGCACCGGACCACAGGAAGGAGGAACGCGATGTCACCCGCATTCCGCGCGAGCCGCGCTCGCGCCCAGCTCACCGTCATGGAACCGCCGTCCGCCGTCGGCGCCAGACCCGGCGGCACGCTCGCCCGCCTCACGTTGCAGTTCAACCCCGCCAGGCTCTCGCTGAGCAAGAGCACCGAGTGGCGGCGCACCCCGTCCCGGATGGCCGGGCAGTCCGCGCTGCCCGAGTTCGTCGGCAGCGGGCCCCGCTCCCTGTCGCTGGAGGTGTTCCTCGACGCGACCGCCACCCACGACAACTCCGTGGAGAAGGCGGTGGAACAGCTGATGACCGCCTGTGTCCCCACCCCCAGCAGTCTGGCCCGCAAGACACCCGCCAGCCCCTGGGTTCGCTTCGACTGGGGGACGTCGAAGACGACCTCCTTCGACGGCGTGCTCTCCAACCTCTCCGTCTCCTACACCCTGTTCGACGTCGACGGGAAGCCGCTGCGCGCCACGTGCTCCCTCTCCATCGAGGAGGCGAGCGTCGACCCGGCGGGGCAGAACCCCACCTCGGGTTCGAAGGAGGCGCGGCGCACGCACCGGGTGGTGGCCGGGGACAGCCTGCCGCTGCTGGCCTGGCGGGAGTACGGCGACGCCACCGCGTGGCGCACCATCGCGTACGCCAACGACATCGACGACCCGATGCGGTTGACGCCCGGCCAGGAACTCCTGGTGCCCGGTCGCGAGGACCGCCCGGCGGAGGGCGGCCGATGACCGGGAAGGAAGCCCCCGGCCGCTCGTTCGCCGCCGACCCGATCATCGAGGCCCCGGCCGAGTTGCCGGCCGCCTGGGCCGCCCAGCTGGTGAGCTGTGTCGTCGACGAGAACGTGGGCCTGCCGGACACGGCCGTCCTGATGTACCGGGACCCCGACCACACCTTCCTCACCACAACCGGCATCACCATGGGCACCCCGCTCACCATCTCGGTGGTGACCGTGCAGGACCGGGGGCGCGAGCGGCTGTTCACCGGAGAGGTCACCGCGATCGAGCTGGACACCGACACCACCGGGTCGTTCACCGTCGTCCGGGCGTTCTCCCGGGCGCACCGGCTCCAGCGCGGCCGGAAGGTGGTGGCGTACCGCAACATGAAGACGGCGGACATCGTCCGCAAGGTCGCCGCCGGGGCGGGCCTGGCGGTCGGGCGGGTCGAGGCCGCGCCGGTCACGTACAAGCAGCTGACCCAGCCGAACGTGTCGGACTGGGAGTTCCTCCAGCACCTCGCGGCCGGGAGCGGCGCCACCGTCCGGGTCGACGACCGGGGCCGGTTGCAGTTCACCCGACCGGACCCGGCCTCCTCGGCCCCCTCGCCCTCGACGTCCGCCACGCGCGACCCGATGGTCCTGGAGTACGGGAACAATCTGCTGGCCCTGCGCGCGGTGCTGACCGGGGCCGACGGGTCCGACAGCGTGGAGGTGCGCGGCTGGAACGTCGACACCAAGACCCGGCTGTTGGCGCGGCAGCAGTCCGTGCGCAGCGACACCGTCGCCCCGGGGATGAGCCCGTCGGAGGCGGCGGGCGTCTTCGGCTCCGGCGGTTCCCGGACGACGGTCGCGGACACCCCGTACCGCACCCAGGCGGAGACCCGGGCCGTGGCCGGGGCGCTCGCCGCCTCCGTCAGCGCCGGGTTCGGGGAGGTCGAGGCGGTGGCGTACGGGAATCCGCAGCTGCGGGCGGGCGCGCCGGTGGCGCTGGGCAACGTGGGGCCCGCGTTCTCCGGCCGCTACACCGCGACCGCCGCGCACCACGTCCTCGAACCGGACACCGGCTACCGCACGACGGTGATCGTCAGCGCCTCGCCGGACCGGTCCCTCGCGGGGCTGACCGCCGGCGCGAACGCCCCCGCGCGCGGCCCGCGCATGCCGGGCCTGGCGATCGGGGTGGTCACCGACATCCGGGAGGAGGGCCAGGGGCAACGCGGCTGGGTGCGGCTGAAGTTCCCCTGGCTCGACGACAGTTACGTCACCGACTGGGTGCGTACCGTGCAGTGGGGCGGCCAGGGCGGTGGCGGGGTGTTCAGCCCCGAGGTCAACGACGAAGTGCTCGTCGGGTTCGAGCAGGGGCTGCTGGACAGCCCGTACGTGCTCGGCGGGCTCTACAACGGCGTCGACAAGCCCTCCCCGCACGACGTCCCTCTCGTCGACCCGACCAGCGGGAAGGTCAACCGGCGTTCTCTGGTGTCGCGTTCGGGGAACCGGCTGGAGCTGCTGGACGCGCCGCGCGGTCCGGCGGGGGTGCGGATCGCCACCGGCGACCGGCGGCTCGACGTGGTCCTCGACGAGAAGAAGGGCGAGATCACGCTGACCGTCAAGTCACCCGGTGGGGCGCGGAAGTTGAGCTCCGTGACGTTGTCCGCCTCGGGCATCACGCTCGACGCGGGCACCACCGGTGACGTGAACATCAAGGGCCGCTCGGTGACCGTCAACGGCACGACGGGAGTCACGGTCGACGGCGGACTGCTCGCCGTCCTCAAGGCCAAGCTCATCAGAATCAACTGATCCTCCAGATAAGCCTCCTGACCTCTCCCGTCCCCCTTCCACAGCAAGGAGAACCCCGGCCATGCCCCCCGCAGCCCGCACGGGCGACAGCACCGCCCACGGCGGACTCATCGGCACCCCGCCCCCGGGCGCGGTCGCCGTGGCCACCGTGCTCATCGGCGGCCGGCCCGCGGCCGTCACCGGGAGCCTGCACGGGTGCGTCGTCCCCCCGCACGCGGCGCTCGGCCCCGGCAACGTGATCATGCCCAACCCCGCCGCCGCGATCGGCGGCGTGGTGCTGATCGGCGGGCTGCCCGCCGCCCGGATGGGCGACAGGACCACCTGCGGAGCGCCCGTCGTCAGCGGTGCGTTCGACGTCCTGATCGGGGGCCCGGTGTGAGCGGCGACGGATACGCCGGACGCGGCGGCGGATTCATCGGGCGCGGCTGGGGCTTCCCGCTGCGGACCGGGCCGACGGGCGGTATCGCCCTGGTCGAGCGGGACAAGGAGATCGAGGAGGCCATCGGGTTGATCCTCGGCACCGCGCCGGGCGAGCGGCCGATGCGCCCCGAGTTCGGCTGCGGCATCCACGAGTACGTCTTCGCGCCCGGCGACGGGGCGACCGCCGGGCGGATCGCGCAGGAGGTCCGCACTTCGCTGGAGCGGTGGGAGCCGCGGATCGAGGTGACGGACGTGGTGGTCGCGTTCGACGCGGTCGAGGAGGGCACGCTCTACATCGACGTGCACTACACCGTGCGGGCCACCAACGACCTGCGCAACCTGGTCTTCCCCTTCTACTCGATCCCGTCGCCCGAGAGCCCGGCGGCGCGGACCGCCCGGGAAGCGGGGAGGCTCTGATGGCCCTGCCCTCCCCGAACCTGGACGACCGGCGTTTCCAGCAACTCGTCGACGAGGCCAAGCGGTTCGTCCAGCAGCGCTCCCCCGAGTGGACCGACCACAATGTGTCCGACCCCGGGGTCACGCTGATCGAGACGTTCGCGTACCTGGTCGACCAGTTGCTGTACCGGCTGAACCGGGTGCCCGACAAGAACTACGCGGCGTTCCTCGATCTGCTGGGCGTGACGCTGTTCCCGCCGACCGCGGCACGGGCCGAGATCGACTTCTGGCTCTCCGCGCCGCAGCCGGAGACCGTGCACCTGCCCGCCGGTACGGAGGTGGCCACCGTGCGCGGTGAGACCGGGGAGCCGGTGGTGTTCTCCACCTCCGACGACCTGCCGGTCGTGCCGAGTTCGCTGGTCCGGCTGGTGACCGCGCCGGTCGCGGGGGAGCAGACGGACCGCACGGCGCCGCTCGGTGCGGGCAAGGACATCCCGTGCTTCCAGGCGCGGCCGGAGCCCGGTGACGCCCTGCTGTTCGGGCTGCCGACGGCCGTGCCCCGGTGCATCGTCGCCGTGCGGCTCGACAGCCGCGTGGAGGGCGTGGGCGTCGACCCGCGGCAGCCGCCCCTGGTGTGGGAGGCGTGGGACGGAGCCCGCTGGGTGGCCTGCGCGACCGGCACCGACTCCACCGGCGGCCTCAACCGGCCCGGCGAGGTGGTGGTGTTCGTCCCGGCCGGGCACACGGCGTCCGTGGTGGCGGGGACCCGGGCGGGGTGGCTGCGCTGCCGGGTGACCGCCCCGGAGCCGGGCCAGCCGTTCTACTCGGAGTCGCCGACGATCCGGGAGGCCGAGGTGTTCACGGTCGGCGGCACGACGGCGGCCGAGCACGCGGAGACCGTCCTCGACGTGCCCCTCGGGGTGTCGGAGGGCGTGGCGGGGCAGCGGTTCACGGTGGGCCGGGCGCCGCTGCTGCTGGACGGGGACCCGCCCATCGTCCAGGTGTCGGCCGACGAGGGCTGGCAGGACTGGACCCCGGTCGAGCACTTCGGCGCGTCCGGCCCCGGTGACCGGCACGTCCGGGTCGACGCGGTGGCCGGGGAGTTCGCGTTCCCGCCGGAGGTGCGGGAGGCGGACGGCACGATGCGCGCGTACGGGGCGGTCCCCGAGAAGGGCGCCCGGCTCCGCGTGGCGCGCTGCCGCACCGGAGGCGGGTCGGCCGGGAACGTCGCCCGGGGGGCGATCTCCGTGCTGCGCAGTTCGGTGCCGTACGTCGCGAGCGTGAACAACCGCGAGGCGGCGAACGGCGGGGTCGACGGGGAGACCGTGGAGAACGCGAAGGTGCGCGCGCCCGCCATCCTGCGGGTGCAGGAGCGGGCGGTCACCGCCGAGGACTACGAGCTGATCGCCCGGGAGGCCGCGCCGTCCCTGCGCCGGGTGCGGTGCCTGCCGGCCGTGCCGGGCGAGGCGGGTGCGGTACGGGTGCTGGTGGTGCCGGACGCGGTGGCCGACGAGGACGGGCAGGTGCGGTTCGAGCAGCTGATCCCGTCGGAGGCGGTGCTCGCCGCGGTCACCGAGCGGCTCGACGAACGGCGCCTGGTCGGAACCCGGCTGATCGTCGAACCGCCCGCCTACCAGGGCGTCACGGTCGTCGCCCGGCTGGTGGCCGCGCCCGGTGACGTCGACCGGGTGCGGGCCGAGGCCCTGGAGGCGCTGTTCCGCCACATCGACCCGTTGCGGGGCGGGGCGGACGGGCGGGGGTGGCCGTTCGGCAGGCCCGTGCAGTACGGGGAGGTCTTCGCCGTGCTCCAGAACGTGGAGGGAGCGGGGCTCGTGGAGGACGTCCGGCTGTTCCCGGCGGACCCGATCACGGGGCGGCGCGGGGCGGCGGCGGACCGGGTCGACGTCGCGCCGGGGGCCCTGGTCTTCTCGCACCAGCACCAGGTCGTGGTCACCGCGGGCGGGGCCGGAGGTGCCGCATGACGCGGGCGGCGGTCCCCGGGCTGCCGAGCCGCTACCCGATCGGCGAGTTGCTGCCCGCCCTGTACGCGGACGACGACCTGGCCCAGCGGTTCACGGCGGGCCTGGACACGGTGCTGGCCCCGGTCCTCTCGACCCTGGACAACCTGCCCGCGTACGTCGACCCGGCCCTCGCCCCGGCCGACTTCCTGCCGTGGCTGGCGTCCTGGGTGGGCGTGGAGGCCGATCCGGCGTGGCCGGTGGAGCTGCGCCGGGCGGTCGTGGCGCGCGCCGTCGAGCTGCACCGGTGGCGCGGCACCCGGCGGGGTCTCGTGGAGCGGCTGCGCCTGTGCTGCGGGGTGCACGCGGAGGTCCGGGACGGCGGGGGCGCCACCTGGTCGGCCGAGCCCGGGGCGGCCCTCCCGCCACCGCCGACCGGGGAGGTGCTCATCCGGGTCCGGCCGGTGCGCGCGGGCGACGCGGTGGACGCCCGGCGCGTGCTGGAGGTCGCCACCGCCTCGTGCCCGGTGCACCTGACCTGCCGGGTGGAGGTCCTGCCGGGCCCGCCCGGTCCCCCCGAAGCACCCGCCGCGCCCGAACAGACTGGAGGCTGACGTGATGCGTTCGTGCCCGGCGTGCGGTACGGCCAACGGCGAGAGCGACGACTTCTGCGGCAACTGCGGCGGCTATCTGGGCTGGTCCGCGGAGCCCGTACGGCCGCGGCGGGCTCCGGAGACGGAGCCGACGCCCGCACCTGCACCTGCACCCGGCCATGGGCCGGGGCCGGAGCCGGAGGCCGCAGCAGGGACTCCGGTGCCGGAGCCGCAGGCCGCCCCCGACGCCGGGCCGGGAGGGACGAACAGTCCGGAGCCCGCTCCCGGACCGGCGGCGGAACAGGAGACCCGCACCGGCACCGGGGTGGCAAAAGCCGAGCCTGCACCGCCCGCCGCACCGCCCGCCACCGCGCCCCCGGAACCCCCCGCACGCCCCGGACAACCGCCGGAGCCGCCGGAGCCGCCGGAGCCGCCGAAGTCGCCCCGGCCCGCTCCTCCCATGCTCCCGGCGGAACCCGCACCCGCCCCCGTACCGGCAGCGCCTCCCCCGCTCCCGGCGCGCCCCTCCACGCCCCCGTCGCCGTCCGGACCGGCGCGGCCCGCACTCCCGGTTCCTCCCGTACGGCCCGCCCCCGCCCCCGTACGCCCGGGAGCCCCGGCCGGCGCGTCGGCGCCGGTACCGCCCTCCGCGCCGACGACGGGTTCCGGGAGCGGGACCGACGCGGACGACGATCCGATAGGGGCCGTGCTGCCCGCCCGCCCCGCGGCCCGGCGGCCCGTCGTGCGGCCGGTGGCCGCGGACGAGGCGCCGGACGGGCCGCCCTGCCCGGCCTGCGGTACGCCGAACCTGGCCGGGCGGAAGTTCTGCCGGCGGTGCGCCGCTGTGCTGCTGGCTCCGGAGCGGCCCGCCGCCCTGCCGTGGTGGCGCACGGTGTGGCCGTTCCGCCGGCGGGTGCGCGGCGGTTCGGGCCGGGCGCTGCGGCGGACCCTGCTGGTGCCGGCCGTGGCCGCGCTGGTGCTCGCGGGCTTCCTGTTCTTCCCGCTGGGGCGGTACGTGTTCGAGGACGTCCGGGACAAGCTGGGCGGCACGGCGGAGATCAGCCCGACCGGGGTGAGTGCGAGCGCGGCGGTTCCCGGGCACCCGGCGAGTGCGGCGATCGACGGCCTGACGGACGAGTACTGGGGCGCACCCGCGCTCGGCGCGTCGCTGACCTGTTCGTTCGGGACGCCGTTCCGGCTGGTCGGCGTCGTGGTGCACACCGGGGTGTCGAAGGAGCCGCAGGAGTTCCGGCGGGGCGCGCGGCCGACCCGGGCCGACCTGCTCGTCACCACGGAGGACGGCACGGTCCACACGAAGGCGGTGACCTTCAACGACAAGCCCGGCGAGCAGACGGTACGGATGGGCATCAGCGATGTCGTCTCCGTCGAGCTGGTGCTGCGGGAGGCGACCGGAGAGGGTGAGGGGCGGCCGGTCGCGGTCGGCGAGGTCGAGTTCTTCCGGCGCAGCTGAACCGGGCCGTCGCCCCAGAAGTTCACCAACACCTCAGTAACGATCAGAGAGTTATTGACGAACAAACAATTTCGGTCACGCATGCCTTCCCTCGGAACCCCCACACAGGGTTGACTGGGCATGACCCATGGTGACGCGCCCGCCCGCCGGCTCACCGGCCCCGCCCCGGCGCCGCACCCCGGCGGAGGAAGGAGCACAGCGATTGGCCGGCCCTCCTGCCTGGCGACGCCGCTCCGACGGCCGGCCCCCGAGGCTCCCGGCGGCCGCTTCCCGACCGGCCCGTCCCCTGCTCGATCACCCGGAATATGCCGTTCGCATCGTCCGCCCGTATCCATCAGACGAGGGGCAGCAATGAGCCAGATCACGTTACCGGCGTTTCATATGCCTTTCCAGAGTTCCGGATGCCACCCAGGCTTGGCGAAAACCCGTGAGGCCGCCTGGGAATGGGCCGAATCCGAGGGACTCGACCTGTCCGTACCGGCCCGCAAGAAGATGATCCGCACCCGCCCGGAACTGTGGATATCCCTCATCTTCCCGAAGGCCTCGCAGGACCACCTCGACCTGTTCTGCCAATGGCTCTTCTGGGCCTTCCTGGTGGACGACGAGTTCGACGACGGACCGGCCGGGCGCAATCCGCTGATGTGCGAGAAGGCGATCACCCGCCTGGTGGGCGTCCTCGACGGGGCCGTACCGAACGGCCCCATGGAGCGGGCGCTCGCCGGACTGCAGGAGCGGACCTGCCCCGGGCGGTCGGCGCAGTGGAACCGGCAGTTCCGGCGGGACACCGCCGCCTGGCTGTGGACGTACTACGCCGAGGCCGTCGAGCGGGCCGCCGGACAGGTGCCGAGCCGCTCCGAGTTCGCCAAGCACCGGCGGGATTCGGTCGCCATGCAGCCCTTTCTCTGCCTGCACGAGATCACCGCGGACATCGATCTCCCGGAATCCGCCCGGAGCATGCCCGCGTATATCGCTCTGCGGAACGCGGTCACCGATCATTCCGGGCTCTGCAATGACATCTGCTCCTTCGAGAAGGAAGCCGCTCTCGGCTACGAGCACAATGCCGTACGGCTGATCCAGCGCGACCGGGGATGCACCCTCCAGCAAGCCGTGGACGAGGCCGGGATCCAACTGGCCCGGATCGCCGAACGGGTTCAGCGGGCGGAAAGGGAACTGATCCAGGAAATCGAGGCGGCGGGCATCACCGGCCCGACACGGGCGGCCCTGGAACGCTGCGTCCAGGACTACCGGGGGCTCGTCCGGGGCGACTTCGACTACCACGCGCGCGCCGAGCGCTACACGCGCCCGGACCTGGTGGAACTGGACGAACGCGACCAGCTGTCCGAGCACTTCGCGGCCTGAGCGGTCCGGGCGGTCCGGGCGGCCGGACGACCCCTGCCGCCCGGCCCGACCTGGACGTTCACCGGCCGGTCAGCCGCCTGGGTGGTGTCGCGGGCCGCCCTCTCGGGGCAGGCATGCGTGTGTGCCGACGGGAACAGGGCCGCCACCGTGGCCCCGAAGTCCCCCTGGTCCATCCGAAGCAGCCGCCCGCGTCCACAGCGGGCGGCCCGCAGCACCGCACCGCGAGAGGAGTCGGCAGGCACCGTGACCGACAGCGTGGCGGGGACTCCCCCGCAGGTGACGACCGAGTACGGGACCGTGCGCGGTGCGGTGGAGCGGGGTGTCGCGGTCTTCCGCGGCATCCCGTACGCGGCCGCGCCGGTCGGCGCCCGGAGGTTCCGCGCGCCCGGCCCGCCGGAGCCGTGGGCGGGGGTGCGCGAGGCCGTGGCGTACGGTCCGACCGCCCCGAAGCGGCCCTACGCGCCGCCGCTGGACAGGCTGCTGCCGGACCCGGCGGTGCCGGGCGAGGCGTGGCTGAACCTCAATGTGTGGACGCCTTCGCCGGTTCCGGACCGGGCCGCCGGGCTCCCCGTCCTCGTGTGGATCCACGGCGGGTCGCTGGTGCACGGTTCCTCGGCCGTGCCGGTGTACGACGGGTCGGCGTTCGCCCGGGACGGGGTGGTCCTCGTCTCCGTGAACTACCGGCTGGGCGTCGAGGGCTTCGGCGTCTTCCCGGACGCGCCCGCCAACCGGGGCCTGCTGGACCAGCTGGCAGCCCTGGAGTGGGTGCGCGACAACATCGCGGCGTTCGGCGGCGCCCCGGACCGGGTGACGGTGGCCGGGGAGTCGGCGGGGGCGATCTCCATCGCCGGACTGCTGGCCGCACCCCGGTCGGCGGGGCTCTTCGGACGGGCGGTGCTCCAGAGCGGGGCGCCCGCCGCGCTGCCCCCGGACGCGGCACGCGGGACGACCGAGCTCATCGCGAAGCGGCTCGGGGTGCCCGCGACGGCCGCCGCACTGGCCGCCGTGGACCCCCAGGCGCTGCTGACCGCGCAGACCGAGGTCACCAGCGGCGGCAACCCGCTGACCGGCCGCCACTCCTTCCAGCTGGTCGTCGACGGGGACCTGCTGCCCCAGGACCCGGCGGCGGCTCTGGAGGCCGGTGCGTCCGCCGGGGTGGACCTGCTGCTGGGGACGAACACCGATGAGTACCGGCTCTGGTTCGTGCCCGGCGGCCTGACCGAGAGGATCGGCCGGCTGAAGCTGCGGCTGGCCCTGCTGAAGTTCCGGGTGCCGAACTCCACCGCCCGCACCTACCGCGCCAACCGCCCGGACGCCACCCCGGGGGAGATCCTCGGCACGCTCGCCACGGACCTGCTGCTGCGGGTCCCGCTCAACCGGCTGGCCGACGCCCGGACCCACGCGCCCGGTGCCACGTACGTGTACGAGTTCGGCTGGCCCACCCCCGTACAGCGGCTCGGCGCCTGCCACGCGCTGGAGCTGGGCTTCGTCTTCGACACGCTCGCCCACCCCGACACCCAGGCCCTGACCGGTCCTCACGCCCCGCAGGAACTGGCGGACGCGATGCACCGGGCGTGGGTGGACTTCGCGACGGGCGGGGACCCCGGGTGGCCGGCCTGGGACGCGCGACGACCGGTGCGGTTCTTCGCCCGGGACGACCGGGACGGCCCGGCCGTGGTCCTGGCCCCGCGCGACGACGAGTTGCGGAGCTGGCAGCCGTACCGGAACGCCTCTTAGGGCCTGAGCGAGATCCAGTGGGGGTCGGGAACGACGGTGAGAACGGCCGAGACCACCACGACCAGACCCAGCACGACCTGTTCGCGGCGGGCCAGTCGGCACGCCGCCGACGGGTCGGTGTCCCGGAGCATCCGCCGCCGCGCCGCCACGGCCAGCACGCTGACGACGGCCATCAGCGCCAGCTTGAGCAGCAGGGTCCGCCCGTAGGCGGAGGTCGGCACCACGTCCAGCGGCAGCCGGCGCAGGGCCGAGGCGGTCCCGGTGGCGGCGAGGGCGGCGTACAGCCAGATCGCCAGGCGTGCGTACCGGCCGAGCAGGGCGCGGGCCGAGGCGGGTGAGCCGCGCCAGAGCCACAGGGTGCGCAGGACGTACAGCAGGCCGCCGGTCCACAGTGACGCGGCCGTCAGATGGACGACGGTCAGGGCGGCGCCGAACTCCGGGCTGTACGCCTCCGGGTGGGCGCGCAGGGCCTCCGCGCCGATCACGACGGCGAGCGGGGCGAGGGCGAGGGCGGGGCGTCTGCTCGCGGCGCAGAGGGCGGCGACGACCAGGCCGTTGGCCATGAGGAGGAGCAGGCCGCCCTCGCGGGTGCCGTAGGTCTCGGTGATCCCGAGATCGCTGACGGCGGCGAGCCGCACGATCTGCCCGGCCGCGGCGGCGGCCCCGGCGAGCGAGGCGAACACCGCCCAGCTCCGTACGGCGGTACGGGGGCGGCCGCGGACGGGCCGGATGAGCTGCGGGGCGAGGAGTTCGCCCAGGTGGAGGGCGAGCGCGGCGAACAGGACGGTGCGGAGCACGGTGGTGAGCCCCGCGCCGGGTATCCGGAGTTCACCGGTGCCGCGGGCCATGAGGCCGGGGCCGAACAGTGCGATGCAGAGGGCGAGGACGCCCGCGCAGCCGAGCAGGAGAGGGGCCGTCCAGGCGCGGCGGGCCGACGCCGCCCCGGTCGCTCCCCCGGGTGTCCGTGCCGCCTCGGCGGCCGGCGGGGCGGCGCTCGGCATGCTGCCCGCCGTCGGCGTGGCCGGGTCGGCCGGGGGTCCGGGGAACATCACGGCTCGATCCTCGTCGGTGGACAGAACCGCAGCAAGCCGCGCACAGCGGGCAGAAGAGGCGCACGGTGTCCGGGAGCGGCCCTGAGGGCGTCCCCGGCGGCGGCCGGCCCCGACGGCACGGGGCCGGCCGCCGCGGCGGACCGGGCCGCTGCCGGTTCAGGCCTTGTTCTGCGCGGCCCAGAACTCCTCGAAGGTGAGCATGCCGTCGCCGTTGGCGTCGTGTGCGTTGATGACCGCCTGCGCCACCGTCTCGGTGACGAAGGGATCGCCGAGCTGGGCCATCGCGCTCTTGTACTCGTTGGCCGTGATGAGGCCGTCGCCGTTCGCGTCGAACTTCTCGAATACCGTGCGCGCCGACTCGATGTCCGCCACTGTTCCGCCCCTTCGTGCTGCCGATATGTCAGGGGTCAGATTATCGGGCCGTCCGGGTGGCGTCGGCGGCCGGTCGGTCCAGCAGCTCGGTGGCCGTCACCGCGTGCAGCCCGCGGCGCCCGATCTCGGCGAGGAGCAGCGGCAGCGCCTCGACGGTGACGGGGCGGCCGAGGCTCAACTCCACCACCGATCCGTTGCGCAGTTCCCCGGCGACCTTCCGGGTGACGGTGGCGACGCGGGTGGCCGCGTGGTCGCGCGACTCCACGTCGCAGCCGAGGGCATGGGGGTAGCCGGCCCGCCGTGCGAGGCGCTGGACGCGCGGGGAGGCGTACGGGGTCGGCGAGGGCCGGAACCAGGCGCCGATGGACCCGGTGAGCCGGCGCAGCCGCCGGGCGCAGGCGGCGATCTCCTCGTACGCGGCGCGCTCGTCCAGGGCCGCGAGGTCGAGGTGGTGCTCGGTGTGGTTGCCGATCTCGTGGCCCCCGTCGAGGATGCGGCGGGCCAGGCCGGGGTGTTCGGCGAGCCAGGTGCCGACCGCCAGGACCGTGACGCGGGCCCCGGCCCGTTCGCAGCGGGCGAGTGCGGTGCGGGCGAGGTCCGGGTCACCCCGCCCGTCGAAGGTGAGGGCGACGCGGGGCCGGTCGCGGGGGCCGTGGGCGATCCGGAAGGGCAGCCCGGGGAAGCCGCGCGGCGCGGCGGGGCGGCGGCCGGGGCGGCGGAGCCGGTGGCTCCCGGGGCGCTGGGGCCGGTGGCTCCCGGGCGCTGGGGCCGGTGGCTCCCGGGCGCTGGGGCGGGGCCGGGTGGTGGCGGTCCCTCGCCCCGTGCGCAGCCCGCGGCGAGGGCGGCGGCCAGCGCCCCGGCCCCCGCGCCGAGCAGGTCGCGGCGGCCCACCGGAATCCGGTGCCCGTCCGTGCCCGACACCGTGTGCCCGCCCATGCCCGACCACCTCACGTTCCACGGGTACGACCGATTCCCGGGGAAACAGTAGGGGCGGAATGACCGAAAAGGGATGATTACACAGTTCAGCAGATGATCAATGAATCATTCAGCAGCCACCATAACGATGCACAGAAAGCCAGGCGAGTGACCGAGCACACCTACGATTCCACCGGGCGTTGCCCGTTTGTTCCTTAAATATTCGGACAAGTCGCTTTGGCACCGGGGTCACCCGTCTGCCATAGTCGGACCCACGACCCCCATCGACCCGGGCCCAGGTCGTCCTGAGCGGCCGTGAACACACCCCCACGTCACGGCCTCCGCCAGCAGCCCCCGCAGCGCCGCACCACGGCCGACCGGGGGCTTCTGCGTTCCGGCCCGAGGGACCCCGCCTCAGCGGTCGGAGATCCGCATCTCGAACCAGGTGGTCTTGCCGCGCGGCAGCAGGTCCACGCCCCAGCGGTCGGAGAGCTTGTCGACGAGGAAGAGCCCGCGGCCGCTGACGTCCATCTCCCGCACCGGCATCAGACACGGCAGCCCGCGCGAGGGGTCACGCACCTCGACGCGGATCCACCCCCGGCGACGCACCATGCGTAACCCGAAGACCCGGGCCCCGGTGTGGCGCACCGCGTTGCCGACGAGCTCGGAGACCAGGAGCACCGCGTACTCGGCGGTCTGCGGCGAGAGGGCCCACTGGCGGAGCACGACACAGGAGGTGAGCCGACGGGCCGTCGCCGCCGACTCCGGACGGGACGGCAGCCGGACTTCCCCCTCGGTCGGATTCCCGAACAACTCCAGCGCCTTGAACGCCTGTTCGTCATCCACGATCGACGTACTGCGCGCCGCCGCCGCACCACTGCGCGGTCGCGGCCGATCCACACCCTCCAGGCCCGCCATGCCCACCATCATGGCCGCACGCATCACCGTCCGGGGCCGTTCCGCAGGAATCCGCACCCCGGTCGTCCGGGGTGCGCGGAAGGCTTGCGGCATATGCCTGCGGCAATCCAGCCCCGGAAACGGCCCGCCTGAGCTGCGACGACGCTCCACCCGACGCGCACGCCCACGATGACGACGGCACCGGGCCTTAAGGTTGTCTTAAGGCCCGGATAATCCGCCCTGACGGATGAACCACGGCACGGGGCCCACCCGAACCGACTATCGGCGGGCCCGACCTGACTACGGATCAGCAACCGTCCGGCTACGGACCGACGGTCGTCCGATCACGGTATGGCGAGGGTCGTACGGCCACGGGCCGACGGCCGTCCGCCCCGGGCTCAGAGGAACGTGGCCTTCCCCGGCCCCTCCTCGACGAAGCTGCGCATCCCCCGCTCGCGGTCCTCCGTGGCGAACAGGCCGGAGAACCAGTTCCGCTCGATGGTGAGCCCCGTGTCGATGTCCGTCTCCAGCCCGGCGTCGATCGACTCCTTGGCCGCGCGCAGTGCCAGCGCGGGGCCCTTGGCGAGCCGGGCGGCCCAGGCGTGGGCCTGCTCGTAGACCTCGGCGGCGGGGACCACGCGGTCGACCAGGCCCAGGGTCAGGGCCTCCTCCGCCTTGACCATACGGCCGGTGAAGATGAGGTCCTTGGCGCGGGAGGGGCCGATCAGGCGGGCGAGGCGCTGGGTGCCGCCCGCGCCGGGGATCAGGCCGAGGAGGATCTCCGGCTGGCCGAGCTTGGCGTTGTCGGCGGCGATCCGGATGTCGGCGCAGAGCGCCAGTTCGCAGCCGCCGCCGAGGGCGTAGCCGGTGACGGCGGCGACGACCGGCTTCGGGATGCGGGCGACGGCCGTGAAGGCGTCCTGGAGCCCCCGGGAACGGAGGACCATCGCGGTGTGGTCCATCGCCTGCATCTCCTTGATGTCCGCGCCCGCCGCGAACACCTTCTCCCCGCCGTAGAGGATCACGGCGCGCACGTCCTCGCGCCGGGTCGCCTCCTCGGCCAGCTCCCGCAGCCGGTCCTGGATCGCCACGTCCAGGGCGTTCATGGGCGGCCGGTCGAGCTGGATGGTGCCGACGCCGTCGCGTACTTCGAGAGTCACAGTCATGGCTAGAGGTTAACCACCGCTAACGACGGTGGGCCCGGTGCCGTTGGTCACAGCACCGGGCCCACCGGATCGTACGAGAGCGGGAGAGGGTTACTTCTTCCACTCCTCCCAGTCCATGTTCCAGCCGTTGAGGCCGTTGTCCGGCTGGATCTGCTTGTCCTTGGAGTTCTTCACGATGACCACGTCGCCGATCATCGACTTGTTGTAGAACCACGCCGCCGGCGTCTGGTTGTCGTAGCCGCCTCGCACGTCCCGCAGACCGACACAGCCGTGGCTGGTGTTGGTGTTGCCGAAGATCGAGGACGCGCCCCAGTAGTTGCCGTGCAGGAACGTGCCCGAGGTCGACAGCCGCATGGCGTGCGGGACGTCCTTGATGTCGTACTCGCCGCCGAAGCCGACGGTGTCACCGTTCATCCGGGTCACCTTGAGCTTCTCGCTGATGACCATCTGACCGTTGTACGTGGTCGTCGCCGGGGCGCCCGCGGAGATCGGGATGTCCTTGATCTGCTTTCCGTCGCGGACCACCTTCATCCGCTTGCTGCTCGCGTCGACGGTGGAGACCTGGCTGCGGCCGATGGTGAACGACACCGTCTTGGCCTGCTTGCCGTAGACGCCCGGCCGGCCCTCCACACCGTCGAGGTTGAGCTCGACGGTCACCTTGGTGCCCGGCTTCCAGTACGTCTCGGGGCGGAAGTCGAGGCGGTCGTTGCCGAACCAGTGGCCCTCGATCTCGACGGCCGGCTCGGCCGTCACCTTGATGCCCTTCTCCACCGCGTCCGGGGCGGTGATGCCCCGGGTGAAGTTGATGGAGACCGGCATGCCGACGCCGACGGTGGAGCCGTCCTCGGGCGTGTAGTGACCGATGAAGGTGTTCGCCGGGACGAGCGTGGTGAAGGCGATGTCCTTCGCCGACTCACGGCCCTCGGAGTCCTTGGCGACCGCGTGCACCGTGTACTTGGTGGAAGCGGCGAGGTGGCGTTCCGGCGTCCAGCTCGCCCCGTCGGCGGAGATCTCGCCCTCGACCTCGTTGCCCTTGGGGTCGGCGACCTTCACCGTCGTCAGCTTGCCCTGCTCGGCGCCGATCTTCAGCGCGCCGCTGGTCGCCACGGAATCCGCCCCGTCCTCGGGTGCGATGGTCACGACCGCCTTCGAGGCGGTGGTGTCCTCCTTCTTCGTGCTGCCCGCCGGTCCCTTCCCGTCCCCCGCGTCGGCGCCGCCGCCGCCTCCGCACGCCGTCACCAGCACCAGCAGTGCCCCCAGCGCCAGGGCCCGGAGCCCCGTCCCGCCGTGCCGCTTCCCGCTCGCCCCGGCCGATGCCCCCGATATCGGCTGCCCGTTCACTGTGACCGTCTCCCCTCGCACGGCCCGGCTCCCGCCATGGCCTGCACCCCCGCGCGCTACACCTGCACGCCCGCCGCCAGATAATCACATCGCAGGCGCGGTGGACTCCCCCCGGAATGTCACCGTTCCGTCCCAACTGGCCGGAAGAGCTCGGGGAGAGCTGTGCAGGTGGCGCGGGGTGCCGGGCGGACCGGCCGGACCGGGCCAGGGCGCGGTGGCGGGAGCCGGGAGCGACCGTGCGAGAGCCAACCGGCCGGGACCGTGCGACCGGGCAAGAGCGCGGCGGCCGGGGCGGACCGGGCGGGACGGGCTGGACGGGGCGACGGGACAAGGGCGCGGTGGCCGGCGGGGGCGACTGGGGGCGGCCGGGGAGCGGCGCAGCGGCCGGGGCCCGCTCGCGGTGGCGCAGGAGGACGGCTGCGCACCGGGGCTCAGCGCAGGGCCGAGCCCGCCGTCCACTTCTTCCAGCTCATGTTCCAGCCGCTGAGCCCGTTGTCCGGGGCGACCTTCTTGTCCTTGGAGTTGACCACCTCGACCACGTCCCCGATGAGGGTCCGGTCGAAGAACCAGCCGCCGGGCGTGGCACCGCCGCCCCCCTTGGCGTCGCGCAGTCCGATGCAGCCGTGGCTGACGTTCTCCTCGCCGAAGACGGACTCGTCGGCCCAGTAGTTGCCGTGCAGGAAGGTGCCGGAGGTGGTGAGCCGGATCGCGTGCGGGACGTCCTCGATGTCGTACTCGCCCTTGCCCTCCTCGTCCGTGAAGCCGACGGTCGCCCCGTTCATCCGGGTCACCTCGTGCATCTCGGTGACCACCATCTTCCCGTTGTACGTGGTCGTCTTCGGGGCCCCCGCGGTGATCGGGACGGTACTGACGAGCTCGCCGTCCCGGCGTACCTCCATGGTCTTGGCCTCCGCGTCGACCCGGGAGATCTGGTGGCGGCCGATGGTGAAGACGACGGTCTTGTCCTGGCTGCCGTAGACGCCCGGCGCGCCCTCGACGTCCCGCAGCCCGATGTCGACGGTGACCTCGGTGCCGGGTTTCCAGTACGTCTTCGGGCGGAAGTCGAGTCGGTCCTTGCCGAACCAGTGGCCGACGACCTCCACCACCGGATCGGACGTCACCCGGATGGCCTTCTCCACCGCGGCCCGGTCGGCGACCGGCCGGTTGAAGGCGAAGGAGACGATCATGCCGGTGCCCACGGTGGACCGGTTCTCCGGTTTGAAGTAGCCGATGAAGCGGTGCTCGGGCACGAGCGTGGTGAACGTGGCGTGCCGGGCGGAGCGGCGGCCCCGGGCGTCCACGGCCACCGCGTCGATGCTGTACTTGGCGGCGAGGGCGAGCCGGGCCACCCGGGGCTCCGGGGTCCAGGAGCGCCCGTCCCGCGCGATGCGCCCCGCCACCGTCTGCTGTTGCGCGTCCTCGATCCGCATGACCTTCACGCTCTCCAGCCGCCCGTCGGGGACCTTCACCGCGATCCGGGTCTCCTCGTCGACGTCCTTGGCCCCGTTCTCGGGGAAGACGCTGATCACCTCGCCCGGGGACCGCGCCTTGCCGTTGAGCAGGGCCTCCCGGGTGTCGGTGCAGCCGGTCAGCAGGGCCAGCACGGTCAGCAGTCCCGCCCAGGTCAGCACGGCGGCCGAGGAGGCGCGTGCGCTCTTCGCTGTGTGGTTCACGCTCCCCCAACGACCAGGGCCGGTCGGGGGAAACGTGAGTGCGGGCCGCCCGGTGGGCAGAACAGGGGGGAGGACTACCTGAAGGGGGCCGCGGCCGGGACGCCGCGCGCCCCCTCGCGGGTGCCCGTCCTACGAGCCGCGGGAGGCTACACGGTGTCGAGCGCAGCCGAGCAGGAGGCAGTACAGGACCCCGACCGGGAGGCGGCGCAGGATCCCGGGCGGGAGGCGGCGCACGATCCGGGGACGGTGGCCGTCGTCCGCGCGGAGATCGTGGAGGTGCAGCGCACCGAGCACGCCGATGCCGTACGGGCCGCGGCCCCGGCGCCGGTCGTGTGGCCCGGGGCCCCGATGCCGCTGGGGGCCCGCTTCCGGGTCGGCCCGGACGGGGTGGCGGGGACGAACTTCGCACTGTGGGCGGGCGGGGCCGAGGCGGTCGAGCTGTGCCTGTTCGACGAGCGGGGCGTCGAGACACGCTGTCCGCTGTCCGAGCTGACGCACGAGATCTGGCACGGCTTCCTCCCCGGCGTACGGCCGGGGCAGCGCTACGGCTACCGGGTGCACGGCCGCTGGGACCCGTGGACGGGGGCCCGGTGGAACGCGGCGAAGCTGCTCCTCGACCCGTACGCGCGTGCCGTCGACGGGACCTTCACCCTGCCGCCGGAGGTGTACGGGCACGTACGGGACTGGCCGGACCAGCATGTGGCCGACACCGTGCGCGACGACCGCGACTCGGCTCCGTACGTTCCCAAGGGCGTGGTCGTCCACGATGACGACGACTGGGTGGAGGACCGCCGCCCGAAGACCCCGTGGGCCGACTCCGTCATCTACGAGCTGCACGTGCGCGGCTTCACCAAGCTGCACCCGGACGTCCCGCCCGAGCTGCGCGGCACGTACGCCGGTCTCGCGCACCCGGCGGCGATCGAACACCTCACCCGGCTCGGGGTGACCGCCGTCGAACTGCTGCCGGTGCACCAGTTCGCCCATGAGGACCATCTGCTGCGGCGCGGGCTGCACAACCACTGGGGCTACAACTCCATCGGCTACTTCGCCCCGCACGCCGGCTACTCCGCCTCCGGCACGGCCGGCCAGCAGGTCGGCGAGTTCAAGCGGATGGTGCGCGCGCTGCACGACGCCGGGATCGAGGTGATCCTCGACGTCGTCTACAACCACACCGCGGAAGCGGGCGAGCTGGGGCCGATGCTGTCGCTGCGCGGCATCGACAACCGGGGCTACTACCGCCTGGAGGGCGACCCGCGCCGCTACGCCGACTACACCGGCTGCGGCAACACCCTGCACGTGGTGCAGCCGCAGGTGCTGCGGCTCATCACCGACTCGCTGCGCTACTGGGTCACCGAGATGGGGGTCGACGGCTTCCGCTTCGACCTGGCGGCGGCGCTGGCCCGCTCGATGCACGACGTCGACATGCTCTCCCCGTTCCTCGCGGTGATCGCCCAGGACCCGGTGCTGCGCCGGGTCAAGCTGATCGCCGAGCCCTGGGACGTCGGCAACGGCGGCTACCAGGTGGGGGCCTTCCCGCCCCTGTGGACCGAGTGGAACGACCGCTACCGCGACGCCGTACGGGACTTCTGGCGCGGCGCGCTCCCGGACGTACGGGATCTCGGCTACCGGCTGACCGGCTCCAGCGACCTGTACGCCTGGGGCGGGCGCCGCCCGTACGCCTCGGTCAACTTCGTCACCGCGCACGACGGCTTCACCCTGCGCGACCTGGTGAGTTACGAGCACAAGCACAACGAGGCGAACGGGGAGGGCAACCGGGACGGGACGAACGACAACCGGGCGTGGAACTGCGGTACGGAGGGCGAGACCGACGACCCCCGGATCAACGCGCTGCGCCGTCGCCAGCTCCGCAATCTGCTCACCACGCTGCTGCTGTCCACCGGCGTGCCGATGCTGGTGGCGGGCGACGAGATGGGCCGGACGCAGGGCGGCAACAACAACGCCTACTGCCAGGACAACGAGACCGGCTGGGTCGACTGGTCGCTGCTCGACCAGCCGCGGTGGCGCGAGCTGACCGCGCTGACGGCCCGGGTGCTGACGCTGCGCCGGACCCATCCGGTGCTGCGGCGCCGCGCGTTCTTCTCCGGCCGGGCACAGGCCCCGGACGGGCTGCGGGACCTGGCGTGGTTCGCCCGGGACGGCCGGGAGATGACGGAGGGCGACTGGTACGCCCCCGCCGCCACGCTCGGCCTCTACCTTTCGGGCCGGGACATCCCGGGGCGGGACGCCCGGGGCGAGCCGGTGAGCGACGACAGCTTCCTGGCCGTCCTGCACGCGGGCGCGGAGCCGACGTCCTTCGCCCTGCCCGGAGCGCCGTGGGGAGCCGCGTACGAACTGGTCCTGGACACCTCGCGGGAGGAGCAGGCCGAGGCCCCGGGCACGCTGCTGGACGGCGGTACGGAGATGACGGTGCCGGCCCGTTCGGTGCTGCTGCTGCGGGTGGTGGAGTAGGGGTCCTCAGCCGAGGATGCCCCGGTCGTGGGCGGCGGCGACGGCCGCGGCACGGTCCTTGGCACCCGGTTCGGCGAAGACATGGGCGGGCAGGCGGGCGGCCGGAAATAGGGAGGCCGCTTGTCAGTGGTGAACCGTAAGGTCGGCCCTGATGCCCGAAACCCCCGCAGAACGCACGGACCGGTCCGCCGTGCGCTCCCTCCTGCGCCTGTGGCCGTATGTCCGACCCGTGCGGGTGCGCCTGTTCACGGCCGCCTTCGTGGCGATCCTGGCGTCCTGTCTGGGCCTGGTGATCCCGCTGGTCCTGAAGTGGATGGTGGACGGCCCGGTCGCCGACCGCGATCCGGGCGGGGTGTGGCTGGGGGCGCTGTACCTGCTGCTGCTCGGCATCACGGAGGCGCTGCTGTTCGGGTTCCGGCGGTGGCTGGTGGCGCGGCCGCTGGCCGGGGTCGAGGCGTCGATGCGGGCGGATCTCTTCCGCCATCTGCAACGGCTGCCGGTCGCGTTCCACGACCGCTGGGCCTCGGGGCAGCTGCTGTCGCGCGGGACGACGGACCTGATGCTGCTGCGGATGTTCCTGGCGTTCCCCCTGACCTTCCTGGTCGTCAACACGGCGACGATCCTCGTCGGGTTCGTCCTTCTGTTCGCCCAGGACTGGACGCTCGGGCTCGTGCTGCTGGCGCCAGCGGTGCCGCTGATCGTCCTGTGCTCGCTGTTCGAGACGAAGTACTCGGTGGTCGCGCGCCGGGCCCAGGACCAGGTCGGCGACCTCACCACGGTCGTCGAGGAGAGCGTCCTGGGCATCCGCATCGTCAAGGGCTTCGGCCGGCACCGCAGCCAGGCACGGGCGTTCCAGGCGCTGTCGCACCGGTTGCGTTCCACGGAACTGGGCAAGGCCCGGCTGCTCGCCGGGATCTGGGCGCTGATCACCACCATCCCCGAGCTGGCGATCGGCGCGGCCCTGGTGCTCGGCACGATCCAGGTGGCGGACGGGACGCTGTCGGCGGGCACGCTGGTGGCGTTCCTGTCCACGGCGCTCACGCTGCGCTGGCCGGTGGAGTCGATCGGCTTCCTGCTGGCGATGAGCCAGGAGGCGGCGACGGCCACCGACCGGTACTTCGAGGTGATGGACGTGGCGGAGGAGCGGGGCGCCGTCGCCGTACGCGAGGGCGCGCCGGCCACCGCGCCGGGGATGGTGTTCGAGGGTGTCGCGTTCCGCTACCCGGACGCGGACCCGGACTCCCCGCCCGTCCTGTCCGGGATCGATCTGCACATCCGGCCGGGCGAGACGCTGGCCCTCGTCGGGGGCACGGGGTCGGGCAAGACGACGCTGACGGCGCTGGTGCCCCGGCTGCACGAGGTGACCGGCGGGCGGATCACGCTGGACGGCGAGGACATCGCCACGATGGAGCGCTCGCGGCTGCGGGAGCTGGTGTCGGTGGCGTTCGAGGAGCCGACACTGTTCTCCGCGACGGTCGGCGAGAACGTGACGATGGGCGCGGCGGACGCGGACGAGGCGCAGGTGCGCCGGGCGCTGTCGGTGGCCCAGGCGGACTTCGTGCACGACCTGCCGCAGGGGTTGGACACCGAGGTCGGCGAGCAAGGCCTGAGCCTCTCCGGCGGCCAGCGCCAGCGCCTGGCCCTGGCCCGCGCGGTGGTCGGCGAGCCCCGCTTCCTGGTGCTGGACGACCCGCTCTCCGCGCTGGACGTACACACGGAGACGCTGGTGGAGGCCGCGCTGCGGGAGGTCCTGGCGCGGACGACGGCGGTGGTCGTGGCGCACCGCCCGTCGACCGTGATGCTGGCCGACCGGGTGGCGCTGCTGTCCGGGGGCCGGATCGCCGCGGTCGGCACGCATCAGGAGCTGCTGCGCGACAACGCGGAGTACGCGTGGCTGATGTCGGGCGCGGAGTCCGGTCCCGTACCGGGACGGACGTCCCCCGGGGTGCCGACGGGCGCCCCCGCCGAGCAGGTTCCCGCCGAGGAGGGCAGTGCCCGATGACCGCGACCACCGACGACGCCTCGCTGCCCGCGGCCGGGGACGACAGCCTGCGGAAGAAGGACCCGGCCACTCCCGAACCACCCTCTTCCGGCGACCCGTTCGACCGGGACGACCTGCCCGCGCCGCCCGGGGCGACCCTGGCGCTGCTGTTCTCGCTGCTGGCCCCGATGCGCGGCCGGGTCGCGGTGGCGGCCCTGCTGCTGGTGGTGCAGCAGGTGGCGATGCAGGCGGGGCCGCTGCTCGTGGCGTACGCGATCGACACCGGTGTACCGGCGTTCCGGGATCACGACTACGGGCCGCTGGTCGCGGTGGCCCTCGGCTACGCGCTCTGCTCGGCCGGCGCGGGCGTGCTCCAGTACGGCTTCATCAGGGCAACCGCGCGGATCAACCAGGACGTGCTGCTGGAGCTGCGCGGCCGGATCTTCCGGCACGCTCAGGCGCTCAGCATCGACTTCCACGAGCGCTACACCTCGGGCCGGCTGATCTCGCGCTCGACGACGGATGTCGAGTCCCTGCGGGAGCTGCTGAGCGAGGGGCTCCAGGAACTGATCGGCGTGGTCCTCTCGTTCGTGACGATCGCCGCGGTGCTGCTCTGGCTGGACCTGGGGATCGGCGCGATCGCCACGCTCTCCTTCGTACCGCTGTATCTGATGGTGCGGATGTACCGGCGGCGGGCGTCCGTGGCGTTCACGGCCCGGTCGACGGCGATCGCGGCGGTGATCGTGAAGTTCGCGGAGACGATGAACGGCATCCGCCCCGTCCAGGCGTTCCGCCGGGAGCGGAGCAACGACGCCGCCTTCACGGAGCTGAACACCCGCCACGAGCGGTCGAACGGCGACGCGATCCTGGAGATGGCCCGCTACGTCGTCGGCTCCCGGCTGATCGCCAACACGGCGGTGGCCGGGATGGTGCTGTGGGGCGCCTACCGGGTGGCGGACGGGACGCTGGCGCTCGGGGTGCTGGCGGCGGCGGTGCTGTATCTGCGCCGGCTGTACGACCCGATCGACCGGCTGGGGATGTTCCTCAACTCCTACGAGTCCGCTGCGGCCTCCCTGACGAAGATCGCCGGCCTGCTGGCCCAGACGCCGAACGTCCCCGAGACCGACCACCCCGCCGGGCTGCCGCCGCGTTCGGGCGATCTCCCGGGCCGGGAGGTCGTGTTCGACGGGGTGCGGTTCGCCTACCGTACGGGCGGCGAGGTGCTGCCCGCGTTCGACCTGCGCATCCCGGCGGGCCGGACGGTGGCGGTCGTCGGCTCCACGGGGGCGGGCAAGTCGACGCTGGCCAAGCTGCTGGCCCGCTTCTACGACCCGACCGACGGCCGCGTCCTGCTGGACGGCACGGATCTGCGCGACCTGTCGACCGCCGAGCTGCGGCGGGGCGTGGTGATGGTGACGCAGGAGGCGTTCCTGTTCTCCGGGACGGTCGCGGAGAACATCGCGATCGGCCGCCCGGACGCCACCCGCGAGGAGATCGAGGACGCCGCGAAGGCGATCGGCGCGCACGACTTCATCGCGGCCCTGCCGGACGGCTACGACACCGACGTACGCAAACGGGGCGGCCGGATCTCGGCGGGCCAGCGGCAGTTGGTGGCCTTCGCCCGCGCCCTGCTGGCGAACCCGTCGGTGCTGATCCTGGACGAGGCGACCAGCTCCCTCGACATCCCCGGCGAGCGCGCGGTCCAACGGGCCATGGACACGGTGCTGCACGGCCGCACGGCGGTGGTGATCGCCCACCGGCTCTCGACCGTGGAGATCGCGGACCGGGTGCTGGTGATGGAGCACGGCCGGATCGTGGAGGACGGCGCACCGGCCGAACTGATCGGTGGGACAGGGCGGTTCGCGGGGCTGCACCGGACGTGGCGGGACAGCCTGAGCTGAGGGCAGACGGGCCGGGGGTCCGAGGGGCCGACGAGTCGGCGGACCGGCGGACCGGCGGACCGGCGGACCGGCGGACCGGCGGACCGCGAAGGGGCCAGACAGCCGGGCGGCCCGCGAAGGGGACGGACAGCCCGGCGGCCGCACAGGGCTCAGGCCGTCCGGCGCGGTCCGCTGCGGCGGTACCCCTCCCAGACGGGGCCGCCCGCGGCGTCGAGGACCTCCGTGACCAGCGAGGTCAGACCCTCCGGTGCCTCGCCCAGCGCGGCCTGCGCCGCCTCGCCCAGGCGCGCGGGCAGCCCCGGGGCGACGTCTTCGAGGCGGCGGGCCAGCCACTTGCCGCCGCCGAGCCACGTTCCGTGGGTCAGCAGGGCCAGTTCGCCGGTCCGCCGGACGAGTTCGGTCACGACGAACAGCCGCTCGCCCGCGTCCGTGACGACGGCGAAGTCGTCGAGCAGGTCCGTCAGGGCGTACCGGGCGTCCTCGCGTTCCGTGTCGGTGACCGGCGGCGGACCGGCGGCCGCCAGGCGCCCGGCCGTCTCCGCGAGCCGCGCCCCGGTCCCGTCGGTGTCGAGCAGCAGCACCCCGTCGGCGCACATCCACAGCAGGGCCGAGTTCCGCCGGGCGATCTCCGGGGTCACGAAGCCGTGCCAGGAATCCTCGGTGTGCACGAACAGCTCCACCGGCCAGTCCCGGTACCGCAGACTCTCGCGGTACGGGGCGGGCGGGCCGCCGAGCAGGACGACGATGTCCAGGTCGGACCGGGCGGTGCGCCGGCTCGTCAGGACACTGCCGCCGAGGAAAGCGGCGCGGGCATCGGGGTGGCGTTCCAGGACCAGGGCACGGGCGACTTCGCGTACATCCATGCGCCCACTCTGCCCGTATGCCCTGCGGATGGTGCGGCGCGGCCCCGTGCGCGGACCACGGGCCGCCCTGGGCCGCGGGCATCCGTGGGGCGTTGCCAGTCACGCGGGGCGGCGTCGGTGGCGGGTGGCGCTGTCGCTGGCGCGGGGCGCTGTCAGTGGCGGGTGGCAGCATCGGGCCCATGACGACGCATCCGACGTGGTTCTCCTGGAGTTCCTTCCTGCGCGACTGGAGCGGGGAATGGGCGGATACCCCGGCCGACGACGCGACGGTGACGCCCGTCGAGGCGGACGAGGTTGCCCGGCGGGAGCGTTGGCTGGGGTTTCCGGCGGCGTCCGAGGAGCGGATCGCGGCACTGGAGGAGCGCCTCGGCCGGCGGCTGCCGCCGTCGTACCGGGAGTTCCTCGCCGTCAGCGACGGGTGGCGGCACGCGGGCGGGTTCATCACCCTGCTCGCGGGAACCGCGGATGCCTGCTGGCATCGTGACGCGTCCGGGCTGGCGGAGATGTTCGAGGGGTTCCTGGACGACGACCCCTCCCCCGAGGAACTGCGGGACGTGGCGGTCTGGCGCCGCGGGCTCCAGCTCGACGTCCAGTCCGACGCGACCCGCGTGGTGCTGGATCCCGGGGACGTGGACGAGGACGGCGAGTGGGCTGTGTACACCTGGGCGAGCTGGCTGGCCGCACCACCCCGGCGCTTCCCTGACTTCGCCGCGTTCATGCGGGCCATGCACGGGGAGTTCCACCGCTTGCGGGCCCGTGCGGCGGACGGGGAGCCGGAGCTCGCATGCACCACGACGCGGCGGCTCGACGCCCAGGTGGAGCAGGCCCGGATCCAGGCGCTGGGCGGCGAGTGGGAACGGGCCGGGCGGGCGCTGGAGGAGGCGGCGGAGTACGGCCGGCCGGCGGCCGCCGGGCTGCGCGACCAGATGGACCGCCTGCTCGGACGGACGAACCTGTCGCACGCCGAGGAGTTGGTGACCGACCCCCGGTATGCACCCGAACTGCTCCCGCCGTTGGTCGCCGAGCACGCGGCGCACCGGCACCGGGACGACACCGTGCTGACGTACAGACTGCGGGGCGCCGGCGACGACGTGGTGGCGCTGGCGCACACACTGCTGGAGCAGGTGCGCTCGGGCACGTACCGGTACACGGCGGCCGGGCCGTTCGGAGAAGCCGTCGACCGGGCCCGGGAGTCGGCCCGGTGGGGCGACACCGACGAGGCATGGCGGACGATACGGGAAGCCCTGCCGCTGTGGCAGCCGCTGGGGCCCGACCACCTGGCGCCGCTGGGCTGGCTCGCCGATCCTCTGCTCGGACCTCTGCTGACCCCGGAGCGGGGCCGCGAGCTGCTGTCCGCGCCCAGGGGCGGACAGCCGGGTGAGCCACGGCGAGAAAGCGATGCGGCCCGCTCCGATCCGGAGGGGCTGGCCTGGCTCGCGGATCAGGCCACCCCCGGCGCCCACACGTCCTACCGGTTCGTCCTGGTCGAAGGAGTGGAGCCACAGGAGCTGCCCGGACTCCTCGCAGACGGGAAGGGGACCGGACTGGACGAGCCGATGACCTCCTTCGAGGCACGCAGCCGGTGGCGCCAGGAGCGGCGGGAGGTCTCGGTCTTCGACGACAGGGCCCTCGTCGCGGTCGGCCGGGCAGCCGCTCGCTGGAGCTTCGCCTTCGACTGCGACGGTCCGCTTTTCGCGCCGCAGCAGTTCGGGTCCCCGGTCGCCGCCTGCGCGGACGCCCGGACGGTGGTCGTGTGGGCCGGACCGCGGGACCGGAACGGGGCCCCGTTCTTCCACCTCTCCGTGGCGCGGGGCGGTGCGGAGCTGTACACCTTCACGTGCGCGGACGGGGAGGTGCGGCGGGCCGGCCCGATCCCACCGGGCCTGGCCCCGGACCGCTTCTTCGGTGCCGGAAAGAAGCGGGAGGGGGCGGAGGCGGCCATCAGGACGGAACGGGCGCTGCTGGAGGCGATAGCGGACGAGTTCGGCGTCCGGCTTCCGCGACACGCGATCACCCGGGGGCGTCTGCACACATTCACCACCCGCCCCTGGAGCCGGCCGCCGGGGGACGGGGAAGCGCGCACCGCGGCCAGGTTGGAGTGGCGCCCGAACTGACGGACACGGGGCGCGCGGCCCCTCGGCGGCCGCGCCCCACCCCCTCACCCCCCACCCGGGCGGCGGGCCGTCCCGGTCCCGGTCACCCCGGCAGCAGCCGTAGGGCCGCGTCCCGCAGGCGGGTGTGCTCCGTGCTCATGAAGCGGTGCAGGGCCCGCGAGGCGAAGGCGGTCCGCTGGGCTCTGCGGCGGCGTTCGCGATCGTAGGCGCGCAGAGCGCCGGCGACGCCCGCCGGACCCGGCGGCGCGGCGGCGAGCGCGCGGGTCAGCGCGTCCGCGTCCAGGATCGCCGTGCAGGCGCCCTGGCCCAGGTTGGGCGTCATGGCGTGGGCCGCGTCCCCGACCAGGGCGACGGGAGCCGTGGCGACGGGCCCGGGGCCGGTGGAGACGAAGGACGGCAGCGCCGGGTGCAGGTGGCGCATCTCGTAGCGGATCCAGGTCCCCGGGTCGGTCGCGTCCAGGACGCGCGGAATCGGGTCGTGCCAGTCGGCGAAGAGGCCGCGCAGCTCGTCGGCCGTGGTGGCCTCGGGGACGGCGGCGTACCAGTTGGTGCGGCCCGGCTCGACCGGGGTCAGCCCGAAGAAGCGACCACTCCCCCAGGTCTCGCCGTGCACGGGGCTCTCCATGTCCGCGATGCCGATCCAGGCGACGGTGCCGACCGGGCGCGGGCCACTGCGGTCGCCGAAGCGCGCGGAGCGGACCGTGCTGCGGATACCGTCGGCACCGATCACCAGGTCCTGCCCGGCGGCGAGGGCGGCCACGTCGGTGACCCGCTCGCCGAGTCTCACCGGTACGTCACCGAAGGTGTCCAGGCCGGCCAGCAGTGCATCGAGCAAGTACGGCCGGGAGATGAGGAGTTCGGGGCGGCCCGCCGTGCGTTCGATGCGTTCCAGCGGGAGCCGGGCGATCGGCTTCCCGTCGGGGGTGCGGATGCCTGCGTCGCGGTACGGCACGGCGTGCTCGCGCAGGGCGTCGCCGATGCCGAGGCGTTCGAGCGCGGACTGGGCGGTGGGATGGATACCGAAGGCCGCTCCGTACCGCTCCAGCGCCGTGCGGCGCTCCAGCACCGTCACGCTCCAGCCCGCGCGGCGGAGCCCGTTCGCGGTCGCCAGTCCGCCGATGCCCGCACCGACCACGGTCGCCGTACCTGCCATGTCGCGCTCCCGAAGCTCGTACGACTCATCCGAAGAACCACCCCACCTGTGGTACCACGGGTGGGGTAATATCGGCAAGGACGAGCGGCGGAGACGAGGGAGCGCGGGTGAATCCGGACCGGCGGGACCGGCTGCGGGACGCGGCGATCGAGGTATTGGCCCGGGACGGCGGGCGCGGGCTGACGCACCGGGCCGTGGACCGGACGGCCGAGGTGCCACCCGGGACCACCAAGAACTACTTCCCGACCCGGGACGCCGTCCTGCGCGCGGTGGCCGAACGCTGTCTGGAGCAGTACCTCGCGCTCACCGCACACCTGGCCGCCTGCGCGGGCCCCTCGGACCGCGAGGGGTTGGTCGCCCTCTTCCGCTCACTCCTGGAGAACGTCGCGGGGCCGGGGCGCGCCCGCCTCCTCGCGGTTCTGGAGCTCCAGGCGGAGGCGACCCGGCGCCCCTGGCTCTCCGGCATCCTCGACCCGATGGCGAGCGGCGACTTCGCGGGGTTCGAGCTGGCCCAGCGCACCGCCGGACTGCCCGTGACCCCGCCGCGGGCCGCCGTCGTCACGCTCGCCCTGCACGCGGCGGTCCCGCATCTCCTGACGGACGGGCCGGACACCCTCGCGGCAGCGGGGCTCGACGACCCGGACCGCTTCGTGCGCGATCTGCTCGACACGGTGTACCCGCCGGACGCCACGACCTGAGCGTCGAGCCCGACCCGACGCCCCCCACACCCACCCGCGAACCACACCCGCCCCGGCGCCCCGAACCCGCCCCGGAGGCGGCCCCGCCCCGGCGACCCCGCACCCCGCCGGCGCGACCGCGCGGGAGCCGCGCCCCGCAGGGCGGCGCGCGCCCGAGCACTCCGCACCCGCCGGGACCGCGCTGTGACGGACCGGCGCATTCCGGCGCGCGGATCTGGCCAGAATCCGACACCGTCTCACCTGGCGGTCATCACACCGTTTCCCGCCCGCGCGGACCCGGTGGCCGCCGGGCACGAAACCTGTGACCACCCTGTGAATGCCGGGCTCCAGAACGCCCGGTAACACTGCGGCAATGATCGGCGAAACGTCCGCTTAACGAACATGACCTTTCCGGCAACGAACGAATTCCGGCCAAGTTGTTGACGCGACCCTGACAGGAGGGGCCGTCGGCTGACACTCTTCACCCCGTTCTGCGCACCGCCTGCACCGTCCGGTCGGCCCGTCCAGGCCGCCCGGTACCCCCCTCGCAGAAGGAGTCCGCGTGAGATCCACGCCCAGCCGTCGCGCCACCGCGACCGGCGCTCTCATAGCCGCAGCGGCCCTCATCGCCGTCGCCGTCCCGTCCGGCGCCGCGACCGCCACCCCCGCCGCGGCCCCGCTCGGCGGCATCACCGCCGGCACGAAGGCCGACCCCGGCGCCCTGCCCGCCAAGCTCTCCCCCGCCCAGCGCGCGGAGCTGCTGAGCGAGGCCAACGCCACGAAGGCGGCCACCGCCAAGGAGCTCGGTCTCGGTTCCACCGAGAAGCTCGTGGTCCGTGACGTGGTCCAGGACCGCGACGGCACCACGCACACCCGCTACGAGCGCACCCTCGACGGGCTCCCCGTCCTCGGCGGCGACCTCGTGGTCAAGGAGTCCGCCACCGGCCGGACCCAGGGCGTCAGCAAGGCGTCGAGGGCGACCACCGCGCAGCTGAAGGCGGTCGGCCTGACCGCCGACGTGGCTCCGGCCGCGGCCGAGAAGCAGGCGCTCGGCGCGGCGAAGGCCGAGGGGTCGAACGCGAAGAAGGCCGACAAGGCCCCGCGCAAGGTGGTCTGGCTGGGCGGCGGCTCGCCGCAGCTCGCCTACGAGACCGTCGTCGGCGGCCTCCAGCACGACGGCACCCCGAACGAGCTGCACGTGCTCACCGACGCCGGCTCGGGCGAGAAGCTCTACGAGTGGCAGGCCGTCCACAACGGCACGGGCAACACGCAGTACAACGGCCAGGTGACCCTGGGCACCGCGCCCTCGTACACCCTGACCGACACCACGCGCGGCAACCACAAGACGTACAACCTCAACCGCGGCACCTCCGGCACCGGCACGCTGTTCTCCGGCCCGGACGACATCTGGGGCGACGGTACGCCGCAGAACGCCGAGACCGCCGGCGCGGACGCCCACTACGGCGCGGCCGAGACGTGGGACTACTACAAGAACGTGCACGGCCGCTCCGGCATCCGCGGTGACGGCGTCGGCGCGTACTCCCGCGTCCACTACGGCAACAACTACGTCAACGCGTTCTGGCAGGACAGCTGCTTCTGCATGACGTACGGCGACGGCAGCGGCAACGTCAAGCCGCTGACCTCCCTGGACGTGGCCGCCCACGAGATGACGCACGGCCTGACCTCGGTCACGGCCCGGCTGGTCTACAGCGGCGAGTCCGGCGGCCTCAACGAGGCCACCTCCGACATCTTCGCCGCGGGTGTGGAGTTCTACTCCGACACCGCCGAGGACCCGGGCGACTACCTCGTCGGCGAGAAGATCGACATCCGCGGCAACGGCACCCCGCTGCGCTACATGGACAAGCCCTCCAAGGACGGCTCCTCCAAGGACTACTGGTACTCGGGCATCGGCAACGTCGACGTCCACTACTCCTCGGGCGTCGCGAACCACTGGTTCTACCTGCTCTCCGAGGGCAGCGGTGCCAAGACCGTCAACGGCGTCAACTACGACTCGCCGACCTCCGACGGCCTGCCGGTGACCGGTATCGGCCGGGACAAGGCGCTGCAGATCTGGTTCAAGGCGCTGACCACCAAGTTCACCTCGACGACCAACTACGCCGCCGCCCGCACGGGCACGCTCGCGGTCGCCAGTGAGCTGTACGGGGCCACCAGCCCCGAGTACGCGGCCGTGGCCCACGCCTGGGCCGGCGTCAACGTCGGCTCCCGCCCCGGCGGCGGCGACCCCGACCCGGGCGGCAAGGTGTTCGAGAACACCACCCCGGTGAACATCCCGGACGCCGGTGCGGCCGTCACCAGCTCGGTCACCGTCTCCGGTGTCGCGGGCAACGCGCCGAGCACCCTCAAGGTGGGCGTGGACATCACGCACACCTGGCGCGGCGACCTGGTCATCGACCTGGTGGCCCCGGACGGGTCGGCCTACCGGCTGAAGAACTCCTCCTCCGGCGACTCCGCGGACAACGTGGTGGCGACCTACACGGTCAACGCCTCGTCCGAGGTGGCCAACGGGGTCTGGAAGCTGCGGGTCCAGGACGTCGCACGGTACGACACCGGGCGGATCAACAGCTTCAAGCTCACCTTCTGATCCGGCTCACGGCAGTCGAACGGCCCGGGAGGGGTTCGCCCCCTCCCGGGCCGTTCGCCGTGGCGCACCTGGCAGAACCGGGCCGTTCGCCGTGACGACGTCCGGCGGAACCGGGGCCCGGGACGCCCGCCACGGCACATCCGGCGGACCCGTGCCGTTCGCCGTGGGCCGTCCGGCGGGACCCGGCCCGCCCACCCGTGCGGGCCAGGACTCCCGTGCGGGCCGGGGCGCTCCGGGCGGCGCGGCGCCGCACGTCCGACCGGAGCGTGCGCTCAGCGCATCAGGACGCCGGCGCCCTCCCCCGTCGCCTCGGTCGGGAGGGCGACCAGGCCCAGTTCGGCGCTGGTGGCCAGCAGCCGGTGAGCGGGCAGGACGCGCACGGTGTAGCCGTACGGTCCCGTCCGGTCCGGGGTGAGCGGGCCCTCGTACAGCCAGCGGTCCTCCAGGTCCTGACCGCCCGCCGGCTTCAGCGGGAAGGTCTGCGCGTCCGCGATGGCGTCGCCGGCGTCGACCCGGCCCGCGACCACCTGGACCTCCACGTCGTCCGGCTCCAGGCCGCCGAGCGCGATCCGCACCCGCAGCGCCAGGGTGGCCCCCAGCTCCGCCGAGCCGCCCTCGGCGTCCCCGGTGACCGTCTCCACGTGGTCGACGGAGACCCCGCGCCAGGCCGCCCGGACCCTGGCCTTCCACGCGGCGAGATCCCGCGCCGCCGCGGGCTCCAGCGCCCGGCGGGCCTGGGCGGCGGGGGCGTACAGGCGCTCCACGTACTCGCGCACCATCCGTCCCGCGAGCACCTTCGGGCCGAGGCTGACGAGGGTGGAGCGGACCATCTCGATCCAGCGGTCGGGCAGGCCCCCGGCGCCCCGGTCGTAGAAGCGCGGGGCGACCCGGTCCTCGATCAGGGCGTACAGCGCGTTCGACTCCAGTTCGTCCCGGCGGTCCTCGTCGACCGCGGAGCCGTCCGCGGTGGGGATCTCCCAGCCGAAGTCCGGGTCGAACCACTCGTCCCACCAGCCGTCGCGCACCGACAGGTTGAGGCAGCCGTTCAGCGCCGCCTTCATCCCGCTGGTGCCGCAGGCCTCCAGCGGCCGCAGCGGGTTGTTCAGCCAGACGTCGCAGCCCGGGTAGAGCTGCTGCGCCATGCCCATGCCGTAGTCCGGGAGGAACACGATGCGGTGGCGCACGCGCGGGTCGTCCGCGAACCGCACCAGCTCCTGCACCAGCCGCTTGCCGCCGTCGTCGGCGGGGTGGGCCTTGCCCGCGACGACGATCTGGATCGGGTGCGTCGGGTGCAGCAGCAGCCCCCGCAGCCGGTCGCGGTCGCGGAGCATCAGCGTGAGCCGCTTGTACGACGGGACGCGGCGGGCGAAGCCGATGGTCAGGATGTCCGGGTCGAGGACGTCGTCGATCCAGCCCAGTTCGGCGGTGCCCGCGCCACGCCTGCGCCAGGAGGCGTAGAGGCGGCGGCGGACCTCGGTGACGAGCCGGCCGCGCAGGTCCCGGCGCAGGTCCCAGATCTCCTGGTCGCCGATGCCGGTCACCGCGTCCCAGCGGCGGGGCGTGCCGGTCTGCGCGGAGACCTCGTCGGCCACCGGGCCGCCGGCCAGCACCTGGTGGGCGCGGTCCTCGCCGACCCGGCCCGCGCCGAGCCGGAACACCTCGGGGGCGACCCAGGTCGGCGCGTGGACCCCGTTGGTGACGGAGGTGATGGGCACCTCGGCGGGGTCGAAGCCCGGCCAGAGTCCGGAGAACATCTCCCGGCTGACCGCCCCGTGCAGCGTGGAGACGCCGTTGGCGCGCTGGGCGAGCCGCAGGCCCATCACCGCCATGTTGAACAGCTCGGGTGCGCCGCCGGGGTAGGTCTCGGTGCCCAGCGCCAGGATCTTCTCGACGGGTACGCCGGACAGTTCGCCCTCGTCGCCGAAGTGGCGGGCGACGAGCCCCCGGTCGAAACGGTCTATGCCGGCGGGCACCGGGGTGTGGGTGGTGAAGACGGTCCCGGCCCGGACCACTTCGAGGGCCGCCTCGAAGTCCATTCCGGCGGTGCCCAGTTCGCGGATGCGCTCCAGGCCGAGGAAGCCGGCGTGGCCCTCGTTGGTGTGGAACACCTCCGGCTCCGGGGTGCCGGTCAGCCGGCACCAGGTGCGCACGGCGCGCACGCCGCCGATGCCGAGCAGCATCTCCTGGAGCAGGCGGTGGTCGCTGCCGCCACCGTAGAGCCGGTCGGTGACGTCGCGTTCGCCGGGGGCGTTCTCCTCGACGTCGGAGTCGAGGAGGAGCAGCGGTACGCGGCCGACCCGGGCCAGCCAGATGCACGCGTGCAGCGACCGGCCGCCGGGCAGCGCGAGGACGACCCGGGCGGGGGTTCCGTCGGCCTCGCGGACCAGGTCGAGCGGGAGTTCGTTGGGGTCGAGGACGGGATAGTGCTCCTGCTGCCAGCCCTCGCGCGAGAGGGTCTGGCGGAAGTAGCCGTGCCGGTAGAGCAGCCCGACGCCGATGAGCGGGACGCCAAGGTCGCTGGCGGCCTTGAGGTGGTCGCCGGCCAGGATGCCGAGGCCGCCGCTGTACTGCGGCAGGGCGGCGGTGACCCCGAATTCGGGCGAGAAGTAGGCGATGGCGGAGGGGAGTTCGGCTCCGGCGGACCGCTGCTCCTGGTACCAGCGCGGGCCGTCCAGATACTCCGCCAGGTCGGCGGAGGCCGCGGTGAGGCGGCCGAGGTACTCCGCGTCCCCGGCCAGTTCGGTCAGCCGCCCGGCGGACAGCGCGCCGAGCAGGCGTACGGGGTCGGCGTCCGCGGGCCGCCAGCCCTCGGGGTCGGCGGCCCGGAAGAGCTCGCGGGTCTCGGTGTGCCACGACCAGCGCAGGTTGCGCGCGAGGTCGTGGAGGGGTCGAAGGGGTTCGGGGAGGACAGGACGCACGGTGAATCGACGAATGGCCTTCACTGCTCCACCTTTACAGGGGACTTGCGCATCCGAGCGGACGCACCACGGTGTGCGTCCCTTCCGTCACCCCTGACGGTAGCGGCCGGCCGTGGCGGGCTGCCACGGCGCGCGGACGGCGCGCCCGGTCCGGGCACCGCACGCCGCGCGCCTCCCACCAGACGCCCCACACACCCCCTCCTCCCTCCCTCGTCACTTCTCCCACCTGGGGGTTTGGCCGATTTCCCTCCCGCACGCAGCCTTGTGGACCTCACTGCCACAGGGAAGGCTGCCGTGTGGCGCCGCAGAGCGGGTATCCGGAACTCGTGGGGGCGCTTCGGGTCTCCCGCGCCGGCGGGGCGTGCGCGCCGCGTGCGGCGGAGCCCGGGCGGCCCGTTACGACCGAGTAGTTAACACGGCGCCGGATTTCCCACCGTCCGACGCGGGGAAAGCTTCCCCGGTACACGGCACGATCCGGCCCGCACACGTTCTCCCGTGCATCCCGAAACATGCACGAAACCCCCGCGACCCACCCATTCGAGTGCCATTCGAGTGAACGCGGACAGGAGCGGCCATGCCCACAGCCCGTCAGCAGACAGCTGAGCAGTTACAAAGGACAGATCCCCGTCTTCGCGGCACACGCGGTCGGTCCTCCGCGCCGTGCCGTCCTCCGTGCACGCCGAGCTCCTCCAGCCCCCCAGGTGATTCCATGATCGGTCGAATTCCCGTCCTGGACGTCCGTCCTCTCGTCGACTGCGGCAGACGGGCGGCGAAGGCCGTCGTCGGTGAGACCTTCCAGGTCACCGCCACCGTCTTCCGCGAAGGCCATGACGCGGTGGCCGCCAACGTCGTGCTGCGCGATCCGAGCGGACGGGTCGGGCCGTGGACCCCGATGCGCGAGCTGGCGCAGGGCACGGACCGGTGGGGTGCGGACATCACCCCGGACTCCGAGGGCCGCTGGACGTACACGGTGGAGGCCTGGAGCGATCCGGTCACCACCTGGCGGCACCACGCCGCGATCAAGATCCCGGCGGGCATCGACACGGACCTCGTTCTGGCCGAGGGCGCGGCGCTGCTGGAGCGGGCCGCCTCGGGGGTGCCGAAGAAGCACGGCCGGGAGGCGGTGCTGGCCGCGGTGGACGCGCTGCGCGACACCGCCCACCCGGCCGAGGCCCGGCTGGCCGCCGCGCTGACCCCGGCCGCCGAGGCGGTGCTGGCCCGCTATCCGCTGCGCGAACTGGTCACCCGCGCCAAGCCGCTGGCGGTCCGGGTGGAGCGCGAGCGGGCGCTGTTCGGGTCCTGGTACGAGCTGTTCCCGCGCTCCGAGGGGGCGAAGCGGGTGCCGGTGGACCCGGCGGACACCTCGCCGGACGCGCCGACCCGGCTGGTCAGCGGCACCTTCCGGACGGCCGCCGAGCGGCTGCCCGCGGTCGCGGCGATGGGGTTCGACGTGGTGTACCTGCCGCCGGTCCACCCGATCGGGACGACCCACCGCAAGGGCCCGGACAACACGCTGACGCCCGGGGAGCACGACCCGGGCGTGCCGTGGGCGATCGGTTCGCCGGACGGCGGGCACGACGCGGTCCACCCGGAGCTGGGCACGCTGGAGGACTTCGACCACTTCGTGGCGACGGCCCGCAACCTGCGGATGGAGATCGCGCTGGACTTCGCGCTCCAGTGCTCGCCGGACCACCCGTGGGTCAAGGAGCACCCGGACTGGTTCCACCACCGGGCCGACGGGTCGATCGCGTACGCCGAGAACCCGCCGAAGAAGTACCAGGACATCTATCCGATCGCCTTCGACAAGGACATGCGCGGTCTGGTGGCGGAGACGTCGAGGATCCTGCGCTTCTGGATGGACCACGGGGTGCGTATCTTCCGGGTCGACAACCCGCACACCAAGCCGGTGGTGTTCTGGGAGAAGGTCATCGAGGAGATCAACGGAACCGACCCCGATGTCATCTTCCTGGCGGAGGCGTTCACCCGCCCGGCGATGATGCACACGCTGGGTGCGATCGGCTTCCAGCAGTCGTACACGTACTTCACCTGGCGCAACACCAAGCACGAACTGACGGAGTACGTCACGGAGCTGGCCGGGGACGCCGCCTCGTACATGCGGCCCAACTTCTTCGTGAACACCCCCGACATCCTTCCCGGCTACCTCCAGGAAGGCGGCCGCCCGGCCTTCGAGGCGCGGGCGGTGCTGGCCGCGACGCTGGCCCCTTCCTGGGGCGTGTACGCGGGATTCGAGCTGTGCGAGAACACCCCGGTCAAGCCGGGGAGCGAGGAGTACCTGCACTCGGAGAAGTACGAACTGCGCCCGAGGGACTGGGAGTCGGCGGAACGCGAGGGCCGCACGCTCACCCCCCTGATCACCTCGCTGAACCGGATCCGCCGGCGTAACCCCGCTCTGCGGCAGCTGCGCGACGTCCAATTCCACCACACCGACAACGAAGCGCTGATCGCCTACAGCAAGCGCTCCGGACCGAACACCGTTCTGGTGGTCGTGAACCTCGACCCGCACCACACCCAGGAGGCCACGGTCTCGTTGGACATGGAGCGGCTCGGCCTTTCCTGGCACGAGCGCGTACCGGTGCGCGACGAGCTCACCGGCGATACCTACCACTGGGGCAGGGCCTTCTATGTGCGCCTAGAGCCGGGCGTCACGCCCGCGCACATCGCGGTCCTGCGACCGTCCCCGCCGACCGGAGGGTCACCCACACCATGATCGTCAATGAGCCTGTCCCCGACACGTTCGAGGACACCCCCGCCAAGGACCGCGATCCCGACTGGTTCAAGCGAGCCGTCTTCTACGAGGTGCTCGTCCGGTCCTTCCAGGACTCCAACGGCGACGGAATCGGCGACCTCAAGGGCATCACCGCCAAGCTGGACTATCTCCAGTGGCTCGGTGTCGACTGCCTCTGGCTGCCGCCGTTCTTCAAGTCGCCGCTGCGCGACGGGGGCTACGACGTCTCCGACTACACCGCCGTGCTGCCGGAGTTCGGCGATCTCGCCGACTTCGTGGAGTTCGTGGACGCCGCGCACCAGCGCGGCATGCGCGTCATCATCGACTTCGTCATGAACCACACGAGCGATCAGCACGAGTGGTTCCAGCAGTCCCGCACCGACCCCGACGGGCCGTACGGCGACTACTACGTCTGGGCCGACGACGACAAGCAGTTCCAGGACGCCCGGATCATCTTCGTCGACACCGAGACGTCCAACTGGACCTTCGACCCGGTGCGCAAGCAGTACTACTGGCACCGCTTCTTCTCGCACCAGCCGGACCTCAACTACGAGAACCCGGCGGTCCAGGAGGAGATCCTGGCGGCGCTCCGCTTCTGGCTGGACCTGGGCATCGACGGCTTCCGGGTCGACGCGGTGCCCTACCTCTACCAGCGCGAGGGCACCAACTGCGAGAACCTCCCCGAGACCCACCACTTCCTCAAGCGGGTCCGCAAGGAGATCGACGCCAACTACCCGGACACCGTGCTCCTCGCCGAGGCCAACCAGTGGCCGGAGGACGTCGTCGACTACTTCGGCGACTACGAGGCGGGCGGCGACGAGTGCCACATGGCGTTCCACTTCCCGGTGATGCCGCGGATCTTCATGGCGGTACGCCGCGAGAGCCGCTACCCGGTCTCCGAGATCCTGGCGAAGACCCCGGAGATCCCGAAGAACTGCCAGTGGGGCATCTTCCTGCGCAACCACGACGAGCTCACGCTCGAGATGGTCACGGACGAAGAGCGCGACTACATGTACGCGGAGTACGCCAAGGACCCGCGGATGCGCGCCAACATCGGCATCCGCCGGCGGCTCGCCCCGCTGCTGGACAACGACCGCAACCAGATCGAGCTGTTCACCGCGCTGCTGCTGTCGCTGCCCGGCTCCCCGATCCTCTACTACGGGGACGAGATCGGGATGGGCGACAACATCTGGCTGGGCGACCGGGACGCGGTGCGCACCCCGATGCAGTGGACGCCCGACCGCAACGCCGGATTCTCCTCCAGCGATCCGGGGCGGCTCTACCTCCCCACGATCATGGACCCGGTCTACGGTTACCAGGTCACCAACGTCGAGGCGTCGATGGCCTCGCCGTCCTCGCTGCTGCACTGGACCCGCCGGATGATCGAGATCCGGAAGCAGAATCCGGCCTTCGGTCTCGGCGAGTACACCGAACTCCCCTCCTCCAACCCGGCGGTGCTGGCGTTCACCCGCGAGTACGGGGACGACCTCGTCCTGTGCGTGCACAACTTCTCGCGGTTCGCGCAGCCGACGGAACTGGACCTCCGGTCGTTCAACGGACGTCATCCGGTGGAACTGATCGGCGGGGTACGCTTCCCGGCCATCGGTCAGTGGCCCTATCTGCTGACCCTCGCGGGACACGGCTTCTACTGGTTCCGGCTGCGCAAGGACGCGCCGCCGGCCTGAGAGGGCGACTGTTGCGTGCGGGGCGGTTTCCACCGCCCCGCACGGGGCACTCTGAGCGAAACGAAGGCCCTGGGCCTCTTCGGTCTCCTGTCCCGGGCCTTCACGGTTCCGCCGTTCGAGTCCGTCAGCACCTTCCTCTCCCGACACGTCCCGCACAGCCGGACAGCCATTGCCGCAATCCGGGACACTCTTCGCATCCTGTGTGCCCGGGGAAAGGACGCGATGCCATGTCGGAGGCTGCATCCACTCACGTCGCCCTGGCGAAGAGCACGAGGAACAGCGCCACCACCGGAAGTACGACGGACGGGACCCTGCTCCCGTCCCTGGCTCCGCTGCTCCACGCATGGCTGCCCCGGCAGCGGTGGTTCGCCGGCAAGGGCCGGCCGGTCACCGGCTTCCGGCTGGTCTCCGCCACCGAGATGGTGCCGCTGGACGGCACGGCGGGCCCCGGGCTCCTGCACCTGCTGCTGCGGGTCGAGCAGCCCTCCCGGTCGGACCGGGCGGCCGACGACTGCTACCAACTGCTCCTGGGTGTACGGACGTCACTGCCGCCCCTGCTCTCGGGGGCGCTGGTCGGCCGGGTGGAGCGGGGGCCGCTCGCCGGACGGACCGTGTACGACGCGCTGCACGATCCCCGGCTGGCGGATGTGCTGCTGGAACGGTTCCGCCGCCCCGGAAGCCTCGGCTCGCTGCGCTTCGAGCGGACCGCCGACATCCCGGCCTCCCTGGCGCCCCGGGTGCTGGACGCCGAGCAGTCCAACTCCTCGCTGGTCTACGGGGACGCGTTCATCCTCAAGATCTTCCGACGGGTCTTCCCCGGCACCAACCCGGACCTGGAGCTGCCTCTCGCCCTGACCGGCGAGGGGTGCGAACGGGTGCCCGCCCCGGTGGCCTGGTTCGAGGCCCCCGGCCCCGAGCCGCTGACCCTCGGCATCCTCCAGCCCTTCCTCCAGGGGGCGCGGGACGGCTGGCAGCTCGCGCTGGGCGCGCTCGCCGCCGGCCGCGACTTCCTGCCCGAGGCGCGGGCGCTGGGCCGGGCCACCGCGGAGGTGCACACCGCGCTCGCCGCCGCACTGCCGACCCCGGCGCTGCGCGGCACCCAGACGCGGCAGCTCGTCGCCCGGATGACCCAGCGGCTGGAGGCCGCCGCCCAGGCGGTTCCGGCGCTCGTGCCGTACGTACCCGGGCTGCGCGCCGCGTTCGACGCGGTGACGGACCTCGGGGTCCGGGGCAGCGGCTGGGCCCAGCAGCGGGTGCACGGCGACCTCCATCTCGGCCAGACGCTGCGCTCCGCCGACGGCTTCTGGTCGCTGATCGACTTCGAGGGCGAACCGGCCCGCCCGCTGCCCGAACGCCGGATGCCCGCTCCCCCGGTGCGCGATGTCGCGGGCATGCTGCGGTCCTTCGACTACGCGGCCCGCTCGCACCGCCCGTGGAACCCGGAGTGGGCGGCCCGCTGCCGTGCCGCCTACTGCGAGGGGTACGCACAGGCCTCGGGCAGCGATCCGCGCGGCGAGCCGGAGCTGCTGCGCGCCCATGAGACCGACAAGGCGGTGTACGAGGTGGTGTACGAGGCCCGGCACCGCCCCGACTGGCTGCCGGTCCCGATGGCGGCCATCCAGCGGCTGGCCCGGTCCGCGGCGGCCTGAGCCCGGTCCGCGCCTCCGCCTCCCGGACTCTTCGCCCCTCCTGCGCCTCTCCCGCCCCACCCCGCGTGACCCGCCTCGCTCCACGTGCTCCCCTCCGCCCGCGCTTCTCCCCCTTCACTCCCCCGAGGAGGCAGTCCCCGTGACCGCCCGCAAGCCGTCCCGCAAGGCATCCCGCAAGTCCGCCGAGGTCGTCGTCGAGACCGTCGCGGAACCCACCGCCGAGACCGCCGCCACCGAGGCCTCCGCCGACGCGGCGGCCGCACCCGCGCCGGCGCCCGCCGCCACCGCGACCAAGCCCGCGCCCGCCAGGCGCGCCCGGCCGAAGCGGGCCGACGCGGCCCCGCCGCGCCCCGGCAGGCCGGTGACGGCCAGGGCGCCCGTCCCGCACCGGCCCTGGACGGCGCCGACCGCGGCCGGCTGCTGGCCGGCGACCACCACGCGCCGCACGACGTGCTCGGCGCCCACCCGATCCCCGGCGGGGTGCTCGTCCGGGCGCTGCGGCCGTTCGCCCGGACCGTCACCGTGCTGGCGACGGGGCTGCGGGCCGAGCTGCACGACGACGGGGACGGCTTCTTCTCCGGTGTGCTGCCGGTACCGCAGGTGCCCGCGTACCGGCTGGAAGTGGTCTACGACGACAACACCATCGAGGTGGAGGACCCGTACCGCTTCTGGCCCGCGATCGGCGAGCTCGATCTGCACCTGATCGGCGAGGGCCGCCACGAGGAGCTGTGGCGGGCGCTCGGCGCCGAGCCGATGGAGCACCAGGGGGTGGCCGGCACCCGGTTCACCCTGTGGGCGCCGAACGCGCGCGGTGTGCGGATCACCGGTGACTTCACCTACTGGGACGGCACGGGCTTCCCGATGCGGTCGCTCGGCTCGACCGGGGTGTGGGAGCTGTTCCTGCCGGGGGTCGGCGAGGGCGCGCTGTACAAGTTCGACATCTGCCGCCCGGACGGTTCGCACACGGTGCGCGCCGACCCGATGGCCCGGCGTACCGAGGTCCCGCCCGCGACGGCGTCGATCGTCACCGCCCGGCACCACACGTGGCAGGACGCGGACTGGATGGCGCACCGGGGCGACCGCCCGGTCCACGAGGCGCCGTTCTCGGTGTACGAGGTGCATCTCGCGTCCTGGCGGCCGGGACTGACGTACCGGCAGCTCGCGGAGCAGCTGCCCGCGTACGTCAAGGACCTCGGGTTCACGCACGTGGAGCTGATGCCGGTCTCCGAGCACCCCTTCGGCGGGTCCTGGGGCTACCAGGTCACCGGGTTCTACGCGCCGACCTCGCGGCTGGGCACCCCGGACGACTTCCGCTTCCTCGTCGACGCCCTGCACCGGGCGGGCATCGGCGTCATCATGGACTGGGTTCCGGCCCATTTCCCGCGCGACGACTGGGCGTTGGCCGAGTTCGACGGGCGTCCGCTGTACGAGCACGCCGACCCGCAGCGCGCGGCCCACCCGGACTGGGGGACGCTGGAGTTCGACTACGGCCGCACCGAGGTCCGCAACTTCCTGGTCGCCAACGCCACGTACTGGTGCGAGGAGTTCCACATCGACGGGCTGCGGGTCGACGCGGTGGCCTCGATGCTCTACCTGGACTACTCCCGCGAGGACGGCCAGTGGTCGCCCAACGAGTTCGGCGGCCGGGAGAACCTGGACGCGGTCGCCTTCCTCCAGGAGATGAACGCGACCGTCTACCGGCGCAACCCGGGCGTCGTCACCATCGCCGAGGAGTCCACCGCCTGGGACGGTGTCACCCGCCCCACCGACAGCGGGGGCCTGGGCTTCGGGCTGAAGTGGAACATGGGCTGGATGCACGACTCGCTCCAGTACATGGCGAAGGAGCCGGTCCACCGCAAGTACCACCACAACGAGATGACGTTCTCGATGGTGTACGCCTACAGCGAGAACTACGTGCTGCCGATCTCGCACGACGAGGTGGTGCACGGCAAGCGGGCGCTGGTGTCGAAGATGCCCGGCGACTGGTGGCAGCAGCGGGCCGACCACCGCGCCTACCTGGGCTTCATGTGGGCCCACCCCGGTAAGCAACTCCTCTTCATGGGACAGGAGTTCGCCCAGGGTGCGGAGTGGTCGGAAGGTCACGGCCCGGACTGGTGGCTGCTGGACCCGTCCTACGGGGCGGCCGGCGACCACCAGGGGGTGCGGACCCTGGTGGGCGACCTGAACGCGGTGTACGGGGCGGTGCCCGCGCTGTGGCAGCGGGACACCTCTCCGGAGGGGTTCAGCTGGGTGGACGGCGGGGCGGCCGAGGACAACGTGCTCGCGTTCCTGCGGTACGACGCCGACGGCTCGCCGCTGCTGGCGGTCTCGCACTTCTCCCCGGCGGTCCGCACCGACTACCGCCTGGGGGTGCCGGAGACCGGCGCCGAGGGCTGGGTGGAGGTCCTGAACACCGACGCGGCCCGGTACGGCGGGGGCGATGTGCGCAACGAGGAGCCGCTGAAGGCGGAGGCGGTGCCCGCGCACGGCCGGCCGTGCAGCATCTCGCTGACGCTGCCGCCGCTGGCGACGGTCTGGTTCCGTCCGGCGTAGCCCGTGGGGGCCGTGACCGTCCGGAGCCGGTACCGGAACACGCTCCGGGCCCGGTTCCGGACGGGCGGCCGCCCAGGACGCCCCGAGGGGCACCCGTACCGGGGGTACGGGTGCCCCTCGGGAGGGGGGGGACCGCAGCGGCGGGGGGTACCGCCGCGGCCCTGGCGGGTGGCGCGGGTCAGACCTTGGCGGGCTGCTCGGCGGGCGCGCTGTCCCGCTGCTCGGGGACCTCGTCGGCGGGGGCAGGGCCGTGGCCGTCGTCGACGAGGGTCCTCTCGTCGAACGGGAGCCGTCCGGCCAGCACCTCGCCCACCCGGCCCCGGTCGATCTCCTTGGTCCAGTGGCCGACCAGCACCGTGGCGACCGCGTTGCCCGCGAAGTTGGTCAGGGCGCGGGCCTCGCTCATGAAGCGGTCGATGCCGACGATCAGGCCGACGCCGTCGACGAGTTCGGGGCGGTGCGACTGGAGGCCGCCGGCCAGGGTCGCCAGGCCCGCGCCGGTCACACCGGCCGCGCCCTTCGAGGCGATGACCATGAAGACCAGCAGCGAGATCTGCTCGCCGGCGCTCAGCGGGTCGCCCATCGCGTTGGCGATGAAGAGCGAGGACATCGTGAGGTAGATCGCGGTTCCGTCGAGGTTGAAGGAGTAGCCGGTCGGCACGGTGATGCCGACGACGGGCTTGCTGACGCCCAGGTGCTCCATCTTCGCGATCAGCCGCGGCAGCGCCGACTCGGAGGAGGAGGTGGAGAGGATCAGCAGGAACTCGCGGCCCAGGTACTTCAGCAGCGAGAACAGGTTCACCCCGGCGATCAGGCGCAGCAGCGCGCCGAGCACCACGAAGACGAACAGCGCGCAGGTGACATAGAAGCCGATCATGATGATCGCCAGGGACTTCAGGGCGTCGAGGCCGGTCTCGCCGACCACCGCGGCGATCGCGCCGAACGCGCCGACCGGGGCGGCCCACATGATCATGGCGAGGATACGGAAGACGAGGCGCTGGATGTGGGTGATGCCGCGGATGACCGGCTCACCGGCCTTGCCCATCGCCTGGAGCGCGAAGCCCGCGAGGAGCGCGACGAGGAGGGTCTGGAGGACCTCGCCCTCGGTGAAGGCGGAGACGATGGTGGTCGGGATGATGCCGAGCAGGAAGTCCGCGGTGGACTCGCCGGCGCCCCCGGCCTGTTCCGCGCCCGCCTCGCGGGCGGCTTCGGTGATGTGGAGGGTGGAGCCGGGCTCCAGGATGTTGCCGACGAGCAGGCCGATGGCGAGGGCCACGGTCGACATGACCAGGAAGTAGCCGAGCGCCAGACCGCCGACCGCGCCGACCTTGGCGGCCTTGCGGACCGAGCCGACGCCCAGGACGATCGTGCAGAAGATGATCGGCGAGATCATCATCTTGATCAGGTTCACGAAGCCGGCGCCGATGGGCTTCAGTTCGACGGCCACCCCGGGGGCCGCGAAGCCCACCAGGATGCCGAGCGCCACGGCGGCGATCACGGCGATGTACAGGTAGTGGGTGCGGTCCCGTTGTTTGGCTGCCACAGCCATGGTGGGGCTCCTCGGCTCGGTCAGAACGTGCGCCCCCGTCCCTGGGGGCTTCGGTGACTATCCACCGGCCTGTGACCCCGGTCACCCTTGCGTTCATATCGTTCACAGGCGCTTTCCGGCCAGCCGGGATGCCTCTGGGAGCGCCCGGCCGGGCCAGGCAGACTGTGAGGCATGCGCCTCCCCCGTGCCCGCCCCCGCAGCCTGGCGGGCCAGCTCTTCGCCATGCAGGTCGTGCTCATCGCCGCCGTGGTGGCCGGGTGCGCCGTGTTCGCGTACGTCTCCGGCAGCGCGCAGGCCGAGGAGACGGCCGCCCGGCAGGTGCGGGTGGCGGCTCTGGCCGTGGCCGATTCCCCCTCCGTACGGGAGGCCATCCGCACCCCGGACCCGTCCGCCGTACTCCAGCCGTACGCGGAACGGGTGCGCGAGGACACCGGGATCACCTTCGTCACGATCATGGACACCGAGCGGGTGCGCTGGACGCATCCGGACACCAGCCGGATCGGGGACACCTTCCTCGGGAACACCGCCAAGGCCCTGCGCGGGCAGACCTTCACCGAGACCTACACCGGCACGCTGGGCCCCTCGATACGCGTGGTGACCCCGATCCGCGACGGCGGGAGCATCGTCGGCCTGGTGAGCGCGGGCATCACCGTGGACCGGGTCTCCTCGCAGGTACGGGAGCAGCTCGGCGCCCTCGCGCTGGCGGCGGGCGGGGCGCTGGCGCTCGGCGGTATCGGCACGTACGTGATCAACGCCCGGCTGCGGCGCCACACCCACGGCATGAACGCGGCCGAGCTGAGCCGGCTGCACGACTACCACCAGGCCACCCTGCACGCGGTGCGCGAGGGACTGCTGATGCTGGACGGGCGGCGGCGGATCGCCCTGGTCAACGACGCCGGGCGGGAGCTGCTGGGCCTGGAGCCGGATGCGGCGGCGGTCGGCCGCACGGTCGACGAGCTGGCCCTGCCCGCACCGCTGACCGGGGCGCTGCTGGCGTCGGAGCCACGGGTGGACGAGGTGCACCTGACGGCGGACCGGGTGATCGTGGTCAACACCCGCCCGGTGGTGGGCGGCGAGCAGCGGGGCACGGTGGTGACCCTGCGGGACCACACCGAGCTCCAGGCGCTGGCCGGGGAGCTGGACTCCGAGCGCGGTTTCACGCAGGCGCTGCGTTCCCAGGCCCACGAGGCGGCGAACCGCCTGCACACCGTGGTGTCGCTGATCGAGCTGGGCCGGGTGGAGGAGGCCGTGGACTTCGCGACGGCGGAGCTGGAGCTGGCCCAGGTGCTGACGGACCGGGTGGTGGGGGCGGTGGAGGAACCGGTACTGGCCGCGTTGCTGCTCGGCAAGGCGGCCCAGGCGAACGAGCGGGGTGTGGAGCTGGTGCTCGCGGAGGACAGCCTGATCGACGACGGGGCGCTGCCGCCGTCCCTGGGCCGGCGGGACGTGGTGACGATCCTGGGCAATCTGATCGACAACGCCGTGGACGCCGCGTCGGAGGGCCCCGGCGGCGCGGAGGAGTCCGGGGCCGGGGTGCCCGCGCCCCGGGCGGCCGGGGGTCCCGCGGGGCGGGCCCGGGTGACGGTGACCGCGCTCGCGGACGGGCGGGAGCTGCTGCTGCGGGTCGCGGACACGGGGGCGGGCATCGGCCCCGAGGCGGCGGACGCGGTGTTCCGGCGGGGCTGGTCGACGCACGGGGCGGGGCGCGGGCTCGGCCTGGCGCTGGTGCGGCAGGCGGCGCACCGCAACGGGGGCACGGTGGAGCTGGACGCGGGTCCGGACGGCGGCGCGCGGTTCACCGTTCGGCTGCCGCTCGGGGACAGCAGGGCGGCATCGGCGGCGGGTCCCCGGGGGAAGGAGGTCACGGCGTGATCAGAGTGCTGGTGGTGGAGGACGATCCGGTGGCCGCCGACGCCCATCAGATGTACGTGGAGCGGGTGGAGGGCTTCACCGTGACCGCGGTGGCGCACTCCCGGGCGGCGGCGGTGCGCGCGCTGGAGCGAACCCCGGTGGACCTGCTGCTGCTCGACCTCTACCTCCCGGACGGGCACGGGCTCGGGCTGCTGCGTTCGCTGCGCGCCTCCGGCCACGGGGCCGATGTGATCGCGGTGACCTCGGCGCGGGATCTCACGGTGGTGCGGGAGGGGGTGTCGCTCGGTGTCGTGCAGTACGTGCTGAAGCCGTTCACGTACCCGACGCTGCGCGACCGGCTGGTGCGGTACGCGGAGTTCCGGGGCGCGGCCGGGGAGGCGAGCGGCCAGGAGGAGGTGGACCGGGCGCTGGGCGCGCTGCGGGTCGCGCATCCGGCCGCACTGCCCAAGGGGCTCAGCGGGCCGACGCTGGAGGCGGTCACCCGGGTGCTGAAGGAGTCCCCGGACGGGGTGACGGCGGCCGCCGCCGGGGAGCGTCTCGGGATCTCCCGGATCACGGCCCGGCGGTATCTGGAGCACCTGGTGACCGTCGGCAGCGCCGCGCGGCGTCCACATTACGGACAGGTCGGCCGACCGGAGCTGCACTACACCTGGCTCGCCTCGGGGCGCTGACCGGCCGGCGGACGCCGGTACCGCAAGGGCTTTCCATCCGACCCCGCGCCCCTGAAGGGGCCTTCTCCGGCGTGAGGAAGAAAGCGCTGGTGGGGCCGGTTTCCCGTACCGCCCGCGCGGTTCGCGGCTGGAGGTTCCTACGAAGCGTGTTCTGTGGGGAACGTACCGTAGCCAGGGCGGACACGGGCTCCTACGGTGGGCCGCGTGCACCCCACCCCGCCCTTCAACGCCCCCGCCGCGCGCCGTCTCCGTGAGGCTCTGGGGATGGCTCCCGGCCATGTCGCCTACGGGCTCGCCGCCCAGTACGGACTCCGGATCAGCGCAGAGACCGTCGTCGCCTGGGAACGCGGCATCGCGACCCCCGGGGAACGCGAGCTGACCGCCCTCGCCGGCGTCCTGTGGTGCGCGCCCGGAGAGCTGCTGGCCGCCGCGGCCACCCTGCGCGAGCACCGGATGACCCGGGACCTGACCGTGGACGAGCTGGCCCGGCAGCTGGGCATGACCGGCGCCTCGTACCTGCGGATGGAGGAGTCGGGGCGCTGGCGTGGCAACGAGCGGCAGTCGGCGGCGCTGTGCCGGGCGCTGGGGCTGACGGCGGCGCAGTTCCTGACCGCGACGGGCCGCGACCAGGAGCTGGCGGAGTTGCTGAGCAGCGCGGTCACCACGCGCTGGCAGGCGTACGTCCGGCCGGTGTCGAAGGTCGTCCCGCTGGACCGGGCGCTGATCCAGGACACGCTGGAGCACCTGCACGCCGACTACCAGGCCCTGATGGTCTCGACGCTCAGCTGGAGCAGCACCGGCCAGGAGCGCTCCGCCGCCACGGGCGACGCGGGCCGGGCGTTCCTGGCCCGGGTGGTGGAGCACTTCTGGCGGACCGCCGGAGCCTGACTCCGTACGGGCCGCCCGTGCGGCCCGTACGGTTCCGGCGCGGCGAAGGGCCCGCGCGGCCGGGTCCCGACAGGCCCTAGAAGACCGACTCGGCCTCGTACATCCGCTCGGTGGGGACCCGCTTCAGCTGGGTGACGGCCTCGGCGAGCGGGACCATCGCGATGTCGGTGCCGCGCAGGGCGGTCATCCGGCCGAACTCGCCGCGGTGCACGGCCTCGACGGCGTGCCAGCCGAAGCGGGTGGCGAGCACCCGGTCGTACGCGGTCGGCGTGCCGCCGCGCTGGACATGGCCGAGAATGACCGGCCGGGCCTCCTTGCCGAGCCGGGTCTCCAGCTCGATCGCGAGGCGGTTGCCGATGCCCTGGAAGCGCTCGTGTCCGTACTGGTCGATCTCGCCCTTGGCGTACGGCATGGAGCCCTCGGCCGGGTGCGCGCCCTCGGCGACGCAGATCACGGCGAACTTCTTGCCGCGCGAGAACCGCTCCTCGACCATCTTGACCAGGTCGTCGACCTCGAAGGGCCGCTCGGGCAGGCAGATGCCGTGGGCGCCGCCGGCCATCCCGGACTCCAGCGCGATCCAGCCGGCGTGCCGGCCCATGACCTCGACGACCATCACGCGCTGGTGGGACTCGGCGGTGGTCTTCAGACGGTCTATGGCCTCGGTCGCGACACCCACCGCCGTGTCGAACCCGAACGTGCGGTCGGTGGAGGAGATGTCGTTGTCGATGGTCTTCGGGACGCCGACGACCGGCATCCCCGCGTCGGAGAGCATCCGGGCCGCCGTGAGCGTGCCCTCGCCGCCGATCGGGATGAGCGCGTCGATGCCGTAACGGCGGGTCAGCTCCTCGCAGTTCTCGGCGGCCTCGCGCAGCCGGTCGCGCTCCAGGCGGGCCGAGCCGAGGATCGTGCCGCCGCGGGCCAGGATGCCGCTGACCGCGTTGAGGTCGAGGGGGCGGAAGTGGCCGTCGAGCAGCCCCTTGAAGCCGTCCTCGAAGCCGATGACCTCGTCGCCGTGGCCGACGACGGCCCGGTGGACGACCGACCGGATCACTGCGTTCAGGCCGGGGCAGTCGCCGCCCGCGGTGAGAATTCCGATGCGCATCGAGGTGTGTCTCCTGCTCGCTAGTCGCGCTTTCCGGGAGGCCGACGGTGACGACCCCCCTGCCCTGAACCGCGACGATTGTCCCATGCCGGGCACGGGCCCCGCGCTTTCGGCCGGGCCGGGCGGGCCTTTCGCGGGTACGGGGAACCCTGAGGACGGGGCCTTCGGCCGCTGGGCGCCGGAACCTCCGGCGGGCGGCCTAGCGGCCCTCGCAGGTATCGTCAAGAGGCAATGCAGGCCAATGCCGGACCCGTCGGAAGGACGGGCGGGCACGGGGGCAGCACCGCAGGTCCCCACGCCCCGCGGGTCGCGGCGTCGAACAGGGACGGGAGAGCACGCGTGGCGCGGAGCGTGTATGTGACCGGGATCGAGCGGGGGGACGGCCGCCAGGTCGTCGAGCTGGGAGTCATGGAGCTTCTGACGCGTCAGGTGGACCGGGTCGGGGTCTTCCGCCCGCTGGTCCACGACGGCCCCGACCGGCTCTACGAGCTGCTGCGGGCCCGCTACCGGCTCTCCCAGAGTCCCGCGTCGGTCTACGGCCTCGACTACCACGAGGCGTCCGCCGTGCAGGCCGAGAAGGGCACGGACGAGCTGGTCTCGCTCCTCGTCGACCGGTTCCACCGGGTGGCCCGGGAGTACGAGGTGGTCCTCGTCCTCGGCAGCGACTTCGTCGGCACCCAGCTCCCGGACGAGCTCGCGCTCAACGCGCGTCTGGCCAACGAGTTCGGCGCGTCGGTGATCCCGGTCGTCGCGGGCCGGGGGCAGCCGGCGGAGTCCGTGCGCGCCGAGACCCGCAACGCCTACCGCGCCTACGCGGGCCTGGGCTGCGACGTGCTGGCGATGGTGGTGAACCGGGTCGCCCCGAAGGACCGGGCGGTGATAGCCGAGCGGCTGGCGGCCCGGCTGCCGGTACCCGTCTCCGTGCTGCCGGACGACCCCGCGCTCTCCGCCCCGACGGTCGCCCAGGTCACCGCCGCGCTGAACGGCACGGTGCTGCTCGGCGACGACTCGGGGCTGGCGCGCGACGCCCTGGACTTCGTCTTCGGCGGGGCGATGCTGCCGAACCTGCTGAGCGCGCTGACGCCCGGCTGCATGCTGGTGACACCCGGGGACCGCTCGGACCTGGTGGTGGGGGCGCTGGCCGCGCACAGCGCGGGGACCCCGCCCATCGCGGGCATCGTGCTGACCCTGGACGAGCGTCCCGGCGAGGAGATACTCACGCTGGCCGCCCGGCTCGCACCGGGGACCCCGGTCGTGTCGGTGGCCGGCGGATCGTTCCCCACGGCCGCGGAACTCTTCACCCTGGAAGGGAAGTTGAACGCGGCCACGCCCCGCAAGGCGGAGACCGCGCTCGGCCTCTTCGAGCGGCACGTGGACACCGGCGCCCTGCTGGAGCGGCTCTCGGTCGCCCGCAGCGGCCGGGTCACGCCGATGATGTTCGAGCACGAGCTGCTGGAGCAGGCCCGCTCCGACCGCAAGCGGGTGGTACTGCCGGAGGGCACCGAGGAGCGGGTGCTGCGCGCCGCCGACGTGCTGCTGCGCCGGGACGTCTGCGACCTCACACTCCTCGGCGACGTGGACGTGATCCGCAAGAAGGCGGCCGACCTCGGCATCGACCTGACCGAGACCCAGCTGATCGACCCGCACACCTCGGAGCTGCGGCAGACCTTCGCCGAACGGTACGCGCAGCTGCGCGCGCACCGGGGGGTGACGGTGGAGCTGGCGTACGACGTGGTGGCGGACGTGAACTACTTCGGCACGCTGATGGTCCAGGAGGGGCTGGCCGACGGGATGGTGTCGGGGTCGGTGCACTCCACGGCCGCCACGATCCGCCCGGCGTTCGAGATCATCAAGACGAAGCCGGACGCGTCGATCGTCTCCTCGGTCTTCTTCATGTGCCTGGCCGACAAGGTCCTCGTGTACGGCGACTGCGCGGTCAACCCGGACCCGGACGCCGAGCAGCTCGCGGACATCGCGGTGCAGTCGGCGGTCACGGCGGCCCGCTTCGGCGTGGAGCCGCGCGTGGCGATGCTGTCGTACTCCACCGGGACCTCGGGCTCCGGCGCGGACGTGGACAAGGTGCGCGAGGCGACCGAGCGGGTGCGGGCCTCACGGCCGGAGCTGCGGGTGGAGGGGCCGATCCAGTACGACGCGGCGGTCGAGCCGTCCGTCGCGGCGACGAAGCTGCCGGATTCGGAGGTGGCCGGGCAGGCGACCGTGCTGATCTTCCCGGACCTCAACACCGGCAACAACACCTACAAGGCCGTGCAGCGCTCGGCGGGTGCGGTGGCGGTCGGGCCGGTCCTCCAGGGCCTGCGCAAACCCGTCAACGACCTCTCGCGCGGCGCGCTCGTCCAGGACATCGTCAACACGGTGGCGATCACGGCGATCCAGGCGCAGAGCCAGGAGCGCCCCGCATGACCCCGCCGCCCGCCCCCGCGTCCGGCCCCTCCCCCGATCACGAAAGCACGGCAGCCCCTGTGGAACCGCATCGCGTCCTCGTCCTCAACTCCGGCTCCTCATCGGTGAAGTACCAGCTGCTCGACATGCGCGACCGCTCGCGGCTCGCCTCGGGTCTGGTCGAGCGGATCGGGGAGGAGTCCTCGCGTCTGGTGCACACGCCGCTGACCGGCGGCGGCGCCGAGCCCCGGGAGCGTACCGGCCGGATCGCGGACCACGACGCGGCGCTGAAGGCGGCGGCCGAGGAGCTGGCGGCGGACGGGCTCGGCCTGGACTCCCCCGAACTCGCCGCGGTCGGCCACCGGGTGGTGCACGGCGGGCTGCGCTTCAGCGCGCCGACGGTGATCACGGACGAGGTGCTGGAGGAGATCGAGCGGCTCGTCCCGGTCGCCCCGCTGCATAACCCGGCGAACATCACCGGCATCCGGACGGCGCGGGCGCTGCGGCCGGACCTCCCGCAGGTCGCGGTGTTCGACACCGCGTTCCACACGACGATGCCGGAGGCGGCCGCACGCTACGCGATCGACGTGGAGACCGCCGACGCGCACCGGATCCGCCGCTACGGCTTCCACGGCACATCGCACGCGTACGTCTCGCGGAAGACGGCCGAGCTGCTGGGGAAGACCCCCGAGGAGGTGAACGTCATCGTGCTGCACCTGGGCAACGGGGCGTCGGCCTCGGCGGTCGCGGGCGGGCGGTGCGTGGAGACCTCGATGGGGCTGACACCCTTGGAGGGGCTCGTGATGGGTACGCGCTCCGGGGACATCGATCCGGCGGTCACCTTCCACCTGAAGCGGGTGGCGGGCATGTCGGCCGACGAGATCGACGTCCTGCTGAACAAGCGGAGCGGGCTCGTCGGCCTGTGCGGCGACAACGACATGCGGGTGATCCGCCGCCGGATCGACGAGGGCGACGAGCGGGCGGCGCTGGCCTTCGACGTCTACATCCACCGGCTGAAGAAGTACATCGGCGCCTACACGGCGGTGCTCGGGCGGGTGGACGCGGTGGCGTTCACGGCGGGGGTCGGGGAGAACGCGGCGCCGGTGCGGGAAGCTGCCATCACGGGCCTGGAGGAGCTGGGCATGGCGGTGGACGCCTCGCTCAACTCCGTGCGGTCCGGTGAGCCGCGGTTGATCTCGCCGGAGTACGCCCGGGTGGCGGTCGCCGTGGTGCCGACGGACGAGGAGCTGGAGATCGCCGGACAGACCTTCGCGCTCGTCGCCCCGGGGGAGGCCGGGCAGGACGCCGGACAGGTCGACAACTGAGCACCCCCGCGCCCCTTTGTATCTTCCACCAGACGGAATATTCCGCAGCGAAACAAACCGATAGGATCCGCCTCATGCGCCGTTCCAAAATCGTCTGCACCCTCGGTCCCGCCGTCGACTCGCACGAGCAGCTCGTCGCTCTGATCGAGGCCGGCATGAGCGTGGCCCGTTTCAACTTCAGCCACGGCTCCCACGAGGAACACCAGGGCCGTTACGACCGCGTCCGCCAGGCGGCCGCCGAGACCGGCCGCGCGGTGGGCGTGCTCGCCGACCTCCAGGGCCCGAAGATCCGGCTGGCGAAGTTCGCCGAGGGTCCGGTCGAACTGGTCCGCGGGGACGAGTTCACCATCACCTCCGAGGACGTCCCCGGCGACAAGTCGATCTGCGGCACCACCTACAAGGGGCTGCCCGGCGATGTCGTCAAGGGCGACCCGATCCTGATCAACGACGGCAACGTCGAGCTGAAGGTCGTCGCGGTCGAGGGCCCCCGGGTGAAGACCATCGTCATCGAGGGCGGTGTCATCTCCGACCACAAGGGCATCAACCTGCCCGGTGCGGCGGTCAACGTCCCGGCCCTGTCCGAGAAGGACGTCGAGGACCTGCGCTTCGCCCTGCGGATGGGCTGCGACCTGGTCGCCCTCTCCTTCGTCCGGGACGCGAACGACGTCAAGGACGTGCACAAGGTGATGGACGAGGAGGGCCGCCGGGTCCCCGTCATCGCCAAGGTGGAGAAGCCGCAGGCGGTCGAGCACATGGAGGGCGTCGTCATGGCGTTCGACGGTGTGATGGTGGCCCGGGGCGACCTGGCGGTGGAGTACCCGCTGGAGAAGGTCCCGATGGTGCAGAAGCGCCTCATCGAGCTGTGCCGCCGCAACGCCAAGCCGGTGATCGTGGCGACCCAGATGATGGAGTCGATGATCACCAACTCGCGGCCGACCCGCGCCGAGGCGTCCGACGTCGCCAACGCGATCCTGGACGGCGCGGACGCGGTCATGCTGTCCGCCGAGTCCTCGGTCGGCGCGTACCCGATCGAGACGGTCAAGACGATGTCGAAGATCGTCTGCGCCGCCGAGGAGGAGCTGCTCTCCAAGGGCCTCCAGCCGCTGGTCCAGGGCAAGAAGCCCCGTACGCAGGGCGGTTCGGTGGCCCGTGCGGCCTGCGAGATCGCGGACTTCCTCAACGGCAAGGCACTGGTCGCCTTCACCCAGTCCGGCGACACCGCCCGCCGCCTCTCCCGCTACCGCACGGCCCAGCCGATCCTGGCCTTCACCACGGACGAGAACACCCGCAACCAGCTCGCGCTGAGCTGGGGCGTCGAGTCGTACATCGTCCCGCACGTGGACAACACCGACGCGATGGTCGACCTGGTCGACGCGGAGCTGCTCAAGCTGAACCGCTACAGCGACGGCGACACGATGATCATCACCGCCGGCTCGCCCCCCGGCATCCCCGGCACCACCAACATGGTCCGGGTGCACCACCTGGGCGGCGGCGAGCGGGACTGACCCGCATCCGCCCCGCGCACGACGCCGTGGGCCGCACTCCTGGTCAGGAGTGCGGCCCACGGCGTCGTGCGGCTCCCGGACGGGCTCAGGGGGGAGGCGGGGCTGGGCGGTGAGGACACCCTCTAGCCCTGGCCGGCCTCCAGGTAGTTCTTCAGTCCGGGCACGGTGAGCGTGCCGCCGAACTGGCCTGCCTGAACCACCCTCACCTTGGAGAAGAAGGCGAAGGGGACGTTCAGCGGCGGCGGGCTCTGCGGGCTGAACGTGATCGGGATGAGGCCGAAGAGGTTGCCCTTCAGCTCCTCCGTGTACATCGTCACCTGGCCGTCGCGGATCGTCGACGTGGAGCCGGGGCGCGACTTCACGTGGCCGGTCGTGCCCGCGGGGCCGACGGTCAGCTGGTGCAGGTCCTTGATGTCGATGGAGTCGGCCGTGAACTTCAGCACCTTCTTGATGCTGCCGTCCGCCTTCTTCACCTCGACGATGCCGTGGTAGTCGAGGCCGACGAGGGTGAGCAGCGTCGACTCCAGGATCCACGGTTCGTTGGGCAGCAGCGGGATGCCCTGCTCCAGTTCGGCCGCGGCGAGGGCCTCCGGGTCGGCCTCGGGGCACGGGAAGCGGGGCTTGGCGCCGTCGGGGATGTCCTCGTCCTTCTTGGGGTCGAGTCCCTTGGCGTCCTCGTCGAGCTCCTCGACGTCCTGGCCGGCCTTCTCGGCCGCCTCGCGGATGGCGTCGGCCGTCCTGTCGGACGTCTCCTGCGCCTTGTCGGCCGCGCCCTCGGCCGGGTCCTTCGGCTGCTCCTTCGCCGTGTCCTGCGGCTTCACGGACGGCTCGGGGGCCTCGGTGGTGGGGCTCGGGGACGGGGCGGCCGGCTCCTCGGGCTCGGCTTCGTCGTCGTCCGGGCCGTCGAAGAGGTCCTTGAGGGCGTCACCGAGGCCGAGCGGGTCGAGGGGGTTCTTCGACCTGGTGGGCGTCGGGGTCGCGGAGGGTTCCTCGGCGGACTTCTCCTCGACGGACTTCTCCTGGACGGGCTCGTCCTCGGCGGAACGCGCCGAGCGGTCCGCGTCCGGCGTCGTGTCGCCCGCCGCGTCCTTCGCCGGGTCGGCCGCGGAACCGCTGGCCGAGGGTTTCGGGGTCGCGGTGCCGTCCTCGCCGGACGCGCCGCCCTTCCCGGTGGCGGACGGGGCCGGCGTCGGCGACGCGCTCTCGCTCGGCTCGTCGGACCGGGTGACGCACGGTCCCGGCGCGAAGGGGATGTCGCCGCTCTCGTCGGCCAGGGCGAGCTTGGGCGTCAGGCCCATCCCCACGAAGACCGCCGTCGGCATCGCCGCGAGCGCCAGCGCCTTCTTGCCGCTGGGCAGGTGGAGCTTGGTCAGCAGCGACTTGCGGGGCGCCGCGTGGCGAGGACCCTTGCGCTCGCGGAAGCCGTCGTCCGCGTAGGTGTTCGTCTGCTGCCCGTCGTCACCCCGCACGATGCCTCCCGCCGTCGGCATCGGACGCCGGGTCGAACTCGGCGTTCTGCTGCTGCGGCACGGCAGCCGCCCCCTGGAGCTCGGCCCCGGGGCGCTCCTCGTACGGCTGCTCGGGCGAGGGTACGGTCCGCTCCTCGGCCGACGCCTCCTGGTCCTCCGGGCGGCCCGGCGCCCAGGAAATGGACAGGGCTCCGCCGATGAGCGCGAAGAGGAACCCGATGAGGAAGCCGCCGATGTTGGCCACGGGTATGGAGATCAGCGCGAGCAGGATCGTCGCGATACCGGCGAAGACCCGGACGATGTGGTGGAACCACATCGTCAGACCCAGCGTGATCAGCAGAACCCCGATGATCAGGGAACCGGCGCCGGCGGTGGTGGACATCGTCAGCGTCATGTTGCCGAGGTGCAGGTCGGCGTAGGGGAAGTAGGCGATGGGCGCACCGCCGAGGATGGTGAACAGACCCGCCCAGAACGGCCGGTCGCCCCGCCAGGCGCGGAAGCGTCGCCGGGCGACGCGGAGGTAGTGCTCGTTCTGCCCTGTGGATTCGGGGCTCATGGAAAACAGCTCCCTGGAACCGGTACTGCCGTGAAGGAGAAGGGGTGGGTGGCCGGAAGACCCGCCGGGGTTTTCCGGCCACCCGGGCGAGTGCCTAGAAGCACTCCTTGACGCCCGTGTGCAGTCTCAGCTTCAGGTCGCTGAGCTTGAAGGTGCCGGCCGTGGTCGCCCACGCCGTCTGCTTCACGTCGGTCAGCACGGCCTTGTCGGCGCGCTGCGCGAAACCACCCTGCTTCGCCTGGGTGCCCGGCTGGATGCCGATGCTGCCCGGCTTGTCCTTCTTCTTCAGCGCTCCGGCCGCGACACCGATGTCGATGTTCTCGAACTCGGCGTCGGCGTCGAGCTCCGCGACGTCCAGGTAGAGGTTGGTCGCGACGACCGGCTTCTTCGGGTTCGTGCCGGCGTTCAGCATGAGGCTGACGTTGCCGAGGAAGGGCACCTTCGGCGTGACGACCGACTGGCACATGTTGGTGATCGTGGCGTCGCTGAAGCCCGACACCGCGACGGCGTGCGCCTGGTCCTTCTCGCCCTCGATGTCCTTGCCGACCGCGACGCTGCCGTACTGGACGAAGTTCTCGCCCTCAAGACGGTCGGTGCTGACCTTGAAGCTCTGGCCGGAAACGCTGAACGACGCCGCCAGCGCACCCTGGGCCAGGCCTATGCCCACCGCGGCCGTCGCGGCGACGCTCGGCACCATGACCAGAGCGAACCGCTTCCATCTCGTCCCACCGCGAACCTGGGAACTCATACTTGCTCCTTCTTCTCGGACGTACATCTCCGGCCGGGCGTCGTGCCCGTCCTGGGATGGGAGAAGTGCTACGTCCTCGGGAAGGAGAGCGCCCGTATCGGAGACGTGTCCCGCATCCGATCCACCGGCGTTCACCCCCGAGCGACAACCACTGGCCGTACGTTCCGCACGGCCGGTCGGACAGGCCCCACTGGTGAGCGGGAACCCCCCTGTCCGCGGTCGGCGCCTCTGCCGCCGACCCACTCGGTGGGGACCCAACAGCCCCTCGGACACCGGCTGGAGACCGGGCGGAAGGTATGGGACCGAGCGTGGCCGATCGTGGTCCATTCACGGCCCTCGCACAAGGGGGATCGTTACTCGCTAGTAACGGCCCGATAACCACAGGACGACAGGGCGGCACCGAACGGCGACGCAGGGTGGCACGAAAGGGACATCGGAATGGCGGGAAACTTCCCGGAAACGGGACAGAACAGCCCGGCCGACTTACTACGAGTAACAGCTTGCGCCTTTGTCAAGATTTGGTAAAGCGAAGGCTTGTCGCGCCCATCTGCGGCGCCGGAACGACAAAACGGCCGCGCCGCCCGGTGGGCAGTGCGGCCGCTTTGTCACATCGGCACAATCGGGCGCGCCCCCGGCGGACGGCGGGCCACGCCGGGTCCGGGAACGCGAGCGGGTCAGAACAGCACGCGCGCCAGCGCGGTGCGTGCGGCGGTGACCCTCGGGTCCTCGGGACCGATCACCTCGAACAGCTCCAGCAGGCGCAGCCGGGCGGCGTTCCGGTCGTCGCCGGCCGTGCGGCGGACCGCCTCGACCAGCCGGCCGAAGGCGTCCTCGACATGGCCTCCGACGAGGTCGAGATCGGCGGCGGCGATCTGGGCGTCGACATCGCCCGGGTTGTCCGCCGCCTCCTTGCGGACCGCCTGCGGGTCCATGCTCTGGACGCGGCCGAGCAGTTCCGCCTGGGCGAGGCCGAGCTTGGCCTCCGGGTTGCCCGGGTCGTCGGCGAGCACGTTCTTGTACGCCTGGACCGCGCCGCCGAAGTCATTGGCGTCGAGCGCGGACGCGGCGGCCTCCAGCAGCGCGTCGTACGGACCCGCCGGCACCTCGGCCGGAGCCGCGCCCGGCGCCCCGGCGTCCGGGTCCACGGCGATCCCGGTGAGGCCGAAGCGCTCCTCGCCGACCTGGATCAGCTGGTCCAGGGTCTCGCGGATCTGGGCCTCGGGGGCGGCGCCCTGGAAGAGCGGGAGGGCCTGACCGGCGACGACGGCGAAAACGGCCGGAATGCCCTGGATGCCGAACTGCTGCATCAGCATCTGGTTGGCGTCGACATCGACCTTGGCCAGCAGGAAGCGGCCGTTGTACTCGGCGGCCAGGCGCTCCAGCAGGGGCCCCAGCTGCTTGCACGGCTCGCACCACTCGGCCCAGAAGTCGATGACGACGGGGACCTCGGCGGAGCGCTGGAGGACATCGCGCTCGAAACCGGCTTCATCGACGTCGATCACCAGGGCGGCGGGCGACACGGCGCCGCCGCCCCCGGTGCGGGCGGCCTCCGCGCGGGCCTGCTCCGCCTTGGCCTTGGCCTCTCCGGCCGCCTTGACCGCGGCGAGGTCGACAACGCCGCTCATGGACATGTTCCTAGGCTGCATACGTACATCCTCCCCCGAGAGCGCGCCGCCGCGAAAAGCGAGCGCGAGAACCGGCCCGGCCCGAGGTCCTCGCCGGCGTGCGAGGACGGACGGACCGGAGCGGCCGTGGGCCCCTGAAAGACCCTGGTGGACCTGCCGGATCCCCATCCGGGCCGGTCCGTGCGGCTCCGGGTCCCCACCCGGCGCCTGGGGCCCACTGAAGGCCCCGGTGGCTGTCGCTCGTGCGTGGCGTCCGGGGCGGCCCGAGCCGCCTTCCTTTCGCTACGACCCGTAGCGTAACTGCCGATCGGCCTGCCGGAAAAGGCCATCCCGGTGATCTGTCTCACGGTGACCGAAGCGCAACCGTTCTCACTACCGACGGGTATGGTCGCCGCATCATGAGCGACACCGACCCCAAAGCCACCCGAACGGGACGTCCGCGCAGCACCGCGGCCGATGCCGCGATCCTTGAGGCGACGCGGGCTTCCCTGGTCGACCTCGGCTGGTCGAAGCTGACGATGGGCGATGTGGCGACCCGGGCCGGGGTGGCCAAGACGACTCTCTACCGGCGCTGGGCGGGCAAGAACGAGCTGGTCGTGGACGCGGTCGCGGTCCTCTTCGACGAGCTGGAGATGCCCGACCGGGGCAGCCTCGCCGCCGATGTGCAGGGCGTCGTGCTCCAGTTCGCCGCGCTGCTGGAGCGGCCGGAGGCCCGCACGGCGCTGATGGCGGTGGTCGCCGAGTCCACCCGTGACGACTCGCTGCGCCGGCGGATCCGCTCGGCGATCGTGGACCGGCAGAAGCGGCTGGTGCTGCTGGGCCGGGAGCGCGCCCAGGCCCGCGGCGAGCTGCGGTACGAGGACGACGCGTCGGCCGCGGCCCGCAACGCGGACCTGATCTTCGACGTGATCGCCGGAGCGGTCGTGCACCGGACCCTGGTGAGCGCGGAGCCGGTCGACGCCGAGTGGGCGAGCGGCTTCACCGCGCTGCTGCTGCTGGGTCTGGCGGGGGCCCAGGCGGGGTGACAAGGATGTCAGGGGCACTTCAGGTGTGGAGGGGCGCCGCCTAGTCTCGGGGCGATCCTTCCGACCAGAGGAGTCGTCTCGTGCGTACGCGCTTACTGGCCCCGCTCGTCCTCCTGTTGACCGGAGCGCTGCTCTCCCCCGCTCCCGCCTCCGCCCGCACCGGGCGGCCCGGCCCGACGGCCCCCGTCGCCGCCCCGGTACCGGCCGCGCCGCCCGACTGGACGCCGCCCCTGAGCACCCGCGGCCGGTACGTCGTGGACGCCGAGGGCCGCCGCTTCAAGCTCAGGTCCGGCAACTGGCACGGCTCCAGCGGCACCTGGACGGGCCGGGGGGAGGAGGAGGACCCGGCCGAGAACCACGCGGGTGAGGTCGGCCACCGGGCCCCGCTCGGGCTCGACCGGATGCCGATGGGCGAGATCATCGCCGACTTCCGGGAGTTGGGGCTCAACAGCGTCCGGCTGCCTTTCTCCAACCAGATGATCGACGACACCCGGCCGGTCTCCGGGCTGACCGCCAACCCGGAGCTGAACGGCCTGCTCCCGCTGGAGGTCTTCGACCGGGCGGTCCGCGCGCTGACCGACGCCGGGTTCGCGGTGATCCTCAACAACCACAGCACGCGGACGCGCTGGTGCTGCGGAGTGGACGGCAGCGAGCGCTGGAACAGCGGCCAGAGCACCGAGGAGTGGATCGGGGACTGGGTGCTGCTGGCGGAGCGCTACCGCTCCAACCCCCGTGTCGTCGGGGCCGACCTGCGCAACGAGGTCCGCCGCGACGTGTGGGACGACCCCAACTGGGGGCGCGGCGACGCGCACGACTGGGCCGCCGCCGCCCAGCGCGCGGGCGACCGCATCCTCAAGGACGCCAACCCGGACCTGCTCATCATGATCGAGGGCATCAACTGGGCGGGCATCCCGGTGGACGGCTTCTGGCGCGACCGCCCGCACCTCAAGCCGGTGGCGGAGCTGTCGCACACGCTGGTGCGCTCGCACAAACTCGTCTACGCCGCCCACTACTACGGCTACACCGGCCCCCGGCACAGCGGCGCGACCGGCATCGGGGAGACCAGTGATCCGCGCTACCGCGATCTGAGCCGCGCGGAGCTGTTCGCCGAGATGCACCGCGGTTCCGCCTATGTGGCCGACACCCCCGACCGGCACTTCACCGCGCCCGTGTGGATCAGTGAGTTCGGCGTGGCGAAGGACGCGGACGCCGGGGACCGCGCGTGGTTCGCCAACACCGTGGACTTCTTCGTCGAGCACGATCTCGATTTCGCCTACTGGCCCGCCGTCGGCTTCCACGACGCCGACCGGGGCAACCGGTGGGGTCTGATCCGCTACGACGGGAACGGCGGGCGGCGCAGCGTCCTGGACCCCGACGACTGGCGTTCCACCGCGTGGCGGGCGCTGGTCTCGGCGCCGGGGCGGCAGGGCGTGGTGGAGCCGGTGCGGACCTGGTCGATGCTGAAGGCCACCCACGCGGACGCCAACCGCTCGCTGCGGGCGGCGGCCGACTGGGACAGCGGGGCCCGGAAGCTGAGCTGCCCGGACGATCAGCGCCTCATCGGCATCAGCCGGCGCGGCCAGGGCGGGCTGTGCACCGACGCCGAGGCCCCCGGTCTGGGCGCTCCGGGAGCGCTGAGCACGGTGACCTCGGAGGCCGGCGTCACCACGGACTGGGCCCGCGGCTTCACCAAGTACCAGTGCGCGACGGGGCGGTTCATGACCGGCTACAGCGTGCGCGGCGACCGGGTGTCGGCGGTGCTGTGCTCCCCGGCCCGGGTGGCGCTCGCGGGCGAGGGCCGCACCCTGTGGGACGACCGGGGCGACAGCCGCCCCGCCTCCGGGGAGGGCGGGGACTACGCGAAGGGGCACTACAAGGCGCAATGCCGCGCCGACGAGTACGCGGCGGGCATCGCCTTCTCCACGGCGATCGGCCGCGCCGGCACCCCGGACGCGCTGTACTGCCGCCGTCTGCCCGGCTGAGCGGGCGGCGCCGTGGCCGGGGCGGGCGCGTCCGCCCCGGCCACGGCGGTGCGTCAGAAGCCCGGCGGCTCGGTGTAGACGCCCCACTCCTCGCGCAGCGCCCCGCAGATCTCGCCGAGCGTGGCCTCGGCCCGTACGGCGTCGAGCATGGGCGCGATCATGTTGGAGCCGTCACGGGCGGCGGTGAGCATCGCGTCCAGGGCGGCGGTGACCCTGGCGTCGTCGCGGGCGGCCTTGCGGTCGCCGAGCTGGCTGACCTGGTCGCGCTCGACCTCGTGGCTGACGCGGAGGATCTCCAGGTCGCCGGTGACCGAGCCGTGGTGGACGTTGACCCCGACGACGCGCTTGTCGCCCTTCTCCAGGGCCCGCTGGTACTGGAACGCGGACTCGGCGATCTCGCCGGTGAACCAGCCGTCCTCGATGCCGCGCAGGATGCCGGAGGTCATCGGCCCGATGGGGTGCTGCCCGTCGGGGTGGGCCCGGGTGCCGCGCTCCTTGATCTGGTCGAAGATCTTCTCGGCGTCGGCCTCGATCCGGTCGGTGAGCTGCTCGACGTACCAGGAGCCGCCCAGCGGGTCGGCCACGTTGGCGACGCCGGTCTCCTCCATCAGGACCTGCTGGGTGCGCAGGGCGATCTCGGCGGCCTGCTCGGAGGGGAGCGCCAGGGTCTCGTCCAGGGCGTTGGTGTGGAGCGAGTTCGTGCCGCCGAGGACGGCGGAGAGCGCCTCCACGGCGGTGCGGACGACGTTGTTGTACGGCTGCTGCGCGGTGAGGGAGACCCCGGCGGTCTGGGTGTGGAAGCGCAGCCACTGGGCCTTGTCGGTCTTCGCGCCGTAGGTCTCCTTCATCCAGCGGGCCCAGATGCGGCGGGCGGCGCGGAACTTGGCGATCTCCTCGAAGAAGTCGAGGTGGGCGTCGAAGAAGAAGGAGAGGCCGGGGGCGAAGGTGTCGACGTCGAGGCCGCGCGAGAGGCCCAGCTCCACGTAGCCGAAGCCGTCGGCCAGGGTGTACGCCAGCTCCTGCGCGGCCGTGGCCCCGGCCTCGCGGATGTGGTAGCCGGAGACGGAGAGCGGCTTGTAGGCGGGGATGGAGGAGGCGCAGTGCTCCATCAGGTCGCCGATGAGGCGCAGGTGGGGCTCGGGCTGGAAGAGCCACTCCTTCTGCGCGATGTACTCCTTGAAGATGTCGGTCTGGAGCGTGCCGTTGAGCACGGCCGGATCGACGCCCTGGCGCTCGGCGGCGACCAGGTACATGCAGAAGACGGGGACGGCCGGGCCGCTGATCGTCATGGAGGTGGTGACGTCGCCGAGGGGGATGTCACCGAAGAGGATCTCCATGTCGGCGGCGGAGTCGATGGCGACCCCGCAGTGGCCGACCTCGCCGAGCGAGCGCGGGTCGTCGGAGTCGCGGCCCATCAGCGTCGGCATGTCGAAGGCGACGCTGAGGCCGCCGCCGCCCGCCGCGAGGATCATCTTGTAGCGCTCGTTGGTCTGCCGGGCGTTGCCGAAGCCGGCGAACTGGCGGATCGTCCACGTACGGCCCCGGTAGCCGGTGGGGTGGAGTCCGCGGGTGAAGGGGTACTCCCCGGGCCAGCCGATCCGCTCGAATCCCTCGTACGTGTCACCGGGGCGGGGCCCGTACGCGGGCTCGACCGGGTCCCCGGAGAGCGTGGTGAAGTCCGCGTCACGCTTGCGGGCCTTGTCGTAACGGGCCTGCCAGCGGAGGCGGCCTTCCTCGATCGCGTCAGCGTCCATACCTCGAATTTACTAGGACGTCCTAGTAAATGTCGATGGCAAACCGCCCGGCGCTTTGCGCGCGGGGCGGTCCGGGTGACGCCGCAGGCGCCGGGTCAGACCTTCGCGGGGGCCGGGGCCGGGTCGGTGACCAGGGCGCGGGCCTCGCGGCTGACCTTCGGTTCGACGAAGAAGGAGGCGAAGGGGATGCAGCCGGCGGCCAGCACCCACAGGAGCTTGCCGAACGGCCACTTCGCCTTGGATCCGAGATCGAACGCGAAGACGACGTAGACGATGAACAGCACGCCGTGGATCTGGGAGATCAGCATGGTGTCGCCGGTCTCGAAGCCGTACTTCGCGATGATCGCCACGGTGAAGACGAGCAGCCAGATGGCGGTGACGTAGGCCATCACCCGGTAGCGGGTGAGCACGTTCTGTTTCATGGCATCGAGCGTAACCGGGCGTCCGGGGCGATCTTCGCGCACCCCCTCCGGCCGGAAACGCCTCCCCCGCGCGGTGAAACCCGCGCTACTTCTCCTCGAAGTCCTTGGCGGCCACCCGCAGCGGGCGCAGCATGGCGAAGATCTCGGCGCACTCCTCGGAGTCGTAGACCCCGAGCCCGAAGTCGACCGCGACCAGGTCCCGGGTGGCCGCCTCGACGACGTCGCGGCCCTTGTCCGTGATGGAGGCGAGGGTGCCGCGGCCGTCGTTGGGGTTGGGCCGCTTGTCGACCAGACCGGACCTCACCAGCCGGTCCACGGTGTTGGTGACCGAGGTGGGGTGCACCATCAGCCGCTCGCCGATCTTGGACATCGGCAGCTCCCCGGCCTTGGAGAAGGTGAGCAGCACCAGCGCCTCGTACCGGGCGAAGGTCAGCCCGTACGGCTTGACGACGGCGTCGACCTCGGCGAGCAGGATCTGCTGGGCCCGCATGATCGAGGTGATCGCCCCCATCGAGGGCACGGGTCCCCAGCGCTGCTGCCAGAGCTCGTCGGCGCGGGCGATGGGATCGAAGGGAAGGCTGAGCGGCTTCGGCACGGCATCGACCTTACCGACTGGTCACATGCCGGTCAGCCCCGTCTCGTCCTTCGGTACACGACCTCCGCCGGGGGTCCGTCCGGCGGGCTTCGGCGACGAGCAGCAGCGTGCAGACGGTACCGACGATTCCGGATCCGGCGACCACCTGGTGCACCGGGAAGAACTCGGCCGCGAGCCCCGCCAGCGCCATCCCGAGCCCCTGGACGGTCATCAGCCCGGCGGTGAGCAGGGTCATGGCCCGGCCGCGCAGTTCCCGGGGCACGGCGTCGACGAACCACTGGTCGAGCCCGATGACGTACGCCGCTCCCGCCCCGGCCAGCGCGAGGGCGGCCAGGGCGAGCGGCAGCCCCGGCCGGACCGCGTACACGAGCAGGGGCAGCAGGCCGGCTGCGGCGACCGGCAGGACGATCCGGGAGCGGTCACGGGGGCTGAGCGCGGACCCCACGAACAGTTCGGCCCCGATGTGCCCGACGGCCATGGCGCAGAGCAGCAGGCCGAGCGCGGCGGGCGGGGCCCCGATCGCGTCGGCGTAGGGGGCGGCGAGCGCCTCCGGGGCCACGACGAACGTCGGCGGCACCCAGAACAGCAGCATCAGGGCGCGGACACGGCGGTCGCCCAGGATCAGGCGGGCGCCCGAGAGCGACTCCGCGAGGAGGGTCCCGCCGCCGTCCCCCCGGGTGGCGCGGGCGGGGCGGTCGCGGGTGCCGAAGCGCAGGAGCGCGGCCGAGCAGAGGAAGGTGGCGACGGTGACGGTGATCGCCCCGCGCGGGGACAGCACGGTGAGCAGCAGCCCCCCGGCGCCGAAGCCGATCAGCATCGCGCTCTGCGAGACGATCCGCAGGAGGGAGCGGCCCAGGACGTAGAGGTCGCCCTCGCCCAGGATGTCGGTGAGCGCCGCCATCCGGGTCCCGGTGAAGACGGGCGCGATCGCGGCGACCAGACAGCGCAGCGCGAGGAGCCCGGCGACCGGGGTGGCGGGCACGAGCATCACGGCGACGCAGACCGCGCAGAGCAGGTCGCAGACGACCAGGACGCGGCGGGCCGGGTAGCGGTCGGCGACCCCGGCGAGGAGGGTGCCGCCGACGATGTACGGGAGCAGCCCCAGCGCGAACGTCAGCGCGCTGAGCAGCGGGGAGCCGGTGAGGTCGTAGACGAGGACGGTGAGCGCGAGCTCGCTGACGACGACACCGAGCAGCGAGAGCAGATGCGCGGCGAAGACGGCCCGGAACTCGGCCACGGCGAAGACCGCGCGGTAGCCGCGCCGGGTGAGGGGAGCCGGGGTGCCGGGGCCGGGAGCCGGGGTGCCGGGGCCGGGAGCCGGGGTGCCGGGGCCGGGTGCCGCAGCCGGTGCCGGTGCCGGTGCCGGTGCCGGTAGCAGTGCCGGCGCGTGTGGCTGCGGCTGTGGCGGCACCGGTGGCCGTGCGACGGCGGCCGGGGCGCCGGGGTCCCGGAGCGTGGGCCCGGGGCCCGGGTCGGGGAGGGGGGCACGCTCCGGGAACGGAGCCGGGGCCTGCGCCGCCGGGGCGGACGGGGTACGGGGTGAATCCGCCGGGGCGGGGCTGTCGGTCGGCATGGGACGAGCCTCGGGCCGGGGCGCCCCGCCACCGTAGACTTTCGGCTCAGCACGAATGTTGAGCCCGGCGGAGGGAGAGGCGTGCCGTTCCAGCTGCACTTCGGCGAGAGCGATCTGCTGCGCTGCCGGTTCGCCCTGTCGCCTCTGTTCGAGACGCAGGAGGCGGTGCGCACCCTCTCCCGCCCGTACCGCCACGGCTACCACCTCCCGTGGCTCCGCCGGATCCGGGAGGCGGCCGCGGCCCTCGACCTGGAGCCGCTGTGGCTGCTGATGCCGGACGCCGGCCACAACCCGGACTTCATCTGCCCGCCGCCGATCGGCCCGCTCGCCACGTTCGACGAGGAGATCGCCGGGGTCCGGGCGGTCGACCCCCAGGTGGCGCGGGAGGACATGGCGTCGGCGCTGGCGGAGCGGCCCGGCGCCCGGGATTCCGCGACGGGTCGGCGTCTGCTGGCCGATCCGGCGCGGGCCGTGCGCGAGCTGGCCGATCTGCTGGAGCGGGCCTGGCAGGTGCTGATCGAGCCGTACTGGCCCCGGCTGCGGGCCCTGCTGGAGGCGGACATCGCCCACCACTCCCGCCGACTGGGGGACAGCGGCCTGGAGGGGCTGCTGAGCGAGGTGAGCAGCCAGCTGAGCTGGAACGGCTCGACGCTCACCGTCGAGGGGACGCGGGGCGATCACGAACAGGTGCTGGGCGGCCAGGGTCTGGTGCTGATGCCGAGCGTCTTCGTCTGGCCCGAGGTGGTGGGCGGTCACCGGGAACCCTGGCAGCCCGGACTGATCTATCCGGCGCGCGGGATCGGCGGGCTGTGGAGCGGGGCCGAACGGACGCCGCAGTCCCTCGCCCGGCTGCTGGGCAGGGTCCGGGCGGACGTGCTGTGCGCGCTGGACGAACCGGCCGGAACGAGCGCGCTGGCGCACCGGCTGGGCCTGGCCGCCTCGTCCGTGTCGGCCCATCTGTCCGTGCTGCGCGGGGCGGGGCTGCTGACCTCACGGCGGTACGGACACCAGGTGCTGTACGAACGCACGCCGCTGGGGATCGCGCTGGCCGCCCCGGAGTGACCGAGGGCCCGCGGGCCCTTCCGGGACGGCGCCTGACGGCACCTGCGCACGGGCGTCACGGACGGTGTCGCACCACCACTCCCCGTAACGGTCGTGTCACGATGGCCGTGTTCCCCGTGTCCGTGAGCCACCGCCGCCCGAGGGGTCTGGATGTCCGGCCGCAGCATCGTTCCGCGCGCTCTCCCCCGTACCGTCCGCGTCCTGGCCGCCCTCGCCCTGGCGGCCGCCGTCACCGCGGGGTGCTCGACGCCGCAGCCGCGGGTCACCGGGGCCGCCGAGGCGGGCGCCGAACCCGCCCGCGGGGAACCGGCCCCGAGCGCGGCCTCCCCGTTCTGGGTCGACCCGAACAGCGACGCGGCCCGCCAGGTGCGCGCCTGGGAGAAGGAGGGGCGCGAGGCGGACGCGAAGCTCCTGCGGCGGATCTCGGAGCGGCCGGTCGCGGACTGGCCCGCCTGGGACGACCCGGCCCCGGGAATCCGCGCCGCCGTGCGGTCCGCCGCCCGGACGAAGAAGACCGTCGTCCTCGTGGCGTACAACATCCCGCACCGCGACTGCGGGCTCTACTCCGCGGGCGGCGCGAAGGACGCGGACGCCTACCGTGCCTGGATCGGGGAGTTCGCCGCCGCGGTCGGGGACGCCCCCGCGACCGTGGTGCTGGAGCCCGACGCCCTCCCCCACATCACGGACGGCTGCACCCCGCCCGAGCACCACGCCGAGCGCTACCAGCTCCTCTCCGAGGCGGTGGACACCCTCACGGCCCTCCCGAACACCAGGGTCTACCTGGACGCGGGCAACCCGGACTGGATCGACGAACCGGACAGGATGGCGCAGCCGCTGCGGCAGGCGGGCGTCGACCGGGCCGCCGGGTTCTCGCTGAACGTCTCCAACTTCCAGTCGAACGCCGGCGTGCGGACGTACGCCCGACAGCTCTCCGACGCGACGGGCGGCGCGCACTTCGTGATCGACACCAGCCGCAACGGCAAGGGCCCCCTGTCCGGGGGCCGCGAGGAGGCCTGGTGCAATCCGCCGGGCCGGGGGCTCGGCACGCCCCCCACCACGAAGACCGGCGACGACCGGCTCGACGCCTACCTGTGGATCAAGCGGCCCGGCGACTCCGACGGCACCTGCCGGGGCGGCCCGCCGGCCGGCGACTGGTGGCCGGAGTACGCGCTCGGCCTGGCGAGGCGCGCCGCCTCCTGAGCCGTCCGGCGGGCCCTCCTTAGCTCAGCCGACCTTGACCCATTTCGCCTCGGAGGGGACGCCGTCGGTGTCCGTGACGAAGAGCATGTACCAGCCGGGCGGCACGAGGGTGGGGTCGTCCGGCAGGGTCACGCTCAGCTTGCCGTCGGCCTTCTCCAGCCCCAGCTCGACGGAGCGCTGCTCCACGTCGGTGGTGTGGGTGACGGCGCTCGGGCGCATCAGCCGCGCGGTGGCGATGCGGTCCGCGTCGGCGCTCTCGTAGGTGACGGTCGTGCCGAGCTCGGCGTCCTCGGGGCCGTTCCCGATCACCGGGCGGTTGTCCTTGCCGCGGTGCAGGGCGGGCGGGGTGTAGACCTCCATGCGCTGCTCGAACGTGCCGAGCTTGGTGTTGTCCTTGTCGTCGTAGAGCGAGTCGGAGCCGAAGGTGACGACCCGTCCGTCGGGCAGCAGCAGCGCCTCGGAGTGGTAGTTGCGCCCCACCGTGGGCGCGGCCGCCTCCTTGAAGGTGTTGGACTTCGGGTCGTAGGACTGCGCCTTGAGGATGTTGCTGGCGCTGCGGCCCCGGTAGTCCTTCGAACCGCCGCTGGTGAAGACGGTGTCGTCGGGCATGATCACGCTGTTCAGGTAGCGCGTGCCCTGCGGCAGGTCGGGGCCCGCCTCGAAGACCGGGTTGTCCTGCTTGAGGTCGATGACCGCCGTGCGGGCCGTGGATTTCCCGGACTCGCCGACCCCGCCGCCGCCCAGCACCATCACCTTCTGGTCCTGTGCCGGCGGGAGCAGCAGCGAGGCCGCCGTCTCCAGCTGGTCGGTGTCGGTGAGGCCGGGGACCTTGGTGAAGGTCTTCTTCTTCAGATCCCAGATCCCGGGCTCGCGCCCCTTGTCGGCCGGGCCGTATCCGGCGTTGGCGCCCGGGTAGAAGAGCTTGCCGCCCTTGGTGAGGAAGAGCGCCGGGTAGGTCGGGAAGTACTGGAAGGGGCCCTCGGACCACTTCTTGGTCTTCGGGTCGTAGATCTCGTTGTCGCCCGGCAGGATCTCGCCGACGTCGTCGAGACCCGAGACGGCGAGCACCCTGCCGTCCTCCAGGCCGACGAGCGTGGGATACCAGCGGGCCTCCTTCATGGGGTCGACCCGGATGTACTTCTCCGCCGTCGGGTCGAACTCGTAGGCGGCCCTGATCCCCTGGAAGTCCTGCTTGTCCATGGTGATCTTCTCGGCGAGGCCGTACGCGTTGTCGGCGTCCTTGCCCTTCAGCCCGACGATCTCGTACTGGGCGGCGTCCGTCGTCACCGCGTCCGGCCCCTCGTCCACCGCCTCGACGAAGACCCGCTGCTCGGTGGCGGTCACCTTGGTCTTCCAGGGCTTCATCTGGCCGCTCTCGAAGTAGTCGACCTCGAACTCGCGCTTGGCCTTGGGGACGGTGACGTCGAACGCGGCCCGGTACTCGACGCCCGACGGCGAGCGGAAGACCGTGCCCTTCTTGAGCTTCAGCGGCTTGTCCGGGTTCTCGTTCTTGACCCGCATCCCGCCGCCGGCCCGCTTCACCTTGTCGTCGAGCACCTCGTAGCGGGCGGTGCCGCCCGCGACCAGGAGGCGGCCGTCGGGAAGCTGGGCGTGTCCGCCGCAGAAGAAGTCCTCCGGGGTGGGGATCTTCTGGAAGGTGTTCTCGGCCGGGTCCCACAGCACGGTGTCGAAGGTGCCCTCGTCGAAGTGCTTCTGGTCGTTGCCGGAGCCCGCGACGATCAGCACCTTGCCGGTGTGCAGGAGTGCCGCGTGGATCGCGTTGGTGCGGTAGTCCTTCGGGATGTCCACCTGCTGCCAGGAGCCGTACTCGGCCTTGTACGCCGGCTGGTCGATCTTGTACGCGTGGTAGCGGTCCTGCGCGAAGGACAGCGCCGCCGGAGCGTTCAGCCCGGCGAGCAGCACCACCGCGCCGCCGCCCAGGAGCGTCTTCTTCATCCTCTTCGAGGGCCGGTAGGCCATGGCTCAGTTCCCTCCTGCGGTGGTGGTGGCGGTGCTCGCCGTGGTGGTCGCCGACGGGGTGGGGGCCGTCGTCGTGGTGACGTACGCCGGTTCGGGCGGCGCGGGCGCCAGGACGGGGACGGCGCGGGCGGCCTCGGCGCGCCTGTCCTGCCGGACGGTCCAGGCCCACACGAGAACCGGGGCGAGGGAGATCGCGAGGCCCAGCGCCGCCCACGTGCGCATCGCGGCGTGGGTGTGGTCGAGGTACACGGACGCGGCGAGCGAGGACAGCAGGACCGCGGCCCAGAAGAGGTGGATGCGGAAGGTGAGCAGCCGGTCCGGGGAGGCCTGGCCGCCCTTGGGCGTGACGACGAACCGGCCGTCGGTGCGCAGCACGGCCGAGCCCAGCGACTTCAGGTAGACGGGTGCGGAGAGCGCGGACATGGCCATGCCCGCGAGGCCGCCGGATCCCTCGGGCTCGTGGGGCGAGACGTTGTGGCGGCGGTTCCAGAGGTAGAGCCCGATCTGGAGGGCGGCCGCGTCGCTGTAGAGCATCAGCCAGATCGAGGCGGCGACCTGGGTGCCGGACGCGCCGAACCAGAGGAACAGCACACAGCTCAGGATGCCGAGCAGCCAGTTCACGGCGGTCATCGGGTAGTAGACGAGCATCAGCGTGTAGCTAAGGAGACGGCCGGGCGGCACCCGGAAGAGCGCCTTGCCGTACTGCTTGAACAGCGTCTCGTACGTCCCCCTCGACCAGCGCAGCTGCTGGGTGAAGAAGTCCGTCCAGGAGGCGGGGCCCTCCCCCACGGCGAGCACGTCGGGCGTGTAGACGGAACGCCAGTAGCGGCCGGTGCGCGGGTTGCGGCGGCGGTGGATCTCGAAGCCGGTGGCCATGTCCTCGGTGATGGAGTCGTACAGGCCGCCGACCTGGCGCAGCGCGGCGATGCGCACGACGTTGTTGGTGCCGACGAACATCGGGGCGCCGTAGCGGTTGCCCGCGCGCTGGATCAGGGCGTGGAAGAGGAACTGCTGCGACTCGGCGGCCTTGGTGACGGCCGACGCGTAGTTGCCGTAGACCTGCGGTCCGACGACGAAGGCGACGTCCGGGTCGCGGAAGTAGCCCATCATCCGTTCCAGGAAGTTGGGCATGGGCACGTGGTCGGTGTCGACGGAGGCGAAGAAGTCGTAGTCGCCCCCGTGCAGGGCGACCCAGGCGTTGTAGTTGCCGTGCTTGGTCTTCGCCCTGTGGGCCCCCCGGTCGCGGTTCCACTCGGGGACGCCGCTCCGGGTGAAGTGGTGGACGCCGAGCTCGGCGCAGAGCATCCGGGCCCCGGGGTCGTCGCCCTCGTCGAGCAGCCAGACGTCGAGCGGACCGGGGTGCTCGATGTCCACGGCGCCCTTGAGGGTGGCACGGACCATGGAGAGCGGTTCCTTGCCGGGGACGTACGTGGTCAGGAAGGCGACCCGGGTGCCGGGCTCGGGCGTCACCGGGACGGGGTCGCGCGCGACGAGGGTGGCGTGCGCGATGGAGACCACGTTGACCAGCATGAACAGCTCGATCAGGGCGATCGACACCAGCATCACGGTGTCGGCGACGACCAGCCAGCGCTCCCCGTTCTCCCGGTCGGTCCAGTGGGTGGGCCAGACCAGGTACAGCAGGAGGACCGCGGTGAGCAGCGGGGCGAGCGTCATCAGCAGGACGGCTCTTATTCGGTGCTTCTCCGTGGAGAGCAGGCTCTTGTACCGCACCCGGTACCCCGTCGGTTCCGGGTCCGTGAGCGGACCCGCGAGCCGGCTGTAGGTGTCGTAGTCGTAGCCCTCCGACCGCACCGTGCCTCCCACTGTCAAACGGGTTGATATCCCCACAGAAGGGGACGTCTCACGGTGTGTCGACTTGGCAGGTCCGAGTGAGCGGATTTCGGTCCGGGACCGGAGAAGCCCCCGGCAGTGTGGCGCCGGGGGCTTTTCGAGTGAACGCGGAACGGGCCGCGCGGACGGTGCGTCAGGGGGTCAGGAACCTTCGAGATACCGCTCCACGGTCTCGACCTTCGAGGTCAGTCCGTCGGTGACGCCGGGCCGGATGTCGGCCTTCAGGACCAGGGAGACACGGCCGGCGCGGGCCTCGACGGCGGCCACGGCGCGCTTGACGACGTCCATGACCTCGTCCCATTCCCCCTCGACGGAGGTGAACATCGCGTCGGTGCGGTTGGGGAGCCCGGATTCCCGCACGACCCGTACGGCGTCGGCGACGTACTCCCCGACGTCCTCGCCGACTCCGAGCGGTGAGACCGAGAACGCGACGATCATGCGCTGACCGTGCCCTCGCGGCGGGCGCGGGCGGCGATGACGCCGTCGGCCTCGTAGCTCTTGAGCCGCTTGTCGCCGTAGAGCCCGCCGAAGGGGATCAGGGACAGCAGGAAGAAGAGGGCGACGCGCCCCAGCGGCCACTTCGCCTTCGCCCAGACGTCCAGCAGGAACACGGCGTAGATCACGAAGAGGGCGCCGTGGATCATGCCGAGGGGCATCATCAGGAAGTCGATGTCCGAGACCCGGCTGAGGACCGAGCCGAAGAGGATCAGAGCGGGGAAGGACAGCGCCTCGGGAATCGAGATGAGGCGCAGCCGGTGCAGGGCGGAAGCGGTCTTGATGTCCACAGGGGCACCTTCGGTGGGAGGGGGTCGTGTGGGCGGGAAGGGCCGCACGGGCTTGTGAACGCGAGCACAAGCCGCCCCCATTGTGGCATCGCGCGGGCGGGCTCCCGGAGCCGGGGGCCGCCGCCGGGCGCCCCTGCGCGTATCACCGCATATCAGGGTCGGTCCGGGTGTGCATCAGGGGAGCATCAGGGGCGTAACGGTTCCCCGGGGCCTGGTACGGGCGCGGGTGGGCGGGCTACCTTCGGGGCGTGGCGATGTTCCGACTCCAAGGCAGCAAGACGCTCGCCGTCGATCTGACCGGCGACGCCGTCAAGGCGAAGAACGGCTCGATGGTCGCGTACGACGGCCGGATGAGCTTCAAGAAGATGACCGGCGGCGGTGAGGGGCTGCGCGGCATGGTGACCCGCCGGCTGACCGGCGAGCAGATGACCGTGATGGAGGTGTCCGGCCAGGGCACCTGCTACTTCGCCGACCGGGCGAGCGAGATCAACCTGGTCTCGCTGCACGGCGACACCCTGTACGTGGAGGCGAGCAACCTGCTGGCCACCGACGCCGGGCTGCGCACGGGCACCACGTTCACCGGGCTGCGCGGCGGGGCGAGCGGCAACGGCCTGTTCACCACGACGGTGGAGGGCACCGGGCAGGCGGCGATCATGTCGGACGGGTCTGCGGTGCTGCTGAGGGTGTCGCCGCAGTATCCGCTGACGGTCGACCCCGGCGCGTACATCGCCCACCAGGGCCGGCTCCAGCAGAGCTTCCAGTCGGGCGTGAACTTCCGGACGCTGATGGGCGAGGGGTCCGGCGAGGCGTTCCAGATCCGTTTCGAGGGTGACGGCCTGGTCTACGTCCAGCCCAGCGAGCGCAACACCGTCGGGGGCGATGTCTGATGCCGTTCCGCGAGATCAACTCCAAGATGGTCGAAGCCACGCTCACCCCGGGCCAGACGCTGTTCAGCCAGCGCGGCGCGATGCTGGCGTACCGGGGCGAGGTGTCCTTCACGCCGAACATCCAGGGCGGGCAGGGCGGCGTCGCGTCGATGATCGGCCGCCGGGTGGCGGGCGAGGCGACGCCGCTGATGACGGTCGAGGGGTCGGGCACGGTGATGTTCGGCCACGGCGGCCACCACATCCAGGTGATCAACCTGTCCGGCGACACCCTGTACGTGGAGGCCGACCGGCTCCTCGCCTTCGACGGGACGCTCCGGCAGGGCACGATGTTCATGGGTTCGCAGGGCGGGGTGATGGGCATGGTGCGCGGCCAGGTGACCGGCCAGGGCCTGTTCACCACGACGCTCCAGGGGCACGGCGCGGTCGCGGTGATGGCGCACGGCGGGGTGATCGAGCTGCCGATCACCCCGGGGCGGGAGGTCCATGTGGACCCGCAGGCCTACGTGGCCCACCACGGGGAGGTCCGCAACAAGCTGTCCACGGCGGTCGGCTGGCGGGACATGGTGGGGCGGGGCTCCGGCGAGGCGTTCCAGCTGGAGCTAAGCGGGAGCGGCGCGGTGTACGTCCAGGCGTCGGAGGAGAAGCTGTGAGGACCCCCGCGGCCGAGGAGAAGTCGTGAGCACGCCCGTGATCGAGAGCACGCCCGTGATCGAGGAGACGTCGTGAGCACCCCTGTGATCTTCGATCCGATGACGCTGCCGTCGGACGACAACGTCAACTCCTACACCTTCTGCGTGGAGCTCAAGGGGAGCCGGTGGTTCCTGCAGAAGGGCAAGATGATCGCCTACTACGGGCAGATCAGCTTCGACGGGATCGGGCACGGCCGGTTCGAGCGCCTGGTGCGCTCCAGTTTCCACTCGCCGCTGCACGCGAGCGACTGGGTGGTGGCCGAGGGCAGCGGGAAGATGCTGCTGGCCGACCGGGCCTTCGACGTGAACTCCTTCGACCTGGACGACGGGAACCTGACGATCCGGTCCGGGAACCTGCTGGCGTACGAGCCGTCGCTCGCCCTGAAGCAGTCGATCGTGCCGGGGTTCGTGACGCTGATCGGCACGGGGAAGTTCGTGGCCGCGTCCAACGGCCCGGTGGTCTTCATGGAGCCGCCGCTGCGGGTGGACCCCCAGGCACTGGTGGGGTGGGCCGACTGCCCCTCCCCCTGCCACCACTACGACCACGGGTACATGACGGGCGTGATGGGCGGAATCCGGTCATTGACGGGGATCGGCGGAACATCCGGCGAGGAGCACCAGTTCGAGTTCGTCGGGGCGGGTACGGTGCTGCTCCAGTCGTCCGAGGCCCTGATGGCGGAGCAGGCGACGGGGTTCGTGCCGAACGAGCCGGGCGTCCCGGGCGGCGGAGGTCCCCACGGATCCACCCCGCGCATGCCCGGCCAGCTGGGGGACCTCCAGCGTCGCTTCGGCTTGTGAGCGGTAGTCTGCGGAGTGTGACGTCGAACGTCTGCGCCGGTCGTCACACTCCACAGATCACCCCAGATCTCCCCAATTTCGTCCGGCTTTCAACTTCTTAGGTAGAATCCACATATGGAGACCGAGACGGCCACCCACTGGCTGAGCGACGCGGAGCAGTGCGCCTGGCGCACCCACCTGGACGTCAGCAGGCTGCTGACGCACCAGCTGGAGAAGGACCTCCAGCCGTTCGGCCTGACCATGAACGACTACGAGATCCTGGTCAACCTCTCCGAGTCCGACGACCAGCGGATGCGGATGAGCGACCTCGCCGCCGCCACCCTGCAGTCCAAGAGCCGGCTGTCGCACCAGATCACCCGTATGGAGACCGCCGGTCTCGTGCAGCGTACGCACTGCGAGTCCGACCGGCGCGGACTGTTCGCGGTCCTCACCGAGCACGGCGCGGAGACCATGCGGAAGGTGGCCCCGCACCACGTCGACTCGGTCCGGCAGCACTTCATCGACCTGCTGTCCCCCGAGGCGCTGACCGATCTGCACGCGGCGCTGACCCCCATCGCGGACCATCTGCGCGGCAAGCGCGGCAAGCTGTAGCGGCCCGGGGCCGCCCCGGTCCGGGGCCGTCCGGGCTCCCGTTCGGGCGTCGCCGTCTCAGGCCGGGCGCGGCAGCCACAGCCGGAAGGCCGCGCCGCCCTCGTGCGCCCGGTGCACCGTCAGCGTTCCGCCGTGGCGGGCGGCGACGTCCCGGGCGATCGCGAGGCCCAGGCCGGCGCCGCCGTCGTCCCGGCTGCGGGCGGCGTCGAGCCGGACGAACCGTTCGAAGATCCGCTCCCGCTCGGCCCCGGGGACGCCCGCCCCGTCGTCCCGCACCTCGACCCGCACCCCGCGCCCCTCGGCCACCACGGACACCGCGACGCTCGCGGCGGCGTGCCGCTGGGCGTTGTCCAGCAGATTGCCGACCACCCGGGCCAGCTGCCCGCGCGACCCGTCCACCTCGAATGCGGCGTCCTCCGGGACCTCCACCGCCACCGCGATCCGGTCCCCGGTCCGCTGCGACACCTCCTCGCGGACCAGTGCGCCCAGCTCCACCGTCCCGCCGCCGGGCTTCTCCCCCGCGTCCAGCCGGGCCAGCAGCAGCAGATCGGCCGCCAGCACCTGGAGCCGTACGGTGTCGGCGACCGCGCCCGGGAGGTCCAGCAGATCCGGGTGGGCCGCGGCCACCTCCAGCTGGGTGCGCAGCGAGGCGATCGGGGAGCGCAGCTCGTGCGAGGCGTCCGCGACGAACCGCCGCTGCCGCTCCACGGACGCCTCCAGGACGGCGAGCGTCTCGTTCGTCGTCCGGGCCAGCGCCGCGATCTCGTCCCGCGAACCGGGCTCCGGCACCCGGCGGGCCAGGTCCTCGGACGCGGTGATGGCGGCCATCTCGCGGCGGATGCCCTCGACCGGGCGCAACGCCCGGCGGGTCACCAGCCAGGTCACCCCGGCGACGACCACCAGCAGCACCGGCAGCCCGGTCAGCATGGCCCCGCGCACCGTGCCGACGGCCTCCTGCTCGGCGGCGAGGGGGGCGCCCGCGTGCACGGTGAGGGTGACGCCGCCGGGGGTGGTGGCCTCGACGGCGGCGAACCGGTAGTCGGCGGTGGTGCGGTCGACGGTGGCGGTGCCGTCGGAGAAGTCCGGGTCGTCGGAGGAGACCTCGCCGCGGCCCGGCCGGCCGCTGTCCTCGTCCCGGTCGTCGTCCCGGTCGTCCCCGTCGTCGTCCTCGTCGCCGGGAGGCGGGGTGGCCCCCGCCGAGGCCGGGGGAACCGGGGTGACGCCCGTCGCGCCGGTTCCGGTGACGGCGCGCAGATCCTGCGAGACCAGGACGACCCGGCCCTCCTCGTCGGTCACCTGGACCGGGTGGTCCTCCTCGTCGTCCAGCTCCACCTCCCCGTACGGGGTGCCGGTGGCCAGCGCTCCGGCCACCTCGCGGGCCGCCACCTCGGCCTGGAGGTCGGCCTGGTCGATCAGGTTCGCCCGCAGGACCAGGAGCACGGCGAGCCCGGCCCCGGTCAGCGCCACGGCGACGACCAGGGTGGCCCCGAGGGCGGCCCTGGCCCGGACGGACCTCACGCCGCCTCCAGGCGGTAGCCGGCGCCGCGTACGGTACGGATCGCGGCGGCGCCCAGCTTCCGGCGCAGGGTGGAGATGTAGACCTCGACGATGTTCGGGTCACCGTCGTAGGCGAAGTCCCAGACGTGCTCCAGGATCTCCGCCTTGCTGACCACCTGCCCGGCGCGCAGGGCGAGTTGCTCCAGCACGGCGAACTCCTTCGCGGTGAGGGCGATGTCGTCCTCACCGCGGATGACCCGGCGGGCGGCGGTGTCGATGCGCAGGGGGCCGACCGTCAGGACGGGCGCGGCGCTCCCGGCGCCGCGCCGGCGCAGCAGGGCCCGGACGCGGGCGACGAGGACGACGTAGCTGAAGGGCTTGGTCAGGTAGTCGTCGGCGCCGGTGTCCAGTCCCTCGGCCTCGTCGTACTCGCCGTCCTTGGCGGTGAGCATGAGGATGGGCACCTCGTGTCCGGCGGCGCGCAGGTTCGAGCAGACGCGGTAGCCGTTCATGCCGGGCAGCATGATGTCGAGGATCACCAGGTCGTAGCCGCCCCCGCTCGCCCGGTGCAGCCCCTCCGGGCCGTCGTGCACGACATCCACGGCGAAGCCCTCGGCGGTGAGTCCCCCGGCCAGGGACGCCGCGAGACGCTTCTCGTCCTCCACGATCAACAGGCGCATGCGCACAGCCTCGCAAACACCACCTGAAGAAGGCTTCAGGTGGCTTCAGGCTGCGTTCAGCATCGGGTCGGCAGTGTGGCCCCCGTCAACCAGCACAGCAGTCCCCGGGGAGGAACCTCATGAAGCGCAACGCCACCGTCGCAGCGATCACCGCGGCCGTTCTGATCGCCGGCACCACCGCCGCCACCGTCGCCTTCGCGGACAGCGACGGGGACCGCGGCGCCGGGCCCGCCGGTCCGGCGAGCACGGTGAGCCTCGCCGACGACCGGGCCCCGGCCGCAGCGCAGCGTGCCCGGATCTCCCTCGGCCAGGCCGTCGCCGCAGCGCTGAAGAGCGTCCCGGGCACGGTCACCGAGGCCGAGCTGGACGATGACGACGACGATCACGGCGGCCGGACCGTCTGGGAGCTGGACGTCCGCGCCTCCGGCGGGAAGTGGCACGACGTCACGGTGGACGCCGCCGACGGCAAGGTCCTGAAGACCCGCGACGACGACAACGACGACCGCGACCGCCACGCACCCCGCTCCTTCGCCGTCACCCTGGACCGGGCGGCGGCAGCGGCCCTGAAGACCGTGCCGGGCACCGTCACCTCGATCGACCTGGACGACGACGATGACGACGACGGCCGCCGGAGCGGGGTCCCGCACTGGGACGTCGATGTCACGGGCAAGGACGGCAAGCAGCACGAACTGCACGTGGACGCCCGGACCGGCAAGGTCACCGTGGACCGCGACGACGACGGAGCGGACGACCGGGACGACGAGCGCGACGGCGACGACGGCTGACGGGAGCCCCTGGACGGCCCCGCACGCGCGGAAGGCCCCCGTGGCGGCACACGCCGCTCCGGGGGCCTCCTGCGTGGGCTCAGGCGCTCAGGAGCCCTCGGTCAGCCCCGCGACCAGTTCGTCCGCCGCCGCGTACGGGTCCAGGCTCCCCGCCACGATGCGTTCGGCCAGGGCGTGCAGGCGGCGGTCGCCGCGGAGGTCGGCGATCCGCTCGCGGAGCGCGGTGACCGCGATCGACTCGACCTCGTGGGCGGCGCGGGCCGTCCGGCGCTCGGCCAGGACGCCGTGCTCCTCCATCCACGCCCGGTGCTTCTCCAGGGCCTCGACGACCTCGTCCGTGCCCTGGCCCCGGGCCGCGACGGTCTTCACGATCGGGGGGCGCCAGTCGCCGGGGCCCCGGGACTCCCCCAGGCCCAGCATGTGGTTGAGCTCGCGGGCGGTGGCGTCGGCGCCGTCGCGGTCGGCCTTGTTGACCACGTACACGTCGCCGATCTCCAGGATCCCGGCCTTCGCCGCCTGGATGCCGTCGCCCATGCCCGGGGCGAGCAGCACGACGGAGGTGTCCGCCTGGGAGGCGATCTCCACCTCGGACTGGCCGACGCCGACCGTCTCGACGAGGACCACGTCGCAGCCCGCCGCGTCGAGGACGCGGATGGCCTGCGGCGCGGCCCAGGCCAGGCCGCCGAGGTGGCCCCGGGTCGCCATGGAGCGGATGTAGACGCCCGGGTCCGAGGCGTGGTCCGACATCCGGACCCGGTCGCCCAGCAGCGCCCCGCCGGAGAACGGCGAGGACGGGTCGACGGCGAGCACGCCGACCCGCTTGCCCGCCCGGCGGTAGGCCGAGACCAGGGCCGAGGTGGAGGTGGACTTGCCGACGCCCGGCGAGCCCGTCAGGCCGACGACGTACGCACGGCCCGCCAGCGGGGCCAGCGCCGCCATCACCTCACGGAGCTGCGGGGACGCCCCCTCCACCAACGAGATCAGCCGGGCCACCGCACGCGGCCTGCCTGCTCGCGCCTGCTCGACCAGTGTGGGGACGTCCACGTCCACGTTCACCGCTCCGTTCTCGCCTCGCCTCGTGTCGTTACGGTGTTACTTGCCCGGGACGCGGATGATCAACGCGTCGCCCTGACCGCCGCCGCCGCACAGCGCCGCCGCGCCCGTGCCGCCGCCGCGCCGCTTCAGCTCCAGGGCCAGGTGCAGGACGAGCCGGGCGCCGGACATCCCGATGGGGTGGCCGAGGGCGATCGCGCCGCCGTTGACGTTGACCTTGTCCGAGGTGACGCCCAGGTCCTTCATGGACTGGACGGCGACCGCGGCGAACGCCTCGTTGATCTCGATCAGGTCGAGGTCCTCGACGGTCAGGCCGTCCTTCTTCAGGGCGTGCCGGATCGCGTTGGAGGGCTGCGACTGGAGGGAGTTGTCCGGGCCCGCGACGTTTCCGTGGGCGCCGATCTCGGCAATCCAGTCGAGGCCCAGCTCCTCGGCCCTGGCCTTGCTCATCACGACGACCGCGGCGGCGCCGTCGGAGATCTGCGAGGAGGTGCCCGCGGTGATCGTGCCGTCCTTGGTGAAGGCGGGGCGCAGCTTGCCCAGGGACTCGGCCGTGGTCTCCGGGCGGATGCCCTCGTCCTGGGAGAAGAGGACCGCATCGCCCTTGCGCTGCGGGATCTCGACCGGGGTGATCTCCGCCTCGAACAGGCCGTTCTTCCGGGCGGCGGCGGCCCGCTGGTGGGACAGCGCGCCGATCTCGTCCTGGGCGGCGCGGTCCAGGCCGAGGCGGCCGTTGTGCTTCTCGGTGGACTCACCCATGGGGATGTTCTCGTAGGCGTCGGTGAGACCGTCGTACGCCATCGAGTCCAGCATCTCGATCGCGCCGTACTTGTAGCCCTCGCGGGACTTCGGGAGCAGGTGCGGGGCGTTGGTCATGGACTCCTGGCCGCCCGCGACGACCACGTCGAACTCCCCGGCGCGGATGAGCTGGTCGGCCAGCGCGATGGCGTCGAGCCCGGAGAGGCACACCTTGTTGACGGTGAGCGCGGGGACGTTCATCGGGATGCCGGCCTTGACCGCGGCCTGCCGGGCGGGGATCTGGCCCGCGCCCGCCTGGAGCACCTGGCCCATGATCACGTACTGGACCTGGTCGCCGCCGATGCCGGCCCGGTCCAGGGCGGCCTTGATGGCGACGCCGCCGAGGTCGGCCGCGGAGAAGCTCTTCAGGGAGCCGAGGAGACGGCCCATGGGCGTCCGGGCGCCCGCGACGATCACTGAGGTGGTGGTACCGGTCGTTGCTGGCATGGGCACGGCCCCTTGGGATCGAATGTGAACGAGGGTTTACCTGAATGTACTGAGCGCTCCCGCGCCCGTCATCCGGCTGCCGGTGTGACGGCGCGCACGTTGCGTAACCATGGCGGGAGCGCCACGGCCGATCCATGCTGAATCCATGCTGACGCGAATCGATCACATCGGGATCGCCTGTTTCGACCTGGACAGGACGGTCGAGTTCTACCGTGCCACGTACGGCTTCGAGGTGTTCCACTCGGAGGTCAACGAGGAGCAGGGGGTCCGCGAGGCCATGCTCAAGATCAACGAGACCTCGGACGGCGGGGCCTCGTACCTCCAGCTGCTGGAGCCCACCCGGGAGGACTCCGCCGTGGGCAAGTGGCTGGCGAAGAACGGGGAGGGCGTGCACCACATCGCCTTCGGTACGGCGGATGTGGACGGGGACGCCGCGGACATCCGCGAGAAGGGCGTCCGGGTGCTGTACGACGAGCCCAGGACGGGGTCGATGGGCTCCCGGATCACGTTCCTGCACCCCAAGGACTGCCACGGCGTCCTCACCGAACTGGTCACGAGCCGGGCGGACCACTGACCCCCGCATACCGGGCCCGGTAGAGTGGGCGGTTCCGGGCCGGGGCCGGGTCGGGGCCGTACCGCGTCCTCGTCGTTTGTTCTGTCACCATTCCCCGGGGGACCGCTCGTCGGCGAGCCCCCCGTGTGCAGAGTCGCGACCAGGGTTGGGGTCTCCCCTGCTCGGAGAAGTTGAGAGCTCGGGGAAGGATGGGACCGCGCAGTGCGGGGCTACGAACGCCAGGAGAGCCACCGAGCTGAAGACGACCATCTCTCGCGGTTCGAAGCCGAGATGGACCGGCTGAAGACCGACCGGGAGAAGGCCGTCCAGCACGCCGAGGACCTCGGCTACCAGGTCGAGGTCTTGCGTGCCAAGCTGCACGAGGCCCGGCGCAATCTCGCCACCCGTCCCGCCTACGACAGCGCGGACATCGGCTACCAGGCCGAGCAGATGCTGCGGAACGCCCAGGCCCAGGCCGAGCAGATGCGCGGCGACGCCGAGCGGGAGCTGCGCGAGGCCCGCGCCCAGACGCAGCGGATCCTGCAGGAGCACGCCGAGCACCAGGCGCGTCTCCAGGCCGAGTTGCACACCGAGGCCGTCCAGCGCAGGCAGCGGCTCGACCAGGAGCTGGCGGAGCGCCGCCAGACCGTCGAGTCGCACGTCAACGAGAACGTCGCCTGGGCCGAACAGCTGCGGGCCCGCACCGAGTCGCAGGCCCGCCGGCTGCTGGAGGAGTCCCGCGCCGAGGCCGAGCAGGCACTGGCCGCCGCCCGTGACGAGGCCGCCCGGCTGGCGGAGGAGACCCGGCGGCGGACCGGCTCGGAGGCCGAGACCGCCCGCGCCGAAGCGGAAGCGATCCTGCTGCGCGCCCGCAAGGACGCCGAACGGATGCTCGGGGCCGCCTCCGCCCAGGCGCAGGAGGCGACCAGCCACGCGGAGCAACTGCGCTCCAGCACCACCGCCGAGACCGAACAGGCCCGTCAGCAGACCGCCGAGCTGAACCGCACCGCCGAGCAGCGTCTCGCGGAGGCGGAGACCCGGCTGCGCGAGTCCCGCCTGGAGGCGGAGAAGGTCCTCGCCGAGGCGAAGGAGGCCGCCGCCAAGCAGCTGGCGGCCGCCGAGTCACAGAACGAACAGCGCACCCGTACGGCCAAGTCGGAGATCGCGCGGCTCGTGGGTGAGGCGACCAAGAGCGCCGACACCCTCAAGGAGGAGGCCGAGCAGGCTCTCACCGATGCCCGCGCCGAGGCGGAGCGGCTGGTCGCCGAAGCGGCGGAGAAGGCCAGTACGGCAGCCGCCGAGGATGCCGCCGCCCAGCTGGCGAAGGCGGCCCGGAGCGCCGAGGAGGTGCTCACCAAGGCCTCCGAGGACGCGCAGTCGACGACGAAGGCGGCGCGCGAGGAGGCCGAGCGCATCCGCCGTGAGGCGGAGGCCGAGGCGGACCGGCTGCGCGGCGAGGCGGCCGAGCAGGCCGACGAGCTGAAGGGCGCGGCGAAGGACGACACCAAGGAGTACCGGGCCAGGACGGTCGAGCTCCAGGAGGAGGCCCGCCGGCTGCGCGGCGAGGCCGAGCAGCTGCGCTCCGAGGCCGTCGCCGAGGGCGAGCGCATCCGGGGCGAGGCCCGCCGCGAGGCGGTCCAGCAGCTGGAGGAGGGCGCCCGCACCGCGGAGGAGCTGCTGACCAAGGCGCGCTCCGACGCCGACGAGGTCCGCACCAAGGCGAACGGCGAGAGCGAACGCATCCGGGGCGAGGCCTCCGAGCGGGCCGCGGCCCTGCGCAAGCAGGCCGAGGAGACGCTGGAGCGCACCCGCACCGAGGCCGACGCGCTGCGGGCCGAGGCCGAGGAGCAGGCGGCGGCCGTCACGGCCGCGGCGGAGGCGGCCGCGGCCGAGCTGCGCGAGGAGACCGAGCGGGCCCTCGCCGCCCGGCAGACCGAGGCCGCCGACGAGCTGGCCCGGCTGCACGCGGAGGCCGAGTCCAAGCTCGCGGCCGCCGAGGAGGCGCTGGGCGAGGCCCGTGCCGAGGCCGAGCGGATCCGCCGCGAGACGAACGAGGAGTCGGAGCGGCTGCGCGCGGAAGCGGCGGAGCGGCTGCGGACGCTGACCGAGCAGGCCGAGACCGAGGCCGAGCGGCTTCGGGACGAGGCCGCGGCGGAGGCCGCCCAGTCCCGGGCCGAGGGCGAGAACGTCGCCGTGCGGATGCGGAGCGAGGCGGCGGCGGAGGCCGAGCGGCTCAGGTCCGAGGCGCAGGAGAGCGCCGACCGGGTGCGCGCGGAGGCCGCGTCCGCCGCCGAGCGGGTCGGGGCCGAGGCGGCCGAGGCGCTGGCCGCCGCGCAGGAGGAGGCGACGCGCCGCCGCCGGGAGGCCGAGGAGACCCTCGACGCCGCCCGGACCGAGGCGGAGCAGGAGCGGGAGCGGGCCCGCGAGCAGAGCGAGGAGCTGCTCGCCTCCGCCCGCAAGCGGGTCGAGGAGGCGGAGGCCGAGGCGCGCCGGCTGGTCGAGGAGGGGGACGCCCGGGCGACCGAGCTGGTCTCGGCGGCCGAGCAGACCGCCCAGCAGGTACGGGACTCCGTCTCGGGTCTCCACGAGCAGGCCGAGGAGGAGATCACCGGCCTGCGTCTCGCCGCGGAGCACGCCGCGGAGCGCACCCGCACCGAGGCGCAGGAGGAGGCGGACCGGGTCCGCTCCGACGCGCACGCGGAGCGGGACCGGGCCTCGGAGGACGCGGTCCGGCTGCGCCGGGAGGCGAAGGAGGAGTCGGACCGGCTCCGGCAGGAGGCGGACGAGGAGACCGAGGCGGCGAAGGCCCTCGCCGAGCGGACGGTCTCGGAGGCGATCACCGAGTCGGAGCGGCTGCGCACGGACGCCTCCGAGTACAGCCAGCGGATGCGCACCGAGGCGTCGGACGCCCTGGCGTCGGCGGAGCAGGACGCCTCACGCGCCCGCGCCGAGGCCCGGCAGGACGCCAACCGGATCCGTTCCGAGGCGGCGGCCCAGGCGGACCGGCTGATCGGCGAGGCGACCACCGAGAGCGAACGCGTCCGCGAGGAGGCCGCCCAGTCCTCCGAGCAGCTGGTCGTCGAGGCCACCACGGAGGCCAACCGGCGCCGCAGCGAGTCCACCGAGAAGGCGGACCGGATGCTGGCCGAGGCGACCGCCGAGTCCGAGCGGCTGCGCACGGAGGCGGCCGAGCGGCTCGGCTCCGCGCAGGAGCACGCGGCCCGCACCCACGAGGAGGCCGAACGGCTGCGCGACGAGGCGGAGTCGGCGGCGGAGGAGGTGCGCGCCTCGGCCCGCCAGGAGGCGGACCGGGTGCTGGACGAGGCGCGCGAGGCGGCGGCCAAGCGCCGGGCGGACGCGGCCGAGCAGGCGGACCAGCTCATCAACAAGGCGCGGGAAGAGGCGCTGCGTACGGCCACCGAGGCGGAGACGCAGTCCGACACGATGGTGGGCGCGGCCCGCAAGGAGGCCCAGCGGATCACCTCGGAGGCCACCGTCGAGGGCAACACCCTGGTGGAGCGCGCCCGGACCGACGCGGACGAACTGCTGGTCGGCGCCCGGCGGGACGCGACGCAGATCCGGGAGCGGGCCGAGGAGCTGCGGGCCCGGCTGGAGAGCGAGATCGAGGAGCTGCACGAGCGGGCCCGCCGGGAGACGTCCGAGCAGATGAAGACCGCGGGGGAGCGCGTCGACAACCTGATGAAGGCGGCGACCGAACAGCGCGACGAGGCCGAGGCGAAGGCCAAGGAACTGCTGGCGGAGGCCAATGCGGAGGCGAGCAAGGTCCGTATCGCCGCGGTGAAACGGGCCGAGTCGCTGCTGAAGGAGGCCGAGACCAAGAAGGCCGGGCTGATCCGCGAGGCGGAGAAGCTGCGGGCCGACGCCAAGGCCGAGGCCGAGGCGACGGTCGACGAGGGCAAGCGCGAGCTGGACGTCCTGGTGCGCAGGCGCGAGGACATCAATGCGGAGATCTCCCGTGTCCAGGACGTGCTGGAAGCGTTGGAGTCTTTCGAGACCCCGGGCGGAGGCGGGAAGCCGGCCGGCGGCTCCGCGGGAGGCGCCAAGGCTCCGGCAGGGGCCGGCACACGGTCGGGGGGCAAGTCGTCCGAACGGTGACCGGACCGCGGTGCGCCGCGCTTCGTCATGGACATTCAATCCTTCGAGTGGCAAGCACTCCGGAGGTCAGCCACTCAAAAGGGGTGTCATTCTCCAGATCAAACCGGCATCTTCACGCTGACACGCCGCAATGGCCCCTAGGATTCCCTCTATCACCTCACCGGTCTCATTCGACAGGAACCCCATGAGTGACCCTTCCTCCCCCTTCGGCTTCGAGCACGTGCGCCGTGGCTACGACCGCGGTCAGGTGGACGACCGCATCGCCAAGCTCATCGCGGACCGTGACAGTGCCCTGGCCCGAATCACCTCTCTGGAAAAGCGCATCGAGGAGCTGCACCTCGAAACGCAGAATGCCCAGGCCCAGGTAAACGACGCCGAGCCGTCGTACGCCGGTCTCGGCGCCCGTGTCGAGAAGATTCTCCGCCTCGCCGAGGAGGAGGCCAAGGACCTGCGCGAGGAGGCCCGCCGGGCCGCCGAGCAGCACCGTGAGCTCGCCGAGTCGGCGGCCCAGCAGGTGCGCAACGACGCCGAGACGTTCGCCGCCGAGCGCAAGGCGAAGGCCGAGGACGAGGGCGTCCGCATCGTCGAGAAGGCCCAGGGCGAGGCGAACACGCTCCGCGCCGACGCGCAGAAGGACGCCCAGCAGAAGCGCGAGGAGGCCGACGCCCTCTTCGAGGAGACCCGCGCCAAGGCCGCCCAGGCCGCAGCCGACTTCGAGACCAACCTCGCCAAGCGCCGCGAGCAGTCGGAGCGCGACCTCGCCTCCCGCCAGGCCAAGGCCGAGAAGCGTCTCGCGGAGATCGAGCACCGCGCCGAGCAGCTCCGGCTGGAGGCCGAGAAGCTCCGCACGGACGCCGAACGCCGGGCCCGCCAGACGGTGGAGACCGCTCAGCGCCAGGCCGAGGACATCGTCGCCGACGCCAACGCCAAGGCCGACCGGATCCGCAGCGAATCGGAGCGCGAGCTGGCGGCGCTCACCAACCGCCGCGACTCCATCAACGCGCAGCTGACCAACGTCCGCGAGATGCTGGCGACGCTGACCGGCGCCGCCGTGGCCGCCGCCGGCGCCCCGGTGGAGGACGAGTCCGCCACCCGCGGCGTCCCGGCCCAGCAGAGCCGCTGAACCCCGCAGTACCGCCGTACCCCCGTGTGCGCCCGGCTCCGCCCTTGTGGTGGCGCCGGGCGCTCGGACGTTCTAGCGTGTGCGCATGATCGAGCTCGAGCAACTCACCAAACGTTTCGGCAGCAAGGTTGCCGTCGATCATCTGTCGTTCCAGGTCCGGCCGGGGATCGTCACGGGCTTTCTCGGCCCCAACGGCGCGGGCAAGTCGACGACCATGCGGATGATGCTCGATCTCGACAATCCCACCAGCGGTTCGGTGCGCATCGACGGCAAGCACTACCGCGACCTCCAGGAACCGCTGAAGTACATCGGGGCGCTCCTCGACGCCAAGGCGATGCACGGCGGCCGCAGCGCGTACAACAACCTGCTCTGCCTGGCGCAGAGCAACCGCATCCCGCGCAGCCGGGTCGACGAGGTGCTCGACACGGTCGGTCTGAGCGCGGTCGCGAAGAAGAAGTCCAAGGGGTTCTCCCTCGGCATGGGCCAGCGGCTCGGCATCGCTTCGGCCCTGCTGGGCGACCCCGAGATCCTGATGTTCGACGAGCCGGTCAACGGACTGGACCCGGAGGGCATCCACTGGATCCGCAATCTGATGAAGACGCTCGCGGCGGAAGGCCGGACGATCTTCGTCTCCTCGCACCTGATGAGTGAAATGGCGCTGACCGCTGACCACTTGATCGTGATCGGCCAGGGCAAGCTGCTCGCCGACACCTCGATGTCGGACTTCATCCAGGAGAACTCCCGCAGCTACACGCGGCTGCGCTCACCGCAGTACGAACGGCTGCGCGACGTGCTGCACCAGGAGGGCTTCACCGCCGTCGAGACGGCGGGCGGCGTCCTGGAGGTCGACGGCGCCACGACGGAGGAGCTGGGCGAGCTGGCGGCCCGGCACCAGGTGGTGCTGCACGAACTGAGTTCCCAGCGGGCCTCGCTGGAGGAGGCGTTCATGCAGATGACCGCCGGCTCGGTGGAATACCACGCCCACGCGGACCGGGATCCGGTGGCCGAACCCCCCGTGGTGGGGGCCGGCTGGGGCGAGGACTGGAACAAGCCCGGCGGCACCGACGGCAAGGGGGCGTGACGACCATGGCATCGGTACCCGCGGTTCTCACTTCGGAATGGACCAAGATCCGGTCGGTCTCCTCGACGACCTGGACCCTCATCGCCGCGTTCGCGGTCACGGTCGTGATGGGCGCGGCCCTGAGCGCGCTGCTGAACGCCACGTTCGACGACCTCTCCGAGGCCGAGCAGGCCACGTTCGACCCGACCTTCGTCAGCTTCTCCGGGACCGTACTCGGTCAGCTCGCGATGGTGGTGTTCGGAGTGCTCGTGGTCGGCACGGAGTACAGCTCCGGCATGATCCGCACCTCGCTGGCGGCGGTGCCGCAGCGTGCGACGTTCCTCTTCAGCAAGATCGCGGTGGCCGGAGTGCTGGCCCTCGCCGTGGGGCTGCTCACCAGCTTCGTCTCGTTCTTCCTGAGCCAGGCCATGCTCGGGGACCGGGGCACCGGCATCGGCGCGGACAACGTGCTGCGCGCGGTCGTCGGCGGCGGGCTCTACATGGGGCTGATCGCGATCTTCTCCATGGGCGTGGCGGCGATGCTGCGCAGTTCCATGCTGTCGCTCGGCATCCTGATGCCGTTCTTCTTCCTGGTCTCCCAGATCCTCGCGGCGGTGCCGGGGGCCAAGGAGGTCGCCCGGTACTTCCCCGACCAGGCCGGTTCGAAGATCATGCAGGTCGTCCCGGACGCGATGAACACCGATCCCGCCCCGTACGGCCCCTGGGGAGGGCTCGGGATCATGGTGCTCTGGGTGCTGGCGGCGGTGCTCGGCGGCTTCCTGGTCCTGAAGAAGCGGGACGCGTAGCCCCGACGCGGCCGGACGCGCCGGCGTGGCGAAGCGGGACGCGTGACGGCCCGCTCGCACGCTGTGCGCGACGTGGCCGGAACCGTGAGCGCCTGGTTATCCTCCTAACTCTTACGGGGGTGTGCGGCCGGGTGGTCCGTGCCCCGGACACAGAGTGAGTCGATGGGGCTGGAGCATGATCGAGGCAGTCGGCCTGACCAAGCGCTACGGCGCGAAGACGGCCGTGGACGACCTTTCCTTCCAGGTGCGGCCGGGGGCCGTCACCGGCTTCCTCGGTCCCAACGGTTCGGGCAAGTCCACGACGATGCGCATGATCCTCGGCCTGGACCGCCCCACCGCGGGCCACGTCACCATCGGCGGCCACCCCTACCGCAGTCTGCCGAACGCGCCGCGCCAGGTCGGCGCGCTGCTGGACGCCAAGGGCGTGCACGGCGGCCGCTCCGCCCGCAACCACCTGCTGTCCCTGGCCCAGCTGGCCGGTATCCCGGCGGCCCGGGTCGACGAGGTCCTCGGCGTGGTCGGCCTCAGCGACGTCGCCAAGCGGCGCTCCAGCGGCTTCTCGCTCGGGATGGGGCAGCGGCTCGGGATCGCCGCGGCGCTGCTGGGTGATCCGCAGGTGCTGCTCTTCGACGAGCCGGTCAACGGTCTCGACCCGGAGGGCATCCACTGGGTCCGCAACCTGATGAGGTCGCTCGCCGCCGAGGGGCGCACGGTCTTCGTCTCGTCCCACCTGATGAGCGAGATGGCCCTCACCGCCGACCATCTGATCGTGATCGGGCGCGGCCGGCTGCTCTCCGACATGAGCGTCACGGACTTCATCTCCGCCAACTCCGCCGACTTCGCCCGGGTCCGGGTGCCCGAGAACGGCCCCGAGGACCGGCAGAAGCTCACGGCCACGCTCATCGAGGCGGGCGGCCGGGTCATGCCGGAGCCGAGCGGGGCCCTGCGGGTCACCGGGCTGCCCCTGCCGAGGATCAGCGACCTGGCCCACGGCTGTGACGTACGGCTCTGGGAGCTGTCCCCGCACCAGGCGTCGCTGGAGGAGGCGTACATGCGCCTCACGCAGGGCCTGGTGGACTACCGCTCGACCGACGACGCCAAGGCGGGCCTCGTGGAGCCGCCGCCCCTGGACGCGTACGGTCTCCCGGTCGGCGGCCACGCCCACGGCGATGCTCCCGGCCCGCCGGTGGAGGTGCCGCAGGACGGCTGGTACGCCCCGCCGCCGCCCGGCACACGCCCGGCCCCGGAGCCCGCGCCCGTCCCCTCCCCCGTCACACCGCCGCCCCCGGCCGTCGAGCCCTCTTCCGCCACCACGGCGGGAGAGCAGACCAGCAAGGACCAGAGATGACGTCCCCGGCCACCCCGCAGAACCTCCGGCAGGCTCCGGAGGCGGGCCTGCTGAGCTTCTACGAGTCGCCGATCCCGATCCGGCCCGCCACCCTCCCCGACGCGATCGCCTCGGAGTGGACGAAGCTCCGTTCCGTGCGCGCCACGCTCTGGACGCTCGGTGTGATGGTGGTGCTGATGCTGACGCTGGGGCCGGCCATCGCGCTGCTGCTCGCGGCGAACGACGCGGACCTGGCGAACGAGCCGGCCCTGGCCCTCGGCTTCTTCGGGGTACTGCTGGGCTCGATCTGCGTGATCACGCTCGGGGTGCTGACCATCGGGTCCGAGTACAGCACCGGCATGATCCGGACGACGCTGACGGCGTGCCCGAGCCGCGGCCGGGTGCTCGCGGCGAAGGCGATCGTCTTCTTCGCGCTGACCTTCGTCATCACGACGGCGACCACCGCGGTGGTCGCGGTGCTCCAGACCCTGATCCTGAACGGTACGGTCGCCGCTTCGGGCGGCCAGTGGGCGCTCGCGACGGTGGGCGTCGGGCTCTTCACCGCGGGCCTGGGCCTGCTGTCGCTCGGGGTCGGTGCGATCGTGCGGCACTCGGCGGGTGCGATCACCATCATGATCGGTGTGGTGCTGCTGCCCCTGGTCCTGGCGCTGTTCATGTTCGCCGATGCCCTTCGGGGCGCTCAGCGCTTCCTGATCGAGTACTCGATCCCCAACCAGCTCAGCGCGCTCTACGGCACGACGATGACGGATTCCGGCCCGGCCGCCTGGGAAGCGCTCGTGGTGATGCTGGGCCTGGTCGCCGTGGTGCTGGGCGGGGCGGTCGCGCTGCTGAACCGGCGCGACGTCTGAGGCAGGGCCGCGCCCTCAGTAGCGCGGGGCGTTCCGGGACCGCTGCACCCTCGTGGTGCGGCGGTCCTTCGCGTTCCAGCAGGCCTTGTGCCAGTGCCTGCGGTCGTCGATGCCGCCGTACTCCGGCCAGGTCACCAGGTGCGGGACACCGGAGGGGATCTCCTGGTCGCAGCCGGGGCAGCGGTAGCGCTTGCCCTGGGCGCTCGCGCCGCTGACCGGGCGCACCGACCACTCCTCGCCCTGCCAGCTCTCGGTGACGCCTCCCCCGCCGTATCTGCCGGGTGCCGTGCCGGGGCGTTCGTCAGGACTCTCGCCGCCACGGGGGCGGTTGCGGCGCGGGGACACGGGACACCTCACGGAAGCGGATCGGAATCGGTCCGACCAAGCCTAGGCGGTGTCGTCCGGGGCAGCCGTCGGTCAGCCCGCCGGTCCGGTCCGGCAGTGGGGTGAGTTAGCGGAAAATCGCAACAACTTCCGTCCGGACCGTGCCTTTGGCACGTGTCAGACGTTGTTGCCGGTGGGGGAGAAACGCGTCGGGCCGCAAGGAGGCAAGTAACGATGCGCATCGGAACGTTCGTTCTGGCAGCCCAGTTCCCGGGCCAGGGGCCGGGCGAGGCCCTGCACCGGGCCGTCCGGTCGACCGAGGCCGCGGAGGAGAGCGGGCTCGACTCGGTCTGGCTGGCCGAGCACCACTTCGTGCCGTACGGGGTCTGCCCGTCGGCGACGACGCTGGCCGCGCTGCTGCTGGGCCGCACCCGCAGGATCCGGGTCGGTACGGCGGTCAGCGTGCTGCCCAACCACCACCCGGTCGCGCTCGCCGAGCAGGCCGCGCTGCTGCATCTGACCAGCGGCGGGCGCTTCTCGCTCGGGGTGGGCCGGGGCGGCCCGTGGGTGGACCTGGAGGTGTTCGGCGGCGGTCTCGACGCGTACGAGAACGGCTTCCCCGAGGCGCTGGAGCTGGTGCTCGCCTGGCTGCGGGAGGCGCGCGTCGCGGGGCGCGGCGAGCGGTTCGGCTTCCGCGAGGTGGCGGTGGTGCCGCGCGCGGACGAGCTGCTGGCGGGTCCGCAGGACGCGTCGCAGGAAGGCCCCTCGGGAGGCCCGGAGGTGATCGTGGCGTGCACCTCGCCCACGAGCGTCCGGCTCGCGGCGGCGCGGGCGCTGCCGATGCTGCTGGGCATGCACTGCGGGGACGAGGAGAAGGCGGAGATGGTCGCCCTGTGGCGTACGGCCGCGCGGGAAGCCGGGCATCCGCCCGAGGTGGTGGAGGGCGCCGCACATGTGTCCGCCGGGGTGGCCCAGATCGCCGACAGCACCGGGGACGCAGCGGAGCTGCTGGTGAAGACGATGCCGGGCTGGCTGCGCGAGGGGCTCGACGCGCATGTCACGGTCGACGGCAGACATCGCGTGATGCGGGACCCGGTCGCGTACACGGAACTGCTCAGCGGGCTGCACCCGGTGGGCACGCCGCGGCTGGCCGCGGACCGGCTCGCGGCCACCGCCGAGCGGACCGGGATCACGCGGTTCGCCCTGCTGGTGGAGGGGTCGGGCGATCTCGCGGCGACCGAGGAGAACGTGCGGCGGCTGGGCGCCGACGTGCTGCCGCTGCTCACCTGACCCGGGTCTGTGCCGGTGCCTGTGCCGGTGCCGGTGCTTGTGCATGGACGAGGACCTCGCGTGGGACCTGTGGTGCGGTGGTACGGGAGCTGCCGCCCCAAAGCCAGTTGCACCTCCCGCGGCCCGGGACGGCAGCAGAAGCGTTCAGCAGTCCCGTAGTTCGGGCGACTGGTTGAGCAACTGGCCCCTCACCGAGGTGAACTTGGCCAGTCGGTCGTCGACCGAGGCGTCCAGCGGGAACACCGCGACGCGGTGGCAGTTCTGGAAAGCGAGGCGCACTCCGAAGTGCCGCTGCAGCGCGCCGCGTATCGCATCACTCGCGAGCGCGCGCAGCAGCTGACCACGAGCCTGCTCGTCCGGCGGCGGCGTCTGGTTGTCGGCGAACTCTCCACCGTCGACCTTCAGCTGAGCCACCAGCGAGCTGATCATCTCCCATGCGAAGGGCAGGGAGGTCCGGACGCAGTCGACGAAGTCGGCTTCGTCGACCTCGCCTCGCTCGGCCTGTTCCAACAGCGCCGGTGAGACGTCGAGCGACATGGGTTTCTCCTCTCGCGACCCCGGAGAGTGGCCGGGGCCTTACGGGCAGGGAAGGGGGGCGACGACGCAGCGTGCACGGGCGGCGACCTCCTGCTTCCACGGTAAGCGCGCAGTCGGGGCCGCACCAGGAGATTGGGACCACAACCGGCCAATAACGAAGGGGCGCAAAGAGGGGCAAGCCCGCGCCACCCCGGTGCACCGTGCACCGAGTGACGGGAGGCGACGGGTGGGGAAATCGCGTCGGGCCCCTGTCGTCGAGTAGCGTTGCCCACCATGCGTCTCGTCATCGCCCGTTGCTCCGTGGACTACGCGGGCCGGCTCACAGCCCACCTGCCTTCCGCCCCCCGACTGATCCTGGTGAAGGCGGACGGAAGCGTCTCCATCCACGCCGACGACCGGGCGTACAAACCGCTCAACTGGATGTCCCCGCCGTGCACCCTGAAGGAGGGCGCCGACGGTGAGGAAGGCGTCTGGACCGTGGTGAACAAGGCGGGCGAAAAACTGATCATCACGATGGAGGAGGTCCTCCACGACTCGTCGTACGAGCTGGGTGTCGACCCGGGGCTCATCAAGGACGGCGTGGAAGCGCACCTTCAGGAGCTGCTGGCGGACCGCATCGAGATCCTCGGCGAGGGCCACACCCTGATCCGCCGTGAGTACCCCACCGCGATCGGCCCGGTGGACATCCTGTGCCGGGACGCGAGCGGGCAGACGGTGGCCGTGGAGCTGAAGCGGCGTGGCGACATCGACGGCGTGGAGCAGCTGACCCGCTATCTGGAGCTGCTGAACCGCGACCCGCACCTGGCGCCGGTGCGGGGTGTGTTCGCCGCGCAGGAGATCAAGCCGCAGGCCCGGGTGCTGGCGACCGACCGCGGCATCGGCTGCGTGGTCCTGGACTACGACGCGATGCGCGGCATCGAGGACGACAAGCTGCGCCTGTTCTGACCGTCCGGCACATCCGCGCACGAGAGCCGGGTGGTTCACGCTTCCACGTGAACCACCCGGCTCTCCGCCGTTCCGTGCGGGGCGTGCTCAGGCCACCGGGTCGGCCGTCGGCTCGCTCTCGGGGTCGCCCGTGGACTCGACGGCGACACCCGTGGACTCTCCCGGGCCGCTCGCCGAGGAGGAACCGCCCGGAGGCGGCTCCGGGGTCTCGTCGGTGGGCGTCGGGTCCGGCGACCCGCTGTCCGACTCGGAGGGCGAGGGACTCGTCGTCTCGCTCTCGCTCTCCGAGGGCGTCGGCGACGTCTTCGTCGGCGTCGGCTCGCCCGGCGTGCCGCTCTCCCCGTCCGTCGGCTCGTCCGTCGGTGACGCACCGCTCGACGAGGACGCGCTCGGGGAGGGCGAGCCGGAGGCGCTGGGGCTCGCCGGGTCAGAGGCGCTCGGGGTCGCGGACGTCTCGTCGGTGGCCGACCCGGCCGGGGGCGGGACGTCGTCCGTCTCGTCGACGGGCAGGTCGTCGTCGGCCGGGTCCTCGGTGGCGGTCTGCTCGGTGGTGACGTTCCGGCTGTCCGGCTCGTCGCCGTCGGCGGTGACACCGAGGGTGACGACGGTGCCGAGCACCGCGATCAGCAGGGCGCCCGCGCCTGCGGCGGCCAGGTTGCGCCGGGCGCCGCCCAGGACGGCACGGCCGGACATCCCGCGCGCCGCGGGGGCGGGCGGCAGCGAGGAGATGACCGTGGGCTCCTCCTCGGCGGTGTCGCGGAGGAACAACGGCGCCCCGGGTATCCCGCCCGGCGGCGTACCCGGAAGGTCCGGGCGTACGGCGGTCACCTCGTCGGCCGCGAGCGCCCCGCCGAGCGGGGCGAAGTCGCCGGAGCGGTCCGCGACCAGGGCGAGGGCGCGGCGTCCGGCCACGGCCCCGGACTTGTCGGCGAGCACGCCGCGCATCCCGATCGAGGTCTCCAGCTCGGTCCGGGCCCGGTCGGGGTTGCCGGTGCAGAGGGCGAGAACGCCCAGCTCATGGTGGAAGTAGGCCTCTTCGGCGACCTCACCGGCGATCCGGGCTGCCTCCTGGCCGATCCTGAGCGCCCGCTCCCAGGCTCCCCAGCCCAGACCCGCGGCGAAGGCCGGGGAGGCGCTGCGGGCGAGCAGGACGGCCGCGCTGGCCGCGCCCGCCTCGTCGCCCGGGACCAGCCGGGCGAGGGCGGCGACGATCGCGTCGGCCTCGGCGACGGCCCGCTGGGGGGTGACCGAGGGGTGGGAGGTCCACCAGGCGTAGTGCTGGGCGGCGGTACGGGCGTGGGTGGCGGCGTCGTCCTCGTAGCCGGCCGCCACGAGCTGGGCGAGGACTCCGGCGGCGAGGCGGTAGCGCGAGCCGGCCGGGGAGAGCAGGTGGCAGCCCGCGAGCTCGCCGAGCGCGGCGTCGGCGTGGGTGTCGCCCACGAGGGCCGGCAGGTGGGCCTGGTGGGGCACCTCTCCGCCGAGCGCCACGGCGAAGCGCAGCGTGGCGCGGGCGGTCTCGCTGAGCCGGGAGGCGAGCAGTTCGGCGGGGGCCGCGCCCTCGCCGAGGCTCGGCAGCGGAACGTCGAGGCCCTCGGCGGTGGGTGCCGGCGGGGGCGGCGGCGCGTCGTCCGCGCGTGGCTCGAAGTAGTCGTACTCGTCGAACGCGTCCTCGGGCTCGGCGCGCAGCCGGTCGCGCTGGACGAGCAGGGAGCCGGCCTGGACGAAGCGGAGCGGCAGTCCCTCGGACTCGAACCAGAGGTCGCCCGCCCAGTTCCGCTCCTCCTCGGTGAGGGGGCGCTCGACGACCTTCTCCAGGAGGTCCAGCGAGGCGCCGCGGCCGAGGCCGGCGAGGAGGACCTCCTCCAGGTGGGCGTCGACGCCGGGGGCGGTGTCGGTGGCGGCGGCGAGCAGGAAGGCGCATTCGGGGGTGGCGTCGAGCAGTTCGTCGAGGGCCGCTCCGCCGATCTCCAGGTCGTCGATGGTGACGACGGCGCCGATGGAGCGGACGAGCGTGAGGAGTTCGTCGCGGTCGGGGCGGTGGGACGGGGCCTGGTAGACGGCGTCGAAGAGGGCGTGGAGCAGGTCGGCCCCGGTACGGCCGCGGCCGTTGAGGCGGACGACGCCGTCGGGGGCCAGGTCGGCGCAGTCGGCGGCGACGGCATCGAGCAGGGCGGTGCGGCCGGAGCCGGGCTGGCCGGTGAGGCGGACGCTGCGGCCGCGCGCCAGCAGGCGGACCAGGCGCTCGCGCTCCTCCTGCCGTTCCAGGAGCGGCAGCTGCGGGGTGGGCGGGCCCGCGGGCACGGGGGGCGCGCCGGCGCGTTCGTGCTCGGCGCGTTCGGCGGCGGTGCGGCGGACCGGGGCGTCGGGGCCGGAGCCGGGCGGAATCGCCTCGACCTCGCTGCCGTCGACGGGGTTGACCGTGAGCAGGAGGTCGCCGGCGGTCAGCTGGACGACGCGGACCTGCGGCGGTGTCTGCGGGCCGAAGTCGGCGCCGCCGGAGTCGCGGGACGGCCGGCGGTGGCCGGGCTCGCCGTCGGAGCGGTCGTGGCCCTGCCCGTACTCATCGGCTGCCCGGTGTGTCGGGTCCATCGCAAAGTCCCCCAGACGCGTCGTGCGCGGTCGCCCCTCCCGGCCTCCACACGCGCCTCGCTGTCGCTTCCGGTCCGGTGTCCGCCATGGGTTCGTTGTCATTCGGGCGGACGGCCGAACCCTAGACCTTGGCCCAGTATCCATGAAGCGCCGGGGTACCGGGCCGTCCAGGACGTCACGTTCCGGTGAGGATTGCGTGACTTCCGTGCCTGATGCCCGGGGCGGTCCGCCGGTCTCCCCTCAGACGCGCGGCAGGGACTCCGCGGCGATGCCGCCCTCGATGGCCAGGATGCGGTGCAGCCGGGTGGCCACCAGGAGGCGCTGCATCTGCGGCGGCACACCGCGCAGCACGAGGCGGCGGCCGGCCCGTCCGGCCCGGCGGTGGGCCCCCATGATGACGCCGAGCCCGGTGGCGTCCCAGGAATCCAGCTCGGTCAGGTCCAGCACGAGGTCGCCGGCTCCGTCGTCGACGGCGGAGTGCAGGACCGTACGGGCGTCCGCCGCGCTTCGGACGTCGAGGCGGCCCCCGACGACCAGCTCGGCGTGGTCGCCCCTGATGTGCATATGCGCTCCCCGGTCCTGCTCCGTAGTAAGTCCGTCGGTCTGTCCGTCTGATCCGCCGTCACCGCCGGCCGTTCCCCTGCCACCACTGACTGCCGCGGCGACAGGGAAGTTGCCGTCTGTATGCGAACCGATACCGAATTCACTCGGTGGAGTGACTCCGGTTCGTCGGCTTCCGGTCTCCTCCGGGTAAAATCCCCGGCTCTCCGGCCCGGCCGGCGGTGGACCGGCCGGCCCGGGAGGGCGGATCCGACCAGGCTCCGCGGATCCGGCCCGTACGCGTGGATCAGTACGTGTAGAAGCCCTGCCCGCTCTTGCGCCCGATGTCACCTGCGTCGACCATCCGGCGCATCAGCTCGGGGGCGGCGAACTTCTCGTCCTGCGATTCGGTGTAGATGTTGCCCGTGGCGTGCAGCAGGATGTCGACGCCGGTGAGGTCCGCGGTGGCGAGCGGGCCCATGGCGTGGCCGAAGCCCAGCTTGCAGGCGGTGTCGATGTCCTCGGCGGTCGCCACGCCCGACTCGTACAGCTTGGCGGCCTCGACGACGAGCGCCGAGATCAGCCGGGTGGTGACGAAGCCCGCCACGTCGCGGTTGACGACGATGCAGGTCTTGCCGACCGACTCGGCGAACTCCCGCGCGGTGGCGAGGGTTTCGTCGCTGGTCTTGTAGCCGCGCACCAGCTCGCAGAGCTGCATCATCGGGACCGGCGAGAAGAAGTGCACGCCGACGACGCGCTCCGGGCGCCCGGTCACGGCCGCGATCTTGGTGATCGGGATCGCGGAGGTGTTGGAGGCGAGGACGGTGTGCTCGCCGACGACCTTGTCGAGGGCGCGGAAGATCTCGTGCTTGACTTCGAGCTTCTCGAAGACGGCCTCCACGACGACGTCCGCGTCGGCCACGGCGTCGAGGTCGGTGGTCGTGGTGATGCGGGCGAGCGCGGCCTCGGCGTCGGCCGCCTCCAGCTTGCCCTTGGCGACGAACTTGTCGTACGAGGCCTTGATGCCGTCCCGGCCCCGGGTCAGCGCGGCGTCGGTGACGTCCCGCAGCACGACGTCCCAGCCCGCCTGGGCGGAGACCTGCGCGATCCCGGATCCCATGAGTCCGGCTCCGATGACGGCGAGCTTCCTGGCCACGTTCGCACCCCTTGGTTTCTGTTCGCCCGTGCGCTTGAGTTCACGGGGGTTCACATACTCTCCGGCGGAGGTTAGTACCCGTCGGGCGCGCTGGGGCGGTGAAGAGATGCGCGTCACGTCTCAGATGACGGACATCACACCGGGACGCGTCATTCGGCTCCGCGGCGTGCGTAGTTGAGGACCTGGTCGCCGAGCAGCCCCTCGATGTCGTCGAGGACGCCGAGGGCGTCCCGGGAGACGTCGACGGCCTTGCGGCCCTTCATCATCTCCTGGCTGACATAGCCCACGAGAGCGTGCTCGATCCAGGCGATCTGGCCCCCGACGAGGAGCGGCAGCGGATCGTCCTCACCCGCGCCCGTGTCCTCGCGCAGGGTGGCGACGACGGCCTGGAGGACCTCCTGCTGGAGGTACCAGAGACGGGCCTTGAGGGTGGGGGCGTCCTCGATGACCCGCATGAAGTCGGCGAACCCGTCCATCAGGCCGAACTCCGGGGAGACGGCCACGACGGCGGCGCGCACCTCGCGCAGGACGGCCTCGGCGGCCGACTCGCCCCGGTCGCGGGCGCGGACGTAGCGGGCGACGCGCTGGGTGACGCCCTTCATCCGGTCGAGGAAGAGGTCCTCCTTGGCCGGGAAGTAGTTGTAGACGGTGTTCACGGAGACATCGGCCAGTTCGGCGATCTCGGCGACGGTCACCGCGGCGAAGCCGTGCTGGAGGAACAGCCCGGTCGCCAGGTCCGAGATGCGCTGTCTGGCCTGGCGTTTCTTGCGTTCCCTGAGTCCCTCGCCCATGCGGCCATCGTAGGGCGCTTCCAGAGATCATGCATTCGATGCAATTTTTAAGTCATTGCACTTTTGGTGTCGCTCTGTTTTTCTGGCCGCATGACCGTCATCAGCACCGCCGGGCTCGCCCGGACCTTCACGACCCGGAGCGGCCCGGTGGAAGCCGTCCGCTCCATCGACCTGACCATCCGCGCGGGAGAGATCGTCGGGCTCCTCGGCCCCAACGGCGCGGGCAAGACGACCACCCTGCGCATGCTCACCACCCTGCTCACCCCCACCGGCGGCGCGGCCACCGTGGCCGGCCACGACCTGCTGGCCGACCCCGCCGCCGTCCGCGCGGTCTGCGGCTACGTCGCCCAGTCCGGCGGCGTCGACCCGTATCTGACCGTCCGGGAGGAGTTGGTCACCCAGGGGCGGCTCTACCGGCTGGGCCGGGCGGAAGCGGCCGCGCGCGCCGGCGAACTGGCCGCCGCGCTCGGCCTCGACGGGCTGCTCGACCGGAAGGCGGTGAGCCTCTCCGGAGGGCAGCGGCGGCGGCTCGACATCGCCATGGGCCTCACCCACCGCCCGGCCGTGCTCTTCCTGGACGAGCCCACCACGGGCCTGGACCCCGGCAGCCGGGCCGACCTGTGGGACCTGGTGCGGGGCCTGCGCGAGGAGACCGGCACCACCGTCGTACTGACCACGCACTACCTCGACGAGGCCGACGCGCTGGCGGACCGGCTGGTCCTGATCGACGGCGGCACGGTCGTCGCCGAAGGGACCCCCGCCCAGCTGAAGACCCGTTACGCCGGCTCCCCCGCCGCCTCCCTCCAGGACGCGTTCCTGGCCGCCACCGGACGGACCGGCACCCCGGCCGACGCCACCCCCGTAGCCGTATAGGACCCCCGTGCTCTTCCACGACACCGCGATCGTCTTCGGGCGCTATGCCCGCCAGACCCTGCGCTCCCGCTTCCAGGTCCTCTTCGGCCTGCTGATGCCGCTGCTCTACCTGTTCTTCTTCGGCCCCCTGCTCCGGGACCTCCCGCTCGGCTCCCCCGCCGACTCCTGGCAGATCCTCGTACCCGGACTGCTGCTCCAACTCAGCCTGTTCGGCGCGTCCTTCACCGGCTTCGCCATCATCGTCGAGAAGTCCACGGGGGTGGTGGAGCGGATGCGGGTGACCCCCGTCAGCCGGGCGGCCCTGCTGCTGGGCCGGGTGCTGCGGGACGCGCTGCTCTTCACCTTCCAGGCCGTCCTGCTGGTGCTCGCCGCGCTGCTCATGGGGCTGCGCGCCCCGCTGGCGGGCATCCTCATCGGCTTCGCGTTCACCGGTGTGCTCGCCCTCTCGCTCGCCTCGCTCTCGTACGCCCTGGCGATGCGCGTCAGCACCCCGCAGGAGTTCGGGCCGGTGATCAACGCGGTCACGATGCCGGCCATGCTCCTCTCCGGGCTGATGCTGCCGGTCACGCTCGGCCCCGGCTGGCTCGACCTCGTCTCGCACCTCACCCCGTTCCGCTATCTGGTGGACGCGGTGCGGGACGCCTACACCGGCTCGTACGCCACCGCTCACATGCTCCACGGGGTCCTGGTCGCCCTCGGCTTCGCCGCAGCGGCCGTGACGGTGGGCACACGGGTCTTCCGACGGGCCGGAGCATAACTACGCTGACCCCATGGTCAATCTGACGCGCATCTACACCCGGACCGGCGACCAGGGCACGACGGCCCTCGGCGACATGAGCCGCACCGCCAAGACCGATCTGCGGATCTCGGCGTACGCGGACGCCAACGAGGCCAACGCGGTGATCGGGACCGCCATCGCGCTCGGGCAGCTGCCCGAGGACGTGGTGAAGGTCCTCGTCCGCGTCCAGAACGACCTGTTCGACGTGGGCGCGGACCTCTCCACCCCGGTGGTCGAGAACCCGCAGTATCCGCCGCTGCGGGTCGAGCAGTCCTACGTGGACAAGCTGGAGGCGGACTGCGACCGCTTCCTGGAGGAGCTGGAGAAGCTCCGCAGCTTCATCCTGCCGGGCGGCACACCGGGGGCGGCACTGCTGCACCAGGCGTGCACGGTGGTCCGGCGGGCCGAGCGGTCCACCTGGGCGGCCCTGGAGGTGCACGGCGCGTCGATGAACGCCCTGACCGCCACCTACCTCAACCGCCTCTCCGACCTCCTGTTCATCCTGGCGCGGAGCGCGAACAAGGAGGTCGGGGACGTGCTGTGGGTGCCGGGCGGCGAGCGGTAGAACGCGGTTCAGAGCCGGTCGGCGGGCTCGCGGTCCGGCGCCGCGCCCCCGGGGGCCCGTTTCGGGAAGACCGTGTAACCGCCGGCGATGAGCAGGTTGATGCCGATCACCAGGATCATCTTCTGCTGCCAGTTCCGGAGCGAGCCGACCTGTCCGTCCGCGCCGACGTACCAGGCCGCCGCCTGGAGCAGCACCAGCGCCACCACCGCGGCCAGGATCCAGCGGGCGGCCGTGCGCCACTCGTGGATCGCACGGGCCCGGCCGTACTTCGGCGGCTTCACCGGGGGCGGGCCGCCGAACCAGCGGTGGGCGACCCAGGCGTCCACCTTCTTAACGGTGTGGTGGCCCAGGCCCACGGTGAACCCGATGTAGACGGCGGCCAGGCCGTGCTTCCAGTCCGGCTCGGCCCCGTTCTTCAGGTCGACGGCCGTCACCACGAGCAGCACGACCTCCAGCAGCGGCTCGCACAGCAGCACGGCCGCACCGAGCCCCGGCTTCCTCGCGACGTACCGCAGGGCGAGTCCGGCGGCCAGCAGAACCCAGAACGCGACCTCGCAGGCCACGACCAGTAGGGCGATCACGACGTCTCTCCTCCCGTTCCCCTCCAGCCTCCCGCCCGCCGGAGGGGAGCACGTCGTCGTCAGTGACGAAACGGGACTGCATCCTTCGGTGTAGTCGCGGATCGGCCCGTGACCGGACGTACCGGGGCCGCGGTGCGTGTTGGATGGAGGGGTGTCCACCTTCCTGCGCCCCGACCGCGACGCGGTGGCCCTCGCCGCCTCCGGGCTGCTCGGGGGGCTGCTCCTGTGGCGGCTGGGCCTCCACACCCAGGGCGGCCACCCCTTCTCCGCGCCCTGGATCACCCTCGTACCGCTGACCGTCATGGCCGCGGCGGAGCTGCTGCGCCGCAACGCACCGCGCACGGCACTGACCGTCGGCGCGCTGGCGCTGGTCGCCGACCAGTTCACCCGAGGCAGTCTCGCCACCGCCCTGATGTTCACGGACGTCATGTACGCGGCCGTGCTGTACGGGACCCCGGCCGCCGCGCGCCGCCTGCCGGTGGCCACGCTGCTGATCACGGTCGCCTCCACGATCGGCTTCCTGGCGTGGTTCCGCCGGCCCGAGGCCCTGCTGATCGGCCTGGTCATCGGGCTGGTCTCGTTCGTCCCCGCACTCACCGGGGTCAGCGTCCGCAGCCATCGCACGGCCGCCGACAGCGCCCGGCTGGCCGCAGCCCAGACCGCGCGGCTCGCCGAGATGGACCGGAGGCAGGCGGTGACCGCCGAACGGGCGCGCATGGCGCGGGAACTGCACGACATGGTGGCCAACCACCTCTCCGCCGTGGCGATCCACTCCACGGCGGCGCTGTCCATCGACGACCGGGAGACCTCGCGCGGCGCGCTGAAGGTGATCCGGGAGAACAGCGTCGAAGGGCTCGCGGAGATGCGCCGGCTGATCGGGCTGCTCCGGGAGGGCGGCGAGGACGAGACTCCGGCGGCGGCCCCGACGCTGGCCGCCCTGGACTCGCTGGTCGGGCAGACGAACGTCAACGGGGCGTCCGGCGGGCTCGTCTGCACCCTGGAGGACGCCCGCGAGCCGGGGGCGGAGGCGCTGCCGACGCCGGTCGAGCTGGCCGCGTACCGGATCGTGCAGGAGTCCCTGACCAACGCCCTCAAGCACGCGGCGCCGGGCCCGGTCGTGGTGCGGCTCGGCCGGGCCGGAGAGCTGCTGACCGTCGAGGTGACCAGCGCGTTCGGCAGCCGGGCCGGGCCCACCGCACCCGGCTCGGGAGCGGGTCTGGTCGGCATGCGGGAGCGGGTGGCCCTGCTCGGCGGGACCTTCGGGGCGGGGGCCGAACCGGGCCGCGACGGCACGATGATCTGGCGGGTGCGGGCCGAACTGCCCGTACGGGAGAGGGAGGTGCGGGCATGACGATCCGGGTACTGGTGGCGGAGGACCAGGCGGCCGTGCGCGCGGGGCTCGTGCTGATCCTCTCCAGCGCACCGGACATCGAGGTCGCCGGAGAGGCGGGGGACGGCGAGGAGGCGGTGCGCCTGGCCGCTGAACTCCGGCCGGATCTCGTCCTGATGGACGTGCAGATGCCCCGGCTGGACGGCGTGTCGGCGACCCGGCAGGTGGTGGCCCGGGAGCTGGCGGACGTCCTCGTGCTGACCACCTTCGATCTGGACGAGTACGTCTTCGGGGCGCTGCGCGCGGGCGCCGCCGGTTTCCTGCTGAAGAACACCGACGCCCGCGAACTGCTGGAGGCGGTGCGGACGGTGGCGCGCGGCGAGGGACTGATCGCCCCGGCGGTGACCCGTCGGCTGATCGCCGAGTTCGCCGGAGCAGGAACGGGAACGGGCGCGGCCGGCGGAGGCGTACGGGAGCGGAGCACGGTCGATCCGGCGGTGCTGGAGGCGCTGGAGGCTCTCACCCGGCGCGAGCGTGAAGTGCTGGGGTGTCTGGGCGAGGGGCTGTCCAACGCGGAGATCGCGCTGCGGCTGTCGATGGCCGAGGCCACGGTGAAGACGCACGTCAGCAGGCTGCTGGGCAAGCTGAAGCTGCGCAGCAGGGTTCAGGCGGCGGTGCTGGCACAGGAGTTGGGGATCTGATCTGGGACCCGATCTTTGGTCCAGACCTCTTGACGGTTGGTCCAGACCTTTCTAGTGTCACCGGACACACTGCGGTGAGTACGAGAGCACCCGTACTCAGGGCGGCGCAGGGTTGCAGTCCACGAATCACCCCCGTTTGTTGGACCTCACCCGAGGAGCACCCTTGAGCACAGAATCCCCCCAACGCCGTTCCAGATTCCGATGGATGCCCGGTGTCAGCGGCAGATCCAAGGTCGTCGCGGGCCTGACCGCGCTGGTCGTGCCGCTGGCCGCGATGGTGGGGCTCGCCACCCCCGCCTCGGCAGCCGCGTCGGCCACGGCCACGTACACCAAGAAGTCGGACTGGGGCAGCGGCTTCGAGGGCCAGTGGACGGTGAAGAACACCGGCACCACCGCGCTCTCCTCCTGGACCATCGAGTGGGACTTCCCCTCGGGCACCTCCGTCGGCTCGGCCTGGGACGCCTCCGTCACCAGCAGCGGCACCCACTGGACCGCCAAGAACCTCTCGTGGAACGGGACCGTCGCGCCCGGCGCCAGCGTCAGCTTCGGCTTCAACGGCAGCGGCTCCGGCTCCCCCACCGGCTGCAAGCTGAACGGCGCCTCCTGTGACGGCGGCTCCGTTCCCGGGGACAACCCGCCCTCCGCCCCCGGCACCCCGACCACCAGCGACGTCACCGACACCTCGGTGAAGCTCAGCTGGAGCGCGGCCACCGACGACAAGGGCGTCAAGAACTACGACGTCCTGCGGGACGGCGCGAAGGTCGCCACGGTCACCGGCACCACGTACACCAACACCGGTCTGACCGCGGGCACCGACTACTCCTACGCCGTGCAGGCCCGGGACACCGGGGACCAGACCGGCCCGGTCTCCGGCTCCGTCTCCGTGCGCACCACCGGTGGCGGCGGCCAGCAGCCCGGCGGCGACAAGGTCAACCTGGGCTACTTCACCAACTGGGGCGTCTACGGACGCAACTACCACGTCAAGAACCTGGTGACGTCCGGCTCGGCCGCCAAGATCACGCACATCAACTACGCCTTCGGCAACGTGCAGAACGGCAAGTGCACCATCGGTGACGCGTACGCCGACTACGACAAGGCCTACACCGCCGCCCAGTCCGTCGACGGCGTCGCCGACACCTGGGACCAGCCGCTGCGCGGCAACTTCAACCAGCTGCGCAAGCTGAAGGCCAAGTACCCGCACATCAAGGTCCTCTGGTCGTTCGGCGGCTGGACCTGGTCCGGCGGCTTCGGCCAGGCCGTCCAGAACCCCGCCGCCTTCGCCCAGTCCTGCTACGACCTGGTCGAGGACCCCCGCTGGGCCGATGTCTTCGACGGCATCGACCTGGACTGGGAGTACCCCAACGCCTGTGGTCTGAGCTGTGACACCAGCGGACCGGCCGCGATCAAGACCATGGCCGACGCGATGCGCGCCAAGTTCGGCCCGAACAACCTGGTCACCGCCGCCATCACCGCGGATGCCTCCGACGGCGGCAAGATCGACGCCGCCGACTACGCGGGAGCTGCCAAGTCCTTCGACTGGTACAACGTGATGACGTACGACTTCTTCGGCGCCTGGGCGAAGCAGGGCCCGACGGCCCCGCACTCCCCGCTGACCTCGTACGCCGGCATCCCCCAGGCGGGCTTCAACTCCGCCGACGCGATCGCCAAGCTGAAGGCGAAGGGCGTCCCGGCCAAGAAGCTGCTCCTCGGCATCGGCTTCTACGGCCGCGGCTGGACCGGCGTCACCCAGTCCGCCCCCGGCGGCACGGCGACCGGAGCGGCCTCGGGCACGTACGAGGCGGGCATCGAGGACTACAAGGTCCTCAAGAGCTCCTGCCCGGCGACCGGCACCATCGCCGGCACCGCGTACGCCCACTGCGGCACCAACTGGTGGAGCTACGACACCCCGGCCACCATCGGCACCAAGATGGCCTGGGCCAAGAACCAGAACCTGGGAGGCGCGTTCTTCTGGGAGTTCTCCGGTGACACCGCCAACGGCGAACTGGTGAGCGCGATGGACAGCGGTCTGCAGTAGATCCCCCCGCCGTAACGCGAAGCACCACCCCGGAAAGACACCGGGGAGACGGGTCCGCCCCCCGTCTCCCCGGTTTTTCGCTGTGTGCGGCTCGGTACGCGCTCCGCCGCGCCACGGTCGTCCTGCCCCGCGACTCCGTCCCGGGCGGGAACCCCCATCCAGCGGGGCGGCCGACCGGGGCGCGTCGCCCCTCCTCCGGACTGCGTCCGGGGAACGCCCGTCCAGCGGGGCTGCTGATCAAGCCACGCCGACCCTCCCCCAGGCTTCCTCCGGAGAGACCGCCCTCCAGCGGGGCTGCCGATCAGGCCGCATTGCCCCCGGCTTCGTCCGGAGGGACCCCCTTCAGCGGGGCTACCGATCAGGCCACATTGACCCGCTGGCCGGGCGGTGCCGCCTCCAGCCAGGCCAGGAAGCCGGTGAGGGCGTCCTCGCTCATCGCCAGCTCCAGGCGCGTCCCCCGGTGGAGACAGCCGAGCACGACGGAGTCGGACAGCAGGGCGAGCTCCTCCTCGCCCTCCGGCATCCGGCGGGCGATCACCTCGATCGCAGAACGCTCCAGGCCCCGGCGGGGGCGAGGAGCGTAGGAGAAGACACGGAACCAGTCGACGCGGTCACCGCTGTAGCGGGCGACCCCGTACACCCAGCCTTTGCCGAGGGAGTCCGGTTCCTCGGACACGTCCCAGCGCAGACTGCAGTCGAAGGTCCCTCCGGAGCGCTGGATCAGCCGCCGGCGCAGGCCGAAGACGAACAGTCCCAGCAGGACCATGACGACGACGGACAAGCCCACCCACAATGCGAGGACCATCTCCACCGACCTCCTCGCATCGTCGAGTAACGAACACCGCAACCGTATTGCACCTGCATCGCCTCAGCCGCGACACGGCTGGATCGCTCCAGCTCGGGCCGCGGCTGAGTAAAAACATCTGTCAGTGGGGGTGCTAGAGCACCGCCACCGCGCGCAGACGGATCTCGGCGCGCCGCTCGGCGGCAGCGTCGGCATCCGACTTCGCGAGCTCCAGCGCACGCTCGGCGCGCTCGACATCGATCTCGTCGGCCAGCTCGGCGATCTCGGCCAGCAGCGACAGCTTGTCGTCCGCGAACGAGATGAATCCACCGTGCACGGCGGCGACGACGGTGCCGCCCTCGCTCGTGCGGATCGTCACCGGGCCCGATTCCAGCACACCGAGAAGCGGCTGGTGACCGGGCATGACGCCGATGTCGCCGGACGTGGTACGCGCGACGACCAGGGTGGCCTCGCCGGACCAGACACTTCGGTCCGCGGCGACCAGCTCGACATGCAGCTCAGCAGCCAAGGGTGGCTCCTCGGGTCACCACCCGGCCGCCCGGCCGGGTGTTGGGTCAATTCTACGGGGCGTGGTGAGGGGGGCGGGACACACCCACCCCCCTCGGTGAGCCGGAGGCTCAGGAGACGCCGAGCTCCTTGGCCTTGGCCTTGAGGTCGTCCAGGCCACCGCACATGAAGAACGCCTGCTCGGGGAAGTGGTCGTAGTCCCCGTCGCAGATCGCGTTGAACGCGGCGATCGACTCGTCGAGCGGAACGTCCGAACCGTCCAGGCCGGTGAACTGCTTGGCGGCGTGGGTGTTCTGCGACAGGAAGCGCTCGACGCGACGGGCACGGTGGACGACGAGCTTGTCCTCCTCGCCCAGCTCGTCGATACCGAGGATCGCGATGATGTCCTGGAGGTCCTTGTACTTCTGCAGGATCCCCTTGACGCGGCTGGCCGCGTTGTAGTGGTCCTGCGAGATGTAGCGCGGGTCCAGGATGCGGGACGTGGAGTCCAGCGGGTCCACGGCCGGGTAGATGCCCTTCTCCGAGATCGGACGGGAGAGCACCGTCGTCGCGTCGAGGTGGGCGAACGTGGTGGCCGGGGCCGGGTCGGTCAGGTCGTCCGCGGGGACGTAGATCGCCTGCATCGAGGTGATCGAGTGACCACGCGTCGAGGTGATGCGCTCCTGGAGCACACCCATCTCGTCGGCCAGGGTCGGCTGGTAACCCACCGCGGACGGCATGCGGCCGAGCAGCGTGGAGACCTCGGAGCCGGCCTGCGTGAAGCGGAAGATGTTGTCGATGAAGAGCAGCACGTCCTGCTTCTGCACATCGCGGAAGTACTCCGCCATGGTCAGGGCGGACAGGGCCACGCGCAGACGCGTCCCCGGCGGCTCGTCCATCTGGCCGAAGACGAGCGCGGTCTTGTCCAGCACGCCCGACTCGGTCATCTCGTCGATGAGGTCGTTGCCCTCACGGGTGCGCTCACCGACACCGGCGAACACCGACACACCGTCGTGCAGCTTCGCCACACGCATGATCATTTCCTGGATGAGGACCGTCTTGCCGACGCCCGCACCACCGAAGAGACCGATCTTCCCACCCTTGACGTACGGGGTGAGGAGGTCGACGACCTTCAGGCCGGTCTCGAACATCTCGGTCTTCGACTCGAGCTGGTCGAAGTCCGGAGCCTTGCGGTGGATCGGCCAGCGCTCGGTGATCTGCGACTCGGCCTCGGGCTCGTTCAGGATCTGACCGAGGGTGTTGAAGACCTTGCCCTTGGTCACGTCACCGACGGGAACGGTGATGCCCGTGCCCGTGTCGGTCACCGGGGCCTGGCGGACCAGGCCGTCGGTGGGCTGCATCGAGATCGCGCGGACCACGCCGTCACCCAGGTGCTGGGCGACTTCGAGGGTCAGCGTCTTGCGGGCGCCGTCCTCGGCCGGGTCGGCCACCTCGACGTGGAGGGCGTTGTAGATGTCGGGCATCGCGTCGACGGGGAACTCCACGTCGACGACCGGGCCGATGACCCGGGCGACGCGGCCCGTGGCAGCGGCCGTCTCAACTGTCGTCGTCATTACTTGTCACTCCCCGCGGTCGCGTCGGCCAGGGCACTGGCACCGCCGACGATCTCGCTGATTTCCTGGGTGATTTCGGCCTGGCGGGCCGCGTTGGCAAGCCGGGACAGGCTCTTGATGAGGTCCCCGGCGTTGTCGGTGGCCGACTTCATCGCACGGCGGCGGGCGGCGTGCTCGGAAGCGGCCGCCTGCAGCAGGGCGTTGTAGATACGGCTCTCGACGTAGCGCGGCAGAAGGGCGTCCAGGACGTCCTCGGCCGACGGCTCGAACTCGAAGAGCGGGAGGATCTCACCCTTGCGGGTGCTCTCCGCGGCGACGTCGTCGAGCGAAAGCGGCAGCATCCGTGCGTCGATGGCGTTCTGCGTCATCATCGACACGAATTCCGTGAAGACGATGTGCAGCTCGTCGACGCCGCCCTCGGCCGTTTCGTTCCGGATGGCCTCGATCAACGGGGCGGCGACGCGCTTGGCATCGCTGTACGCCGGGTTGTCGGTGAAGCCGGTCCAGGAGTCGACGACCTTGCGCTCGCGGAAGCCGTAGTACGCGACACCCTTGCGGCCGACGATGTACGTGTCGACCTCCTTGCCCTCGGAGGCAAGGCGCTCCCGCAGTCGCTCCGCGGCCTTGATGGCGTTGGAGGAGTAACCGCCGGCCAGACCACGGTCGCTCGTGATGAGCAGGACCGCGGCCCGGGTCGGGGCCTCGACCTCGGTGGTGAGCGGGTGGTTGGCGTCGGAGCCGGTCGCCACCGCGGTCACCGCGCGGGTGAGCTCGGTCGCGTACGGCTGCGATGCCGCCACCTTGCGCTGCGCCTTGACGATGCGCGAGGCGGCGATCATCTCCATCGCCTTGGTGATCTTCTTGGTCGCGGTGACGGCTTGGATGCGGCGCTTGTAAACGCGAAGCTGAGCGCCCATCGATCAGCCCTCGCCCAGGAGCTTGCCGTCCGAGGTCTCGAACTGCTGCTTGAAGGCGGCGATCGCGTCGGCGATCGACTGCAGCGTGTCGTCGGACATCTTGCCGCCCTCGGCGATGCTGGTCAGGAGATCCTTGCGCTCACGGCGCAGGAACTCCAGCAGCTCGGCCTCGAAGCGACGGATGTCCTCGACCGGGACGTCGTCCATCTTGCCCGTGGTGCCGGCCCAGACCGAGACGACCTGCTCCTCCACCGGGAACGGGGCGTACTGCGGCTGCTTCAGCAGCTCGACCATGCGCTTACCGCGCTCCAGCGAGGCCTTCGAGGCCGCGTCCAGGTCGGAACCGAAGGCGGCGAACGCCTCCAGCTCGCGGTACTGGGCGAGGTCCACGCGAAGCCGGCCGGAGACCTGCTTCATGGCCTTGTGCTGGGCGGAGCCACCGACGCGGGAGACCGAGATACCGACGTTGAGCGCCGGACGCTGACCCGCGTTGAACAGGTCGGACTCCAGGAAGCACTGGCCGTCGGTGATGGAGATGACGTTGGTCGGGATGAAGGCCGACACGTCGTTGGCCTTGGTCTCGACGATCGGGAGGCCCGTCATCGAACCGGCGCCCATGTCGTCGGAGAGCTTGGCGCAGCGCTCCAGCAGACGGGAGTGCAGGTAGAAGACGTCACCCGGGTAGGCCTCGCGGCCCGGCGGGCGGCGCAGCAGCAGGGACACGGCGCGGTAGGCGTCGGCCTGCTTCGAGAGGTCGTCGAAGATGATCAGGACGTGCTTGCCCTGGTACATCCAGTGCTGGCCGATGGCCGAACCGGTGTACGGCGCCAGGTACTTGAAGCCGGCCGGGTCGGACGCCGGGGCGGCGACGATGGTCGTGTACTCCAGCGCACCGGCCTCTTCGAGCGCACCACGCACGGAGGCGATGGTGGAACCCTTCTGACCGACGGCGACGTAGATGCAGCGGACCTGCTTGTTCACGTCGCCCGAGCGCCAGTTGTCGCGCTGGTTGATGATCGTGTCGACGGCCAGGGCGGTCTTGCCCGTCTGGCGGTCGCCGATGATCAGCTGACGCTGGCCGCGGCCGATCGGCACCATGGCGTCGACGGCCTTGTAGCCGGTCTGCATCGGCTCGTGCACCGACTTGCGGACCATGACGCCAGGGGCCTGCAGCTCGAGGGCGCGACGGCTGTCGGTCTCGATCTCGCCGAGACCGTCGATCGGGTTGCCGAGCGGGTCGACGACGCGGCCGAGGTAGCCCTCGCCGACGCCGACGGAGAGCACCTCGCCGGTGCGCTGCACCGACTGGCCCTCCTCGATTCCGCTGAACTCGCCGAGGACGATCGCACCGATCTCGCGCTCCTCGAGGTTGAGGGCGAGACCGAGGGTGCCGTCCTCGAACTTCAGCAGCTCGTTCGCCATGGCGGAGGGCAGACCCTCCACCTTCGCGATGCCGTCGCCGGCAACGCTGACCGTACCGACCTCCTCGCGCGAGGCCGCGTCCGGCTGGTACGACTGGACAAAGTTATCCAGTGCGTCCCGGATCTCCTCCGGCCGGATCGTGAGCTCCGCCATCTGGGTTCCCTGCTCTCCTTGTTGGGCCCGAAGTTTCTTAAGGGGGTCTGGGGGCCGACCCCCAGGAATCTTCTGCAATTTCTGCACGGCCCAACCGGGCCGCTGGTCTTGCTTGTTCTTGCTCTGTCTCAGCCGGCCATGCGGCGGGTCGCCTCGTCGAGGCGCTCCGCGACGGTGCCGTTGATGATCTCGTCACCGACGCGCACCGAGACCCCGCCGAGGACCGAGGGGTCCACGTCCAGGTTCAGGTGCATCTCACGGCCGTAGAGCTTCGCCAGAGCTGCGCCGAGGCGCTGCTTCTGCCGGTCGCTGAGCGGCACCGCCGAGGTGACGACGGCGACCATGCGGTTCCGGCGCTCCGCGGCGAGCTTGGACAGCGAGTCCAGCCCTGCTTCCAGGCTACGTCCACGCGGGTGGGTGACGAGGCGGACGATGATCCGCTCCGTGACCCGCTGCGCCTTGCCGCCGAGCAGGCTGCGCAGCAGCTCGCCCTTGGCGGACGCCGTGGCCGTGCGGCTGGTCAGCGCGGAACGCAGCTCCGTGTCGGAGCCGACGATCCGGGCGAACCGGAACAGCTCGTCCTCGACGTCGTCGAGGACGCCGCCGCGCTGGGCCGCGATGAGGTCGGCGGTGTTCGCCAGCTCCTCGACCGAGTCCACCAGGTCACGGGAGTGCGACCAGCGGGACCGGACGAGTCCGGAGACCAGGTCGACGGTCTCGCCGCCGACCTGCCCGCCGAGCAGACGCGTGGCCAGCTCGGCCTTGCTCTCGCCGCTCTGGGCCGGGTCGGTGAGAACCCGGCGCAGGGATACTTCGCGGTCGAGCAGCGCGGTGACCGACGCCAGCTCCTCGGCGAGCTTCGCCGCGTCGACCGACGTGTTGTCGGTCAGCGCGTCGAGACGCTCGCGTCCGGCGGCCAGCGCTTCGCGGCTCGCGCCGTTCATCGGGCCGCCTCGGCCTTCGCCTCGAGCTCGTCGAGGAACCGGTCGACGGTGCCGCTCTGCCGGGCGTGGTCCTGGAGGGACTCGCCGACGAGCTTGCCGGCCAGGTCGGTGGCGAGCTTGCCCACGTCCTGGCGCAGCGCCGAGGCCGCGGCCTTGCGGTCGGCCTCGATCTGGGTGTGGCCGGCGGCGATGATCTCCTCGCGCTGGCGCTGACCCTCCGCCTTCATCTCCTGGATGATGACGGCACCCTGCTCCTGCGCCTCCTGGCGCAGACGCGCGGCCTCGTGGCGGGCCTCGGCGAGCTGGGCCTTGTACTGCTCAAGAACGCTCTGCGCCTCGGTCTGAGCCGCTTCGGCCTTCTCGATGCCACCTTCGATCGCCTCACGACGCTCGTCCAGGGCCTTGTTGATGGCCGGGAGGAGCTTCTTCGCGAAGACGAAGAAGACGATGCCGAAGCAGATCAAGCCGATGACGATCTCGGGCCACACCGGGAGCAGAGGGTCCTGCGCCGTCTCGGCTGCCACGTACATCATGGTGGACCTTTCGTCGAATGGAGCTACAGGCACAACGTCACTTGACGATGAACGGAACGACGAAGCCGATCAGGGCCAGGGCCTCGACGACGGCGAAGCCGAGCAGCATGTTCTGGCGGATGAGGCCGGCAGCCTCGGGCTGGCGGGCGATGGCCTGCACACCGTTACCGAAGATGATGCCGATGCCGATACCGGGGCCGATCGCGGCGAGGCCGTAGCCGATGGTGCCGACGTTGCCGTTCACGGCCGCGAGGGTCTCGAAAGCAGCAGACATGTCTGTGGTTCCTTCTCTTGGTGGGTCCGGTGGAAATGGTCTTCGCACCGGGCGTCTGGGGAGCTGAGGGGTGAAGCCGGGGGGCTGTCGGGTCCTCAGTGGGCTTCTTCGAGCGCCTGGGACAGGTACGTGGCGGTCAGCACCGTGAACACGTAGGCCTGAAGGGCCTGGATGAACAACTCGAACACGGTGAGGATCAGCGTCATGATGAACGACGCGCCCGCGTAGAACGTGCCGAGGACGGTGCCGAGCATGTACCAGGTGGCGATCGTGAAGATCAGGATCAGGATGTGGCCCGCGAACATGTTCGCGAAGAGTCGCACCGCCAGCGTGAACGGCCGGACGAACACGTTGGAGATGAACTCCAGCGGCGTCAGCAGCACGTAGATCGGCTTGGGCAGACCGCTCGGGACGCAGAGGTTGCGTACACCGCCGACGAATCCGTTCGACCGGAACGTCACCGTCATGTACGTCACCCAGACCACCAGGGCCAGGCCGACGGGGTAGGCGATGACGGAGCTGACCGGGAACTGGGCGATCGGAATGATGGCCCAGAGGTTCAGCATCCAGACGAAGAAGAACAGCGAGACCAGCAGAGGAACGAAGGGCTCGCCCTTCTTGCCGATGACCTCACGGGCGATGCCGCGGTGGACGAAGTCGTACAGCGCCTCGGCGACCATCTGCAGCTTGCCCGGAACGACCTTGGGCTTCGAGAAACCGGCCCAGAAGAAGGCCAGGATCGCGAACGTGCCGATGATCGCAAGCAGCATGGGCTTGTTGAACTCGACAGGCCCAATGGTGAAGAGCGGCTCGAACATGAACGACCACACGCTGGGGGCGTGGAACCCGCAGTCCTTGAAAAGGTGGCAGTTCGTCTCGAAGGCGAGCGTCTGGGCGTCAGTCACCAAGAGCTCCTTCTGCATGGCGCATGGATGCGGCTACCTCGTTGTGTCGGAGCGGCGGGTGGCCGCAGGTCGGCACCGGACTGGTTCTTACGGTGAGGAGGCGGCGGCCGGGCCCGAAGCCTCGCGATGAATCAAGCGACCGCCCTGTTGCCCGCGCTCGCACTACCGCAACCGAGACCGGACGATAGCAGCACGTCGAACGCGGCTTTATCCCGGCCCTACTCGTCACGATCTCCCCCAGCTCCGCCCGGTCGCTTCCGGGTGTCCGCGTCGGGGTCGACGTAGAGGGTCTTGCTTCGCGCGTGCAGCACGGCCTGCGTGGTGATCCACGTGATCACGGCTGCGACCAGCGAGAGAGCAAAGACCTGAAGATCGAAGAGAGAGGTGTTCCGGATGCTCAGGATGAAGATGAGCAGGAGCACGAGCTGGGCCGAGTAGATCATCAGCCCCATGCCCTGGAACAGGTGGGGCATGGTCTTGCCGACCCAGTTGAGCGCCAGGAGTCCGAGCGCCATGAAGACGATCACGACCACGCAGCCGACTGCGGCACCGATCGCCCCCTCGCCGCCGGCGAGCAGCCCGCCGACGAGCGTGGCGATGGCTCCCACCGCGGCGGTGGGGGTGGCGATGCGCAGCACTTCGCGCATGTCGGACTGCATGGCGGCAGCTCCACTGGTCTTGGGGAGGAATGGGGCGTCGTCATGGACGAGCGTAGGCCCGGTCCGCTAGGCGGATTTCCGGGTCCGAGGACCGTCTCACTAGGGTCCTTCGGCTCCATCACCGGGTCTCGTGAACGGTATCACAAACTATTTGATGAGGTCTTTACCTAGAAAGTGTGCCAACCGTCACACGTGAGGACTAACCCGCGCGCCTGAGCGTGAAGCCGGGCGGGATGTCTGGTAATGCAGCGTTTTGCTCACCCCATCCCCGTCGCCGGCCACCCGCACGAGCGAAGTTCCATGCAGCGCAACGCCCCTGCCAAGCAGAAGGGCCGGTGGTCACGATCGTGACCACCGGCCCATGAGCGCCTAGACCGTCCCCGGCTGCAGCGTCAGCTGTACTGCACCTTCCCGTCAACGCCCTGAGCCCACGAGCGGCCGGCCTGCACCTTGAAGCAGGTCCCCTTCTTGACCGACTTCTTGAAGGTGTAATAGTCGCCCTTCTTCTTCTTGAAGTCGATCCACTCGGTCAGGCCCTTGTGCCCCTTGCACGTGACGAGCCGGAATCCGACGGCGTGGTCCCACCCCTTCTTCGTCACGGTGTACTTCACCTTGCCGGTCTTCCCCTTCTTGAACTTCTGGTCAGACTCCGACTTTCGGTTCGGGTAGAGCGCCACGTGGAACTTCTTGGTCGCCTTGGCCTGGATCGGCTGCTGCGCAGACGACGTCGAGGCCTGAGCGACTCCAGCCCCGAGCAGGCCACTCATGATCGCCGCCGATGCGACTATGCAGGCGAATTTACGCACAGTTCCCCCTCTGAATCATCTTGGACTGCCGCACCCCGGTCACGGGCTCGGCACGCCAAAAGCTATGCGGATGCAACATCCATTGCAATGAGTTTCTCCGCGCATACCCAAGACCCCAGGAAGGGGAATGTCTTATTCCTGGCTTTTCCCTGCCTGTCCGTTCTAGGAATAGGAAACACGGAACCAAAGAGCGCTGATGGCAGACGTGCTCACAGAACACATCACCGAGCGCGATACCACAGGGATCACATACCGGCCAATGTCGCTCTGGCTGCCGCGTGGCACATCGTCCAGCGGCTGCTGTCGACCTTCTGGCCCAAGAGGAAGCGCTGACGCTCACCCACCGCCGTGGCGCCGAAACTTCCGAATCGTCAACGCGAGGAGTCGACGGAACGGCGATCGGAGAAACGCGAACGAGCGCCGATCGCGGTAGCGCCGTTGACGCCGGACACTCCGATCGCCACGGGGGCCCGGTCGGCCGCCTCCTCGCCCATCTGAGCGCCCCCCGCGCCCTGTTGGGCCCCGGAGGCCACGGGCACCGGCCGCTCGGCGCTGGAGGGCGAGGGAGCGGGGGCCTGCCCGGCGGCGCCGTGACGGTAGCGGGGCGGGACGAAGCGGTTGGCCCAGTGCGGAGCACGCGGGGTGAAGCGCGGCATCAGCAGCAGGATCAGCCCGATCGCGCTCGCGCCGACGATGAGGAAGACGATCCACATGGAGGCCGAGTGCACGGAGTAGCCGACCGTGCCGAAGGCGATGAGGGCGGACCAGAAGTACATGATCAGCACCGCCCGGCTGTGCGAGTGCCCGATCTCCAGCAGCCGGTGGTGCAGGTGGCCGCGGTCGGCGGCGAACGGCGACTGCCCGTTCCAGGTGCGCCGGACGATGGCCAGGATCAGGTCGGCGGCCGGGATCGCGATGATCGTCAGCGGCAGCAGCAGCGGGATGAAGACCGGGAACATCGCGTGGGTGGCCCCGCGCTCGCTGCCCTCGAAGAAGATCCGCATGCTGTCCGGGTCGACCTGGCCCGTGATCGAGATCGCGCCCGCCGCCAGCACCAGGCCGATCAGCATCGAGCCCGAGTCGCCCATGAAGATCCGCGCCGGGTGCATGTTGTGCGGCAGGAAGCCGAGGCACATGCCCATCAGGATCGCCGAGAAGAGCGTCGCGGGGGCCGCCGCCTCGATGCCGTAGCCCATCCAGAGCCGGTAGGCGTACAGGAAGAACGCCGCCGAGGCGATGCACACCATGCCCGCCGCGAGGCCGTCCAGACCGTCGACGAAGTTCACCGCGTTGATCGTGATGACGACCAGCGCCACCGTGAGCAGCGTGCCCTGCCACTGGGTGAGGGCGACCGTGCCGACGCCGGGGATCGGCAGCCACAGGATCGTGAGCCCCTGGATGACCATCACGGCGGCGGCGATCATCTGGCCGCCGAGCTTGATCAGGGCGTCGATCTCGAACTTGTCGTCGAGCACGCCGATCAGCCAGATCAGGGCGGCGCCCGAAAGCAACGCCCGTGGCTCGTTGGAGAGTTCGAAGACCCCCTGGAGATTGAACAGGTGGTCGGCGACGATCAGCCCCGCACACAGCCCGCCGAACATGGCGATCCCACCGAGCCGGGGTGTCGGCTCGCGGTGGACGTCACGCGCACGGATCGCGGGCATCGCCCCGATCGCGATGGCGAACTTGCGCACCGGTCCGGTCAGCAGATAGGTCACCGCTGCCGTGACACAGAGCGTCAGCAGGTAATCACGCACGGGCTGCCCCACAGGTTTCGCCGGCCATCTCAGCCCCACACCCTAGTCTCTGTACAAGGACTCAACGGTACGGGTGACGGTTCCACGCGCCTCGCCTACCCCGGATAGGGAGGGTTCCGCTCCGCCAGTGCCCGGACCTCCGCCGCGATCGGGCCGGCCTCGCCCCGCGCCCGTACGGCCGCTCCGAACAGGGCCGCGATCCGGGCCATGTCCCCGTCGTCCATGCCCTGCGTGGTGACGGCGGCGGTGCCGAGCCGGATGCCCCGGGCGTCCCCGTACGGCAGGGCGCAGGTGTCCAGGACCATGCCGGCCGCCGCCAGGCGCTCCCGGGCGGTGCGTCCGTCGACACCGAGCGGGGCCGGGTCCGCGACGACGATATGGGTGTCCGTACCGCCCGTCGTCACCTCGAAGCCCTCCGCCTCCAGGCCGGCGGCGAGCACCCGGGCGTGGGCGACGACCTGGTGGGCGTAGAGGGTGTACGCGGGGGTGGCCGCCTCCCCGAACGCGACCGCCTTCGCCGCCACCGTGTGCATCTGCGCCCCGCCCTGGGTGAACGGGAACACCGCCCGGTCGATCCGCTCGGCCAGCTCGGCGCCGCACAGGATCATGCCGCCGCGCGGCCCCCGCAGGACCTTGTGCGTGGTGGCGCAGACCACGTCGGCGTACGGGAGGGGGTTCGGCGCCGCTCCCCCGGCGATCAGCCCCATCGGGTGGGCGGCGTCCACGATCAGGTACGCCCCGACCTCGTCGGCGATCTCCCGGAACACCGCGTAGTCGGGGTGGCGGGGGTAGGAGATGGAGCCGCAGACGATGGCCTTGGGGCGGCGGGCGCGGGCCAGGGCGCGCAGGCGGGTGTGGTCGATGAGCCCGGTGTCCGGGTCGACCCCGTAGCCGGCGAAGTCGAACCAGCGGCCGGAGAAGTTGCCCGGCGCCCCGTGCGTGAGGTGCCCCCCGAACGGGAGTCCCATCGCGAGGACGGTGTCGCCGGGGCGCAGCAGGGCGGCGTAGGCGGCGAGGACGGCGGCGGAGCCGGAGTGCGGCTGGACGTTGGCGTGCTCGGCGCCGAAGAGGGCGGTGGCCCGGCGTACGGCGATGCGTTCGGCCGCGTCCGCCTGCTCGCAGCCGCCGTGGTGGCGGGCGCCCGGGTAGCCCTCGGCGTACTTGTTGGCGAGCGGGGAGCCGAGGGCGGCCAGGACCGCGGGCGAGGTGAAGTTCTCGGCGGCGATCAGCTGGAGGGCGCCCGCCTGCCGGTCGCGCTCCGCGAGCAGGATCCCGGCGATCTCCGGGTCCTGGCTCAGCAGCGCGCCGAAGTCCTGGGGCAGGGCGGCGGGGCGCTCGGGCGCGGGCGGCGCGGCCGTGGGTGCGGCGGCAGAGGTGACCGGCATGGGACGGCTCCGGACCTGGAGGTGGGTGCGCCGGCGAGGGGTGCCGGTGCCAGCTCCAACGTACGCCGGGGCGGGGCGGCGTGCCCGCTGTCGGAGGGGGCCGTACGCCGGTCGGCGCACCGGCGGTCACGGCGGGCCGTGCGGTCGTCCGACGGGGCCGCGTACGGCCGTGGTCCCGCCGGCGTACGGCGCGGAACGCGCGGGTCGTCCGGGGCGGTGTGCGTACGGTGGCCGGCGCGTGGGCGTACGCCGGTGCGCGGCCGGGTCCGTCAGTGCGGGGCGCGGACGCCGGTGAGCGCGGTGACGACCGGGTCGAGGGCCTGGTTGATCTCGTCGCCGATGGAGCGGAAGAAGGTGATGGGGGCGCCGTAGGGGTCGTGGACCTCGTCCGCATCGGCGGTCGGGGCCAGCAGCCAGCCGCGCAGGGCCGCGGCGGCGCGCACCAGGGCGCGGGCGCGTTCGACGACGCCCTCGTCGCGCGGGTCGGGCAGGGTGGCCGGGTCTATCGCCCGGACCAGCCGGGTGAACTCCTTGAGCGTGAAGGTGCGCAGGCCCGCGGAGTGGCCCATGGAGATGACCTGGGCGCGGTGGTCGCGGGTGGCGGTGAGGACCAGGTCGGCGCGGATGACGTGCTCGTCGAGCAGTTCGCGGCCGACGAAGCCGCTGGCGTCCGCCCCGAAGTCGGCGAGGACCACCTCGGCGTTGGCCTCCATCGGGGCGCCCTCATGGCCCCAGGTGCCCGCGCTCTCCACGATCAGGCCGCCGCTGAGCGGGTCGCCGAGGCGGTCCACCAGGGCATGGCGGGTCAGCCGCTCGGTGATGGGCGAGCGGCAGACGTTGCCGGTGCTGACGTGGAGGATGCGGAAGGTGTCGGTCCGCCCCGCTATGCCACGCCCCTCGGGGGCGGTCAATTGGCCACCTCGAGGTCGGGGACCACCGTGCGCAGTTCCTCCGCGGAGAGGGCGCCGGCGCGCAGCAGGACCGGGGTGGGGCCGGTGACGTCGACGATGGACGACGGCACGATGCCGGGCGTCGGGCCGCCGTCGAGGTAGACGGAGACGGAGTCGCCCAGCATGCCCTGGGCGGCGTCGCAGTCCTCGGGCGAGGGGTGTCCGGTGAGGTTGGCGCTGGACACGGCCATCGGGCCGACCTCGGTCAGCAGCTCGATGGCGACCGGGTGCAGCGGCATCCGGATGGCGACGGTGCCCCGGGTGTCGCCGAGGTCCCACTGGAGCGAGGGCTGGTGCCGGGCGACGAGGGTGAGGGCGCCGGGCCAGAACGCGTCGACGAGCTCCCAGGCCTCCTCGGAGAAGTCGGTGACCAGGCCGTGGAGGGTGTTCGGGGAGCCGATGAGGACGGGGGTGGGCATGTTGCGGCCGCGGCCCTTGGCGTCCAGCAGGTCCGCGACGGCCTCCGCGGTGAAGGCGTCCGCACCGATCCCGTACACGGTGTCGGTGGGCAGCACGACCAGTTCGCCCCGGCGGACGGCCGATGCGGCCTCGCGCAGGCCCGTGGTCCGGTCGGTGGCGTCGTTGCAGTCGTATCGCCGAGCCATCAGCCGGCCTCCTCGGACAGGTGCGGGTAGGGGTGGTGGTGCCGGGGGCCGGTCACGGCATGGCCTTGCGGGCGGTGGCGAACCGGGGGCGCTTGTTGAGGTCGGGGTGGTCGGCCGCGTCGGCCCAGCCCCGCTCCTCGGTGAAGATCCAGGGGACCTGGCCGCCCTGGGTGTCGGCGTGCTCGATGACGACGAGGCCACCGGGGCGCAGCAGGCGGTGGGCGGTGCGTTCGATGCCGCGGATGGTGTCGAGACCGTCCTCGCCGGAGAACAGGGCCATCTCCGGGTCGTGGTCGCGGGCCTCGGGGGCGACGTACTCCCATTCGGTGAGCGGGATGTACGGCGGGTTGGAGATCACCAGGTCGACCTGGCCGTCGAGCTCGGGAAGGGCGCTCAGGGCGTCTCCCTTGTGGACGGTGACCCTGGATCCCTCGGCGTTCTTCCGGGTCCACCTCAGGGCGTCCTCGGAGAGCTCCACGGCGTGGACGCGGGAGCGGGGGACCTCCTGGGCCATGGCGAGCGCGATGGCGCCCGACCCGGTGCACAGGTCGACGACCACGGGCTCGACGACGTCCATCGCGCGGACGGCGTCTATGGCCCAGCCGACGACCGACTCGGTCTCCGGGCGGGGCACGAAGACGCCGGGCCCGACCTGGAGCTCCAGGTAGCGGAAGAAGGCGCGGCCGGTGATGTGCTGGAGGGGCTCGCGGGCCTCACGGCGGGCGACGGCCTCCCAGTAGCGGGCGTCGAAGTCGCCGTCGGGGACGGTGTGGAGCGCGCCCCGCTTCACCCCGTGGACGAAGGCCGCGAGTTCCTCGGCGTCGAATCGCGGTGAGGGGACACCGGCGTCGGCCAGCCGCTGGGTGGCCTGGGCCACCTCGGCGAGCAGCAGGTTCATCGCGGTTCTCCGTACGGGGTGTGCGGGGCGGGCGGATCGCTTTACGCGTTGGCGAGCTTGGCGGCGGAGTCGGCGTCGACGCACGCCTGGATCACCGCGTCCAGGTCACCGTCGAGCACCTGGTCCAAGTTGTACGCCTTGAAGCCGACGCGGTGGTCCGAGATGCGGTTTTCCGGGAAGTTGTACGTCCGGATCTTCTCGGAGCGGTCGACGGTGCGGACCTGGCTGCGGCGGACGTCGGAGGCTTCCTGCTCGGCGGCCTCCTGGGCGGCGGCGAGCAGCCGGGACCGCAGGATGCGCATGGCCTGCTCCTTGTTCTGGAGCTGGCTCTTCTCGTTCTGGCAGGAGGCGACGACGCCGGTCGGCAGGTGCGTGATGCGGACGGCGGAGTCGGTCGTGTTGACGGACTGGCCGCCGGGTCCGGAGGAGCGGTAGACGTCGATGCGCAGGTCGTTGGCGTGGATCTCGACGTCGACCTCCTCGGCCTCGGGGGTGACGAGCACGCCCGCGGCCGAGGTGTGGATGCGGCCCTGGGACTCGGTGGAGGGCACGCGCTGCACCCGGTGCACACCGCCCTCGTACTTCATCCGGGCCCAGACGCCCTGGCCGGGCTCGGTGGCGCCGTTGCCGCCCTTGGTCTTGACGGCGACCTGGACGTCCTTGTAGCCGCCGAGTTCGGACTCGGTGGAGTCGATGATCTCGGTCTTCCAGCCGACGCGCTCGGCGTAGCGCAGGTACATGCGCAGCAGGTCGCCCGCGAACAGGGCGGACTCGTCGCCGCCGGCGCCCGCCTTGATCTCCAGGAGCACGTCCTTGTCGTCGCTGGGGTCGCGCGGGACGAGGAGGAGGCGGAGCCTCTCGGTGATCTCCTCGCGCTGCTTCTCCAGCTCCTTGACCTCGGCGGCGAAGTCGGGGTCGTCCGCGGCGAACTCGCGGGCGGTCTCGATGTCGTCGCCGGTCTGCTTCCAGGTCCGGTACGTGGAGACGATCGGGGTCAGCTCCGCGTAGCGCTTGTTCAGCTTGCGCGCGTTCGCCTGGTCGGCGTGGACCGACGGGTCGGCGAGCTTCTTCTCGAGATCGGTGTGCTCACCGATCAGTTCCTCGACCGCCTCGAACATGCGGGGGCTCCTGGTTGCTCTGAGATCTGCGGGCCTGCTGGAGGGCGTACGGCCCGGTGGGGTGTCCGGCGGTCCTCCTCCCGGACACCCGACCGGAAAAAACGCCGGTTCCGACGCCCCCGGGAAGAGGGCGCCAGGAACCGGCGCAGTGGCTCGCTACTTGCTGGCGGAGCCGGCAGCCTTGCCGAAGCGGGCCTCGAAGCGGGCCACGCGGCCGCCGGTGTCGAGGATCTTCTGCTTGCCCGTGTAGAACGGGTGGCACTCGGAGCAGACGTCGGCACGGATGCTGCCGCCGTCGATGGTGCTCCGGGTGGTGAACGAGGCACCGCAGGTGCAGCTGACCTGCGTCTCGACGTACTCGGGGTGGATGTCGCGCTTCAAGGTGTCTCCTAGTTTCGGGAGGGCGCCGGGTCGTCCGCGCGGATTGCGCGGCCGTGAACCGGGGCCGACGTACCAGTCTGCCAGGACCGGCCGTATCTCCCAAAACCGGGGGCGGGGCGCGGGTATTCCCACGGCCCGGCCGTGTACCTGGGGTGACCGGAGGGCTACTCGACGAGCGTGCCGGCGTCGCCCTTGTCACCGGCCGACTTCTCGGTGGCGGAGGCGGGGACCGGCCGGTCGTTCCTGAGCGCGGCCCAGACCTGCCGGCCCGCCTCCTCCTGCGGGAGGACCCGGTTCGGGTCGGCCGGGTCGTACTCCACGGGCAGGGTCACCATGTGGACGTCGTCGGCGCCGAGCCCCTTGAGTCCGCCGGCGAAGCCGGTGAGCTTCTTGACGGAGCCGAGTCCGGAGTCGGTGGTGACGGCCTTGGTGGCGGCGTCCGCGAGACCGTAGAGCTTCTTGGGGTTGGAGAACACCCCGACGCTCCTGGTCTGCTCGATGAGCGCCTTGATGAACGCCTGCTGGAGCTGGATGCGTCCCAGGTCGCTGCCGTCGCCCACGCTCTTGCGGGTGCGGACGAGGCCCAGGGACTCCTCGCCGTTCAGGGTGTGGGTGCCGGGCTCCAGATCGAGGTGGCTCTTGGAGTCGTCGATCGCGGTCTTCGTGGTGATCTCGACGCCGCCGAGCTCGTCGATGAGCTTCTTGAAGCCCGTGAAGTCGACTTCCAGGTAGTGGTCCATGCGGATGCCGGACATCGACTCGACGGTCTTGACCGCGCAGGCGGGCCCGCCGACCTCGTAGGCGGTGTTGAACATGGCCCGGTGCTCGGCGGGGACCCGGTCGCCGGTGGTGTCGCTCTCGCAGGCGGGGCGGTCGATCAGGGTGTCGCGCGGTATCGAGACGACGCTCGCCGAGTGGTGGCCCTTGTCGACGTGGACGACCATCGCCGTGTCGGAGCGGGCCGCGCCCTCGTCCCGGCCGTACGCGCCGTTGTCGCCGGAGCGCGAGTCGGAGCCCAGCACCAGGATGTCCTGCGAGCCGTCGTCGACGTCGTCGGGGCGGTCGGTGCCGAGTTTGGCGTCGATGTCGATGCTGGAGAGGTTCCCGTCGAGCGCCAGGTAGGCGTAGCCGAGCCCGGCCCCGCCGACGACCACGACCCCCGCCACCGTCCAGGCCGCGACGACCTTCGCGCGGTGCCGGCGATCCGGCTTCCTCCGTCGGCTGCCGGTGCCGCGTATGCGGCCCGCGCCCCTGCTCTGCTCGCTCACGCGTCTCCCTCGTCACTCCTGTGCGCCCGTGTGCCCCCTGCCGTGGTGTTCCACGCGCGGTCGGCCTCATGTGCTGGGACGGCCGAAGCACCAGAAAGAGTTGCATACGCGCCTGTGGCCCCCGTCGGATGACGGGGGCCACAGGTCTGACGGGCGTACGAGCCGTGAGGCGGCGTTCACCTGGGGTTTCGTGCCCGGTACAGCCGGGTCGCGGACGGGGCCGGAGACGGGACCGGTGTGGCCAAGGTCTCGGGCCCGGCGCGGGTCAGCCGAAGAGGTTGTAGTTGTTCGCTCCGGTGCCCAGCAGCTTGCGGGAGCTGAAGATGCCGCTGTCGGACCTGCCGGTGCCAGTACAGGTTGCCGTCCTTGCCGCGCACCAGCAGGTCCTGGTTGTCGTCGCGGTTCAGGTCCGTCTGGAGCAGCACGTCGATGCCGCCCCAGTCGGGGCTGTACGTGGACTTCGACATGGCGGTGCCGGTCGACTCGAACTGGTACATCGTGTTGTTGGACGCCCTGCGGGCCATCAGGTCGGCGCGGTGGTCCCAGGTCATGTTGGTGTCGTAGGCGCGCGCGTTGATGTCCGGCACGTACGTGGTCACCTTCACGAAGACGCTGTACGCGCCCTCGCCGACGCAGTCCTCGATGCCCCAGGAGACGATGCCGACGAGCCTGCCACCGATGACCAGCGGGCCACCCGAGTCGCCGTTGCACGCCCCGAGGGTCTCCGCGTCGCTCGCGCCGGTCCTGCCCGCGCAGACCATGTGACCCGCGACGAAGTAACTGCCGTACGAGTTACGGCAGTCCGTGTCCGGGACGATCGGGAGGGTCGCGGAGCGCAGGGTGATGGAGATGGCGTCGTCGGTGGAGCTGGTGCGGCCCCAGCCGTAGACCTTGGCCTGGGTGCCCGCGGCGTAGAGGCCGGTGTCCGTCTTGGCCGCGACCGGAAGGGACTTGGCCGTGACCGGCTCGAAGAGGGTGAAGCCGGCGACGTCGTTGTCGGCCGCGCCCTGCACGTCCTTGTAGAGCGGGCTGTTCCACTGCCGGTAGGGCCAGGAGACGGTACCGCTGCTGTTCGGCTCGGTGGAGGTGCTGCCGGTGACGACCGCGCCGTTGGTGTTCCAGTCGTAGCCCTTGACGCAGTGTGCGGCGGTGGCGATCTTCGTGGGCGCGATGACGACGCCGCCGCAGAAAAAGTACGTCAGGGAGAACGGAAGGGGAAGGTGCGGGGAGGAAAAGCAGGAAGAGAAGGGAACCACGCGCACGGAAAAGGGCTCCGCCCCCGCGCCGAAGCGCGGGGGCGGAGCCCGGAGAGCCGGCGGGCCCGGCGTGCGACCGGTCAGTCGTTGCCGTTGCCGGAGCCCGGCGTCGTCTTCTGGATCTGGAGCAGGAACTCCGCGTTGGACTGGGTCTTCTTCATCCGGTCCAGGAGGAGTTCGATCGCCTGCTGCTGGTCGAGCGCGTGCAGCACCCGGCGCAGCTTCCAGACGACCGCCAGCTCGTCGGTGCCGAGCAGGATCTCCTCCTTGCGGGTGGAGGACGCGTCGACGTCCACCGCCGGGAAGATGCGCTTGTCCGAGAGCTTCCGGTCGAGCTTGAGCTCCATGTTGCCGGTGCCCTTGAACTCCTCGAAGATCACCTCGTCCATGCGCGAGCCGGTCTCGACGAGCGCGGTGGCCAGGATGGTCAGCGAGCCGCCGTCCTCGATGTTGCGCGCGGCGCCGAAGAAGCGCTTCGGGGGGTAGAGCGCGGTCGAGTCGACACCACCGGAGAGGATGCGGCCGGAGGCCGGTGCCGCGAGGTTGTACGCGCGGCCCAGTCGGGTGATCGAGTCGAGCAGGACGACCACGTCGTGACCCAGCTCGACGAGGCGCTTGGCGCGCTCGATGGCCAGCTCGGCGACGGTGGTGTGGTCCTCGGCGGGGCGGTCGAAGGTCGAGGAGATGACCTCGCCCTTCACCGACCGCTGCATGTCGGTGACCTCTTCCGGACGCTCGTCGACCAGGACGACCATCAGGTGGCACTCGGGGCTGTTGACCGTGATCGCGTTGGCGATCGACTGCAGGATCATGGTCTTGCCGGTCTTCGGCGGGGCCACGATCAGCCCGCGCTGGCCCTTGCCGATCGGGGCCACCAGGTCGATGATCCGCGTCGTCAGGATGTTGGAGTCGGTCTCCAGGCGGAGCCGGTCCTGCGGGTAGAGCGGGGTCAGCTTCTGGAACTCGGGGCGGCCCCGGCCGGACTCCGGCGCCATGCCGTTGACCGAGTCCAGACGGACCAGCGCGTTGAACTTCTCGCGCCGCTCGCCGTCCTTGGGCTGGCGCACCGCACCGGTGACGTGGTCACCCTTGCGCAGGCCGTTCTTGCGGACCTGGGCGAGCGACACGTACACGTCGTTCGGACCCGGCAGGTAGCCGGAGGTCCGGATGAACGCGTAGTTGTCGAGGATGTCCAGGATACCCGCGACGGGGATCAGGACGTCGTCCTCGGCGACCTGCACGTCCCCGGCGAAGTCGTCGCGTCCGCGACGGCCGCGGCGGTCGCGGTAGCGGCCGCGACGGCCGCGACGGCCGCCCGACTCGTCGTCGAAGTCGTCCTGCGGGCCGTTGCCCTGGCCGCCCTGGCGCTGCTGGCGCTGCCCGCCGCCCTGCTGGCCCTGGTCGTCGCCCTTGTTGCGGCGGTCGCGCTGGCGCTCACGGCGGCCCTCGCGGTCACCGCGGCCCTGGCGGTCGCCGCGGCGGCCCTCGGACGTGTCGGCGGCGTTCTCGGCGCGGGCGTCGCCCTTGGGCTCGGGCCGCTCCTCGGTCTTCTGCTCGCCTTGGGGCTCCGCCTTGGCCTTGGCCTCGGTCTTCGCCTCGGCCTTGGTGTCGGGGCTGCCCGCCTGCGCGGTGGCACGGCGGCGACGACGCTCGCCCGCAGGCTGGTCGTCGCTGGCCGGCTGGCCGGGGATGTCGATCTGCTGCTGGGCGGCCGTGTCCTTCTCGGCGGCGGCAGCGGCGCCCTCGTCCCCGGTGCGCGCCTTCGAGGTCGCGCGGCGCTTGGGCTTGCTCTCCGCCTCGGCGGGGGCCTCTGCGGCCTTGGGGGAGGCCTTGGGGGCGGCGGATCCGCCGCCCGCCTGCGCCTCCTTGATGACCTCGATCAGCTGGCTCTTGCGCATCCGCGCGGTGCCCCTGATGCCGAGGCCCGACGCGACCTGCTGCAGCTCGGCCAGGACCATGCCCTCGAGGCCGGTGCCGGAGCGGCGGCGCCGTGCGGTGGTGCCAGTGGCAGCACCTTCGGCGGGCGCGGCGCTGTCGACGTTCTTGTCGGCAGTCACGCCCATCAGATCGGTGGTGTCGCTCACGAAGGGTCCTTCCCTGGAGCGGACGTCGGCCTTCTGGCTCGGCGACCGGTTGTGCTGTCCGACTACGGTCTGTTGATCTTGCTGGATCGCGGACCTTGCCGGGGCGGTGGTCCGCCGGGTACGGCGGAGAGATGAACGTGCGGGGTCCGGCGCGAGATCCCCCTGCTCGGCCCACTCCTGGACGAGCGAGGGGTGTCGTGCCGGTTCCGGAGCGTGCTCGAAACTGCTCAGGCAGGCTGCTCAGGCAGTTGGGGAGGCTCCCGGAAGAATGGTGGTCCCGGAGGGGGACACGAAGCAACGCGCCTCAACGACGTCGATTGCAGACTTGAGGTTAACACTACCGGCTCCAACAAACATTCCCCCTCTCGCTCACCGGTAATCACATGCGGTTACGCGGCCAGCGGCAGCACACTCGCGCCCGCGGCGTCGAGGGCCAGCCGGTTCGCCGCCCACCCCTCCCCCGCCAGTCGGGCGACCTTGTCGGCCGAACCCTCCTCCGTCAGGGCCAGGACCGTGGGTCCGGCGCCGGAGATGACCGCGGGCACTCCGTCGGCGCGCAGGCGGTTCACCAGCTCGACGCTCTCCGGCATGGCCGGGCCCCGGTACTCCTGGTGGATCCGGTCCTCGGTGGCGGCGAGCAGCAGCTCGGGGCGGCGGGTCAGGGCCTCGACGAGCAGGGCCGCCCGGCCGGCGTTGAGGGCCGCGTCGACGTGCGGGACGGTGCGCGGGAGCAGGCCGCGCGCCGTCTCGGTGAGCACCGGCCGCCCGGGCACGAAGACGACGGGCACGACGGAGCCGGCGGGGTCCATCCGGATCGCCCGCGCCGCGCCGGCGTCCGTCCACGCGAGGGTGAATCCGCCGAGCAGACAGGCCGCGACGTTGTCGGGGTGCCCCTCGATCTCGGTCGCCAGCTCCAGCAGGGCCGCGTCGTCGAGGCGGGCGTCGCCGCCGGTCGTCACGGCGCGGGCGGCGACGATTCCGGCGCAGATGGCGGCGGAGGAGGAGCCGAGGCCGCGGCCGTGCGGGATGCGGTTGGCGCAGACGATCTCCAGCCCGCGGGGCTGGCCGCCGAGCAGGTCGAACGCGGTGCGCATCGAGCGCACGAGCAGGTGGCTCTCGTCGCGGGGCAGGGTTTCGCCGCCCTCGCCCGCGATGTCGATGTGCAGCCCGGAGTCGGCGACCCGGACGACGACGTCGTCGTACAGCCCCAGCGAGAGGCCGAGGGCGTCGAAACCCGGCCCCAGGTTGGCGCTGGTGGCGGGGACGCGCACCCGGACGGCGGCGGCTCGGAACGCGGGACCGGCCATCGGTCGGACCACTCCTTGTAAGGCGGCGGGGATGCAGTGCGGTGGATCTGCGGCGGCGGGGGCTGCGGGGACGGGGGCGCTACACGGTGCGCACCGGGGTGTACAGGGGATCCGGTGGCCCGTCCCGCGTTCGTCCACGACGGCTGCCGTACCGCAGCGGACCGTCGGGCGGGTGTCGGGCGGATGGGGTACAGCTTATCGAAGGAAGGTTCTGTCGCGACATAGGGCGCACAGGAGGCGCACGATGCGTGTCGCCCGCCGCCTATGCGCTCTCAGCCCCGGAAAGAGGGCGGTTGAGCTGGGTTGTCCTGGTTGACCCGGCCGGCGTCGGCCGGGCGGCGGGCGGCCGTTTTGCGGCCGGCGGACCCGGGCCGCGACGGCCGCCGCGGCCCGTCCGGCACCGGCTCAGACGAGTCCGAGCCGCTCGGCCGCGGTGGCCGCGTCGACCGGGACCGTGACCGGCTGCGGTGCGCCCGCGACGGCCCAGTCGGGGTCCTTGAGGCCGTTGCCGGTGACCGTGCAGACGATCTTCTGGCCGGGGTCGACCTTGCCCTCCTCGGCGGCCTTGAGCAGACCGGCGACGGACGCGGCCGACGCGGGCTCCACGAAGACCCCCTCCTGGGAGGCCAACAGCCGGTACGCGGAGAGGATCTGCCGGTCCGTCACCTCGTCGATGAAGCCTCCCGACTCGTCCCGCGCGGCGAGCGCGTAGTTCCAGGAGGCCGGGTTCCCGATGCGGATCGCGGTGGCGATGGTGGACGGGTCCTTGACGACCTCGCCGCGCACGATGGGCGCGGAACCGGACGCCTGGAAGCCCCACATGCGCGGGGAGCGGCTGGACACGCCGTCACCGGCGTACTCGGTGTACCCCTTCCAGTACGCGGTGATGTTGCCCGCGTTGCCGACCGGCAGGACGTGGAGGTCGGGGGCGTCGCCGAGCGCGTCGACGATCTCGAACGCGGCGGTCTTCTGGCCCTCGATCCGGACCGGGTTGACCGAATTGACCAGCGCCACCGGGTAGTTGTCCGAGAGCCCGCGGGCCAGGGTCAGGCAGTCGTCGAAGTTGCCGTCGACCTGGAGGATCTTCGCGCCGTGGACGAGGGCCTGGCCCATCTTGCCGAGCGCGATCTTGCCCTGCGGTACGAGGACGGCGCAGACCATGCCCGCGCGCACCGCGTACGCCGCGGCGGACGCGGAGGTGTTGCCGGTGGAGGCGCAGATGACGGCCTGCGCGCCCTCCTCCTTGGCCCGGGTGATGGCCATGGTCATGCCGCGGTCCTTGAAGGAACCGGTGGGGTTGGCGCCCTCGACCTTGAGGTGCACCTCGCAGCCCGTGCGCTCGGAGAGGACCTGCGCCGGTACGAGCGGCGTGCCGCCCTCACGAAGTGTGACGACCGGCGTCGTCGCCGTGACCGGAAGCCGGTCCCGGTACTCCTCGATGATGCCGCGCCACTGGTGGGTGCCCTTGCTGGTCATGGGTCCTTACTCCCCTTCAACACGCATGATGCTGGCGACACCGCGCACGGTGTCGAGCTTGCGCAGCGCTTCGACGGTCCCGGAGAGGGCGGCGTCGAGCGCGCGGTGGGTGACGACGACGAGCGATGCCTCGCCGTCCGAGTCCGGCCTGCCCTGCTGGCGGACCGTGTCGATCGATACGCCCTGCTCGGCGAAGACCGTCGCGACCTGGGCGAGGACGCCCGGCTTGTCGGCCACGTCGAGGCTGATGTGGTAGCGCGTGACGACCTCGCCCATGGGGCTGACCGGCAGGCGCGTATAGGCGGACTCACCGGGTCCGGTGGCCTCGCCCAGTTTGTTGCGGCAGACCGCGACGAGGTCGCCGAGGACGGCCGATGCGGTCGGGGAACCACCGGCGCCGGGCCCGTAGAACATGAGCTGCCCGGCGGCGTCGGCCTCGACGAACACCGCGTTGTACGCCTCACGGACGGAGGCCAGGGGGTGGCTGAGCGGGATCATCGCGGGGTGGACGCGGGCGGTGACGGAGGCCCCGTCGGCGGCGCGCTCGCAGATGGCCAGCAGCTTCACCGTGCAGCCCATGCGGCGGGCGGAGGCGATGTCGGCGGCGGTGACCTCGGTGATGCCCTCGCGGTGCACGTCGCCGATCTTCACGCGGGTGTGGAAGGCGATCCCGGCGAGGATCGCGGCCTTCGCGGCGGCGTCGAAGCCCTCGACGTCGGCGGTCGGGTCGGCCTCGGCGTACCCCAGGGCGGTGGCCTCGTCGAGCGCCTCGGAGTAGCCGGCGCCGCTGGTGTCCATCTTGTCGAGGATGAAGTTGGTGGTGCCGTTGACGATGCCGAGCACCCGGTTGACCTTGTCGCCCGCGAGCGACTCGCGCAGCGGCCGCACCAGCGGGATGGCCCCGGCGACGGCGGCCTCGTAGTACAGGTCGCGGCCGTACTTCTCGGCGGCGGCGTGCAGGGCGGCGCCGTCCTCGGCGAGCAGCGCCTTGTTCGCGGAGACGACGCTCGCGCCGTTCTCGAAGGCGGTGGTGATGAGCGTACGGGCCGGCTCGATGCCCCCGATGACCTCGACGACGACGTCGATGTCGCCGCGCCGCACGAGCGCGGTCGCGTCGGTGGTGATGAGTGCGGGGTCGATGCCCTCACGCACCTTCGAGGGGCGGCGGACGGCCACACCGGCGAGCTCGACGGGCGCGCCGATGCGTGCCGCGAGGTCGTCGGCGTGCGTCGTCATGATGCGCGCCACCTCTGAGCCGACCACACCACAGCCCAGCAGCGCCACCTTCAGCGGACGCGTACGCATCATCCGACCTCGTTTCTCATACCTGGACCCTCCGGAGATCGGGGGGCTGCGTCGCCCACCCTCCCCTCGCCGGAGGGTCGTGCTCATCAGGGACCAGTCTCACTCACCGGACGGGAGTTTCTGACCCACGTCCGGATCCTGAGATGACTATTTCATCAGCCGACATCGAGACGCAGGAGATCTTCCTCCGTCTCGCGCCGGACGATCACGCGTGCCTCACCGTCGCGCACTGCGACGACCGGCGGACGCAGCGCGTGGTTGTAGTTGCTCGCCATGGAACGGCAGTAGGCGCCGGTGGCGGGGACGGCGATCAGGTCGCCGGGGGCCAGGTCGGCGGGGAGGAAGGCGTCCTTGACCACGATGTCGCCGCTCTCGCAGTGCTTGCCGACGACCCGGACGAGCATCGGTTCGGCGTCCGAGGTGCGCGAGACGAGCGCGACGGTGTACTCGGCGTCGTACAGCGCGGTGCGGATGTTGTCCGACATGCCGCCGTCGACGCTGACGTAGGTCCGCAGCCCCTCCAGGGGCTTGATCGTGCCGACCTCGTACAGCGTGAACGCGGTGGGTCCGACGATGGCGCGGCCCGGCTCGACGGAGATCCGGGGGGTGCGCAGCTTCGCGGCCTCGCACTCGCGGCTGACGATGTCGGTGAGCGCCTTGGCGATCTCGTGCGGCTCGCGGGGGTCGTCTTCGGAGGTGTAGGCGATGCCGAGGCCGCCGCCGAGGTCGATCTCGGGCAGTTCGACGCCGTGCTCGTCGCGGATCTCCGCGAGCAGTTGCACCACGCGCCGGGCGGAGACCTCGAAGCCGGCCATGTCGAAGATCTGCGAGCCGATGTGGGAGTGGACGCCGACGAGCTCCAGGGCGTCGAGCGCGAGCGCGCGGCGTACGGCCTCGGCGGCCTGTCCGTCGGCGAGCGCGATGCCGAACTTCTGGTCCTCGTGCGCGGTGGCGATGAACTCGTGGGTGTGGGCCTCGACACCGACGGTGACGCGGATCTGCACGCGCTGGCGGACGCCGTGGCGCCGGGCGACGTGGGCGACGCGGACGATCTCCTGGAAGGAGTCGAGCACGATCCGCCCGACGCCGGCCTCGACGGCGCGCTCGATCTCGGCGACGGTCTTGTTGTTGCCGTGGAAGGCGATGCGCTCGGCCGGCATACCGGCGTCGAGGGCGGTGGTCAGCTCTCCGCCCGAGCAGACGTCGAGGTTGAGTCCTTCCTCCTTGAGCCAGCGCACGACGGCACGCGAGAGGAAGGCCTTCCCGGCGTAGAAGACGTCGGCGTCGGCCCCGAAGGCGTCGGCCCAGGCGCGGCAGCGGGCCCGGAAGTCGCTCTCGTCGAGGAAGTAGGCGGGGGTGCCGAACTCCTCGGCGAGCCGGGCGACGGCGATCCCGCCGACGGTGAGGGCCCCGTCGGCGTCACGGGTGACGGTGCGCGACCAGACCTTCTCGTCGAGGACGTTGAGGTCGGCGGCGGGCGCGGAGTAGTGGCCCTCGGGGAGGACGTCGGCGTGACGGGGGCCGGCGGGGTGTGCGGAGCGGCTCATCGTGATGCTCTCTCGGGTCTTCTGGTCTCGTCAGAGATGTTCGGGCGCGCGGATGCCGAGCAGGGACAGGCCGCCTGCCAGCACCGTCCCGGCGGCTTCGGCGACGGCCAGCCGGGCGCGGTGGGCGGCCGAGGGTTTCTCGTCACCGGTGGGCAGGGGCGGGCAGGAGTCGTGGAAGTCGAAGAACGCGTGCGCGACGGCTTCCAGCTGCCGGGCGACCCGGTCGGGCGCGCGGTGACGGGCCCCGGCGAGCAGGACGTCGGGGTGGTCGGCGATGAGGTCGAGGAGGGGGCGGGCGGCCGGGTCGTACGGGGCGGAGCCGGTGGACCCGGAAGCCACGGCGGGGCCGGTGGACGAGGGGCGGCGGTCGCCGCGCGCGGCGGGATCCGCCGGGCGGCCACCGTACGCGGCGGGCCCGGCGGGGCTGTTGTCGTGCGCGGCGAGATCGGCGGGGCTGTTGTCGTGCGCGGCGGGCCCGGCGGGGTTGTCGTCGTAGGCGGCGGAATCAGCGGGGCTGTTGTCGTGCGCGGCGGGATCCGCCGGGCGGCCACCGTACGTGGCTGGCCAGGCGGGGCTGTCGTCGTACGCGGCGGGATCAGCGGTGAAGCCCAGGAGGGCGGCCCCGCGGGTGAGGGCGAGGGCCCTGGCGCGGGCGTAGCGGACCAGGAAGAGCGCGTTGGCCTCGCCCTGGACGAGCAGGTCCGGGCCGAGAGCGGCACGGTCGTGTCCGGCGGCCCGCAGCAGTCCCCAGCGGAGCGCGTCGGGCCCGAGCCGGTCCAGCAGCTCCCCCGCGGGAGCCCCGGCGGGGACGGGCCGGATGCCGGTGAGCGGCACGGGGGGCGTCCCGTACCCGTCGACGGTGAGGCCGAGGCGGGCCCAGTCCGGGTCGGGCGACGCGGCGCAGGTGGTGCGGACCCGGGCGCCCTGGGCGGCGAGGAGCCGGCGCACGGCCTGGGCGGTGACGGCGGCGCGGACCTCCCGCGCGTGGTGGAGCTGGTGGACCTCGCCGAGGAGCGCGTCCCCGTGCCCGTACGCCAGGCCCTGTTCCCGTACGGCGGCGAGCAGGGCCCGGTCGCTCTCGGCCCGGGTGTCGAGGGTGAAGCTCAGGAACCCGGGCCCGGTGATCTCGACCCGCCCGACGCCGGGCTCGGCGGCGACGCGTTCGCGCAGGATGCGGGCGACCTCCAGGGCGGGCAGCGCGGCGGGGCCGGCGAGTTGGAGGGCGACGGCGCAGGCGTAGTCGCCGCTGCCGCCGGGCCGGGTCCGCTCCACCCGCACGCGCGCGGGCACGGGCGCGCGCAACACGTCCTCGTCGACCGCGCGGTGCACGGCGTGCAGCACGGTCCGGGAGAGATCGGCGGGGGTCACGGGTCAAGCGTAGGTGAGAGAGGGGGGCACTTCGCGAACCGGTTTCGCCATCCGGTCAACCGGGGTCGGTTCCACGGCGCGGGGAAGCCGGTCGCGGCCCGGCGAACCGGTCAGCCGGCGGTGCTTCCCGCCCGCCCGGCGCCGCGTCGCCCGTCCACCGAGGGTTCTTCCTCCCCGGTCACGAGCCGGCGCATGATCCGCACCAGTTCGCTCGGCTCGAACGGCTTCGCCAGGAACGCGTCGACCCCGGCCGCCACGCCCGCGTCGACCTCGTAGGGCGTACAGGCGCTGATGACGGCGATGGGAAGACGGCGGGTGCGGGGATCGGAGCGCAGCCGGGTGGCGGTCTCCAGCCCGTCCAGCCGGGGCATCACGACGTCGAGGGTGACGGCGTCGGGGCGGACGCTGTCGATCAGCTCCAGGCACTCGGCACCGTCGGCCGCGGTCACGACCTCGAAGCCCTCCAGTTCGAGGTTGACCCTGATCAGCTGCCGGATGACCTTGTTGTCGTCGACAACAAGCACGCGGCCGTACGCCCCTGACACCCTTCGAGAGTAGGTCGGCCCGGCAGGCGGCGTCCGGGTTTTGTCCACTTCCGCCCCGGACGGGTGGCCGCCGCCCTCCTCCCCCGCTCGCCCGCGCCGCCGGACCGGGCGGAGGAGGCGCCGAGGCACGGCGGAATACCTGTTCACGGACACCCCGTGAGAGCTGGTAGTGTTTCACCCGTCGCAGAGCAACACCGCGATTCGCCCCCGTAGCTCAGGGGATAGAGCATCGGCCTCCGGAGCCGGGTGCGCAGGTTCGAATCCTGCCGGGGGCACTTCCGGATTGAGAGCCTGACCTGCATTTATGCCGGTCAGGCTCTTCTCGTTTCGGCCGGGCGCGCCGAACTCTCCGGGTGGAGAGATGATGGTCGTGGCCGACCGAAAACCCTCGGGGTGAAGCCGCGCAGACGGGTACAGCACAGGGTGAGTGCGCTGTCTCGGTGACCGCGATCCCCTGGACGACGTGAACGAACGAAGCGCCGGTCGGCGGCCGGGGACCGGCCGCTCAGAAGGCGCGGTAGAAGGGCGTGCCGATCGTCGCCGCGACGCCGAAGTCGGAGAAGCCGCGCTCGGTGAGCACGCGGCAGACGAACTCCGATGCGGCCATGTCGAAGCGCTGGAAGGGCTCCAGGGGATCCGCCCGTGCCAGCACGGGCCATGTCCCCGGCTCCTGGGACGTGTCGGCGAGCCAGAAGAACTCCTCCTCGATGAAGGAGTAGCCCCAGGGAACGAGTCCCTTCTCCCGGTGCCCGTCGTCCATCCCGAGAATCCCGAACGGTTCGAACAGCCGCCGGTTGTCCGGGTTTCCGCGCATCGATCTGGTCAGGGACGCGTGACGGGCGAGCACGGACTCCGTGTCACCCTGTGCCTCCAGCAGGAGAACGTGGTCGCTGAACGCGCCCCACGGCGCGAAGCGTCGGCGCATCTGCTTGAAATCGGTCGGCAGACAGGTGCCCAGAGACCGTTCGGTGTCGGACCAGTCGCATGCTCCGGGCTCGGCAGTCCACTCGGTCGCCGAGACCAGGCGGTCGACCCACTCCATCCGTACCCCTCTCCGCGCGGCCTCGCCAGAGGGTAAGCCCGTCTCGGCCGCGTCCACGAGCATGCCCCGGACGAACGCCCGTCCACCACGCGCGGGTCCGGGGTCCGTTGTTCGGGTCCGTGGTCCGGGCTCCGGGGTCCGGGGTCCGGTCAGAACTTCCCGTCGACGGGGAGCCAGCCCGAGGTCGCCTCGGGCTGGTAGAACTTGCCGGTGTCGCCGTCGTAGCGCAGGACGCGCAGGCGTACGTTGCCGCTCTCGCGGTAGTTCTTGTTGCAGGTGGCCCAGGTGTTCACGCCGAGCTTGTTGATGCAGACCTCCTCGGCCCGCCCGTAGTCGGTGTAGATCCCGACGGCCGCGGACATGCCGTCCTTCTCGGTGTCGCCGGCCCAGATGATGTCGCCGTTGTGCTGGAAGCACCCGCTGGCGCCGTAGGCGGCGGTCGCGCCCAGGCAGGCGTTCGACGGCGGGGCGGCCTTGGCGGCCATCACGCCCACGGGTTCCGTCGTCCCGCCCTCGTCCCCCGGGAGGGGTGCCTCGGTACCGGCTTCCGTGGCGAGGCCCTCGACGATCTTCACGTCGGCGGGCAGCGGGACTTCCACGGAGGTCTGCGGGACGTCGTCGGCGAAGGCGAGCGTCGCGGTGACGGCGGGATGGGCGAGCGCCGGCGTCACGGTGACGGCCGAGAGGGCGAGTGCCGCCGCCCCGGCGAGAACGCTCGACTTCGAGCGCCAGTTTTCACGCATGCTTCACTACCCCCGCGCCTGACCTCTGTGGCGAGATCATCACTTATCAATTGTGAACAGGGTGTGAGACTAAGAGATCGCCGTGACGGAAGGAAGGGGCCCCTGTGACGCAAGGGGCGGACGGTACCCATGATTCCGGGAGTCGCCGGGGTGCCGAAGGTGGTGCGGTACGCGGAACGGGAGGGCGGGCACACCGAGGTGTGCCCGCCCTCCCGTTCCGGCTCTCCCATCCGCTCACCGGCGGAACGCTCACGGCAGAGGGGGCGGCTCGGCGGCCCGCTCCCCCTCGGTGACCGCGGCGAACGAGGGGTCGAGGGCGCACTCCGCGGCGATGTCGGCGGCGGCGCGGGCGCACTTCTCGGACTCGGCGACGCTCAGCCCGCTCAGCTCGGGCGGAGCCGCCTGCCCCCGGCCCGTCTCCGCGTTCTCCGCCGGTCCCGCCTCGGGACCCGGCGCCGTGGGGGCGGCGGGCCGCTCGGCGTCCACGGTGTCCGGCGGGGACGAACAGGCCGCCAGGCCCGCCGTGGCACACAGGACGAGGGCGGCCGAGGCCGCGACGGTACGAAGTCGCATGGAAGTCCCCCTACGCGGATGCCCGGACGCCCGGGTCACCAGTCGGTCCACGGTGCCACAGAGGGGGGTTGGGCGGACGGGGAACAGGTGAAGAAGGCGCGCGGAGTGCCGCGTCAGCCGACCGGCAGCCCGGGGGCGGGATGGGCGTCCATGAGGTCCTTCACCTCTGCGCGTACCGTCCTGATCGCCGTCTCGTCGCCCGTGCGGGCCGCCTCGACCGCCGTGGTGATCCAGGCGGCGACCGTGCCCATCGCGGAGGCCGGGACGCCCCGGGAGGTGAGTGCCGGGGTGCCGATCCGGATGCCGGAGGGGTCGAAGGGCTTACGGGGGTCGTAGGGCACGGTGTTGTGGTTGACGACGATGCCCGCGCGGTCGAGGGCCCGCGCCGCGGTCCTGCCGGGGACGTCCCTGTTCGTGAGGTCGATCAGCAGCAGGTGGTTGTCGGTGCCGCCGGAGACCAGGTCGAAGCCTCGGGCCGCCAACTCCTCCCCCAGGGCTCGGGCGTTGGCCACGACCTGGTGGGCGTAGGAGCAGAAGCCCGCGGTGGCGGCTTCGCCGAGGGCGACCGCGATGGCGGCCGTGGTCTGGTTGTGCGGGCCGCCCTGGAGGCCCGGGAAGACCGCCCGGTCGATGGCACGGGCGTGTTCGGCGGTGGAGAGCAGCATCGCACCGCGCGGGCCGCGCAGGGTCTTGTGCGTGGTGGTGGAGACGACGTCCGCGTGCCCGGCGGGTGAGGGGTGCGCGCCGCCCGCGATCAGGCCGGCGATGTGCGCGATGTCCGCGACCAGGACGGCGCCCGTCTCGCGGGCGATCTCCGCGAAGCCCGCGAAGTCGATCGTGCGGGGAACGGCCGTGCCGCCGCAGAAGATGAGCCGGGGCCGCTCGGCGAGGGCCAGGTCGCGGACCTCGTCCAGGTCGATCCGGCCGGTGTCGCGGCGGACCCCGTACCGGACGGCGCGGAACCAGCGGCCGGTGGCCGAGACGTCCCAGCCGTGCGTGAGGTGGCCGCCCATCGGGAGGGACATCCCGAGGACGGTGTCGCCGGGCTGGAGGAAGGCCAGGTAGGCGGCGAGGTTGGCCGGGGAGCCGGAGTACGGCTGGACGTTGGCGTGGTCCATCCCGAAGAGTGCCTGGGCGCGGCGGATCGCCAGCGTCTCGACCCGGTCGATGACCTGCTGGCCTTCGTAGTACCGCTTGCCGGGGTAGCCCTCGGAGTACTTGTTCTGGAGCACGGTGCCGGACGCTTCGAGCACGGCGGTGGAGACGTAGTTCTCGCTGGGGATCAGGCGCAGGGTGTCGGCCTGGAGCTGCTCCTCGGCACCGATCAGGGCGGCCACTTCCGGATCGGACGCGGCGAGGGCCGGATGGCGGGGTGCGGTGGTGGCAGTGGTGGCGGCGGTGGTGGGGCGGGTGGTCATGGAAGAGGTCCTTCCGGGTCGGCCGCTGTACGCGGCGTGGACCCGGATGCCCAGGCGGACGGCTCTCCGGAGAGGACGCCCCGGGCACGCCCGGGGTGTGCCGCTTCCTCGTGGTCGGTTCCACGGAGCACCCCTGCCAGGAGCGCGCGCCAGTCGCGGCGTTGGGCATTCTAGAGGGTCGGGCGTGGCCGTGGCGGAGAAGGTGGGAAGAGGCCGGTTCGGCGCGCGAAGCGGCTGCCGCGACGCACGTACGTCGTCGGGCGGAGCCCGTCCGGCCGGGACCTGCCGCTGATCCCGGACCCGGTCCGGCCGCTGCTCAGCCCTGGGGGCGCGGGTTCTTCTCGATGACGCGGCCGTCCAGTTCGGCGGTGAGGAAAGCGCCGCCGTGCGAGTCGGTGACGTACACGCGCAGCACCGGGCGGTCGTCGTGGAAGGGCGACGAGGGGTCCACGATCACGTAACTGCTCTCCGGTTCGTCGATGTTGAGCGTCCTCTCCGCCGTCTTCAGCAGGGCGGGCAGCGCGTCCCAGTCGACGGAGTCCAGGTCGACCGTCGTCGACCCGGACATGAGGGTGCCGCCCATGCCGTCGTTCTCCGCCCGGCCGTCGCGGTAGCTGAAGCGGTCGTACAGCGCGGCGTTGAACTTCAGCGGCGCCTCGGCGGAGGCGTGTTCGCGGTAGAGAGTGAAGTCGGTGACCTTCGTTCCGCCCATGAGCGGTTTCAGCGCCTCGATCGCGGTCCGCGCCCCGTCCGGGGTCAGGAGGTTCGCCGTCTCCGCCTCAGCCTCGGGTGCGTCCTGCTCGTCGGGTCCGTCGGCGATCGGGGTCGGTGCCGGGGCCGAGCCTTGCGGTGCGCTCGCCCGGTCGCGGGGGCGGTCGTCGCTGTCGGCGCCCCCGGAGGAGAAGGCCCCGGCCGTCCAGAGGATGGCGCCCGTCAGCACCGCGGCCGAGACGACGGAGGAGGCGGCGGTGATCCGCCGCACCCGGCGGCCGGCCCGGCGGCCACGCTCCGGCGCGGCGGCCGCGGAAGCCGGGGGCGGGCTGCCGTAGCCCGTCGGAACACGGTCCTCCGGTGCTTCGGCCCCGGAGGAGGGGGCGGGCGTCGGGGGCTGTGGACCTGAAACCGGTGTCCCCGCCCCGTACGCGTACGGGGCCGCGGGCGTGGGGCCCGGTCGCTGCGGCGGGGCCGCCGACTGGGTGGGCGCGGCGTGCACGGGGCCGGGGTAAGGGGTCGCGGGGTGCGGGGGCACGGAGTGCCGGGGCGCGGGATGCGCTGACGCGGGGTGCGCGCCCCCGGAGAACCCGGCCCCACCGTGCGCGACCCCGGAGAACCCGGCCCCACCCTGCGCACCCTCGGGGTGTCCGGCCCCACCCTGCGCGACCCCGGGGTCCACGGACCCTTCATGCGCGCCTCCGGGGCGTTCCCCTACCGGCTCCGTGGGCGTCGGAGGCGTGCTGCCGCCCCGCTCGGCATCGGCCAGCAGCCGGTCGAGGGTCTCCGCGTCCGGCCGGGCCGGGATGTCACGGGTGAGGAGTGCGCTCAGCACCGGGGCGAGGGCCCCGGCCCGGGATGGCGGCGGGATCTCCTCGTCGAGCACGGCGGCCAGGGTGGCGAGGGTGGTGGCCCGGCGCAGCGGGTGGCTGCCCTCGACGGCGACGTACAGCATCATGCCGAGCGACCAGAGGTCGGAGGACGGATCGCCCTCCGTGCCCCGGATGCGCTCGGGGGCTATGTAGTCGGGCGAGCCGATGAGGGCGCCCGTCATGGTGAGGCTGGTCGACTCGCGGATGGCGGCGATGCCGAAGTCCGTGAGGACGGGGCGGCCGTCGGCGCGCAGCAGGACGTTGGCGGGCTTGACGTCGCGGTGCTGGATGCCGGCCGCGTGGGCGGCGCGGAGGGCGGAGAGGATGCCGCGTCCCAGTCCGGCGGCGTCGGCGGGCTCCATGGGGCCGGCGGCGAGCCGGTCGTGCAGGGAGGAGCCGGCCACCAGCTCCATCACGATCCACGGGTAGCCGTCCTCGCCGGGGTCGACGATGTGGTGGACGGTGACCACGTTGGGGTGGTCGAGCCGGGCCAGGGCGCGGGCCTCACGGAGCACCCGGGCGCGCAGGGTGCGGGCGCCCTCGGGGTCGTACTCCGCGAGCGCCGGGTCCGGGGGCCGCACCTCCTTGAGCGCGACATCGCGGTGGAGCGCCTCGTCGCGGGCCCGCCAGACCATGCCCATGCCGCCGCTGCCGAGCCGCTCGACCAGCGTGAAACGACCGTCGACGACCCGTCCCGAGGGGACCTCTTCGCTCATGGGCCGTAGCGTACGGGGGGCGGAGGGAAGCGCGTAGCGGGGGCGGCAGCCCTGTCAGGCCGAGGTGCGTTTGCGGGACGATGCCGTCTTCTTCGTCCCGCTGCCGGCGCTCGACGACGTCTGCTTCTTCGTCGCCGTCTTCTTCGCGGCGGACTTCTTCGTCGTCGACGTGGACTTCTTCGCTCCGGTGGACTTGGGCGTGGCCTTCTTCCCCGCCGCGGTGCTCTTCTTCGTGGGCCGCGGGGAAGACTTCCCCGACGTCTTCTTGATGGGGTGCACGTCGGCCATCTCGCCGCCGCCCTTGTCCCGCGCGCCGGACGCCTCCTCGCCCCGTGACTTCTTCGCCGCCTGCACGCTGTTCTCCAGGGCGGCGATCAGGTCGATGACCTTGCCGCCGCCGGCCTCCCCGGACGCGGCCGGACGCACGGTCTCGCCGGAGGCCTTCGCGGCGATGAGTTCCTCGACCGCCTCCCGGTAGTCGTCGTGGAGGCTGTCCATGTCGACCTCGCCCAGGGTGTCCATCAGGGCGTCCGCCAGGTCGAGTTCGGCGTCCCGGACCCTGATGTCGCCGTCCGGGGCGACGCCCTCGGGGGCGCGGATCTCGTCGGGCCAGAGCAGGCCGTGCATGGCGATCACATCATCCACCACGCGGAGCATGCCGAGCCGTTCGCGGCCGCGCAGGGCGTACTTGGCGACGGCGACCTTGTTGCTGCGCTTGAGGGCCTCGCGGAGCAGGGTGTACGGCTTGGCGGCGGGTACACCGTTGGCGGAGAGGTAGTACGCGGCGTCCATCTGGAGCGGGTCGATCTGGTCCGCGGGCACGAAGGCGACGATCTCGATGGTCTTCGCGGTGGGCAGCGGAAGCTGGGCGAGATCCTCGTCGGTGATCGGGATCATCGTGCCGTCGGCGTCCTCGTACGCCTTGCCGATCTCACCGCCCGGGATCTCCTCCTCGTCCAGTTCGCAGACTTTGCGGTACCGGATCCGGCCACCGTCGGCGAGGTGGATCTGCCGGAAGTGGACCGAGTGGTTCTCGGTGGCGTTGACCAGCTTGATCGGGATGCTGACCAGCCCGAAGGAGATCGCGCCGTTCCAGATGGACCTCACCGTTCACCCCTTGCCGGCCGTGAGGGACGCGTTGGCGACCCAGGACGCTTTGTCGCTTTTTCGTGTGATTCTTATCGTATGACGCCGATCACCGAGGTGGAGGGGCGACGGGTCTCGCTCAGCAATCTCGACAAGGTCCTCTATCCGGCCGCGGGGACGACCAAGGGCGAGGTGCTGCACTACTACGCGGCCACCGTCGGCACCGTGATGCTGCCCCACCTGGCCGACCGTCCCGTGTCCTTCCTGCGGTATCCGGACGGGCCGGGCGGCCAGCTCTTCTTCACCAGGAATCCGCCCCCCGGTACACCCGCCTGGGTGGAGACCACCCCCGTCCCCCGGAGCGAGGACCGGGGCGCCCGGCAGGTGGTCGTGCGCGATCTGGCCTCGTTGATGTGGGCGGCGAACCTGGTGGTCGAGTTCCACACCCCGCAGTGGCGGACGGGCTCGCCGGGGGTCGCCGACCGGATGGTCCTCGACCTGGACCCCGGCTCCCCCGCGACCGTCGTGGAGTGCTGCGCGGTGGCTCTCTGGCTGCGGCAGCGGCTCGCGGACGACGGGCTCGCGGCGTACGGGAAGACGTCCGGGTCCAAGGGGCTGCATCTGCTGGTTCCGCTGGAGCCCACGCCGTCCGGAGAGGTGTCCGCGTACGCGAAACGGCTCGCCGTGGAGGCGGCGGAGGCGCTGCCGGCTCTGGCCCTGCACCGGATGAAGCGCGCCCTGCGGCCGGGCAAGGTGTTCGTCGACTTCAGCCAGAACTCCGCGTCGAAGACGACCGCCACGCCCTACACCCTGCGCGCCCGGCCCGAACCCACCGTCTCGGCCCCTGTGACCTGGGAGGAGATCGCGGGGTGCCGGGAGGCCGGGGCCCTGGTGTTCCGCGCCGGGGACATGGCCGCCCGGCTGGAGCTGCACGGCGATCTGCTCGCCCCGCTGAACGACCCGGAACAGGCGCGTCCGCTGCCCGGGTGACCCTCGGGGGCCCGCCGGAACCCTCCGGTCACCGGGGTTTCTCACAGCGTCCTCACAGCGGGATCGTCTTGACCAGGTCATGACCTGGTTACGGGCGCGAGGAAAGGCCACAAGTGGCGGGTGGATTGTCGGAACCGTGGTGCACACTCTGCGCAGGCGCTTCCTGCGGGGCGCGCCGGGAGGGGTGTGACGGGCCGGGCGCGCCGGGAGGGGTGCGCCGGTCCGGGCGCTGTCGTGATCGTGGGGAGGGGATGGCGTGTTCTCGGGGATCGACGAGGTCGACTGGGCTTCGATGGAGCATGCCTACGGGCCGGCCGACGACGTACCGCAGCTCCTGCGGGGGCTCGCCTCCGCCGATCCGGCGGAGCGGGAGACCGCGCTCGACGGCATGTACGGGGCGGTGCACCACCAGGGCGATGTGTACGCGTGCACGCTCGCGTGCATCCCGTTCCTGTTCGAGCTGGTCGCCGACCCGGGAGTGCAGGACCGGGGCGGCGTCGTCGAACTGCTCACCAGCATCGGCGGCTTCGACCTGGACGAGGACGACGAGGACGAGATCGAGGACGTCGCGAACTACGCGATGGCGGCCGCCGCCGTCACCGCGGGCGCCGGGGTGTTCTTCGAGCTGATCGCCGACGAGGATCCCGGGGTGCGGCTGGCGGCCCCGCTGGCGCTCGCCACGTTGCACCGGCAACCCGTGCGGGTGCTCGCGCTGCTGCGGGAGCGGTTGCCCGTGGAGCCCGACGAGGAGGTGCGGCTCGCCCTCGTGGAGGCGGCCGGGCGGGTCGCCCTGCGGCACCGGCCGCTGGCGGAGCGCGCCGGGAAGTGGCTGGGCATGCTGGCGTCCCGGGCCGATTCCCCGGGGCTGCGGCTCGCGGCGCTGGCCCAGCTGGCGCGCTGTTCGCCCGACGGGCTGCCCGGTGATGTGGTGCCGGTGGTCTCGGGGCTGCTGCGCGAGATGCGGTCGGCGCCTCAGGAGCCGGGGAGCACGACGGAGCACGCCGCTCCGGGAGCGGGCCCCGACCCGGCGGCGGGCGGCCCTCCCGGCGGGACCGCCGCGCGGGAGGCGGACGAGCCGGAGTCCGGCCCGGATCCGGCACCGGACGCGGAGCCCGTGGACCCCGAGCCGGTGGCCTCGGCGGAGAACGGGCGGGGCGAGCAGGTCGCGGCACCGACGCTCGTGGGGCGGTTGCGCTCGCTGTCGGCGCAGGAGAACGCGGGGCAGGGCGCCCCGTGGGCCACGGACCTGCTGCGCACCCTGCACGTCGGCCTGGACGACCGGGTGGGCGATCGCACCGCGCTGCTCGCCGACCAGTTGCGCAGCCCCGACCGCCGTCAGCGCATCGACGCCGTACGGATGACGGGCGGGCTCATACGGGCCTGGCGCGGCTCCTACGAGGAGGTGGTGGCGCTCGTCGGCGAGCAGTTGTCCGACCCCGAGCCCCGGCTGGCCGAGGCCGCGTCCCATGTGCTGGAGGAGCTGTTCGAGCTCGCCGCACCGGCCGCGGAGGCCCTGGCCGCCCGGGTGGCCGGCGACCCCGGGGGCTGGGTGAAGGAGTGGGCCAGTGGTCCGCCCGGGCTCTCCTCCCCCGTGAAGGCCCTGGCCCGGCTCGGTGACGCCCGTGCGCTGCCCGCGCTCGCCGCGGCCCTGGAGCTGCCGCAGGTGGCGCACGACGTGGGGTTCGCGGTGGGGCACCTGGGGGCGGCGGCCCGGCCGCTCGCCGGAACGCTGCGGCGCAGGCTCGCGGAGGTGGAGCTGGACGAGGGCGCCTACGACCGGGCCGGCCCGCTGCTGGCCGGTCTGACCGCGCTGCGGGTCGGCGAGGCGGCCCCCGAGGTGCTGCGGGTGCTGCGCGGGGCACCGGAGTACCGGGGCGAGTGGCTGCGTACGGCGGCGCTGCGGGCGCTCGGCGCGTTCGGGCCCGCGGCGCGGGGCCGTCCCCGAGCTGCGGGCGCTGATCCGCCGCCCGGGGACGGCGGCCGCGACGGAGGCGGCCGAGGCCCTGTGGGCGGTCTCCGGGGACGCCGACGCGGTGCTCCCGGCGCTGATCGAGGGCCTCCAGTCGGACCAGGTGCACGACCGGCGGGCGGCCGCGGTGGCGCTGGGGGCCCTCGGACCGCGCGCCGCGGTGGTCGCGCCCCGGCTGCGCGGGCTGCTGGCGCACGAGGAGCCGTGGCTGCGGGTGGACGCGGCGATCGCGCTGTGGGAGGTGTCCGGCCGGACCCGGGAGACCGTCGCGGCGCTGCTCACCGCCTGGGAGCAGAACCGCCATGTCCGGGTCAGGGTGGCAGAATGCCTGGCACGGATGGGACCGGTCCCGGAGGGCTCGGCCCCGGCGCACGCCCTGCGGAGCGAACTCCTCTCCGTACGCCGTCACAACGCGATGGACGGCGGGTACGGCAGTCATGACATCCACGAGGACGAGAAGCTCCTGGCACTGTGCCGGCAGGCACTGCGGGGGACGGGGAAAGGAAGCACGTCATGATCATTTTTGGCACCAAGGGGTATCTCCACCAGCTGGCCGTCCTGACGATGGTGTGCGGCTGGTGCGGCAATCCGGCGGCGCACACCCTGCGCAAGCGGGTCACGAAGTTCACGCTGTTCTTCGTGCCGCTGTTCCCGTTCTCGACGAAGTACGCCACGCAGTGCACGTTCTGCGGCGGGGAGCGGCAGATACCCGGGGAGGAGGCCGACCGGCTGCTCGCCCAGGCCGCGGCCGGGCAGGACGGCAACGCCTACGGGCAGGCCCCGCGGCAGCCGGGCGTCACTCCGCCCGGCCAGAACCCGTACCAGCGCTGACCCGATACCGGCCCGGTGCCGGCTCCACGGCGACGGCAGGGTCCTGCACCGTCTCGCAGGGGTACGAACCGGGCATTGCACACGCCCGTCCGATTAGGGTGTGAAGCCTCTGTCGTCGAGGAGGAGGCGAGCCGTGGGTCCGCACCGCGCCCCGGCGGCGGCCCGCACCGCCGTGTCCGCCGTCGCCCTGCTCGCCCTGCTGTCCGGCTGCGGCGCGGCGGGCGAGCTGAAGAGCGCGGGGGACGCGCCGTCGGCCGTCGAGCCCGAGGCGCTGTGGCCGGCGCTGCCGCCCGCCTCCTCCGCCCCGTACGACTACGGGGAGGGCGAGACCGCGCGGATCCCGGGGATCGGGGTCACCGGCGGTGACGTACGACGGCTGGATCCGGTGACCGTGGCCCAGGCCGACCTGAAGGCGAAGACGGACCGGGACAGCGGCCTGGACGAGCTGCCGGACGGCACGGTGCGGCAGATCCGGGCGTGCCGGACCGCCCCGGACGCCTGCCCGGTCCTCCCGCCGTACTACCGCGACCTGACCGGCGACGGCAGGGACGAACTGGTGCTCGGCATCCGTATGCCCGACCGGCAGCTCGCCCTCCGCGTCTACATGCCGGACGGGGGCGGGCTGACCCGGATCATGTCCACCTACGACGCCGTGATCAGCGTGGAGCTGGCGGGCCGGGACCTGATCATGCGGGCCCCCTCGGTGATCCCGGGGTACGAGTACCGCACCGCGTGGTCCTGGGACGACCGGCAGCGCGCGATGCTGCCGACCCGGGACGAGATCCTGCGGACGCCCGAGCACCGGAAGGCGCCGCGGCCGAAGCGCGGGCCGGCGGACCCGGCGACGGGCACGCCGGCCCCGTCGCCCGACGCCTCCACGGGCCCGGACGCGCCGACGCCCTCCGCAGCCGCCTCCTCCCGCACGCCGTCCGGCTCCGCCACGGGAACGCGATGAGACGTCGGCGCCGCTTCCGCTCCCCCTCCTGGACCGCGAGCCTTACCTGGAAGTCGGCGGTCTTCCTGACCGCCATGTGCTGCACCCTGGCCGCCCTCCTCGGCATCCTGGTGCACACCGCGGTCACCCGGCAGACCGTCGAGCACGCCCGGGAGAAGGCGCTGGCCCGGCTGGAGGTGGTCACCGACGCGTACGAGGCCGGGGAGCCGCTGCCCCGGGGGTCCGGCATCGACCCGCCCGGCCTGCCCGCCCCGCTGCGCGCTCTCGCCGCCGGGGGCGAGCGGGGCACGGTCGTCGCGGACGGGCCGCACCGGCCGGGCGACCCGGACGGCCGGCGCGGCCCCGCCATGTGGGCGGCGGGACCGGCGGACGGACAGGCGCTGGCGACCTGGACGGACTACAGCCACGGCGCGCGCACCATCGCCGGCCTCGACCGGGCGATCATCGGCTCCTCGCTGCTGGCCATCGCGGCCACGCTGCTCGTCGGGCTGTTCGCCGTCGGCCGGGTGACCCGCCGGCTCCACCAGAGTGCCCGGGTGGCCCGCCGGATCAGCGCGGGCGACCTCGACGCCCGGGTGGACGATCCGCGTACGTCGCGCCCGGTACGCGCCCAGGACGAGGTGGCGATCGTGGCGGGCGCGCTGGACACGATGGCCTCGACGCTCCAGCGCAAGCTCCAGTCCGAACAGCGGTTCACCGCCGATGTGGCGCACGAGCTGCGCACCCCGCTGACCGGTCTGTCGGCCGCCGCCGAACTGCTGCCGCCGGGCCGTCCGGCGGAGCTGGTGCGCGACCGGGTGCGGGCGATGCGGGCGCTGACGGAGGACCTGCTGGAGATCTCCCGCCTGGACGCCCGTACCGAGCGGGTCGACCTCGCCGTGCACGATCTCGCGCCGATCGTGGAGCGGGTCGTCCGGGCGTCGGGCACCGGCACCGGCACCGGCACCCGCACCGAGGTATGGGTGAACGGCGCGGCCCGGGTGGAGACCGACCGGCGGCGGCTGGAGCGGGTGATCGGCAATCTGGTGGCCAACGCCCACCGGCACGGGGCCCCTCCGGTGGTGGTGAGCGTGGACGGCGCGGTGGTCTCCGTGACGGATCACGGGCCCGGCTTCCCGGCCTATCTGCTGGACGGGGGGCCGCAGCGGTTCCGTACGGACGGCGCGGGCAAGGGGCACGGCCTCGGGCTGACCATCGCGCTCGGCCAGGCCCAGGTCATCGGCGCCCGGCTGGACTTCGGCCGGGCGCCGGGCGGCGGGGCACTCGCCCGGTTGACCCTGCCGGAGTACGTGGCGCTCGACGACGGTGAGTCCGCCGGGAACCCCGGTGGGGACAGGGCTCGGCGGGGCCCGGACGACCCGGACGGCTCAACGGGAAACGGTCCTCACGCATCGTGACGCGTTGCAGACCGTGAGTGGCGATTTTAGCGTGACGATCACGAGCCCAGCTCGTGTCCCCCACGTCCCGCATTCCTCATCGCATGGAGGCAGCATGTCCCCCCTGTCCCGCCCCTCGCGGCTCCGCCGGCTCGGCCTCTGCGTCGCCACCGGCACGCTCGCGGCGCTCACGGCCGCCGCCCCCGCCGCCCTGGCGGCCGACCCCCAGCCCGTCGGTCAGCGCGCGGAGGCCGCCGTGGACCCGACGTCCGACGAGCTCTCCGCCTCGGCGCTGCAGCGCGAGCACGAGGCGCAGCAGCAGGAGGCCCGGCAGGAGGCGCAGCAGCAGGGCCAGACCCGGCCGCAGGCGCCCAAGCGGACCTACAAGGGACGGGTCATCGCCAAGCCGTACCTGCTGCTCCGTGACAAGCCGACCCGCAGCAGCCGTATCGTCGGCTCGGTGGAGTACGGCTCGGTCGTCCACATCTTCTGCAAGACGCAGGGCGACAACGTCGACGGCAACAACCGCTGGTACCTGCTGACCGACGGCACCTGGGCCTGGGGCTCGGCCCGTTACATCGAGAACATCGGCGCCGCGCCGAAGTGGTGCTGACCTCGCGTCACCCGCACCCCCGCACCTGCGCCCGCCCGTGGAGCCCGGCCCCTGTCGCCGCGCGCTCCACGGGCGGGCGCAGGCGTGCAGGGGCTCCGAAATCGGCAAAGGTGTGACATAAGGGAAATACCGCCCACCTCTTGCTACGTTGCGGAGCATGACCGCAACGACGGCGGACGCTCCCCCGCCCGAGCTCCGCCTGCCCAAGCGGCGCGGGGTGGAGCTCTCCCTCCTCGTCGGGGGTGTCCTGATCTCCGTCTTCGGCTACGCGGTGGTGGGTCTCAGCCACGACGGCGCCGTGCCCCCGGACGTCGCCGGATACGGTGCCGGGCTCGGGGCGCTCGCGCTCCTCGCCCATGTCGCGGTCCGCTTCCGCGCCCCGTACGCCGATCCGCTGCTGCTGCCGATCGCCGTCCTGCTCAACGGACTCGGCCTGGTGCTCATCTACCGGCTCGATCTGGAGACGCCGAGGGACCAGGCCGCGCCCACCCAGCTCGTCTGGTCCACGCTCGGCGTCGCGCTGTTCACCGCCGCGGTGGTGCTGCTGCGCGACCACCGGGTGCTCCAGCGGTACGCGTACCTCTCGGTGGCCGCGGCGCTGGTGCTGCTGATCGTGCCGATCTTCTTCCCGGCGGTGAACGGGGCGAAGATCTGGATCCGGGTCGGCGGACTGTCCTTCCAGCCCGGGGAGTTCGCGAAGATCCTGCTGGCGGTGTTCTTCGCCGCCTATCTGGCCGCCAACCGCAACGCGCTCGCGTACACCGGCCGCAGGGTGTGGAAGCTGCAACTGCCCGCGGGCCGGGTGCTCGGGCCGATCGTGGCGATCTGGCTGCTGAGCGTCGGTGTTCTGGTGCTGGAGCGCGACCTCGGCACCTCGCTGCTGTTCTTCGGGCTGTTCGTCATCATGCTGTACGTGGCGACGGGCCGGACCGGCTGGATCGCGGTCGGGCTGCTCCTGGCGTCCGTGGGGGCGTTCGTCGTCGGCTCCTTCGAACCGCACGTCCACAGCCGGGTGCAGGACTGGCTGGACCCGTTCGCCTCGATCGACGCGGGGCGGGGACCGGGGCAGCTCGCCCAGTCGCTGTTCGCGTTCGCGGCGGGCGGGATGCTCGGGACGGGGCTCGGCGCCGGGAACTCCATCCTGATCGGGTTCGCCGCCAAGTCCGACTTCATCCTCGCGACCGCGGGTGAGGAGCTGGGCCTGTGCGGGCTGACCGCGATCCTCCTGCTCTACGCGCTGCTCGTGGCGCGCGGCTTCCGGGCCGGGCTCGCGCTGCGCGATCCGTTCGGGCGGCTGCTCGCCATCGGCCTGGCCTCGATCCTGGCGCTCCAGGTGTTCGTGATCACGGGCGGGGTGATGGGGCTGATCCCGCTGACCGGGATGGCGATGCCGTTCCTGGCGCAGGGCGGTTCGTCCGTCGTCACCAACTGGATCATCGTGGCGCTGCTGATCCGGCTCAGCGATGTCGCCCGCAGGCCCCACCCGGAGCAGGCGGAGACCGGGGTCGTCGCGGTGACCGTGGAAGGGGAGAACCGGTGATCCGCTACATCCGGCGGGCCGCCGCCTTCTGCCTGCTGCTGCTCGTGGCGCTGCTCGTCAACGCGGCCCGCGTCCAGCTCTTCGAGGCCGACGAGCTGGACGGCAACCCGGCCAACCGCCGCGCCGCCATCGTCCGTTACGACCAGCCGCGCGGGAACATCCTGGTCGGCGACCGGCCCGTGACAGGCAACAAGGAGACCGGTGAGCAGCTCAGCTTCGAGCGCACCTACCTGCACGGTCCGCTGTACGCGCCGGTGACCGGATACGCCTCGCAGACGTACGGCACCACGCTGATCGAGAACGCCGAGGACGCCGTGCTGTCGGGGACGGACTCGCTGCTGGCGCCGCTGCCCTTCTGGAACGAGTTCACCCGGGGGCGGCAGCCGGGCGGCGATGTCGTCACCACGATCAGGGCCTCGATGCAGCAGGCCGCGTACGACGGGCTGCGCGGGCGGCGGGGCGCGGTGGCGGCCCTGGACCCGTCGACGGGCGCGATCCTGGCTCTGGTCTCGACCCCGTCGTACGACCCCGAGCGGCTGTCCGGGACCGGTGCGGCGGTGGCCGACGCGTGGTCCCGGCTGAACGCCTCCACGAGCATGCCGATGCTCAACCGGGCCATCCGGCAGACCTATCCGCCGGGCTCCACCTTCAAGATCGTGACGGCGGCGGCGGCCCTGGACGCCCGCGCGGTGACGGACCCCGACGCGGCCACCGACACCCCGTCGCCCTATGTCCTGCCGGGGACGCGGACGACCCTGCCGAACGAGGCGAGGGGCTGCGAGAACGCCTCGCTGGCGGACGCGATCCGGGTCTCCTGCAACACGGTGATGGCTCATCTGGGGGTGGAGACCGGCCTCGACCAGATGGTGGAGACGGCGGAGAAGTTCGGCTTCAACGACACCGGGCTGCGCATTCCGTCCGGGGTGGCGCGGAGCAACTTCGACACGGACATGAGCGAGGACCAGCTGGCCCTGTCCTCGATCGGGCAGTTCAACACGACGGCGACCCCGCTCCAGATGGCGATGGTCGCCGCGGCGGTGGCCAACGGCGGGGATCTGCGGCGCCCGCATCTGGTGGACCGGGTGACCACGAACACCGGGGACACGGTCCGGCAGGTGGGGTCTCCTTCGTACGAGCGGCCGATGAACCCGGCGACGGCGGTGCAGCTCCAGCGGATGATGGTGGAGGTGGTGGAGAACGGCACCGGGTCGAAGGCGGCGATCGACGGGGTCCGGGTCGGCGGCAAGACCGGCACCGCCCAGCACGGCGTCGACAACTCCGGCCTGCCGTACGCCTGGTTCATCTCCTGGGCCCAGTCCGCGGACTCCGGCCGCCCGGCCGTCGCGGTGGCGGTGGTGGTGGAGGACGCCGCCGCCGACCGGGCCGACATCAGTGGCGGCGGCAGCGCGGCCCCGATCGCGCGGGCCGTGATGGAGGCGGCGCTGGAGGAGCGGGAGTAGTCCCGGCCCGCGGCCCGTACCGGCAGACTGGCCGCATGGCACCGACGACGTCCGCGGTGGCGCGGGCCCTGGAACGGATCGAGCGGCTCGACCCGGCGCTGCACGCGTTCATCGAGGTCTGGCCGGAGACGGCGCTCGCCCGGGAGCGGGAGGCGGTGGCCCGGCGACTTCCCCTGGGCGGGCTGCCGTTCGCGGTGAAGGGCCCCTCCGGCATCCGCTCGTACGCGGCCCGCCGGCTCGTCGCGGCGGGCGGGGTCCCGGTCGGCGCGACCTCGGTGCCCGGCCCCGGCACCGGCTGGCAGACCTGGGGGCAGGGGGCGCACGGCCGTACGGTCAACCCGTGGCGGGCGGACCGTACCCCGGGCGGCTCCTCGGCCGGGGCGGCGGTCGCGGTGGCGGCCGGGATGGCGGAGGCGGCGACGGGCAGCGACGGGGCCGGGTCGGTCCGCGTCCCGGCCGCCTGGTGCGGGGTGTTCGGGCTGAAGACGACGAACGGGCTCCTCCCGTCCCCGGACCGGACCGGGCTCGCTTCGGCGGGGGTGCTGGCCCGGTCGGCGGCGGCCCTGGAGCGCTACGCACGCCATGTGCTGCCCGGGTACGGCGCGCCCGCCGCGCCGTCCCTGCCCCTGCCCGCCGTGTACAGCGAGGACCTGGGGTTCGCGGAGGTGGACCCGGAGGTGGCGGCCGTCGTCCGGGCGGCGGTGGACCGGCTCGTCGCGGCGGGAACCGTACGCCTGCTGGAGCGCGACGCCGCGCTGCTGGACCCGGCGGGAGCCTGGGCGGCGGTACGGGGCGGGTCGCCCCGGGCCCCGGAGGCGGTACGTGTGCGGCGGGCCAACGACGACCGCCTCCACGCACTCCTGGCCGCCGCACCCCTGCTGCTGACCCCGACGACCCCGAACCGGCCGCACGGCCACGAAGGCCCGGGGGATGTCTACTCCACGGCGCTCACCTGGGCGTTCAACCTGAGCGGGCATCCGGCGGCGAGCCTGCCCGCCGGCTTCACCGGGGACGGCTGCCCCGTGGGGATCCAGCTGGTGGCGGCGCGCGGCGCGGACGTCTCGCTCCTCGGAATGGCGCGCGCGGTGGAGTCCGCCCTGCCTACCGTGCGGCCATGGCCACCACCCACGGAACACCGACCACCGGCGCGCCGGCCGAGCTGGCGCAGGTGAACATCGCGCGCCTCCGCTTTCCTCTGGACTCACCTCAGTTGAAGGACTTCGTGGAGGGGCTGGACCCGGTGAACGCGGTCGCCGACGCGGCGGAGGGGTTCGTCTGGCGGCTGCGCTCGGACTCCGGGAACGCCACCGACGTGCAGGTCTTCGGCGACGACTGACTGATCGTCAACATGTCGGTGTGGCGGGACGCCGAGGCGCTGACCGCCTTCATGTACGCCGGGCGGCACCGGGAGTTGCTGAAGCGCCGCCGCGAGTGGTTCGAGCACGCGCACGAGGCGATGACCGCCCTGTGGTGGGTTCCCGCCGGGGAACGTCCGACGGTCGCGGACGCCGAGGAACGCCTGCTCCACCTGCGCGAACAGGGGCCGACCGAGAAGGCGTTCACCCTCCGCACCCGCTTCCCGGCACCGGCGCAGGCGCACTGAGCAGCGGGAGCGGACGGGCACGGCGGCGCTCGCCCGGACGCGCTGCCCGTCCGTCGGGCCGCCCCGCCGAAGGGGTCCGGGACGGGGCCGTGGGGCGCGGCGGCGCCGGAGCCCGGGGGATGCGCGCCCCGCGGCGGACACCGGCGCGAGCCCCGAGACCACCACGCCCCCGGCAGCCCTCGCCGGCCCGGGACCGTGACTCCGCTCAGGCGGCCTCGATCGCCTCCGCGACCTCCGCCACCCGGGCCTCCTCCTCGGCGGCGAAACGCTCCCGGTCCAGCTGCTCGGCTATCTCCTCGTCCTGCGACATCAGGAGGTCGAGGTTGGAATCGCCGAGTTCGAGGACGCCCATGTCGACGTACGCCTTCTGGAGACGCGGGCCCCACAGGCCGATGTCCTTGACGCACGGGACGATGCGGCTGAAGAGCAGCTTCCGGAAGAGCTGGAGGTACTCCGAGTGCTCCGAGAGGTCCTTCGCCTCCTGCTTGCCGATGCCGAAGTTCTCCAGGACCTCGACCCCGCTGAGCCGGTCCCGCATCAGGTAGCAGCCCTCGATGACGAACTCCTCGCGCTCGCGCAGTTCGGCGTCGCTCAGCTGCCGGTAGTAGTCGCGCAGCGCCATCCGCCCGAAGGCGACGTGCCGGGCCTCGTCCTGCATGACGTACGCGAGGATCTGCTTGGGCAGCGGCCTGGTCGTGGTGTCGCGGATCATCCCGAAGGCGGCCAGCGCCAGGCCCTCGATCAGGACCTGCATCCCGAGGTAGGGCATGTCCCAGCGGGAGTCGCGCAGGGTGTCACCCAACAGCCCCTGGAGGTTGTCGTTGACCGGGTAGAGCATGCCGATCTTCTCGTGCAGGAAGCGGCCGTAGATCTCGGCGTGCCGGGCCTCGTCCATGGTCTGGGTCGCGGAGTAGAACTTGGCGTCCAGGTCGGGGACGGACTCCACGATGCGCGCCGCGCACACCATCGCGCCCTGCTCGCCGTGGAGGAACTGGCTGAACTGCCAGGAGGTGTAGTGCTTGCGCAGCTCGCCCCGGTCCTTCTCCGTCATCTTCGCCCAGTGCGGGGTGCCGTACAGGGTGAGCGCCTCGTCGGGGGTGCCGAGCGGGTCGGTGGGGTCGACCTCCTGGGACCAGTCGATGCGCTTGTTGCCGTCCCACTGCTTGTCCTTGCCCTTCTGGTAGAGGGCGAGCAGGCGTTCGCGGCCGTCGTCGTAGTCCCAGCTGAACCGGGCGGCTCCGGTGGCCGGAACCTGCCAGACCGGCTCCGCGGGCGGAGTGGTGTAGAGCTCATGAGTGGACACGGACGGCTCCTTCGCCTCGGGCGGCGGACGTGATCGACAAGTTCCGTGACGCCGACGGCGGTTGAGTGCGCATCCCGGCCGTCTCCCCGGCAGGTTCACACGTTGGTAGACAGCGGGTCAACAAGTCGGACGGAACCGTGCGCAGGGGATTGACGGCCTTGCTGACAGGCAGTCTCATAAGGAGTGACCGCCGGTAACTCCTGTTGCCGGTACCCCCTGTGTGAGGTGCTCCCGCCATGACGACCGTCACCGCTCGTGATGTGACCGTGCTCCGCGACGCGCTCGGGCCGCTCCGCGACCGCGAGGAGATCGCCCTGCGGCTGCTCGCGTCCTCGGCCAAGCACTCCTTCGACCCCGACACCGAACTCGACTGGGACGCCGCCGTCGAGGACGGCAAGTGGTTCTGGCCGCCGGAGCTGGTCTCGCTGTACGGGACCCCGATGTGGGAGCGGATGTCCGAGGAGCAGCGCCTGGACCTCTCCCGGCACGAGGGGGCCGCCCTGGCCTCGCTCGGCATCTGGTTCGAGATCATCCTGATGCAGCTGCTGGTCCGGCACGTCTACGACAAGCCCGTCACCAGCAACCACGTCCGCTACGCGCTCACGGAGATAGCCGACGAGTGCCGTCACTCGATCATGTTCGGCCGCATGATCGACTGGGGCGGCGCGCCGACGTACGAGGTGCCGCGCGTCTACCACAACCTGGCCCGGGTCCTGAAGACCGTCTCCACCACGCCCGGTTCGTTCGCCGCGACCCTGCTCGGGGAGGAGATCCTCGACTGGATGCAGCGCCTGACCTTCCCCGACGAGAGGGTGCAGACGCTGGTGCGTGGGGTGACCCGCATCCATGTGATCGAGGAGGCCCGGCACGTCCGGTACGCCCGGGAGGAACTGCGCCGCCAGATGGTGACCGCCCCGCGCTGGGAGCGGGAACTGACCAAGGCCAGCTGCGGCGAGGCGGCCCGGGTGTTCTCCGTCTGCTTCGTGAACCCGCGGGTGTACGAGAACGTCGGCCTGGACCGTCGCGAGGCCGTCGCCCAGGTGAAGGCGAGCGGGCACCGCGCCGAGGTCATGCAGTCCGGTGCGAAACGGCTCACCGACTTCTTCGACGACATCGGGCTGCTCAACGGCGTGGGCCGCCGGCTGTGGCGAAGCTCCGGCCTGCTGGCCTGAGATGTGCCGACGGGCAGCACCGGGGCGGGGCCGTCGCGCCGCCGCCGACCGGCAGGCGGCACATCGGCGGCCAGGCCCTAAGCTCGACGGCATGACGTCCACCGCCGCAGTCCCGCCGCCCCGGGCGACGTACCGGAGGCTCAGCGTCGAGGAACGCCGCGCCCAGCTGCTGCTCGCCGCGCTCGGCCTCTTCGCGCACCGGGCGCCCGACGAGGTGTCGCTGGACGAGGTGGCGGTGGCGGCCGGGGTGTCCCGGCCGCTCGTCTACCGCTACTTCCCCGGCGGCCGGCAGCAGTTGTACGAGGCCGCGCTCGGCTCGGCGGCCGAGGAGCTGACGCTGTGCTTCACCGAACCGCCGGTGGGCCCGCCGACCGAACGGGTCGCCCGGGTCCTGGACCGTTATCTCCGCTTCGTCGACGAGCACGACACCGGGTTCAGCGCCCTGCTGCGCGGTGGCAGCGTGGTGGAGACCTCCCGCACGACGACGATCGTGGACGGGGTCCGGCGGGCGGCGGCCGACGAGATCCTGCGCCACCTCGGGCGGATGGGCGGACCCGGCGAGCGGCCCGCCGGACCGAGGCTGCGGATGACGGTGCGCAGCTGGATCGCGGCCGTCGAGGCCGCCTCGCTGATGTGGCTGGACGACGGGAAGCAGCCGGCCGCGGCCGAGCTGCGCGGCTGGCTGGTCGACCACCTCATCGCCCTGCTCGCCGCGACCGCCGCCACGGACCCGGAGACCGCGGAGGTGGTGAAGGACCTGCTGGCCCTGGAGACCTCCGCGGGACCGGCCGGACAACTGGCAGAACGGGTGATTCCGGTCCTCGCGGAGGCGGCGCACCTGCTGCCCGCGCCCCCTGCGTCAGACTGACCGCGTGAAGAGCGAGAACACCCCCTTCCGCGGCGGCCCCCTGGACGGCCGGGTCCTGCCGATCCTGCTGGGCCCGACCGGCCATCCGCCGAAGTGGTACGAGGTCCCCGTGCCCTCCCCCGACGGCGGCCCCGCCACGGTGTACGCCTACCAGCGGGTCCCGGCCGGCTACACGAAGCGGCTCGGCCTCCAGCGCGGCTGGGTGTACGAGTACGCCCCGGGCGGCCGTGAGCACCGCACGCTCACGTGGCCCTGGTCCAAGCCGCCGCGCAGCGACTGAACGGCGGCGGGCGGCCCCGCCCCCTGCGCAGGCCCTAAGATCGACGGTCAGGCGCCGGGGACGGGCCGTCCGGTCGCCGCACGACGGTCACAAGGGGGTGCGCCATGGAGGCGCTGCGTCAGGACGATCCACGCCGCTTCGGCCGCTTCACCGCGCTGGCCCGCTTCGACGAGAGCGCGAGCGCCGTACGGTACGTGGCGCGGGACCTCGCGTCCGGCGAGCGCGCCCTCATCACCGCCGCGCGCCCCGAGCTGGCCGCCGTCCCCGTCTTCAGCCGCCGTTTCCAGGCCGAGGCCCGCACCGCCGAACGCCTCGCGGGCGGCTGGGTGGCGCCGCCCCTGGACGCCGGCGCCCCGGCGAAGACACCGGCGGACGAGGCGGAAACCCTCTGGACGGCGGCGGGTTACGTGCCCGCGCTGCCCCTGGCCGAGGCGATCGGGATCGCCGGTCCGCTGCCCGAGCGGGCGCTGCGGATACTGGGCGCGGGCATCGCCGAGATCCTCTCCCGCGTGCACGCCACCGGGTCCGTGCTCCAGGGGCTGGCCCCCGGCACGGTGCTGCTGGCCGCCGACGGCCCGCGCCTCACCGCCTTCGGACCGCTGGGGGCCGCCGCGTCCGCCGAGGCCGGTCCGGGCGGCCAGCTGTCGGTACGGCTCGGATATCTGACGCCCGAGCAGATCGCGGGCAGGGAGGTCTCCGCCGCCTCCGACCTGTTCGTCCTGGGGCTGCTCCTGGCGTACGCGGCGACGGGCACGACCCCGTTCGCCGAGGGCCCGGCCGAGGAGGCGACCCGCCGGATCGCCGAGGACGAACCCGAACTCGACGCCGTACCAGAGGCGTTGCGCGCACTGATCGCGAACTGCCTGGCGAAGGACCCGGATCAGCGGCCCACCGCCGGCACGGTCGCCGCCGAACTGGCCCTGGAAGGCGCGGCGGGCCTCGCCCGGGGCGGCTGGCTGCCCGAACCGCTCGCGGCGGCGGTCGCGGACCAGGAGGCGCCGGTCCTGGCCCTGGAGACGCCGGAGACGGGAGACCTCTCGGCGGAGTCCGGGGAGCCGCAGGCGGCGGGCCGGGCCGGTGCCCCTGCGGCTCCCGGTGCCCCTGCGGCTCCGGGCACCCCTGCGGCTCCCGGTACCCCTGCCGCTCCCGGTACCCCTGCGCCCCCTGAGGACGCCCGGCCCCAGGCATCCCGGACGCTCCCGGAGCCGGAGGGCACGCGCTCCGCTCCGGAACCGGAGGATGCCCGGCCCGCGGACGCGCACACGGTGACGGCCTCCGGGGCTCCCGAGGCCGTCGGGAGCCCCGCCTCCCCCGAACCGGAGGACGCCCGCCCGGAGGACACTCGCCCGGAAGACGCCCGGCCGGATGACGCCCGGCCGGTTGCCCCGGGGTCGGCCCCGGCGCCCGCGCTCCGGAATTCCGCCGACACCCCCGCGCCCGCGGGGGACGGGACCGCCGACGAGGACCGGGGCACCACCCGGTTCCTCAACACCGGGCCGCGCCCAGCGCGGAACGACCGTCCGACCACCCAGCTCGCGCTCCCCCACGAACGCACCGCGCCCCAGTCGCCCGGTGCCCTCCCGGCGTCGCGCCCCGCAGCACCGCCCGCCCTGCCCGCCGCCCCGGCGGCGCCCCGCAGCAGCCGGGCCCCCGCACGGCGGCCCCGCCCCGTACCCCGCGGCGGCGCTCCCGGCCGGGCCCGCGGGTCCGGGCGGTCCCGGCGGAGGGCCGATGGTGTCGCTGCCGCTGCCCCCGCGCCGGCACCGGCGCCCGACCCGCCGCGAGCCGCCGGACCCTGCTGACCATCGCGGCGGCGGCCGTCGGCGGACTGGTCGTGGGCGGCGGTTCGGTCGCCGCGCTCGGGTCGGGGGGCACCGCCGAGGCGACGGACGAGAAGCCCGTGCCCGAGCCCCGCCGAACGCTCCCCGGGCAGGCCCCCGAGCCGCGCTGGATCTACACGCACCCGGCGTCGGAGGCGTCCCCGCTCACCACCGCCGTCTGGCAGGACCGGCTGCTCGTGCTGACCAGCGAGAGCCAGGCCAGTGCCGTGGACCTGCGCACCGGCAAGCGGCTGTGGCAGCGCGCGGACGGGGCGAAGGGACAGGCCGCGCTGGCGGCGGGCGCCGATCTGGTCTTCGTGGCGAGCCCGACGGAGTTCCTGTGGCTGTCGCCGAAGGACGGCAAGGTCGTCCACCGCATGCGCTACTCGGAGGCCTTCGACGACCTGCCGGGCCTCACCGTCGGACGGCTGGCCGGAAGTTCCGGGCCGGTCATCTGGTTCACCGGGTCGCACACGGTCACCGTGAAGGCCCCGAAGCCGAAGAAGGGCGAGAAGAAGGGCAAGGACAAGGAAGTCGTCGAAGCCCACTTCTTCGCCTACGACATCGTCCAGCGCAAGGAGTTGTGGCGCACCCCCGTGCCCGCCGGCCGCGCCCCCGGCACCCCCGCCTACCGGGTGGTCGCCGAGCGTTCCGCCGACGTCCTCGTACGGCAGGACGCGGCCACGCTGACGGCCGCCGAGGTCAAGAAGGCCAAGGGGAAGGGGTCGATCCGCTCGTTCGACCAGCAGACCGGCAAGCTGCTGTGGACCAAGCAGTACGGCGCGGCCTCCCTGGAGGCCGCCACCACGGGCGACGAGGACGGGACGCTGTACGCGCCGGTCGGCCGGGACCTCCAGGCCTTCGAGGCGGACACGACGAAGCCGCTGTGGCGCGTCGAGGGCAGCAAGGGGTCGTGGTTCGGCACGCCGCTGATCGCCGGGCCGCTGATCCACACCACCGAACGCAGCCGGCTGGTCGGTGCGGTGGAGCGGGAGAGCGGTCGGCTCGTCTGGCGGCGCTCCACCGAGGTCCCGGGCACCGGCCCCGCCCCCTCGCTCACGCTGAGCAGCAGCGAGAAGACCCTGATCGCCGCCGACGCCATCCAGGTCACGGCGTTCTCGGCGGCCGACGGCGAGCGGCTGTGGAAGTTCCAGGACATCGGGTCGGCCGACCCGCAGGGGGGGACGGTCACCGCGTCGTACCGGGTGCTGGCCTTCGGCAAGACCGTCGTCGTCCAGCGGGACCGGTCCTTCTACGCCTTCCCGGTGGCCTGAGACAGAACGCTTCCCGTCATCACCGCCGCCGTCCGGGGGATACGCCGGACGGCGCGCCGCACGGTGCTTGCATCACCCGACGCCGAGTGACCCGATTAATAGGATTCGCTCACTTATGGACGGGTCCGCTGCCGGGCCCCGTCTCCGTCACGGAGGTGATGTCGTGTCAGGCAGGCTCCTGCGCGCGGTCTGTACGACCGCGCTGGCCACGGCGCTCACGGTCTCGCCGGCGACCGTCGTCGCGGCCGAGCCCGGCCCCGTACCGTCCGAGGAGACGGGCACGGCGGGCGAAGCGGACGCGACAGAATCGGACGTGCCGGAAGCAGACGCGCAGGACGCGGACCGAGCGGAGGTCGATGCCGGGACCGCCCTCGCCGCACCGGAGGCGCCCAGGAGCGTCGTCGCCCTGCTGCGCGAGCTCCAGACCCGATATCAGGCGGCGGAGGAGGCGAGCGAGACCTACAACGCCACCGCCGAGAAGCTGAAACAGCGCACCTCCCAGCTGAGGAAGGTGAACACGGACCTGGCGAAGGCGCGGGCCGCCCTGGAGGCGAGCCGAGGGGACGCCGGGCGGCTGGCCCGGGAGCAGTACCAGGGGCGTACGGAGTTCTCCGCGTACCTGAGGCTGCTGCTGGCGCACGATCCCCAGCGGGCCCTGGACCAGAGCCATGTCGTGGGGCGGCTGGCGGCGAACCGCGCGGCGACGGTGGACCGGCTCACCGACTCCGCCCGGCGCGCCGACCGGCTGGCCGCCGCCTCCCGCAAGGCGCTGGACCAGCAGAAGAAGCTCGCCGCGCGGCAGAAGAAGCAGCGCGACGCCGTGAACGGCAGACTCCGGGAGGTCGAAGGGCTGCTGGCCACCCTTTCCGAGGAACAGATCGCTCAGCTCGCCGGTCTCGAACAGCAGGGCGTGGACAAGGCTCAGCGGGAGCTCGTGGCGTCCGGGGCGCTCAGTTCCACCCGGCCGCCCACCCGGCAGGGCGGCGACGCGGTCGCGTACGCGGTCCGGCAGATCGGCAAGCCGTACGTGTGGGGGGCCGAGGGCCCCGACTCCTTCGACTGCTCCGGGCTCACGTCCCGGGCCTGGTCGGCGGCGGGGCGGACGATCCCGCGCACCTCGCAGGAGCAGTGGAAGCAGCTCCCGAGGGTGCCGGTCTCCGGGCTGCGCCCCGGCGACCTGGTGGTCTACTTCCCGAAGGCGACCCATGTGGCGCTGTACATCGGCGACGGCCTGGTGGTGCAGGCGCCCCGCCCCGGCGCGCGGGTCAAGGTGTCACCCCTGGCGTCGAACCCGCTGCTGGGGGCCGTACGCCCCGACCCCGGCGGCGCACCGCTGTCGACGTACACCCGCCCGGAGCTGCCCGAGGGCGCGCGCGACGGCGCGGACACGGGGTACGGCGGGGAAGCGGCGCCGGACGCCTCGTAGCACCGGCCCCGATCACCGCCGCGGCGGCCGGACCGGCGGTGCGGGTCCGGCCGCCGCGGGGGTTGGTCGGGGCGCTGGGGTCCGACAGTCGCTAGGACCCGGCGACCGAGGCCAGGTACGCGTTCGTCTTCTCGGGCTCGTAGAAGAAGTTCTCGAAGTCCGCCGGGTTGTTGAACCCGTTGGCGAAGCGGTCCGCGACCGGCTGGAGCTGACCGGCGGCGCCGATCAGGTTCAGCACGTGCTCCGGCGGGACGCCCAGCATCGCGTTGGTCCACTTGGTCACGTGCTGCGCGGTCTCCCAGTAGCGGTCGAACGTGGACTGCATCCACGCCGCGTCGAACTCCTTCTCGCCGTGCTCGACGATCGAGTCCAGGTAGGAGTTGGCGCACTTGGACGCCGAGTTGGAGCCCTGGCCGGTGATCGGGTCGTTGGCCACGACGACGTCGGCGACACCGAGGACCAGGCCGCCGCCGGGCAGCCGCCCGATCGGCTTGCGGACCGTCGGGGCGTAGCGGCCGGCGAGGGTGCCGTTGGCGTCGGTCAGCTCGACCTTGGTGGCGCGTGCGTACTCCCACGGCGTGAACCGCTCCATCAGCTCCAGCGTCTTCGCCAGGTGCTCGGAGGGGTCCTTGACGCCCTGGAAGGCGTCGAGCGGTCCGCCCGGGATGCCCTCCCAGAAGAGGATGTCGGCGCGGCCGGAGGTGGTGAGCGTCGGCATGACGAACAGCTCGCCGACGCCCGGCACCAGGTTGCAGCGGACCGCGTCGAACTCCGGGTGCTCCGGGCGCGGGCCCATGCCGTGGACGTAGGCGACGGCCAGCGCGCGCTGCGGGGCGTCGAACGGGGAACGGGCCGCGTCCCGGCCGAACATGGAGACCAGCTCGCCCTTGCCGGCCGAGACCATCACCAGGTCGTAGGTGCGGGAGAAGTAGTCCAGGTCGGAGACGGCCGCACCGTGGATGACGAGCTGTCCGCCGCGCTGGGCGAAGGTCTCCATCCAGCCGGCCATCTTCACCCGCTGGTCGACGGACTGGGCGTACCCGTCCAGCTTGCCGACCCAGTCGATGGCACGGGAGGAGTCGGGGGCGGCGACGGAGACGCCGAGTCCCTCGATCTTCGGGGCCTGGGACTCCCAGAAGTTCAGCTGGTAGTCCCGCTCGTGCTGGAGCGCGGTGTGGAACATGCACTGCGTCGACATGACCCGGCCGGAGCGGATCTCGTCGGCGGTGCGGTTGGACATCAGGGTGACTTCGTAGCCTCGGGACTGCAGCCCCAGGGCCAGCTGGAGCCCGGACTGGCCGGCTCCGACTATGAGTATTCTCCGCATCGCGGCTCTCCGTGCTCCGTCGTTTCTGAATTCGGGGCGTCAGGCGGGGGTGACGTCGAGAGCATGGCCCACGAGGGCCAGGAGGGACTCGACGACGGTGATCCTGTTACGCGCGTCCATGATCACTATCGGCACCTGCGGCGGTACGGTCAGGGCCTCCCTGACGTCCTCCGCCGCGTAACCGGGCGTCCCCTCGAAGTGGTTGACCGCCACGATGTAGGGCAGACCGCAGCTCTCGAAGTAGTCGAGCGCAGGGAAGCAGTCCTCCAGGCGCCGGGTGTCGGCGAGGACGACCGCGCCGATGGCCCCGCGCACCAGGTCGTCCCACATGAACCAGAAGCGCTGCTGGCCCGGCGTGCCGAAGACGTACAGGACGAGGTCGTCCTCCAGCGTGAGGCGGCCGAAGTCCATCGCCACGGTGGTGGTGGTCTTGTCGGGCGTCGCGGAGAGGTCGTCGGTCTCCTCGCTGGCCTGGGTCATCAGCGCTTCGGTCTGGAGCGGTGTGATCTCGGAGACCGAGCCGACGAAGGTCGTCTTGCCGACGCCGAATCCGCCCGCCACCACGATCTTGGTGGCGGTGGGGGCGCGGGTGTGGTCGAGCTGCCAGGCCTGGAGGGACTCCTCGGCCTGTTCCTGCAGCCGCGACGGCCGGTCGTCCCGGGAGCCCGGCTGGCGCGGGGCGAAGAGCGGCGCCTCAGAGACGGCGGAGTCCATTGAGCACCCTTTCGAGCAGTGCGCGGTCCGGCTGGCCGGTGCCGTGACCGGTCCCGTACACGCGGATCTTTCCTTGGTCGGCCAGGTCGCTGAGCAGCACCCGGACGACTCCGAGCGGCATCTTCAGCAGGGCCGAGATCTCCGCGACCGTACGCATGCGGCGGCAGAGTTCGACGATGGCCTGGAGCTCCGGCATGATCCGCGAGGCGAGATTGCCGTTGGTGAGCTCGCGGCGCTCCTCGGGTGCTTCGAGGGCGGCGACGAACGTCTCGACCAGCAGGACGTGCCCGAACCGGGTGCGGCCGCCGGTGAGGGAGTACGGGCGGACCCGGGCGGGGCGCTTGTCGGCCCCGCGGACGGGGAGCCGGGGGGCGGGTTCCGCTGCGGCGGTGGTCACAGGGCGCTCTCCATCGATGTACGCAGCTCACTGCGGAGTTCGGGGGTGAGGACGTGTCCGGCCCGGCCGACGAAGAGGGCCATGTGGTACGCGACGACGCTCATGTCGCAGTCCGGCGTGGCGTGGACGCCGAGGAGGGAGCCGTCGCTGATCGACATGACGAAGACGCTGCCCTCGTCCATGGCGACCATGGTCTGTTTGACCCCGCCGCCGTCCATCAGCTTCGCGGCGCCGACGGTCAGCGAACCGATGCCGGAGACGATCGTGGCCAGGTCGGCACTGGACCCCTTGGGGCCGTCCGGCGGCCCGGCGGCCTTCGCCCGGTGATGGCCGGGGTCGGAGGAGAGCAGCATCAGGCCGTCGGACGAGACGACGGTGACCGAGTGGACCCCTGGCACCTCCTCCACGAGATTGCTCAGCAACCAGTGAAGATTCCGGGCCTCGGTACTCAGCCCGAATGTGCTGGGCGCAGTCAACTGCGTGCCTCCTCGACTGTGTCCCCCGTCTCTTCGTTCCGTGTGTGCTGTGCGACGCCTGTGCTGTGCGTGGTGGTGCTCTCGTGCCCCGTGCGCCTCGCGGCCACGCCCCCGGGCCCGGCGACGGCGGTGCCGCCGCTCTCGGCGATCTCCGCCTCGACGTCGCGCCGGCCCTCCTTGGCCGCCTGGTGGAAGCTGCCGAGCCGCCGGCGCAGCGCGTCCCGGTCGAGGCTGCCGGTGCGGCCGGGGGCGGGGGTCGCGTCGGGCCGGACCACCTTGGGGGTGCGCTTCGGCAGCCCCTTGTCGGTGACGCGCCCGGCCTCGGGGCGGCGTTGGCCGGGGACGGTCTCGGCGGGGGCGTCGGCCGCTCCGGGCGCGTGAGGCGCTCCGGGCGCGTCAGGGGCTCCGGTGGCGTCGGGCGCGTGGAGCACTCCGGGCGCTTGAGGAAGTCCGGTTGCGTCGGGCGTGTGCGGGGCTGCGGGCGCTCCCGCAGCGTCGGGCGCTCCCGCAGCCTCAGGGGCTCCGGCTGCCTCTGCGCGGGGCGCGGGGTGGAACGCGGGCCCGTCCGGACCCTCGTCGCCGGGACCGGTCTCGGCCGGGCGCTCGTGGCGGTCGGGGCCGATGGCGTACGGGTCGGCGGAGGCGGGCGGGGCGGTCTGTCCGGCCGGGTCCGCGGGCGGCCTCGGGAGCCGGACCTGCAGCGTGACCTCGGACTCGGGCCCGGGCTCCGGCCCGGCGTCCCCGTCGGCCCCGGACTCGGCCCCGGCCCCGGCTTCCGTGACCGGCGGCTGACCGTCGAGCACCTGGTCCTGCGGCGGTACGGCGGTGGCGTCCGGGCTCGCGTCGGCGCTGTCGGCAGAGGCGGTCCCGGCGTCGCCGCTCCCGGAGGCCTCGGCGTTCTCCCGGAGTGTCCGCTCGGCGGCGGCGATCATCGGGTCGGTGTCGGCCGGGCCGGGCCCGGGGGCGTTCTCGGCGTCGGGGCCCGGTACGGTGCCGGCGACCGGCCCGGCCGCCGGGGCCGCGACCGCCTCGGGTTCCGTGGCCGGCTCGGGCTCCGTCGCCGCCTCGGGCTCGGCAGCTGTCCCGGCGGCCTTCTCCCCGTCGACGGCCGGATCGGACGGTCCGCCCGACTGCGGTGAACGGCTGGGCAGAGCGTTGGAGTTGGCCTCCGCCACCGAACCCGGGAGGTTGAGCGCGGGAGCGTCGCCGGGCAGTTGCACGGCGGGCGGGGTGGCGGCGGGCAGGGTCTTGGGCAGCAGGGCCTGCGGCAGGACGACGACGGCCGTCACTCCACTCCCCTTCTGCTCGCGCAGCTGGACCCGTACCCCGTGCCGGGCGGCCAGCAGTGACGTCACCTGGAGACCGAGTCCGGCGCCGTCGGCATTCTGCTCACCGGCCTCGAACGAGGCCGGGTCGGCCAGCCTGGCATTCAGCTCGTCCATCCGGACGCTCGACATGCCGATGCCCTCGTCCGACACGGAGAGCATCACCTCGCCGCTCTCCAGCAGCCAGCCGGACAGCTCGACATGGGAGTCCGGCGGGGAGAAGGAGGTGGCGTTCTCCAGGAGTTCGGCCAGCAGATGACTGAGGTCGTCGGCGGCGAACCCGGCGATCTGGGCGTGCGGCGGCAGGGACTGGATGGTGACGCGCTCGTACCGCTCGATCTCGCTGACGGCGGCGCGCGCGACGTCGACCAGCGGGATCGGCCCGGCGTGGCCGTGGCCGTGCTCGGCGCCCGCGAGGACGAGCATGTTCTCGCTGTGGCGGCGCATGACCGTGGCCATGTGGTCGAGCTTGAAGAGGGTCGCCAGGCGCTCCGGGTCCTGCTCGCGCTCCTCCAGGCTCTCGATGACGCCGAGCTGCCGCTCGACGAGGCCGAGCGTGCGCAGGGAGAGGTTGACGAAGGTGTGGTGGACCGTGTTCCTGAGCTGTCCCAGCTGGGTGGTCAGCTCGGCGGCCCGCTCCTGCAGTTCGGTCCGCTGCTGCGCCAGGGACTCCCGGCTCTTGATCAGGCCGGAGCGTTCGGCGGTGAGGCTCTCGACGCGTCCGCCGAGGTCCTGGTGGAGGTCGGTGAGCTTGCCGTGGAGGGTGTTCATCGACCGGACGACCTGGGCGAACTCGTCGTTGCGGCCGGTGTAGCGGACCGGTTCGGCGTTCTCGGGGTCCTCGGCCAGGCGCGCGGCCCCGATGCGCAGGACGGCGAGCGGCTGGGTGAGCGTGCGGGCGACGGCGGTGGAGACGCCGACGGCGAGCAGGAAACAGCCGCCGAGCAGGGCGACGGCCAGTTCGAGGGCGGTGACGTCGTCGTCGCGCAGACCCCCCAGGTCCTGGACCTGGCCGGTGGTCAGGGCGGACTCGACGCTGCGCATCCGGTCGACGCGGGCGGAGAGTGCCGCCTCCAGCTTCCGGGGGCTGACCTCGCGGTCCGCCTCCGACAGTTCGGGGCGGTCGGTGAGGCGGGTGAGGTACTTCTCCGCGTTGTTGACCTCGGAGCCGGTGACGGTGGCGGAGAGCTTGTCGCGGGCCTCCGGGTCCGCCGCCTGGTCGAAGTCGGCGAGCGCGGCCAGCTCCCGCACCCGGGCCTGCTGGGCGGCGGCGCTGAGCTCGTCGCGTGCCCGGTCGGCCCGGGTGGCGCCCTGGTCCTGGGGCTGCACGGGCAGCCCGGTGAAGGGGTCGGTCTGCGGGGCCGTCGGCTCGGGGCTCGGCACGGCGAGCGCCGCGAGGAGGAGCCCGCGGGTGGCGGAGGCCTGTTCGGAGGCGCCGCCGAGGGTGAGCGGGGCCCGGGTGGCGTCGGCGGCGCGCGGCGGGGTCTTCTCCGCGAGTTCGGCGGCGATGCCGTGCAGCTTGGCGATGAGGTCGGAGTACGCCTGGTGCGCCTCCAGGGCCGAGCCCTTGCCGGTCAGCGCGGAGCGGCGCAGGGAGGGGACCGTCGAGAGGTCGCGGCGCAGGGCCGCAGAGGCCGCTTCGTGGATCTCGTCGATCTGCTGGTCGACGCGGGTGGTGCGGGCGGTGCGGTTCTTCGCGCCGTCGCCGTCCTCGCCTTCCTCGGCCCGGCCGGCGGCGATGTACGCGGTGACGGCGTCGCGCTCGTCGGCGAGGGAGTGGCCGAGGGCGACCGCCTGCTGGTTCAGCTCGGCGAGGGTGACCAGCCGCTGGGACTCGGTGAGATCGGCGGAGGCTCCGAGCACGGCGGGGGTGCCCGCCGCCACGACGATGACGCCGACGACCGCGACCCCGGCGACCAGTCGGCTGCGCACCCGCACGGTGCGCCTGCCCGCACCGGGTGCCGGAGGCGTCGCCCCGGAACCGTCGCGCGTCGTGCCCTTGCTCCGCGGCCGCTTCTTCTGCACCGGTGCTCGCAATCTTGACTCGTCCACCCTTGAAGCAGAGGTGACGCACGGTCACATGGAAGGGCGCCCCGCTCCTGGTACGGCTTCCGACCATTCCAGCGCTTATGGGAGAGGGGGGCGCGCATCAACCGCTCCGCCACTCGAAGGAGTGAACATCACTCTGGAGTTGGCGAACAAGTCTCCCCCGGCGGACCCCTGACCATGCGTGGACCACGGGGTGGAACTTCCGCTCCGCCTTTGGCAGGATGCCCGCCCGCATGCTCCCCGGATCCCCTCCTTCCGCCGTGGGGGCCCGCGTTGACCTGCTGGTACAGGCCATCTTCGCCCGCGTGCGGGGATGGTGAAGGGTTCGTGCAGACTGGCGGTATGCGCATCGAACTCGCCACCGCCCCCGGCAGTCCCGAACGCCCCAACGAGGACTGGGTCTCCGGGACTCTTCCCGCGTCCGGCCAGGGTGGTGTGCTGGTGCTGCTCGACGGCGTCACCCCGCCGCGGGGGGACGCCGGTTGTGTGCACTCGGTCCCGTGGTTCACCGCGCGGCTGGGCGGTGCGCTGGTGGAACTGTCCGGTTCCCGCCCTGATCTGCCTCTGGCCGGAATCCTGGCCGCGGCCATCTCCCGTACTGCGGAAGCCCATCGAGCGACCTGTGACCTTTCTCACGTGCGTACGCCTCAGGCGACCGTGACCCTGGCGCGCTGGAACGAACGCGCGGTCGAGTACCTGGTGCTGTCCGACTCGGTCCTGTTGCTGGAGTCCCGCGACGGCGCGGTCCGGGCGGTCCTGGACGACCGGCTGACCCGGCTGCCGCCGGGTTCGCTGGCCTCGGAGGAGATCGCCGACGCCACGGTGCGCAACAAGGAGGGCGGCTTCTTCACGGCGGCCGCCGATCCGGCGGTGGCCTCGCGCGCGGTGACGGGCAGCGCCCCGGCGGCCGACGTCCGGGCGCTGGCCGCGCTCACGGACGGGGCGGCCCGCTGGACGGAGATGTTCGGCGAGGGCGACTGGACGGACACGCTGGGGCTGCTGCGGAAGGCCGGGCCGCAGGGGCTGATCGACCGGGTGCGGGAGCTGGAGGAGGCCGACGCGGCGGCCGGGCGCGTACGGCTGGGACGCGGCAAGACGCACGACGACGCGACCGCGCTCCTGGTCGAGCCGGCCTGACGGTCGGCGCGGGAAGCAGGCCGGCCGGCCGCGGACGGTTCGGGGGCGACGGCCGTCCGCAACCAGCGCGGGAAGGCGGATCGGCCGCAGTCGGTACGGGGGTACGGGGCAGCCGCCCGCAGTCGGTACGGGGGTGCGGGTCGGCGCACGCAGCCAGCACAGGAGGCGAGGCGGCCGCACCCAGCCCCCGGCGCGCGGCGGGTCAGCTTTCCGCGCGGGTGTTCAGCTGGTGCAGGAGCCGGGCCAGCTCGGCGACTTCACCCCGGTCCCAGTCGGCCAGCTTGCGCACGTAGCGCCCGCGGCGGGCGTCCCTGACGCTGCGGAAGCGGGCCAGGCCGTCGTCGGTGAGGTGGACGAGCCAGGCGCGTCCGTCGGCCGGATCGGGTTCGCGGGCCACCAGGCCGAGGTTCTCCAGGGAGTGGAGCTGGCGGCTCATGGTGGCCTTGCCGACGCCGAAGTAGGCGGCCAGTTCGGTGGCCCGCTGCCGGCCCGCCGCCTCCAGACGGACGAGCAGGCCGTAGGCGGCGGCCTCCAGTTCGGGGTGGACCTCCCGGGCCATCTCGCCCGAACTGGCCCGCGCCCGGCGCAGGAACACGGCCAGCTCACGCTCCAGCGCCAGGAACGCGTGATCCACGCCGGAAGCGCCGGAAGCGCCGGGCCCTCCGCCCGCACCGGGCACGCCACTCATGCCTCGTGAGCCGCCGACGTCGGGCGCGCCACTCATGCCTGGTGCGCCACCCGCACCGGGCACGCCCCTCACGCCTGGTGGGCCGGACGCGTCCGGCTCCGGCACGCTGTCGTCTCCGCGCACGTCAGTACCCCTCGTACGGTTCCCTGCCGATGAAAGCTGCTCCGCGACCGGTGATCGCCGCAGCTCGGCCAGTATTTCGCAGGAGGGGACCCGGCACAGCGGCCCCGGCCCCGATCCGGGTCCCGCCGCCGCCCGCCACCCCCACTATGAACCCGATGTATACACGGCATGTATAGTTATCGCCGTACCGCACACCTGTGCGGTATTTCCCGTACAGAGGAGTGATGCGCCGTGCCAGGAAAGATGCCGCTGCCCACGATGGGGTTGACCGCGGCGCTGGTGACGACGCTCACACTGGCCCTGAGCGGCTGCTCGATGGAGACGACCGCGCCCGGTTCGGCGCGTGCGGAGGCGGCGTCCGACGCCAAGGGGGCTTTCGGGCCGGTCGACTGCCGCAAGGCCAAGTGCATCGCCCTGACCTTCGACGCGGGCCCGGGTGAGGACACGCCGAGGCTGCTGGACATCCTGAAGGAGAAGAAGGTGCACGCCACCTTCTTCCTGCTGGGCAAGCACCATGTCGTCAAGCACCCCGACGTGGTGCAGCGCATCGAGGACGAGGGCCACGAGGTCGCCAACCACACCTGGACGCACCAGGTGCTGACCGACCAGAAGCCGGACGAGATACGGGCCGAGCTGGAGAAGACCCAGGTGGCCATCGAGAAGATCACCGGCAAGAAGCCCCGGCTCATGCGGCCGCCGCAGGGCCGCACCGACGACACGGTCTCCGGCATCAGCAAGGAGCTCGGGCTCTCCCAGGTGCTGTGGAGCGCCACCGCCAAGGACTACTCGACGAACGACTCCGCGCTGATAACGAAGCGGATCCTGGACCAGGCGGGCAAGGACGGCGTCATCCTGCTGCACGACATCTACCCGGGGACCGTCCCCGCCGTGCCCGGCATCATCGACGCGCTCCAGAAGGACGGCTACACCTTCGTGACCGTCCCCGAGCTGATGGCCCCCGCCGAGCCGCAGCCGGGCACGATCTACCGCCCCTGAGCCGTTCACCGGCGGCCACGCCCCCGAGCCGCTCGCCGGCGGCACGTCCCGAGCCGCGCCCCGGGCGACGCCGCGGAGCCACACCCCGGACATGCGGAACGGCCCGCCCCCGCCGCAGCGGGAAGCGGGCCGTTCGATCCGTCCGGCCGGGGGCGTACGGCGGTCAGGCCGCGGCCGGAATCCTCTCCCCGGTCCTGGCCGTGGCCGGGGCGAGCGCGATCTCCAGCACCTGGCGGACGTCGGTGACCGGGTGGACCTCCAGCTTCTCCAGCACTTCCGCCGGAACGTCGTCCAGGTCGGCCTCGTTGCGCTGCGGGATCACCACGGTCGTGATGCCCGCCCGGTGCGCGGCCAGCAGCTTCTGCTTGACGCCGCCGATCGGCAGCACCCGCCCGGTCAGCGACACCTCGCCGGTCATCGCCACATCCGTACGGACGAGGCGTCCGGAGAGCAGCGAGGCCAGTGCGGTCGTCAGGGTGATGCCGGCGCTCGGCCCGTCCTTGGGGACCGCGCCCGCCGGGAAGTGGACGTGCACGCCCCGGTCCTTGAGGTCCGCGACCGGCAGCTCCAGCTCCGCGCCGTGCGACCGCAGGAAGCTCAGCGCGATCTGCGCCGACTCCTTCATCACGTCCCCGAGCTGACCGGTCAGGGTCAGTCCGGACGCCCCGGTCTCCGGGTCGGCGAGCGACGCCTCGACGAAGAGGACGTCACCGCCCGCCCCGGTCACCGCGAGCCCGGTGGCCACGCCCGGCACCGCGGTGCGGCGCTCGGCCGGGTCCTGCGCGGACTCGGGCACATGGTGCGGGCGCCCGATCAGACCGCGCAGATCCGCGTCCCCCACCGTGAACGGCAGCTCCCGGTCGCCCAGCTCGTGCTGCGCGGCGACCTTGCGGAGCAGCCGGGCGACCGCCCGCTCCAGATTCCGTACGCCCGCCTCACGGGTGTACTCGCCGGCCAGCTTGCGCAGCGCCGACTCCTCCAGGGCGACCTCGTCCTTCTCCAGACCGGCCCGCTCCAGCTGGCGCGGGAGCAGGTGGTCCCGGGCGATGACGACCTTCTCGTCCTCGGTGTAGCCGTCGAGGCGGACCAGCTCCATACGGTCGAGCAGGGCCTCCGGGATGGCTTCCAGGACGTTGGCGGTGGCCAGGAAGACGACGTCGCTGAGGTCGAGCTCGACCTCCAGGTAGTGGTCGCGGAAGGTGTGGTTCTGGGCCGGGTCGAGCACTTCGAGGAGGGCCGCTGCCGGGTCGCCCCGGAAGTCGGAGCCGACCTTGTCGATCTCGTCGAGCAGGACGACCGGGTTCATCGAACCGGCCTCCTTGATCGCCCGCACGATCCGGCCGGGGAGCGCGCCGACGTAGGTACGCCGGTGGCCCCGGATCTCCGCCTCGTCCCGGACACCGCCGAGCGCGACGCGGACGAACTTACGGCCCATGGCGTGCGCGACGGACTCGCCGAGCGAGGTCTTGCCGACGCCGGGCGGCCCGACGAGGGCGAGGACGGCACCGCCGCGGCGGCCGCCCACCACGCCCAGGCCCCGGTCGGCACGGCGCTTGCGCACCGCGAGGTACTCGGTGATGCGTTCCTTCACATCGGCCAGACCGGCGTGCTCGGCGTCCAGGACCTCCTGGGCGCCGCGGATGTCGTAGGCGTCCTCGGTCCGCTCGGTCCAGGGCAGTTCGAGGACGGTGTCCAGCCAGGTGCGGATCCAGGAACCCTCGGGCGACTGGTCGCTGGACCGCTCCAGCTTCTCGACCTCCTTGAGCGCGGCCGCGCGGACGTGCTCGGGCAGGTCGGCGGCCTCGACACGGGCCCGGTAGTCGTCGGACTCGTCCTCCGGGTCGCCGTTGAGCTCGGCGAGCTCCTTGCGTACGGCATCGAGCTGGCGGCGCAGCAGGAACTCCCGCTGCTGCTTGTCCACGCCGTCCTGGACGTCCTTGGCGATGGACTCGGCCACGTCCTGTTCGGCGAGGTGCTCGCTCAGCCACTGGATGGCGAGCTTCAGCCGGGCGACGGGGTCCACGGTCTCCAGGAGCTGGACCTTCTGGGCGGTGGAGAGGAACGGCGAGTATCCGGAGTTGTCGGCGAGCGCGGAGACGTCGTCGATCTGCTGTACCCGGTCCACGACCTGCCAGGCGCCCCGCTTCTTCAGCCAGGTGGTGGCGAGTGCCTTGTACTCCTTGACCAGCTCGGCGGCGGACCCGGGCAGCGGGTCGGGGGCGGGGGTCTCCAGCACGGTCCCCTCGACCCAGAGCGCCCGGCCGGGACCGCTGGTCCCGGCTCCGATCCGGACCCGGTCACGGGCCCGGATGAGGGCGCCCGGGTCGCCGTCCGACAGGCGTCCGACCTGCTCGACGGTGCCGAGGACACCCGTCCCCGTGTACGTGCCGTCGATGCGCGGAACCAGCAGCACCTGGGGCTTGGCGCCGCCGGGGCGGGCGGCAGCCTGCGCGGTCTCGACGGCGGCGCGCACCTCGGTGTCGGACAGGTCCAGCGGCACCACCATGCCGGGCAGGACGACCTCGTCGTCGAGCGGCAGCACGGGCAGGTCGATCGGTGTGAACGCCTGGGACTCGTTAGTCATGATCTCCCCTTCGGCAGGCAAGTTGAGCTATGTGCACTCAATGCTTGTGAGTCGCCGAATGTTCCCCACGCGATGTTCGCTCTGAGCGATCGGCCGATCGCCGGGCCCTTGTCCTCGGGAGCGCGCACCGGGGAGCGGCTATTCCCCTGGCTCCTCCCGGCCCGCTTCTCCCTGGCCCGTGAAGCCCGGTAAAGCCGCGTGAACCGGATACGGTCCGCCGGGCGATAGGGAGGGTGTGAGGCTGTTGCGCCCTGCGGGGGAGGACCGGGATGACGGTACGGAGAAGGATGACGCGGCGCTCGTACGTGCCGTGGCACGCGGCGACACGGACGCGCTCGGCGCGCTCTACGACCGGCACGCCGGGTGGCTGCACGCCCGGCTCGCGCGGCGGTGCGCGGACGCGGAGACCGTACGCGAAGTGCTCCAGGACACCTTCGTGACCGTGTGGCGCTCCGCCGCCTCGCACCGGGGCGCGCAGGTCGGCGGGTGGCTGTGGGTGATCGCCTCGCGCCGGCTCGTGGACGCCCTGCGGGCGGACGCCCGCGCGGACCGGCCTCCGAGCCCCGTCCGCCCGGCCCCGGAGGCCCTCGCGCCCTCCGCCGAGGACCGGGTGCTGGCAGGCCTGGAGTACGGGGACATGGGCACCGCGCTGGCCGGGATCTCGCCGGAGCTGCGCGAGGTCCTGCGCGCCACGGTGGTGGACGGGCTGTCGACGAGGGAGGCCGCCGTGCTGCTCGGTGTCCCCGAGGGCACGGTCAAGACCCGCGCGATGCGGGCCCGGCGTGAGCTGCGGGCCGCACTGGAGCGGCTGGCGCCGGAGGGCGAAGTCCTGGGAGGTACGGCATGAGCCGGGAGCGAGCGGGCCGGGGCTCCGGCTGGCACGTGGACGCCGGGCTGGCGGCGCGCTTCGCGGCCGGTACGGCGGCCGAGAGCGACGCCTGGTCCCTGGAGAAGCACGTCGAGGTGTGCGGCACCTGCGCGGCCCTGGTCTCTTCGGCGGTCCGGACGGCCCCGGAGACGGGCCCGCTGCTGGCGGGTGTCCGGGCGGCGGTGCTGGAACGGGTGGCGGCGGAAGGGCTGCCGGAGCGGGCGGCGGCGGAGGGGCGGGGGGCGGGGGGCTCCCCCGCGTACGCCGGGGGGCCGGAGGGGCCCGCGTACGCCGACGCGGCTGCCGCCGCAGGCGCCGCCGTGAGCCCGACCGCCCACCTGAACACCACCGCGAGTCCAGGTACGGCCGCCTCCCCGAGTTCCGGAGCCGGATCGGAAGCTGCCGTGGGCGTCGCCGCCGGAGCAACCCACAGCACAGCAGCGGGGACCACGGGGGTGTCGCCGCGGCTGTCCCCGGTCGCCCGGATTCTCTGGGCGGCCGGGCCCGCCCTGCGGGGGGCCTGGGCGGTGGCGCTCGCCGTCGTCGCCCTCGGGGCCGTCGCGCTGTCGTACGGGGCCGGGCTCGGGGCCTCCGTACGGCTGTTGTTGCTGGTGACGGCGCCGGTGCTGCCGCTCGCCGGGGTGGCCCTGTCGTACGGGCGGCACGCCGATCCGCTGTACGAGGTGGTCACCGCGACCCCGTCCGGCGGGCTGCGGCTGCTGCTGGTCCGGGCCGCAGCCGTCCTCGGGGTGAGCGTTCCCTCTCTGACCCTCGCCGGGGCGGTGCTGCCTCCGGCGGCGGGCGGCCCGGGGGCGGCCGCCTGGCTGCTGCCGGGACTGGCGCTGACGCTCGCCGCGCTCGTGCTGGGCAGCTTCGTCGGCAGCCGCCGGGGGGCGGCTGCCGCCGGAGGGGCCTGGGCCCTGTTCGTCGTCGCCCCCGCCGCCGCCGACGGGCCCGCCGGGGCGGCGCTGATGGCGGGGGCCGCCCCGTACTTCTCCGGGCCCGCCGTCCAGAGCGGCTGGGCCGCCGGGGCCCTGGTGTGCGGGCTGCTGCTCGCCGCCCGCCGCCGATCCTTCGACCACCTGGAGACACCGTGACCGCCAAGGTCGCCGGGCTGACCGTCCGGCACCGCAGGAAGACCGCCCTGGACGGCGTGGACCTCGACCTCCCCCGCGGCGTGCACGGGCTGCTCGGGCCCAACGGGGCGGGCAAGACCTCGCTCATCCGGGTGCTGGCCACGGTCTCGGCCCCGGACTCGGGGCGCGTGGAGCTGCTCGGCCGGGACGTCGGCCCGGGGGCCGACCACCGTGAGCGGGCCGCCGTACGCCGTCTTCTCGGCTATCTGCCGCAGGAGTTCGGCCACTACCCGGGCTTCACGGTCCGCGAGTTCGTCGGCTACGTGGCCTGGCTCAAGGAGATGGACGGGAGGGGGGTCGCCGCCGCCGTGGAACGCGCGGTCGACCGGGTCGGGCTCGGCGACAGGATCGACGCCAAGGTGAAGACCCTCTCCGGCGGCATGGTGCGGCGTGTCGGTATCGCCCAGGCGATCGTCAACGAGCCCGGACTCCTGCTGCTGGACGAGCCGACCGCCGGTCTCGACCCGGAGCAGCGCGTCGAGTTCCGGGCCCTGCTGCGGGAGCTGGGCCGCACCTCCACCGTGATCGTCTCCACTCATCTGGTCGAGGACGTGGCCGCCGCCTGCGCGGACGTGACCCTGATCGAGGCGGGCCGGATCGCCTACCGGGGCACGACAGCCGACCTGATCGAGCTGGGCGACGCGGCGGACGGGCTCGGCGGCAACCCGATCGAGCGCGGCTACACCGCCGCCCTGCGCGCACACCGTACGGGGGCGGGGGTATGACGGGCACCCCGGACCAGGCGCCACCGGCCGCCACCCCTGCCCCCGTCCGGCACCCCGCCAGGGCCGCCTTCGGGGCCGAGCTGCGGCGGGGGATCGCCCCCTGGACCGCCCCGGCCACGGCCCTCACCATCGCCGTTCCGATGATCAGCAAGGCCCAGCAGTGGCAGGGCGGTTGGGGCGACACCCAGGACCTGCTGCACTCGTGCGCCACGCTGCTCGCCGGGCCGCTGGTAGCGGCCGCCGGTTGCTGGCAGGGGGGCAGGGAGCACCGGCGCGGGACCGCCGCCCTGTGGCTCTCGGTGCCTCGCGGCCGCCCGGCCCGGCTGGTGATGGCCGCCCTCCCGGTGGCGGTGTGGGCCGTCGTCGGCCATCTGCTGGCCGTGGTGGGGGTGCTGGCGGCGACCTGGCCGTACACCGGGGCCGGCGGGCCCTCGGTGGGGATGATCGCCGTGGACGCGTGGTTCCTCGTGTGTGCCGCGTTCACCGGGTTCGTGGTGGGGCGCCTGTGGCGGTGGCGGCTGGCCGCGCCGGTGCTCGCGGCCGTCACCTATCTCGCCCTGGGCGTCCCGACATACAGCTCCTCCGGCCTCCGCTTCCTGAACCCGGCCGAGCAGTACTACCTGGCCGGCCGGGTGCCGGTGGCGTGGTTCGTGCCCGTGATGGTGGTCTGGGCGGGCGCTCCGGTGCTCGCCGTGGTCATTGCGTACGCGGCCCGGCGCCGGCTGCTCGCCCTCCTACCGCTGGCGGCCGCCGCCCTCGTCGCTCCCCTGATCGTGAACAGCGGCGACGGCCTGTTCCGGCAGGACCCGGTGGCGGAACGGCTGATCTGTACGGAGGCGGTGCCACAGGTCTGTGTGAGCGGGCTGGACGGCCCGCTGCTCTCGCAGGCGTCCGACGCCCTGGCCGGACTGCGCTCCCGCCTGGACGGGGTGGCGGGGGCTCCGCGGCGGTACGTCTACGCCCCGGAGGGCGGGGAGGCCCCGGCCGGAGCCTCCCCGCTCCCCCACCACACCCGGGGCTGGACGGTGGTACGCGACAGGCTCACCGACCCCGCCGACTACGCCCGCCAGACGGCTCTGCGCCTCACCGACCGCGGCTGTCCGCCGGCCGTGCTCCTGGCGGAGGACCCCGCGACCGTACGCATGGGGGAGACCGACAGTGCCGTGGCGCAGTGGCTGGCCCCGCTGGACGGCGCGTGGCTCGACCCCGACCTGGGCGGCCGCTACCTGACCCGGCTCACGGCCATGGGCGGGGCCGAGCGCCGCGCCTGGCTCGGCCGCTACCTGGCCACCCGTACCAGCTGCGACCCGGAGGCGGTGCCGACGCTGTGACGACCACCGTACGGACGGTGCCGGACGGGCTGCCCGTCCTCTATCTCCGCTCCCGCGCCCTCCCGGCGACCCTGGCCGCCCTGGCGGGCACCGCCCTGCTCGCCGCGTGGGCCGCCGACTGGCTGCAGGGCCGGCCGCAGTTCGACCACACCGCCCGCGTCCCGGTGCAGGTGATCGCCCCGCTGCTCGCCGCCGCCGCGATCGGCACCGGGTTCTTCTCCCCCACCGAGGAGCTGGACCGCACCGCCGTACGCCCCTGGTGGCCCCGGCGCCTGGCCCATCTCGTGGCCCTCACCGCACTCGCCGGCACGGCCCTCGCCCTTGCCGTCCCGGGCCACCCGGAGCAGTTCGGCGCCCCGGCGATGGTCCGCAACGTGCTGGGCGCGACCGGCGTGACGGCCGCGGCGGCCGCGGTCCTGGGGGCGCGGGCGAGCTGGCTGCCGATGACGGTCTACAGCGGCGCGGTCTACCTGGCGGCGCCCCGGACACCCGGCGGGGCCGCCGCGTACTGGGCCTGGCCGATGCAGCCGGGACCGCAGGCGGCGGCCTGGGCGGTGGCGGGAACCGCGTACGTGGTGGGGGCGGCGCTCCTGGTCCTGCGCGGGCCCCGCCCGGAGCGCTGAGGGGCCGGGGCAGGCCCCTCCCGCCCAGGGAGCCGGCCCCACCCGGAACGACCCGGACCGCCGGCTCCCCGTCCTCTACCCCGCCGCCACCCGGAAGTGGCAGTTGGTGCTGATCGCGGAGGCCGTCGTGCCGTCCGTGGTCCTGGCCCGCCACCCGTACGCGTGCCCGTCGACGAGCGGCGGGACGGTCAGCGTGACGGTTCCCCGGCCCACGGCCTTGCCGCTCGCCGAGCCGGGCGTGCCCAGGGCAACGGGCTGGGGACGGGTGGGGTCGGTGTTGTCCCAGAGGCCGAACTCCGCCCAGACCTGCTTCGACGGGTCGGGGTGCGCGACGTGCACGGTGAGGGTGGGCGTACGGCTGGAGACGGTCCCGTAGCCGCCCAGCGCCTGGCAGCCGGCGGGGCCGGTCGCGGAGGGCTGTGCGGCCCTGGCGGTAGGGGCGGTCAGGGTGCGGGCGTGGGTGAGGGCCTGGGCGGCCGTCATCGGGTGGTCGTACGTCTCCACGCTTCGGACCCGGCCGTCCCAGAAGGCGTTCTGCCGGCCCTTGACGAGGTCCCGGCCGACGACGAACGGGCCTTTCGCCGCCCAGGTGGTGGTGTGCGGGGCGGTGCCCGCCGGGGCGCCGTCGACGTACAGCGTGAGGGTCTCGGCCTCGGCGTCGTGGACCCCCGTGAGACGGGTCCATACCCCGGTGGCCGCCTGCGTACGGGAGATGGCCTGGTCGACGTTCCACTCGGGGCCGTCGGCGCGGGGCATCCCGAAGCGCCAGGTGCGGTCCGGGGCGTTGTACCAGAGCATGGCGCCGCTGATGACCTCGCCGTCCTGGGCCAGGACCGCGGCGGTACCGGTTCCCGGGTCGGCCTTCGCCCAGGCCGAGACGGTGAAGCTGCGGCGGGTGTCCAGGACGGGTCCGGGGGTGGTGACCGCGCCGGACACGCCGTCGAGTTCGAGCGCCCCGCCCGGTTCGGTGCTCCAGGAGAAGCCGCCCGACGGAGTGCCGGTCAGGCCCCGGGAGCCGCCGGACGCGGTGCCGTCCATGCGCCAGTCGAGGGCCGGGCCGCCCTGGGTGGAGCCGTACACCGGGGCGTGGTCCGAGGTGCCGGTCGGGACGCAGACGCGGGGCGTGGTGACGTTGTCGCAGGCGGGCTGGGCGGCGGGGGTGTAGTCGGCCTGGTCGGCCTTCTCCGTCCAGGAGTCGCAGCCGCTGAAGGCCTCCGTGGAGAAGAGGTAGTCGAGCCGGGCCGTGCCGTACCGGCTGTCGGTGATCGCCCCGGTCACCGGGTCCGTGCTCGCGGTGGCCGGGGAGAAATGCGTCGGCTCGGCGGCCGCGTCACCGGGGAAGTAGGAGCGCTCGTCGCACTCGTACAGGGTGTCGTAGAGAGGCTGGAGCTTGGTCCGCAGACGCGTGTTGAAGTCACCGCCGACCACCACCGAGGGCAGCCCCGCCGCCGTCTCCCTGATGACGCCGATCTGGTCGGCGTAGAGGCCGTCCGCCTCGGCCTGGGTCATCCGGCCCTGCCGGGCTGCCGCGTCGAAGTTGGCCACATGGGCCGTGCACAGGTGCGACTCCCAGCCGGCGGCGCCCACGCAGAGCGCCTGCGTGCGGCTCTGCCCGGCGTCCACCGGGACCGGCATCGTACGGATGCGCTGCCAGTCGATCCGGCCCTTGACGCCGACGGCCACGCTGAGGGTGCCGGTCAGGCCGCCGCGGCAGTAGGACGAGCCCTGCGGGAACGCCGTGGTGGCGGGGCGCCACACCTCGGCCCAGCGGAAGGACCACTCCGGGCCCAGCTCGGCGGCGATCTCGTCCAGCTGACTGAGGGCGCCGGAGCCGCTGTTCAGGCCGGGGACGAACGGGCCCGAGCAGACCTCCTGGAGCATGACCGCGTTCAGGTCGCGCGCCCGCACGACCTCCGCCACGGCCGCCGCCTTCGCCCTGGGATCGTTGCGGTCCGGGCAGTACGCCCCGGTACCCGGGGTCCCGCCGCCCGCCTCACCGCAGATGTTCCAGGTCATGGCCCGGACGGAGGGGCGGGTGTGGGCGTCGGTGGCCGGCGGCCCGGTCACGGCGAGGGCTCGGCCCGGGAACACGGCGGTCCCGAGCAGGACGGCTGCCAGGAGGACGACGAGCGTTCTTGTATGTCGTCGCGCGTACGGTCGGTGTGCGTACGGTCTCAAGGCGCATCCCTCTCGTGGGACTTCTCGTAGGGCTTCTCACAGGAGACGGACTCGTATGAGATGACGTGGTGAAGATCAAAGCAGCTGGGGCGGCAGTTGTCGCGCTCCTAGAATCGGGCCCATGGAGCCCCCTACCGACACCACCGACACCTTCACCTGCGCCATGATCCCGCCCGCCCACGTCACCCTGGACCGTCGCGAAGGACCCTTCGGCGAGGTGGTCCTGCGGCAGCGCGGGGAGCACTTCGAGATCATCGCCAACGGCTGCTTCCTGATGGACACCTCCGACGGGCGCTCCGAGCGGCTGCTGATCGACGTCGCGCTGACCGCGCTGCCCGCCGGCCGGACCGCCCCCTCCGTGCTCATCGGCGGGCTCGGCGTCGGGTTCTCCCTGGTGCGGGCCGCCGAGGAGGAGCGCTGGGGGCGGATCGTGGTCGTGGAGCGGGAGCAGGCGATCGTGGACTGGCACCGGGAGGGGCCGCTGGACCGGATCTCCGCGGCGGCGCTGGCCGACCCCAGGACCGGGATCCTGCACACGGACCTCGTCGCCCACCTCCGTACCACCACGGAGCGTTACGACGCGCTCTGCCTGGACATCGACAACGGACCCGACTGGACGGTCACGGAGAGCAACGACAGCCTCTACTCCCCCGCCGGTCTGGCGCACTGCCACGACCGGCTGACCCCGGGCGGGGTGCTCGCCGTCTGGTCGGCGCAGCCGTCGCCCGCCTTCGAGCAGGCCTTGCGGAATGCCGGGTTCAGCGGGGTTCGGACGGAAGAAGTGGCCGTTGCCCGAGGTGTGCCCGACGTGGTCCATCTCGCACTCCGGGCCGGCTGAACCCCCTTCCCGGTACGCGCGCCCCGGCGACGGCACGGGCCAACCGCCACAAGGCAGACGATCCGGCCGCCCGCCCGGCCCGAACTCACGCCCCCGGGGTAACACCCTGCGTAGCCGGGAGGCCTCCGCTGCCTTTACGCTGCTGACCGGTACACGGGATCACCCACGAAAACCACGAGCGAAGACCGTGCCTCCGGGGGAATGCCCCCCGCGAGAACGGGCAGGGGCGGGGCGATGGAACAGACACACACCACCCACAACGGCGTCGCGGCCACCCCGGGGGCTCAGCGCCGGGTGCTGGTGGTCGAGGACGACGCCACGATCGTCGACGCCATCTCCGCGCGGCTGCGGGCGGAGGGCTTCCTGGTGCAGACCGCGCTGGACGGCCCCGCGGCCGTGGACGCGGCCGAGGCCTGGCAGCCCGACCTGATGGTGCTCGACATCATGCTTCCGGGCTTCGACGGCCTGGAGGTCTGCCGCCGGGTGCAGGCGCAGCGCCCCGTGCCGGTGCTGATGCTCACCGCGCGCGACGACGAGACCGACATGCTGGTCGGGCTCGGGGTCGGCGCCGACGACTACATGACGAAGCCGTTCTCCATGCGGGAGCTGGCCGCCCGGGTGCACGTGCTGCTGCGCCGGGTGGAGCGGGCGGCGCTGGCCGCCGTGACCCCGCGCAGCGGGATACTGCGCCTGGGCGAACTGGAGATCGACCACGCGCAGCGCCGGGTCCGGGTGCGCGCCGAGGACGTCCATCTCACGCCGACCGAGTTCGACCTGCTGGTCTGCCTCGCCAACACCCCGCGCGCGGTGCTCTCCCGGGAGCAGCTGCTGGCCGAGGTGTGGGACTGGGCGGACGCCTCGGGCACCCGCACGGTCGACAGCCACATCAAGGCGCTGCGCCGGAAGATCGGCGCGGAGCGGATCCGTACGGTGCACGGCGTGGGTTACGCCCTGGAGACTCCGGCGCCATGACCTGGCCAGGGCCCGGAGTGCGGCCCTTCTCCATCAAGGCCAAGCTGGGCACGCTCGTCGTGGTCTCGGTGTTCATCACGACCGGACTGCTGATCGTCGCCCTGCGGACCCGGACCGAGTTCCAGTTCATCACCGTCTTCTCGGTGATCGCCACGCTGCTGATCACCCAGTTCGTGGCCCACGGCCTGACCGCGCCGCTGGACGAGATGAGGGCGGTGGCCCGGTCGATCTCCCACGGCGACTACACACGCCGGGTGAGCGGGGCCGGGCGGCGGGACGAGCTGGGCGACCTGGCGCAGACGATCAACCGCATGGCGGACGATCTGGAGGCGGAGGACCGGCACCGCAAGGAGCTGGTCGCCAACGTCAGCCATGAGCTGCGCACACCCATCGCCGCGCTCAGAGCCGTACTGGAGAACGTGGTGGACGGGGTGTCCTCCGCCGATCCGGAGACGATGCGCACCGCGCTGAAGCAGACGGAGCGGCTCGGCCGGCTGGTCGAGACGCTGCTGGACCTGTCGCGGCTGGACAACGGGGTCGTCGCCCTCAAGGCACGCCGTTTCGAGGTCTGGCCGTATCTGTCGGGCGTACTGAAGGAGGCGAATCTCGCCGCCTCCCACCGACGCCTGTCGTCGGGTTCGGGCAACCACACCCGTACGGACGTCCATCTGCACCTGGACGTCTCGCCGCCGGAGCTCACCGCACACGCGGACGCCGAGCGGCTGCACCAGGTGGTCGCCAACCTCATCGACAACGCGGTCAAGCACAGCCCGCCGCACGGCCGGGTGACGGTGCTGGCGCGGCGCGGGGGCCACCCCGAGTCGCTGGAGCTGGAAGTCGTCGACGAGGGGCCCGGCATCCCGGAGGCGGAGCGCCACCGGGTGTTCGAGCGCTTCAACCGGGGCCAGGCGCCCTCTCCGCACGGTCCGGGAAGCGACGGCGGCACGGGGCTCGGTCTCGCCATCGCCCGGTGGGCGGTCGATCTGCACGGCGGCCGGATCGGTGTGGCCGAATCCGAACGGGGCTGCCGCATCCAGGTCACCCTCCCGGGGATCCCCGAGCAGCGCGGTTGACGATCTCGTTGGCATAGGGTCGATCCGGAAGGGCACGTTCATCCGTGTCATGCCAGCAGGGGGCCGCTAGGCGATACGGTCGCAGGACCGTATCCACGGTCCTGCGTACCGAAGCACAGCGGAACCTCGCTTGTTTCCCGCCATTTCCTCCGCCGAAACCCGGCCTTCGATGTGATGTGCACGACGAAGCACCGGCCCGGCCTGCAAGGAACGGTTCGGGGGGCGTAGCCTTGATTTCCGCTGTCCATCACCTTGTGAAGCGGAAGAGGGCGGTTGCCGCCGTGTCGTCTCAGTCCCCCAGTAACTCAAGCGTCTCGACCGACCAAGCCAGCCCGGGCACCAACCCGGCCGCGGCTTTCGGCGCCAATGAATGGCTCGTCGACGAGATCTACCAGCAGTACCTCCAGGACCCCAGTTCGGTCGATCGCGCCTGGTGGGACTTCTTCGCCGACTACAAGCCGGGTGCCGCCGGCACGGCGGACAAGCCCGCTCCCGGGTCCTCGGGGGCCCCGGTGACCGAGGCCGCGCCCGCCCCGGCAGCCGCTCCGGCTCCGGCGAAGGCCGCGCCCGCCGCCGCCCCGGCCGCCCCGCGCAGCCGGCCCCGGCCAAGGCCGACCCGGCTCCCGCGAAGAGCGCGCCCGCCCCGGCGAAGCCCGCGGCCGCCAAGCCCGCCGCCGCGCCCGCCAAGGCGAAGCCGAAGGCGGACGAGGCCACCGAGGCCCCGGCCGGTCCGGAGTACGTGACGCTGCGCGGCCCCTCGGCCGCCGTCGCGAAGAACATGAACGCCTCGCTGGAGCTGCCGACGGCCACGTCCGTGCGCGCGGTCCCGGTGAAGCTGCTCTTCGACAACCGCATCGTCATCAACAACCACCTCAAGCGCGCCCGCGGCGGGAAGATCTCCTTCACGCACCTCATCGGGTACGCGATGGTGCAGGCCCTCAAGGCCATGCCGTCGATGAACCACTCCTACGCGGAGAAGGACGGCAAGCCGACCCTGGTCAAGCCGGAGCACGTCAACCTGGGTCTCGCCATCGACCTGGTGAAGCCCAACGGCGACCGGCAGCTGGTCGTGGCGGCCATCAAGAAGGCCGAGACGCTCAACTTCTTCGAGTTCTGGCAGGCGTACGAGGACATCGTCCGGCGCGCCCGCATCGGCAAGCTCGGCATGGACGACTTCACCGGAGTCACCGCCTCGCTGACCAACCCCGGCGGCATCGGCACCGTCCACTCGGTGCCCCGCCTGATGCCCGGTCAGGGCCTCATCATGGGCGTCGGCGCGATGGACTACCCGGCGGAGTTCCAGGGCACCTCGCAGGACACCCTCAACAAGCTCGGCATCTCGAAGGTCATGACGCTCACGTCGACCTACGACCACCGGGTCATCCAGGGCGCCGCCTCCGGCGAGTTCCTGCGCGTCCTGTCCCAGCTGCTGCTCGGCGAGAACGAGTTCTACGACGAGATCTTCAAGGCGCTGCGCATCCCCTACGAGCCGGTCCGCTGGCTCAAGGACATCGACGCCTCGCACGACGACGACGTCACCAAGGCCGCGCGGGTCTTCGAGCTGATCCACTCCTACCGGGTCCGCGGCCACGTCATGGCCGACACCGACCCGCTGGAGTACCACCAGCGCAAGCACCCCGACCTGGACATCACCGAGCACGGCCTCACCCTGTGGGACCTGGAGCGCGAGTTCGCGGTCGGCGGGTTCGCCGGCAAGACGATGATGAAGCTCCGCGACATCCTCGGCGTGCTCCGTGAGTCGTACTGCCGCACCACCGGCATCGAGTTCATGCACATCCAGGACCCGAAGCAGCGCAAGTGGCTCCAGGACCGGGTGGAGCGCCCGCGCCCGAAGCCCGAGCGCGAGGAGCAGCTGCGCATCCTGCGCCGGCTGAACGCCGCCGAGGCGTTCGAGACGTTCCTGCAGACGAAGTACGTCGGCCAGAAGCGGTTCTCGCTGGAGGGCGGCGAGTCCGTCATCCCGCTGCTCGACGCCGTTCTCGACTCCGCCGCCGAGTCCCGCCTCGACGAGGTCGTCATCGGCATGGCCCACCGCGGCCGCCTGAACGTGCTGGCGAACATCGTCGGCAAGTCGTACGCCCAGATCTTCCGCGAGTTCGAGGGCAACCTCGACCCGCGCTCGATGCACGGCTCCGGCGACGTCAAGTACCACCTGGGCGCCGAGGGCACCTTCACCGGCCTGGACGGCGAGCAGATCAAGGTCTCGCTGGCCGCCAACCCCTCGCACCTGGAGGCGGTCGACCCGGTCCTGGAGGGCATCGCCCGCGCCAAGCAGGACATCATCAACAAGGGCGGCACGGACTTCACCGTCCTGCCGGTCGCGCTCCACGGCGACGCGGCCTTCGCGGGCCAGGGCGTGGTCGCCGAGACGCTCAACATGTCGCAGCTGCGCGGCTACCGCACCGGCGGCACCGTGCACGTGGTGATCAACAACCAGGTCGGCTTCACCGCCGCCCCGGAGTCCTCGCGCTCCTCGATGTACGCCACCGACGTGGCGCGCATGATCGAGGCGCCGATCATCCACGTCAACGGCGACGACCCGGAGGCCGTGGTCCGCGTCGCGCGGCTCGCCTTCGAGTTCCGGCAGGCGTTCAACAAGGACGTCGTGATCGACCTCATCTGCTACCGCCGCCGCGGTCACAACGAGGGCGACAACCCGGAGTTCACCAACCCGCAGATGTACACCCTGATCGACAAGAAGCGCTCGGTGCGCAAGCTCTACACCGAGTCCCTCATCGGTCGCGGCGACATCACGCTGGAAGAGGCGGAGCAGGCGCTCCAGGACTTCCAGGGCCAGCTGGAGAAGGTGTTCGCGGAGGTCCGCGAGGCCACCTCGCAGCCGTCCTCCCCGCACGTCCCGGAGGCGCAGGCCGCGTTCCCGGTGGCCGTCGAGACGGCCGTCTCCGCCGAGGTCGTCAAGCGAATCGCCGAGTCCCAGGTCAACATCCCCGAGTCGATCACCGTGCACCCGCGTCTGCTGCCGCAGATGCAGCGCCGCGCCGCCTCGGTGGAGAACGCCACGATCGACTGGGGCATGGGCGAGACCCTGGCCATCGGTTCGCTGCTGATGGAGGGCACACCGGTCCGGCTCGCCGGCCAGGACAGCCGTCGCGGCACCTTCGGCCAGCGCCACGCGGTCCTGGTCGACCAGGTCACCGGCGAGGACTACACCCCGCTGCTCTACCTGGCGGACGACCAGGCCCGGTACAACGTCTACGACTCGCTGCTCAGCGAGTACGCGGCGATGGGCTTCGAGTACGGCTACTCGCTGGCCCGTCCGGAGTCGCTGGTCATCTGGGAGGCCCAGTTCGGTGACTTCGTCAACGGCGCGCAGACCGTCGTGGACGAGTTCATCTCCTCGGCCGAGCAGAAGTGGGGCCAGACCTCCGGCGTCACGCTGCTCCTGCCGCACGGCTACGAGGGCCAGGGCCCGGACCACAGCTCCGCCCGCCCCGAGCGCTTCCTCCAGATGTGCGCGCAGGACAACATGACGGTCGCGATGCCGACCCTGCCGTCGAACTACTTCCACCTGCTGCGCTGGCAGGTGCACAACCCGCACCACAAGCCGCTCATCGTCTTCACCCCGAAGTCGATGCTGCGTCTGAAGGCGGCGGCCTCGTCGATCGAGGAATTCACCTCCGGCGGCTTCCGCCCGGTGATCGGCGACGACACCGTCAAGGCGGAGGACGTCCGCAAGGTCGTCTTCGTCTCGGGCAAGCTCTTCTACGACCTCGACGCCGAGCGGGAGAAGCGCGGCGACACGGAGACCGCGCTCATCCGGCTGGAGCGGCTGTACCCGCTGCCGGGTGCGGAGATCCAGGCCGAGATCGCGAAGTACCCGAACGCCGAGAAGTACCTGTGGGCGCAGGAGGAGCCGGCGAACCAGGGTGCGTGGCCGTTCATCGCGCTCAACCTGATCGACCACCTGGACCTCGCGGTCGGCTCGGACGTGCCGCACGGCGAGCGCCTGCGCCGCATCTCGCGGCCGCACGGCTCGTCCCCGGCGGTCGGCTCGGCCAAGCGCCACCAGGCGGAGCAGACACAGCTGGTCAACGAGGTCTTCGAGGCCTGAGGACCTGAACGCCGAAACGCCGGGGACCCGGTTCCGCGCCTGGCGCGGGGCCGGGTCCCCGGCGTTTCTCCGCTGGATATCCTTCTCCCATGTACTTCACGGACCGTGGCATCGAGGAACTGGAGAAGCGGCGCGGCGAGGAGGAGGTCACCTTCGAGTGGCTCGCCGAGCAGCTGAGGACGTTCGTCGACCTCAACCCCGACTTCGAGGTGCCCGTCGAGCGCCTCGCGACCTGGCTGGCCCGGCTGGACGACGAGGACGACGAGGACGCGTAAGGTCCGGGCCAGGCCCTAGTTCTCGGCGCTGGCCCTGGCCCGCTCGTACGCGAGTCCCAGCGCACCCTGCGCCAGCAGCACCGCGCCCGCCGCCGCCCAGCCCCCGCTGCGGCGTCGCGCGCCCCAGAGCAGGAGCGGCAGACCGGCCGCGAGCTGGACGGCGGCGACGGCGCGGGCGCGGGGGCCCCGGACCCAGGGGCCGACCCGGCTGCTCTCGACCGCGTCCAGTTCGACCCGTACGGCGTCGCGCCAGCCGGCCCACTCGACCCGGTCCACCCGGCGCTGCGCCGCCGCGACGCTGCGCAACCGGTCGGCGCTCTCGCCCGGGGAGAGTCCGGCGGGCAGGGTCAGTCCGGTGCCGGTGAGGACCGCGAGCAGTCCCCGCAGCCGGGCCTCCGCGTCCGTCTCGGGGTCGGGGCGCGTCAGCTCCTCCAGCGCCTGTACGTCCAGCACCGGGTCGAGACCGAGCCGGGCGGCGAAGGTCCGCATGGCCTCGTCCTCGCCCACCGGAGTGCCGTCGGTCAGCCAGACGTAGGCCACGGGCCGGCGGAATCCCGCGGCGAGGGTGTATCCGGCCCGGTCGGCGTCCCACCACAGGGCGAGCACCGGCCAGGTGGCGCCGACGGCGAGCGCCGTGGCCCAGCCGCCGAGTACGCGGTCGACCGGCTCGGTCTCGCGCTCCGCCTCCCCGGCCCGCCAGGGCTTCCCCTCCGGGACGAGCACACTCCACTCCTCACCCGCGCGGACCAGCAGCATCTGCTCGCGCAGCAGGTGGGCGAGCGGCCGTACGGTCTCGGGGTCGGCCCGGCACAGCAGGAGAGCCCCGGTGGATGTCGCGTTCATGGCTCATACGCTAGGGCAAAATGCGCAGGTTTGACCGTGTTACGAACCGGGCGCCGACCGCCGCCGCGACACGACGCCCCTTGACTTCCCCCATCCGCGATATATCGTGTTCTGCACGAGACGCGATATGTTGCGTTGGTACGCTTCCCGGGAGGTCACATCCATGCCTGTGTCGACATGGACCATCGATGAGCCGCGGAAGCTCTCCTTCGACGATCCGGTGACGGCGCTCCAGGTGCGCGTCGTCGACGGCACGGTCAACGTGGTCGGGACCGACGAGCCCGGTGCCCGGCTGGAGGTCTCCGCGATCGACGGGCCACCGCTGATCGTGACCCAGGAGGACGGCCGGCTCACCGTGGCGTACGAGGATCTGCCCTGGCAGGACCTGCTGCGCTGGCTCGATCCCCAGGGCCGCCGCCGCAGCGCCGTCGTCTCGCTCGTCGTGCCCGCCGCGGCCTCGGTCGAGGTCGGCGTGATCGGCGCGGAGGCCGTCCTCTCCGGCATCAGAGGCCGCACCGAGGTCCGCGGCATCACGGGGGACTCCACACTCGTCGGGCTGACGGGCGCCGTGCGCGGGGAGTCGGTGTCGGGCAGCCTGGAGGCCCAGAGCCTCACGGGACGCCTGCGCTTCCAGTCCGTGGCCGGTGACCTGACCGTGATCGACGGGGCGGGGGCCTCGGTCCGGGCCGAGACGGTCAGCGGGGACATGGTGCTCGACGTCGACCCGTCCGGGAAGCCCGCGGACATCCAGCTGACCACGGTGTCCGGCGAGATCGCGATCCGGCTGCCGCACCAGGCGGACGCCCGGGTCGAGGCGAACACCGCGAGCGGAGCCGTCTCCAACGCCTTCGAGGACCTGCGGGTCGGCGGGCGGTGGGGCACGAAGAAGATCACCGGCACGCTGGGCGCCGGGACGGGGACCCTGCGGGCGACGACCGTGTCCGGTGCGATCGCCCTCCTGCGCAGGCCGCCCGCCGAGGACGACGCGTACGCCGCCGAGCCGACCGGAAAGGTTCTCTGACATGCCCCCCGTATTCGCCCACGGCCGACTGCGCCTGTATCTCCTCAAGCTCCTCGACGAGGCCCCGCGCCACGGCTACGAGATCATCCGGCTGCTGGAGGAGCGCTTCCAGGGCCTGTACGCCCCGTCCGCCGGCACGGTCTACCCGCGGCTGGCCAAGCTGGAGGCGGAGGGGCTGGTCACCCACGCCACGGAGGGCGGCCGCAAGGTCTACTCGATCACCGACGGCGGACGCGAGGAGCTGGCGGGCCGCAGCGGCGAGCTGGCCGACCTGGAGCTGGAGATCCGCGACTCGCTCTCCGAACTGGCCGCCGAGATACGCGACGACGTACGGGGCGCGGCGGGCCGGCTCCGCAGCGATGTGCGGGCGGCGGCGTCGGAGTCCCGGCAGGGCGCCGGTGCGGAGTCCGGACCGGCGAAGGAGAAGAGCGGCTCCGCCTCCCCCTTCGGGGACTTCGGGGACTTCGGCGGTCTGGGCGACCTCGGCGACAGCGAGGCGTGGCGGACGGCGAAGGAGGAGCTGCGCCGGTCGAAGCGGGAGTGGAAGGAGCAGGCCCGCCGGGCGAAGGACGAGTCCCGGCGCGCCCGCGAGGACGCCCAGCAGGCCCGCCGCCAGGCCAAGGAGGCCCAGGACAAAGCACGGGAGCAGATCCAGAACGCCGCCCGCCAGGTGCAGGAGCACTTCGCCCGGGGCGACTGGCCCACCGGCGTACGGGAAGGCCTCGCGGAGATCACCGGCCAGCTCGGCGGCTTCGCCCGGTCCGGCGCCTGGCCTCCGTTCGGCAGGCCCGGGGCGGAAACCGCCCCGCCCGTCCAGGACCCGGCTCCCGGGGCGGACTGGGGGCGGGACGTGCCGACGACCGGCGACCCGGCGCGCGACCTGGACCGGCTGCTGGACCGGTTCCGCGACGGCATCCGGGACACGGCCCGCGACCGCGGGGTGACGGAGACCGGGCTCGCGGACGCCCGCCGCCATCTGGGCGAGGCAGCGGCGCGGATCGAGAAGCTGCTGACGGCGGAGGACGGCAGGAGCGACGGGACGGCCTGAACGGGGCGGAGTGGGCGGGGCGGCCTGAACGGGACGGAGTGGGCGGCGAGACGGGGAACCCTCCCGCCCCCACGCCCCGTCGAGGCGGCGCGGCGCCCCGGCCGGCAGCGGCGACCGCCCCGGCCGACGGTCAGCGCATCGGGGCGTCAGGGCGTCAGAGCGTCAGAGCGTCAGAGCGTCAGAGCGTCAGAGCGTCAGTCAAAGGTGACAACGTCGTCGGCGAGGCGCGCGTGCCGCTCGACGTCGTACCGGACCCTGCCGTACCGCAGCTTGGCCCGCTCGACGCCCTCCACCGCGAATCCGGAGCGGGTCGCGACCCGGCAGGAGGCGACGTTGTCGGTGCGGTGTCCCAGCTCCAGCCGGTACAGCCCGAGCTCGTCGAAGGCCCAGCGGGCGAGCGCCCGCACCCCGGCCGGGGCGACACCCCGGCCGCGGGCCGACTCGGTGGTCCAGTAGGAGACCCAGCCGCTGTCGTGCGTCCGGTTGACGACGTTGAGCGCCACACAGCCGAGCGCCTCGCCCTCCTCCCCCACGACGGCCCAGGAGTAACCGGTCCGCGCCCCGCGTTCACGCGCGCGTTCCGCGATCCAGGCCAGCGCCCCGGACCGGTCGTCCACGGGCCGGTCCGTCTGGCGGTCCATCTCGGCCGGGGCGAAGGCGCGGAGCACCGCCGCGGCGTCGTCGGGCAGCCAGGGGCGCAGCAGAAACCCCTCAGGAGTGGTCAGTTCGTCCATACGGGCCAGCTTCCCGCGCGGTCACCACCACGTCACTCCCGGGCCACGCCAGGACGACCGGCCACCCCCCGCGCGACGGGGCGCCGAGGACACGGGCACGTCCGGTGACGGTGACACGCCAGCCTCGGGGCGTGGGCGGCAGGGACAGCTCCGTCACCCCGGGCCGGTCGGCGGCCCGGTAGGCGAGGCGGTAGGTGCGCATACCCGCGTCGTACGTGTCGGAGCGGACGGTTCCCGCGACGGCCGGGGCGTACGGGGTGGCGGTCTGCTCCTTGTTCGTACGGAAGCGGCCGTGTTCGTCGACGGCGCAGTAGCCGCCGCCGTAGCACCAGACGTACCCCGCCCAGCCGGAGCTGTAGCGGTTCAGGGAGGCGACGGCCTCCCGGTAGAAGCGGCCCATGTTGGGGAGGGAGTTGTTCAGCGGCCCCCACTCCCCCACGACCACGGGCATCCGGTGGCGGGCCGGGTAGGCGGTGACGGCGGCCTCGTACGCCTCGATCCAGCCCGCGTCCGGGTCGTAGTCGGCGCCCGCCTCCATGGCGGTGTTGTAGAAGTGCGGGGCGTAGACGGTACGGCTGTCCTTGATCCGGCCGAGCCCGGTGGGCACGCCCTCGCCGACGATGGGGGTCGGCTCGACGAAGAGCCAGGTGTCGCGGTCCTCGGCGCGCACGGCGCGGGCGAGCCGGTTGTACATCGGCGTGAGGTGCTCGGCCTCGATCCGGCGGGCGGCGGTCGGCAGGTCCTCGCCCGGACGCAGTTCCCCCATGGGTTCGTTGATCAGGTCGTAGCCGATGACGGCCGGGTGGTCGCGGAAGCGCTCCGCGAGGACCTGCCACATGGCTGCCTGGGCGCGCCGGAGGTCGGGGTCCTCGTAGAGGTGGGTGAAGGCCCGCTGCACGGCCGGCTGGAAATACTCGGAGAACCAGTCGTCGGGGTTCGGGGTGAACGGCAGCCCGTCGGTCCTGGTGGCCCATTCCGGGATACCCCGGTGGCCGAACGCGGGCCCGAAGACGTCCTGGTGGGCGTCGATGAGGACGTGGACGCGGTGCTGGTGGGCCCAGTCGAGGATGCGCTCGATCTTTCGGAGGTAGCGCGCGCTGTACTGGCCGCGCCGGGGCTCCAGGTCGTCCCAGAAGACCAGCAGCCGGGCGAAGTTGAAGCCGTTCGCCCGCAGGTCGCGGAAGTGCCGCTCGGTGATGGCGCTGAGCGCGTCCTCGCCGCGGTTCGCCTTGTCCTCGACGTTCCAGCCGCGCAGGGTGAGGGTGCGCCCGCGGTCGTCGGTGAGGGGCGGGATGGCGCGTTCGTACAAGGACGGGGGCGGGGACGAAGACGGGGAGCCCGGTGCGGGGCGCGCCGAGGCGGCGGGGGCGAGGGCCCCCGCCGCGAGCACGGACGCGACGACAAGTGCCATGAGTGCTCTGCCCATTCGCATGGGCGGCATCCCATCAGCAGAGCTGAGACTTGTTCAAGTATCCGGAACGGAGAAGTTCCCGCCGCCTCCAGGAGGTCGCACGCTCTTGCCGCTTCTAGGAGGTCGGCGTGAGCACGATCTTCCCGAACAGGTCGCCGGACTCCAGCCGCCGGAACCCCTCGCGGGCCCGGTCGAGCGGCAGCACCTCGTCGATGACCGGGCGCACCCCGGTGGCGGCGCAGAAGGCGAGGAGGTCCTCCAGCTCGTCCTTGGACCCCATGGTGGAGCCGACGACCTTCAGCTCCAGGAAGAAGATCCGGGTCAGCTCGGCGTGCGCGGGCCGGTCGCCGCTGGTGGCCCCGGAGATGACGAGCGTGCCGCCGGGGCGCAGGGACTTCACGGAGTGGGACCAGGTGGCGGCCCCCACGGTCTCGATGACGGCGTCCACGCGCTGCGGAAGCCGCGCCCCGGGCTCGTACGCCTCCAGCGCGCCGAGTTCGACGGCCCGCTCCCGCTTGGCCTTGTCCCGGCTGGTGGCGAAGACCCGCAGTCCGGCGGCTTTGCCCAGCACGATCGCGGCGGTGGCGACCCCGCCGCCGGCCCCCTGCACGAGCACGGAATCCCCGGGCCGCACCCCGGCGTTGGTGAACAGCATCCGGTACGCGGTGAGCCAGGCGGTCGGCAGGCAGGCGGCCTCGGCGAAGCTGAGCTCCTTCGGCTTGGGCAGGACGTTCCAGGTGGGGACGGTGACCTGCTCGGCGAAGGTGCCCTGGTAGCGCTCGGTGAGGATGGAGCGCGGCTCGTCGGGCCCGACGCCGTGCCCGGACTGACCGATGACGGAGTGCAGGACGACCTCGTTGCCGTCCTGGTCGACGCCGGCCGCGTCGCAGCCGAGGATCATCGGCAGCCGGTCCTGCGACAGGCCGACGCCGCGCAGGGACCAGAGGTCGTGGTGGTTGAGGGAGGCGGCCCGGACGGTGACGGTGCTCCACCCGGGACGTGCCTCGGGGGCCGGGCGATCGCCCAGCTCCAGGCCGTCGAGGGGCTGGTCGGGGTCGATGCGGGCTGCGTAGGCGGCGAACATGGGTCGACGATAGGCGGGGCGGGGCGCGCACGTAACCGCCTCCGTGTGTGACGCGCGCCAACCGGGTGAGCCCGCCCCGTCACGCCTCCGTCTCCCGAGCGTCGGGGGCCCGCACGATACAGCCCCCGCGGCGGCCGACCGCGGCCCCTGCGGCGCTGGAGCCGCACCACCGAGCCGCGGGGGCCGATGCGCGCGGGCGGGGCCCGTACGCACCTCACCCTCACCCTGTACGAGGCGGAGGGGCCGGATACGCACGGGCGGGGCCCGTACCGCTACGGACCCCGCCCCTCACGCACCGCTCGGCGCCGGCTTCAGCGCCGGGCCACACCCTCCGCCCGCGCCGCCGCGGCCACGGCCGCCGTGACCGCCGGGGCGACCCGCTCGTCGAAGGGGGACGGGATCACGTAGTCGGCGGCCAGCTCGTCGCCCACGACGTCGGCCAGCGCGTTCGCCGCGGCGATCTTCATGCCCTCGGTGATCCGGGAGGCCCGGACCTGCAGCGCGCCCGCGAAGATGCCCGGGAAGGCGAGGACGTTGTTGATCTGGTTCGGGAAGTCGGACCGCCCGGTCGCCACCACGGCCGCGTACTTGTGCGCGATCTCCGGGTGGACCTCCGGGTTCGGGTTGGCCATCGCGAAGACGTACGCGCCGGGCGCCATCGAGGCCACCGCCGCCTCCGGGACCGTACCGCCGGAGACGCCGATGAAGACGTCCGCGCCCGCGAGCGCCTGCTCCAGCGAACCGGACAGGCCCGCCCGGTTCGTCAGCTCCGCCAACTCGCGCTTGACCTCGGTGAGGTCGTCGCGGTCACGGCTGACGATGCCCTTGCGGTCGGCCACCGCGATGTCGCCGATCCCCGCCTCCAGCAGGAACTTGGCGATGGCCACGCCCGCCGCGCCCGCGCCGGAGATGACGCCGCGCAGATCGCCGAGCGTCCGCCCGGAGAGCTTCGCGGCGTTGCGCAGGGCGGCGAGGGTGACGACCGCGGTGCCGTGCTGGTCGTCGTGGAAGATCGGGATGTCCAGCCGCTCCTGGAGCTTGCGCTCGATCTCGAAGCAGCGGGGTGCCGAGATGTCCTCCAGATTGACCCCGCCGAAGGAGGGGGCGAGCCTGACGACGGTGTCGACGATCTCGTCGGCGTCGGTGGTCGCGAGCGCGATCGGCACCGCGTCGACGCCGCCGAACTGCTTGAAGAGGATGGCCTTGCCCTCCATCACGGGGAGGGACGCCTCGGGCCCGATGTCGCCGAGGCCGAGCACGGCGGTGCCGTCCGTCACGACGGCCACGACCTGGGACTTCCAGGTGTAGTCGTGGACGAGCTCGGGCTGGTCCGCGATGGCGCTGCACACTTTGGCCACACCCGGCGTGTACGCCAGGGAAAGGTCGTCCTTGTCCCGGATCGGGACGGTGGCCTGCACGGCCATCTTCCCGCCCCGGTGGAGGGCGAAGGCCGGATCGAAGGGCTCGTCGGCCCCGGTGTCCGCCGCGCTCGTGCGCTCGATGCCACGGTCGGTGGCGTTGTCGATGGTGCTGTCGCTGCGAGGATTGACGATCTCCGCTGCCATGGTGTTGACCCCTTAAGTCTTCATCGTTTGAGGGTGGCCACTCCTGGTTGAGGAGGGGTGGGCGGGCACCGCGTACGTGCCCCGCGCCGGGCGGTTGGCCCGCTCGGGCGGGGAGAGGTACGTACGCGCGGGCGCGCCGCACACGCGCCCTGAGCCCCGGATGAGGGGTGTAAACGTCTTTCTTACCGGACGAACGGTGTTACGGACGAGTCCATATCGACGCGGTGACGTGACTCATAGTCGAATATCTGGACAAGTCGGCAAACCGGTATAAATGCCGTCCACTAGTCGAGACGTGCCGAAGATTCTCCGGCGAGGGGAATCAATCCCCACAGAAGGTCCGGTCCCGAGGTACCGGCCGTTGATGTTCGGGGGTCGCCCGTTATCCGATTTTGACATGGCGGGACCCCTGAATGGGCCAGTCCCAATGGCAGGATGCCGTTCACACGAGGTGGCGACACTCGAAGGTGCGTGCCAAGCCGCCCCACCAGCACCTCACCCTCACCTGCCGGAGGATCCCGACATGACCGCAAGCACCACGCGTCGTACGACCGCCAGGGCCCGGATCGCGGCGGTCGGCGCCATCGCGGTCGCCGGCTCCCTGCTGCTCACCGCCTGTGGCGACCAGACCGACAGCGCGTCCCAGGAGAGCGGCAGCGGCAAGGAGACCAAGAGCGGCGCTCCGCTCTTCTCCATGCTGCCGGAGAAGTACCAGAAGTCCGGTGTGATCAAGGTCGGCACGAATGCCGAGTACGCCCCGATGGAGTCCGTGGAGGACGGGAAGATCGTGGGTGTCGACCCCGATCTGGCCGCCGCGCTGGGCAAGCAGCTGGGCGTGAAGTTCGAGTTCACCTCGGGTTCCTTCGACGGCCTCATCACCGCCCTGAACTCCGGCCGCCACGACATCGCGATGTCGTCGATCACGGACAACAAGCAGCGCCAGGAGGGCCTGGACGACTCCGGCAAGAAGCTGGGCGAGGGCGTCGACTTCGTCGACTACTTCCTCGCCGGCACGGCCGTGTACACGAAGAAGGGCAACCCGCAGAACATCAAGTCCATCGAGGACCTGTGCGGGAAGACCGCGGCGGTGCAGCGCGGCACGACGTACGAGGAAGCCCTCAAGAAGCAGTCGAAGGCCTGCACCGACGGCGGCGAGAAGGCCGTCAAGATCGAGTCGTTCGAGAACGACACCGAGGCCCAGACCCGGGTGAAGTCCGGCGGTGCGGTCGCGGGCGTCAACGACTACCCGGTCGCGGTCGACCTGGCCCGCAAGGCCGACGGCGGCAACGCGTTCGAGGTCGTGGGCGAGCAGGTCGACGCGGGGCCGTTCGGCATCGCCGTCAAGAAGACCAACACCGGTCTGCGCGACGCCCTGAAGGAGGCCGTCGACGCGATCATCGCCGACGGTTCGTACCAGAAGGTGCTCGACAAGTGGGGCGCCGGCACGGGAGCGATCGACAAGGCCGCCATCAACAGCGGCAAGTGACGGAACGCTCCACTGAAGGGCAGTCACCATGACTGACAAGCTCGACAAGACACCCGCCGCCCCACCGGCCGGCCAGGTGTCCGTCTCCGGCGCCGCCACCACGGCCCCGGAGAACATCAAGGCCATTCCCGTCCGCCATGTCGGCCGCTGGATCAGCGGCGTCGTGGTCGTCGGCCTCCTGGCCGCCCTGGTGTACGCCTTCTCGCAGGGCAACATCCAGTGGCAGGCCGTCGGCGACAAGCTGTTCGACAGCAACGTCGTCGCCGGCGCGGGCCGCACCCTGCTGATCAGCGTCCTGTCCATGGCGCTCGGCGTGGCCCTCGGTGTGCTGCTCGCCGTGATGCGGCTGTCGAAGAACCCGGTCACCAGCGGGGTGGCCTGGCTGTACATCTGGTTCTTCCGCGGTACCCCGGTCTACGTACAGCTGCTGCTCTGGTTCAACCTGGCGCTGATCTTCCCGGTCCTGAACATCCCGTTCATCTACAAGGACGAGATGACGGACGTCATGACCCCGTTCATGTGCGCCCTGCTGGGGCTCGCCCTGAACGAGGCCGCCTACATGGCGGAGATCTGCCGCGCGGGCATCCAGTCCGTCGACGAGGGCCAGACCGAGGCGTCGCACGCGCTGGGCATGACCCAGGCGAAGACGATGCGCCGCGTGGTCCTCCCCCAGGCGCTGCGGGTGATCATCCCGCCGACCGGCAACGAGTTCATCAACATGCTGAAGACCTCGTCGCTCGTCTACGCGGTCACGTACAACGAACTGCTCCGCTCCACCTCGCAGATCGGCTCCACGTCGTACGCCGTGATGGAGATGCTGTTCGTCGCGTCCATCTGGTACATCGTGATGACCAGCGTGTTCAGCGTCGGCCAGTACTACCTGGAGCGCCGCTACGCCCGCGGCTCGCTGCGCTCGCTGCCGCTCACCCCGTGGCAGCGCGTCAAGGTCAACCTCGCCGCGTTCAGCAACCGGCCCTCCGGAGGCGTCTCCTCATGACCACTCCCATGGTGAAGGCCGAGGGCGTCCACAAGTCCTTCGGCGCAGCCCACATCCTCAAGGGCATCGACCTGGAGGTCGCCCCGCGTGAGGTGTTCTGCCTGATCGGCCCGTCCGGCTCCGGCAAGTCGACCTTCCTTCGGTGCATCAACCACCTGGAGAAGATCAACGCCGGCCGGCTCTCGGTCGACGGCGAGCTGGTCGGCTACCGGCAGAAGGGCGACAAGCTCTACGAGCTGAAGGACAGCGAGGTCGCCCTCCAGCGCCGGGACATCGGCATGGTCTTCCAGCGCTTCAACCTGTTCCCGCACATGACGGCGCTGGAGAACGTCATGGAGGCGCCGATCCAGGTCAAGAGCGAGGCCAAGGCCGTGGCCCGGGCCCGTGCCGAGAAGCTGCTGGACCGGGTGGGCCTCGGCGACAAGGCGAAGAACTACCCCTCGCAGCTCTCCGGCGGCCAGCAGCAGCGGGTGGCCATCGCCCGCGCGCTGGCGATGGAGCCGAAGCTGATGCTCTTCGACGAGCCGACGTCCGCGCTCGACCCGGAGCTGGTCGGCGACGTCCTGGACGTCATGCGGGGCCTCGCCGAGGACGGCATGACGATGATCGTCGTCACCCACGAGATGGGCTTCGCCCGCGAGGTGGGCGACGCGCTGGTCTTCATGGACGACGGTGTCGTGGTCGAGTCGGGCCATCCGCGCGAGGTGCTGACCAACCCGCAGCACGACCGGACGAAGTCGTTCCTGTCGAAGGTGCTGTAGCGGCGCGCCGAGGTGGGAGAGGGCGGTACGGACACGGGTCCGTACCGCCCTCTCCCTTTCCGGGCCTACTTGACCGCGAGGACGAGGCTGTCCGAGGGCGACGCCCAGACCGCGCGGGCCTCACCGAAGCCGGCGGCCAGCAGCGTACGGGCGTGCCAGTCGGCGGAGGGCATGTCGCCGTCTGCGTGCTCGCCGTAGATCGCGAACCGCTCGGCGGTGGGCCCGGCGAGGACCGGATCCTTGGCCGCGACGGCCCACCACTCGGCCCAGTCGAGCGCCCCGGCGGCCTTCGCCCGGTCCATGGCGGCGTGCCGGTGGGCGCGCTCGGCGGCGTTGATCCGCGGGGTGGCCGGGTCGATGGTGCGGTCGGCGTTCATGAAGACCCCGCCGTCCCGGACGAGCCCGCCCAGCTGCCCGTACAGGACGGCCAGGGGTTCGCTGTGCAGCCAGTGCAGGGCGGTGGCGGTGAGGACCGCGTCGTACGAGGTGTGGGGCAGCCGGGTGGTCCAGTCCGGGTCCTTGAGGTCGGCGGTGACGAAGGTGACCCGGTCGTCGTCGTCGAAGGTGCCGCGGGCGATGGTCAGGAGCGCGGGGTCGAGGTCGACGCCGGTACTCGTGGCGTTCGGGAACCGCTTGAGGAGCCGGTCCGTAATACTTCCCGTACCGCACGCGAGGTCGAGGACCCTCGGTTCCGGCCCGACGACCGCCTCGACCATGTCCAGCATCACCCGGAACCGCTCCTCGCGGTCGGGCATGTACCACTCCTGCTGCCGGTCCCAGCTCTGCTGCCAGGACTGCCAGTCGGTGCCCGTAGCCGTCTCCGTCACGCCAACCTCCCCATCAAGCCCGCTGTAATGCTCATTATGCATACCCGACCATTACACTGGTCGACACCACAGACTCTAGACCGACGCCGTAAGGACTACAAGTGGAACTGGCCTCTTACTCGGACTACGCCGTGCGCCTGGTCAACACCGAGGAGCCGGCCCGCAACACGGACACGCTCACTTCCGTCGAGGCGGTCCGGGAGCTGTTCGGCGTCAGCCGGCAGGCGGCGCGACGGGCGACGGAGGCGGACGTGACCCGGTTCCGGTCCGTACGGGCCCGGCTGCGCGCGGTGTTCGAAGCGGCCGACGCCGGCGACGAGACGCTCGCGGTCGACCTGCTGAACTCGCTGCTGCTGGAGTTCCCGGTGAGCCCGCAGATCTCGGGGCACGACGTCCGGGACGAGGACAGCAGACCCGACTGGCACCTGCACCTGGCCGACCACCCGTCGAACGCGACCGCGGGCTACGCGGCCATCGCGGCGATGGGCCTGGCCTTCCACCTCACGGGGCACGGCGTGGACCGCCTCGGCCTGTGCGAAGCGGCCCCCTGCCGCAACGCGTACCTGGACACCTCGACCAACCGGTCCCGGCGCTACTGCTCGGACCGGTGCGCGACACGCGCGAACGTGGCCGCCTACCGGGCCCGCAAGCGCGAGGAGGCCGAACGCACCGGCCGCAGCGCGGAGACCGCCCAGCCCAGCACCGCCGTCACCGACCGCTGACCCTTCGCCAGGGGACGGTAACGGGCCCGCACCCGGGCGAGCACGAGTTCCCCGGGCACGACCCCGTAGTCCGTGCTGTCCCCACCCGCGAAGGTGTTGTCGCCCCGGACCCACCAGCCGCCGGGCCGCCGCTCGACGGCCCGCTTCACCACCAGCAGGTCCTGCTGGAAGGGGTGCCGCAGAATGACCACGTCACCGGGGCGCACGGGCACGCCGTACTGCACCAGCAGCAGATCGCCGTGGTAGAGCGTGGGCACCATCGAAGGGCCCGTCACCTCCACCACCCGCAACGGACGCCGTGTCACCCGCCCACCCCCGGACACCTGTCGCCGCTCCGGCATCTGCGCCACCGCCCGCTCCTCCTCCGTACACCGTCCCACAGGACACCGCCTCGCGGCCCGCTCCGTACATTCGGCCGACGGCCCGATTCTCACACCGGACTTTTGACCTAAGCCCCAGGGGCAGCCACGGAAAGCGGCGCTCCACGGAGTAATGTCCCACCTGAGAAGACGATCACGAGGAGGACAGCTCCATGCTTTCCCGCCTGTTTGCCCCCAAGGTGAAGGTCAGCGCCCACTGCGACCTGCCCTGCGGCGTGTACGACCCGGCCCAGGCCCGCATCGAGGCCGAGTCGGTCAAGGCCGTCCAGGAGAAGTACCAGGCCAACGAGGACGCGGACTTCCGCACCCGCGCGGTCCTGATCAAGGAGCAGCGCGCCGAGCTCGCGAAGCACCACGTCTCGGTGCTCTGGAGCGACTACTTCAAGCCCCCGCACTTCGAGAAGTACCCGGAGCTGCACCAGCTGATCAACGACACCCTGAAGGCGCTCTCCGCGGCCAAGGGCTCGAACGACCCGAAGACGGGCCAGAAGGCGCTGGACCTGATCGCCGAGGTCGACCGGATCTTCTGGGAGACCAAGAAGGCTTGATCTCTGGTTAGGCCTTCTGACCTGCGGTTTCGCTGGTCATGTCGCCTACCGGTCCGCACCCGGTCCGCAGGCCGCCGAGAACGGCGTCCATGGCGGGCCGGGTGCGGTGCTTCCTGGCCCTGTTCACGGGCCAACCGCCTGCACGGGGTCGGGCGAGGTGTCGTGGCCGAGGTCCTCGATGATCGTGCGCAGCCACGGGCTTTGCACGGCCGGTGCGACTCCCGGCCCGGGGACGAAGGTCAGACTTCAGCCTTGCCCAGGTGCAGGCCGAGAGCGATGTGCGGCTCCAGTGCGCGCAGGAAGTCAGGAGCGTCGAAGATCTCGCCGGCGGGGACGACGCCGAGCGCCCTGGTCCGACCGGTGAGGACGCGGTCCAGGGCCTCGGCGACCAGGGGCGCGGTGACGGCGTAGATGTCCTGGCCGCTCGCGGTGGCCCGGCGCTCGGTGCCGCCGGAACGGACGACGGCGTCGACGAGGAAGGTCTGCTCCGAGCGGCCGCTGTCGTCTGCGGCGGCGGGGGCCGGCGTGTCGGGTGAGACGACGTCGCGGGCGGCCTCGGCGCTCATGTACGTGGTCACATCGGGGATCACGAGGTGCTGGGGGACTGTGACGACGTCCGCCATCGTGAACTCCCCGATCACCGGACGACGACCCAACGGTTCCGGGAACGTCCATTCCAGGGAAGGGGCTGCGTCGGTGCGACGCTCCCACCTTCCGCCCCGGTAACGGAGGCGGTGGTCTCCGCGCCGCTCGCGGGAGACCGCGCCCGAGAGCCGGGTTCCGGCGGTGGGGTGCCAACTGCTGAGTGCGTAGGCGATGTGGGCCTCGTCGGCCTCGGCCCAGTCGCCCATCGCCGCCGTGACCAGCAGATCGCCGAGGCCGCCGAAGAAGGCCATGGCGGGGACGATCAGCGCGCCCTCCTCCAGGGCCCGCTCGCGGTACTGGCCGAAGGTGTCGAGGTTGGCCTCCAGCTCGGCGGCCACATCCAGGTAGGGGATCCTCGCCCGGAGCGCAGCCTCGATCACGGGGCCGGTGGTCGAGGCGAAGGGGCCGGCGCAGTTGATGACCGCCACCACGCCCGCCAGGGCCCGGTCCAGCGAGGCCGGATCATCGACCGACGCCACCCGGGCCGTCCAGCCGTGTTCGCGGGCCAGCTTCTCCAGGGCCTGCGCGTCGCGCCCGGACGGCACCGGCACGTAGCCGCGTGCGGCCAGCTCCGCCACCACGAACCGGCCCGTGTGACCGTACGCTCCGAACACCGCTACCGACTGACCCGACCCCATGGGACTCCCCCTCGCTGTCGACCTGCTCCGATATCCACCGCGGTGGTGGGCCGCCGCGGCCTGACACCACTCATCCTGATCGCGGTGCACCTCGCACGCGAGCGTCGGAAACGACAGACCCCGTACAGTTTCCGACATGCCCTCCGTCGCCCTGGCCGTCGCCGACGGCGTCCTGCACTACGAACTGTCCGTGGCCCTTGAGGTGTTCGGGGCAGACCTGGCCCACATCGTGGACCCCTGGTACGACTTCACCCTCTGCGGGAGCGGCCCGGTGCGGGTCGACCGCTTCCGCCTGGAACCCGACCACGGGCTCGACCACCTCGCGCGCGCCGACACGGTGATCGTCCCCGGCTGGGCCGACACCGACCGCGAACCGACCGCCGAGCTGGTCGACGCTGTGCGTGCGGCCCACACGGCGGGGGCGCGGGTGGCGTCCCTGTGTACGGGCGCCTTCGTCCTGGGGGCGGCGGGACTGCTGGACGGGAGGCGCGCCACCACCCACTGGGGCCACACCCGGGAGCTGGCCCGGCGCCACCCGGCAGCCACCGTCGACCCGGACGTCCTGTACGTGGACAACGGCGACGTGCTCACGTCCGCGGGCAAGGCCGCCGCCATGGATCTCTGCCTGCACCTGGTCCGACTCGACTACGGCTCGGCGATCGCCAACAGGATCGCCCGGCGGTTGGTCGTCCCGCCGCACCGCGACGGCGGTCAGGCCCAGTTCATCACCACTCCCGTCCCCGCGCCGGGCGGCCATCCGCTGAGCGAGCTCTGCCCGTGGGTGCTGGAGCGGCTGGACCAGCCGCTCACCGTGGAGGATCTGGCCCGCCGGGCCGGGATGAGCTCGCGCCACCTCACCCGCCATTTCAAGCACCTGACCGGCACCACTCCCCTGCAGTGGCTGCACGCCCAACGCATCCGTCACGCCCAGGAGTTGCTGGAGACCACCGACGCCGGAGTGGACACCGTCGCCGCGGCCGCCGGCATGGGCACGGCCACCACCCTGCGCCGCCACTTCCAGCGCAGCGTCGGCGTCCCGCCGGACACCTACCGCCGCACCTTCCGCCCCTGAGGCACCCACCGGATCCGCCAGGTCCGCCCGTTCCACTCGCCCTCACCCTGCCTGCGGCCCGGGGGCCGACGAGGGACTACGCCGCAAGCGAGACGATACGTCTCGCCTAATCGTCACCGGAACGGTGAGGTCCACCATGGAACGCTTCGTCGATGCCGGCCCCACGTGCGCCTCTGGGCCGAGAAGCGCGGCGCTCCGGACGCGCCCGCCCAGCTCCTGGTCATGGACGCGTCCGGGCTCGGCCGGCCCGACGAGCTGGTCGAGCTGCTGGCCGCAGGGCACCAGGTGATCCGCTACGACCATCAGGACACCGGCCGCTCCACCGCCTCCTTCGACGAACATCTCTATCCGCTCGCCGCGTTGGCCGAGGACGCCGTCGCCGTGCTGGACGCGTTCGGTGTGGAGCGCACGCATGTGGTGGGGATGTCGATGGGCGGAATGCTCACGCAGTTGCTCATCGCCGACCATCCCGGCCGGCTGCTCAGCGCCACCGTCATCGGGACGAACGCGCTCAGCTCCACGCCGTAGGTCGCGCCGGACGGCCGCCGCCTCTCACCCCAGGAGCTGCCCGGCGTCTCCCCGGAGCTGACGGCGCACCGCTCCCCCCGTTTCTGCGAAGGGGAGTTGACGCCGTGCCGGCTCCGCCGGGCCAAGGAGCTCGGTGCGGACGCCGTGGCGCGTCCGCCGCGCCAGGGAGCCCCGCGGAGACGCCGTGCCGCACCGCCCTCGTCATACCTGAGAGCCACCCCGCAGGTGCACTCCTCAGCGGGACGCCGGCTACCGTCCACCGCCCATAACTTCTGTACCGGAAGCACGCATCGCCCCTGGTACGGAAGGATCTGACCCCATGGCGGACCGCCCGCGCAGACCCCGCCTGCGCCGCACCCTGCTCGCCGCCCTGATCACCTGCGCGGTGGCCGTGCCGGTGTCCGGAGCGGCCCGGCCCGAGACCGTGCCCGCCCCCGCGCCGGCCGTGCTCGGGCCGCTGCGCGACGCGAGCCCGGCCTCGCTGGAGGAGCGGTACGCGGTCAGCCGGAGCGACATCCGGGCGGCCGGACGGGCGGCGGAGGCGCACGGGGACCTGAAGCGGGCGGACTCGCTGCGGGCGATGGCCGGGCCGGGGCGTCGGTTCCTGTCCTTCGACGGGCGGGACGGCGGCCGGAGTGCGGAGGTCGTGGGCGACCTGTCCTCGGCCCGGCGGATCGCGGTCCTGGTGCCGGGAGCCGGTGTCGGCCTGGACGCGTACGGGCGGCTCAGGCGTGACGCGGCCGCCCTGCGCGAGGAGTTGGGCGAGGGCGGTGCCGTCGTCGTCTGGCTGGGCTACCGCTCGCCCTCGGCCGTCAGCCCGGCCGCCCTGACGACCGGGCGCGCCGACGAGGCCGCTCCGGGGCTGCGCTCTCTGGTGGACGAGGTGCGCGCGGTGCGCCCCGCCGCCCGGATCGGTCTGCTCTGCCATTCGTACGGGTCCGTGATCTGCGCCCGGTCCGCCCCCGGCACGGCGGCCGACGCCCTCGTCCTGTACGGCAGCCCCGGAGTCGGAGCGAGGAGCGTGGCCGGACTGCGCACCGGTGCGCGGGTGTGGGCGGGCCGGGGCGGTGACGACTGGGTCGCCCGGGTGCCCCATGTCCGGGTGCGGGTGCCGTTCGTCGCCACGGTGGGGTTCGGGACCGACCCGGTGGCGGAGGAGTTCGGGGCCGAGGTGTTCGACGCGGGCGACGCCGGTCACAGCGACTATCTGCTGCCCGGTTCGCGTTCGCTGACGAACCTCGCCCGGATCGTGGCCGGTGCGGAACCGCTGGGGGGCTCCCGATGACCGGGCTCGTCGCGCGGATCGAGGCCGCCACCCCACCTGACCGCGACCGGGCCGTCGACGCCCTGCGGGCCCTGGCGATCCTGGGCGTGGTGGGCGGACACTGGCTGGTCACCGCGCTCGTGGCCGACAGCGGTACCGTGCGCGGGGCGAGCCCGCTGACCGCCATGCCGCACCTCGCCCCCGTTTCCTGGGTCTTCCAGACGCTCGCGGTGTTCTTCCTGGTGGGCGGGCTGGTGGCGGAGGGAAGTTGGGCCTCGGCGCGGCAGCGGGGTGTGCCGTACGGGCGATGGGTGGGCGGCCGGCTGGCGCGGCTGTTCCGGCCGGTGGCGGCGGTGCTGGTGGTGTGGACACTCGCTGCGGCGGCGATGCTGGCGGCCGGAGTGGGCGCGTCGACCGTGCGGGCGCTGGGCAAGCTGGTCTGGTCCCCGCTGTGGTTCCTGCTGGTCTTCGCCGTCCTGACCGCGCTGACTCCGCTGGTGGCAGGGCTGCATCCGCTGTGGCCGCTCGTGGTGGTGCTGCACGTCGACCTCGTCCGCCTGGGTCTTGGCGGTCCGCGCGAGCTGGGGTGGGTCAACGTGGTCGCGGGGTGGCTGGTGCCCTACTGCCTGGGGGCGCTGGTGGCCCGGGGCGGGCTGCGCGGCAGGAGGAGCCGCTGGGCGTTGCTGCTCGGCGGGGCGACTGCGGCCGTCGCCCTCGTGCTGTGGGGTGGCTATCCGGCCTCGATGGTGGGCGTTCCGGGCGGCCGGATGTCCAATCTGGACCCGCCGGGCCTGGCAGCCGTCGCCTTCGGCCTGGCGCAGTGCGGGGCGGCGCTGCTGCTGCTCGGGCCGCTGCGCCGGGTGCTGTGCAGGGCTGCCGCGTGGGCGGCGGTGGCGGTGGTGAATCTGGCGGCGATGACGGTGTTCCTCTGGCATCAGACCGCGATGATCGTGGTGACGACGAGCGCGCTGCTGCTCACGGACGGCCCGCTGCCGGGGCTGCACACCGTGCCCGACAGCGCCAGCTGGGTGGTGGCCCGGCTGCTCTGGCTGCCGGTGTTCGCCCTGGCGCTGCTGGGGTGCTGGGCGGCGGTGCGGGGTTACGAGCAGGGTGGACGGCGTACGGTCGGGGGCTCCCTCGTCGTGCGGGAGGCCGCCCCGGAGCGGAGAGGGTGTGCGCGTCGTGCCTAGGCTGTGGGCTGGTCGAGCCGAGGGGGCGGTGGGGGCCGTGACGTCATCGAGAGCGGTACGCCTGCGGGCGGCGGTGCGCCGTGCCCCGCGTGCGCTGTACGAGGACCTGTGGGCGGCGCCCGCCGACCGGGTGCCGGGCATCGGTGAGCCGGGCGCGCCGGTGTGGCGGCCGGTGTTCCTGGTGGCGCTGGTGTTCGCCGCGATCGGCGCCGCGGTGATCCGTACGCTCGAACTCACCCCGTACGGGGCCGCGGTCAGCGGCCTGGCGGTGCTGGTGTCCGTCGCCCAGGCCGCGGCGCTGGTGGCCGGGATGATCCGGCCGGTGGGGGCGTGGTGGGCGACGACCGCGCTGACGGTGGTGGCGATGCTGGTCATCGTGGCAGGCGCCCCGTCGGAACTCCCCTACCCGCTGGTCAGCATCGTCCCCCTGAGCCCCCAGGTCCTGTACCCGGTGCCCGTCGCGGGGGCGGTGTTGCAGGGCGGTGCCCTGTTCCTGCTGGCGCTGCGCGTGCGGCCGCGCCGGGCGGTGGCCGCGCTGGTGCTCTCGATGGCGCTGACGCTGTTCCTGGACCGGCCTACGCCGTCGCTGCCTCATGTGGGCGTCGCCGCTTCGGTGCTCGTGTTCGCCACCGCTATCGTGCTCGGCAGTGCCCTGCGCAGCCTCCGCCTCGCCCGTAAGGACCTTGTGGTCCAGGCCGAGTTGACCACCGAGGAGCGGGCCCGGCGCACTCTGCTGGAGGAGCGCAACCGGATAGCGCGCGAACTGCACGACGTCGTCGCCCACCACATGTCGGTGATCTCCATCCAGGCCCAGGTCGCCCCACACCTGGTGGAGCACCCCACGGACGAGCTGCGGCAGAATCTGGCCGGCATCCGCGAGAACGCTCTCGAAGCCCTCGCCGAGCTGCGCCGGGTGCTGGGCGTCCTGCGTTCGGAGGACGCCCCCGCACGGGGCGACGACACCCGGCACGCGCCGCAGCCCGGCATCGACGCGCTCGACGGGCTGGTGGCCACCGTGCGCTCGACCGGTCTGGCAGTCGCCCTCCGGACCACCGGCGAACGCCGCCCCCTCCCGCCGGGCGTCGAGCTGTCCGCGTACCGCATCGTGCAGGAGTCCCTGAGCAACGTGATGCGCCACGCGCCCGGGGCGAGCGCCGAGGTCGTGATCGGCCACCGGTCCACCGGGCTGACCGTCCAGGTCGTCAACTCCCCGCCGGACCGACCGGTCGCCCCCACTCCCGTGCCCGGCGTACGCCACGGGCTGCTCGGGATGCGCGAGCGCGCGGCGATGCTCGGTGGTGAGCTGGCGACCGGACCGACTCCCGGCGGCGGCTGGGAAGTCACCGCGATCCTCCCCATCAGCACACGGACCACCCGGACGACCGAGGAAGCCCGATGACTCCACCCATCCGCGCCGTGATCGCCGACGACCAGATGATGGTCCGCCAGGGCTTCACGGTGCTGCTCAACGCCGAGCCGGACATCGAGGTCGTCGGCCAGGCCGTGCACGGGCTCGACGCGATCGACAAGGTCGCCGAACTCGCCCCGGACGTAGTCCTGATGGACATCCGGATGCCCGAGCTGGGCGGCATCGAGGCGACCCGGCGGATCACCTCCCGCGGAGGCTCGACGGTGAAGGTGCTCGTCCTGACCACGTTCGATCTCGACGAGTACGTCTACGAGGCGTTGCGCGCGGGCGCCTCCGGATTTCTGCTCAAGGACGCCTCCGCCGATGAACTCGCCCGCGCCGTCCGGGTGGTGGCGGCGGGCGACGCGCTGCTCTCCCCGAACATCACCAAGCGGCTGATCGTGGAGTTCTCCCGGACGGCCGGGGCGCCGCGCGCGCCGCTCAAGGAGCGGGTCGGAGACCTGACCGAGCGTGAGACGGAGGTGCTGACGCTGATCGCGGGCGGTCTGTCGAACGCCGAGATCGCCCGGCAGCTGATCGTGGCCGAGCAGACGGTGAAGACCCATGTGGGCCGCATTCTGGTCAAGCTGGGCCTCCGGGACCGGACCCAGGCGGCGGTGTTCGCGTACGAGTCGGGGCTGGTGCGCCCGGCGGGCCTCTGACCACCCGGGCCGGGCGCGGGGCCCGTTTCGTAGGATCGGCTCCGTGACAACGGGGAACGGGGCGGCGACGGTGAGCGGTGGCGCGGTGGCGCCCACGGAGATCGAGCACGCGCTGTCTGCCGCCGCCGGGGCCGGGAGCGCCGAGGCCGTGGTGGACCTGCTCGCGCGGACCCGGCTGTACGTGCTCGTCGCCCGGCTGCACGCGGACATCCCCGGCTGGACGGCCCCGCTGCCCACCGTCCGCGACGAGGCCACCCGGCGGACCTGTGTGCCGGTCCTGACCCAGGGAATGCTGCCGCACTGGCACCCCGAGTGGGTTTTCCGCGAGGTGGGCCTCGGCGAGCTGGCCCGGGCCTGGCCGTACGACGTGCGCCGCCTCGCGGTGAACCACGGCACCCCGTACGCGGCGATGGTCGACGCCCGGCCCGGACGCCTCAAGGCCTGGCTGAAGGCCGCCGAACGCTCCGGCGGGCCCGAGCGGGGGACGCTGCTCACCGACAGCGGCGGGCCCCTGCACGGCCCGCTCGCCCACGGGCTGGCGCTCGGCGCCCACCTGGCCGTCACCAACGGCCTCATCTGGAACCGGCTCGGCGCCGCCTATCAGGACTATGCGACCGACCGGGCCCGGCTGCGCAGCCCCTGGGGCATCCAGCACCGCGCCGAGTACCGCGACCGCCTCGCGTCGCTGATGAGGAACCAGCTGGTCGGGCGCGTCCAGGAAACCGTCCTGCGCACCCGGCACACCCTGGCCGCCCGCACAGGGCGGACACCGACGCACCAGGAGTGGGCCGAGGCGGTGGACCGGGCGTTCACCGGGCGGGACGCCGAAGACCGGGCGCTGGCGGGACGGTCCTCGCACTGGATCACCCTGTACGAGGACAGGCTCCGGGCCGACGGCGCGCTCGCACCGGACGGCCGCGTCGACACCCTGGCCGCCTTCGACCTGGGCCGCGCGGTCAACGTCGTACGGCTCGCGCTCGGCGCCCGCTACACCGATCCGTACGAGGCCGAGCAGGACGTCCTGCGCCTCGGCGAACTCGCCCGGAGCGCCTACCGATCCTGGCCGGACTTCTCCCTCGGCTACCTCATGGCCCGGCTGGTCCACCGCGCGGAGGACGACGGCCCGGAGGCCGCGGAGTCCACGTACCGGCAGTCGCTCGCCGAGCACCGCACCCTGACCCAGGCCCCCGCAAGCCCCTACCCGAACCTCCCCTGGTCATGAACCCCATGAACCCGACTCCGACTCCGACCCCGCACCCTCACCCGCACGCCGCTCCCCCGGCCCCCGGCGGCCCCGCCTCCGCGCCCTGGGCCCCCGCCCCCTGGGTCCCGCCGTCGGAGACCGAGCAGTTCCTCCACGAGGCCGCCCTGCGCGGCGACGTACGGGGTCAACTGGCCGCGCTCGCCGGGACCGAGCTGTACATCCCGGCCCCGCGCGCCGAGGTGGACGCCGACCCGGACACCGTGATCTGGCGGCGGCACGTCGACCCGGCCGGTTTCGTCTGCCGGCCTCTCCTCACCCGGGGCATGCTGCCCGCATGGCATCCGGACTGGGTCTTCCGCGGGGTCACGCTGCGGTGGGTCGCCGAGTTCGGCTGGACCGATCCGCAGGTGTGGCTGGGCGTGAACGTGGGAACGCCCGGTCAGCTGCTGCTGCCCGCCGCCCCGCCCGACCTGGCCCTGTGGCAGCGCGCGTACGCGGAGAACGACCGGGGGTCCGCCAACCGCCTCGTGGCGCTGCGGCACGGTGCGCTGCACGGCCCACTGGCGTACGGGCTGGCGTGCGGGGCGCATCTGGCGATCAGGAACGCCCTGCCGTGGAACGAGATCGGCACCGTCTGCCGCGAGTACGTCGACGAGCGCGAGCAGCTCCGCGACTCCTGGGGCATCACCGGCCACGAGGAGTGGCGCCGGCAGCTGGACTTCCTCCTGGACGCGACCAACAGCCCGCCGGAACCGGACTTCGCGCTGCGCGTCCGCGAGCAGTTGGCGGCGGCGATGGACGAGCTGCCCTCCGCCGATCTGTGGCGGGAGACCGCCGCCGGGCACGCCCAGGACCTCGGGGCCGGCGCGGGCAGGGTCAAGGGCATCGAGGACCTGGTGCGCCGGATCGTGCGTTACGAGGCCCGGTTCCGCGCGGACGGGCTGCTGCCGGCGGACGGCCGGGTGCGCACGACGGTGGCGTACGACTACGGGCGGGCGGTGAACCTGGCGCGCTGGGGGCTGTCGGCGCGGTTCTGCGGCCCGGCCGACGCGGAGGCGGCCGTCGTGTACGCCGGGGCGCTGAGCAAGTCGGCGTACCGCTCCTGGGAGGAGTTCTCCGCGGGGTACGCGCTGGGGCGGGTGCTGCGGTTCGACGAGGAGGAGTACGGGCCGTTCTACGACCAGAACCTCCTCGCCCACCGTCTGCTGACGGAGAGCGAGGGAAGTCCGTGGAAGCACATCCCGTGGCGGTGAGCCGGGGCAGGGACCGCCGGCCGGACGATGGCGGTGGGGATGGCGATGAGCCCGGGTGGAGCCCGCCGGTCAGCAGTGCCGTGACGGTGAGGCAGGCCGGGCCCGCCGGTCAGCCGCCGGGAAGCAGGTGGCGGTAGCTGTCCGGGTTCCCCACCAGGAACTGGGCGAAGGTCTGCGCCGGACGTCCGGTGAGGGTGGGCACCGCGTCGGAGACGGCTGCCAGCTCCCCGTTGGCGATGGCCTCGTAGGAGGTGACCCAGCCGGCCACCTCCCAGTCCTCGGCCCCGTAGCCGGCCCGGGAGGCGTAGGCCTCCTCCCGGGTCTCGGGGACGTAGACGACGGGCCGCCCGGTGACCCGGCTCAGCTCGTCGGCCGCCTCGGCGAGGGTGAACGCCTCGGGCCCGGTGAGGTCGTGGACCCGGTCGTCGTGGTCGGTCCCCTCGTCCAGCAGTACGGCCGCCGCCGCGTCGGCGATGTCCTCGTGCGAGACGGCCGCCACCCGTCCGTCGCCGCCGGGGCCGCGCAGGACGCCGTCGGTGCCGGTCATCGCGGGCAGCCCCGCGAGGTACCAGTTGTCCCGCAGGAAGGTGTGGCGGATCCCAGCCGTGCGGATGTGGGCCTCGGTGTCCCAGTGGTCGCGGGCGAAGGTGAACGTGGCGTCGGGCGCGGCCCCCTGGAAGGAGACGTACACGATCCGCTCCACCCCCACCGCCACGGCGGCGTCGATCGCGGTGGTGTGCTCGCGGACCCGGTGGGGGCTTTCGTGCGCGGAGACCAGGAAGAGGGTGTGGGCTCCGTCGAGGGCCCGGCGCATCGCCTCCCCGTCACCGTAGGGTGCGGCGGGCGCGTGGTCGGCGCCGGGCACGTCGGGCAGCCGGGCGGGGTCGCGGCCGAGGAGCCGTACGGGGACGCCGGTGCGGGCCAGCCGTCGGGCCACCCGGCCGCCGACCGCTCCGCTCGCTCCGGTCACCGCGGTGAGGGGGCCGATCACTGGGGTTCGTCTTCCTCTCGTCGGTCGTCGTACCAGTCGTCGAAGGGGCGCACCTCGACGACCGCGCTCACGGGGAGCGGTCCGTACAGGTGCGGGAACTCCTCGCCGCCGGGCTTCATCGCCTCGAACCGGACGGGACCGGGGAGGCGCGCGGGGTCGACGACCAGGACCACGAGTCCCTGGCCGGCGACCCCGTCACCGTTCCCGTCCCCGTACAGCGTCCGGGCCACACCGGGGAGTTGGCGGGGCAGGGAGAGGTGGATGAAGCCCTCCTCCTGAAGGGTGCGGCCGCGGGTGGACATCTCGTACGTCCCTGTCCCCCGGGCCGCCTCCCACAGAGGTGCTTCGGCGAGGTGCAGCAGCGGTTCGGTCATCGAACCACGCTATCGGGCGCCGCCCGGTGCCGGTCAGTAGGTGCGGCGACGAGCCCTGCGCGTGGCCACCAGGACCGTACCGCCTGCGGCCACCAGCGCTGCCGCGATGGACCCGATGATCCATTCGCCGCCCCGGGAGCCGGTGTCGGGCAGCTCACCCGGGTGGCTCGGCGAGTGCGTGGGGCGCGGCGAGTGGTGGCTGGGAGTCGGCGTCGGCTCGGTGGGGGTCGCGGTCGGTTCCGTGGGGGACGGGGTGGGGTCGGTGGGGGTGGGCGTGGGGTCGGTCGGGGTGGGCGTGGGGTCCGTCGGGGTCGGCGTCGGGTCCGTCGGGGTCGGCGTCGGATCCGTCGGCGTAGGCGTCGGATCCGTCGGCGTAGGCGTCGGATCCGTCGGCGTAGGCGTCGGATCCGTCGGCGTAGGCGTCGGATCCGTCGGCGTAGGCGTCGGATCCGTCGGCGTAGGCGTCGGATCCGTCGGCGTAGGCGTCGGATCCGTCGGGGTCGGTGTGGGGTTCGTCGGCGTGGGCGTGGGGTCCGTCGGGGTCGGCGTCGGGTCGGGGGTGCACGACGGCAGGTCCCCGTCGAAGGGGTACGCGTGGATCTCCTGGCCGCCCGACTGGCCCTGCGAGGTGTGAGTGAGCGAGCCGGCCGTGTAGAAGCGGCCGTTGGTGCCGCTCATGCTCAGCACGGTGGAGCTGGTCGGCTGGCCGACCAGGATGCTGCCCTCGAACTGGGCCGGACCGCTCAACGACAGAGCGGTCGCGTCCGGGAAGTTCCACAGCAGGTTCTCGCGGAGCCCCTCGTTGGGGAACGAGCCCATGAACGTGGCGACGCTGCGGGTGCTGCCGTACACGTTGACCAGGACGGTCGCCCCCTCGGGGATCCCGTTGAAGACGAACCCCGTGTTGCCGCCCGTCTCCGACTCCAGGTCCGCGTCCACGTCGAAGATCTGGATCGCGGACGTGCCGTCGCCGGTGAACGTCATGACGTCGCCGACCTGCTGCCACGTACCCGTAGCCGCCCGGTGCTCGTCGCCGTCGTAGGCGTAGCACCGGCTGGCCTCGGTGAGCTGCGGGCGCAGCTCGGTGTACGGGGCGGCCGCGTCCTCGTCGAAGCGCGGGGCGGTGGTGGGGTTCACCGTGCCCGTGAGGTCCCCCGCGTACGCGACGCGGCCGGAGTGCTCGGCCTCCTCGGCGAGGAGGCGCTGGCCGTCGGCGATGGTGACGTCCCCGCCCGTCGTCAGATAGTCGGAGCCGTCCGGCGGCGGCACCCGCGAACCGACGCCCGCGATGCCGACGTTGTAGATCTGCGAGACCCCCTCCCGCTTGTTCATGTCGAACTCACCGAGGGTGACGACCTTGCCCTCCGCCTCCGCCGCCGCCTCGCGGACCAGGAAGTCCCCGCCGACGAAGACGTTGATGTTGCTGTCGAAGCCGACGACCGGACCGTTGTTGGGGTCGTTCCAGCTGGGCGGGCAGGAGCTGCCGAGGCAGGGTCCCAGTCCGCCCGGCAGCGGATCGGCACCCGCGGCCGGGGCCAGCACGCCCACCATCGCCGCGGCCGTGGCCACTGTCACTGCTGCCCGGATTGCGTTGCCGCGCCTGCGCGCCTTCTGTTCCATGCCGCGCAATATGCATGGTCATCGCATTGTCGTTTTGTATGACACGCCGCCCTTGCTCCGTTCCGTGCACATATGGGCGGTTTAAACGGGCGACACGCACACCGGAGCGGCACCGGAGCCGCGCGGGATGAGGGAGTGCGGGATCAGGGGGTGCGGGCCAGCGGGGAGCGGTGGCGCAGCAGCCACTCGTGGTAGCCGCTCGCCCGTCGCGCCGCGTCCCGGTAGGCGTCCTCCAACTGCGCGTACACCACCTCGATGTCCGTGCCGGGCCGCGAGACCAGCAGGAGGCGTACCGCCAGCGGGTCCCCCAGCAGGGGGCGGATCACCATGTCGTCGCGCGGGCCCGACGTCGGCTGGCAGGGGGCGACGGCCTCGCCGAGCACGACGAGGGACGCGGCGGTGAGGTAGTCGCCGTGCAGGACCGGCGGGTTCAGTCCGGCGGCGCCGAGCACCCGGCGCACCCCGTCCCACTCGCCGTCCACCGTGGGATCGACCATCCACGGGTCGCCCGCGAGGTCCCCGAGCTCCACCACCCGGCGGTGGGCGGCCGGGTGGTCGCGGGAGAGGGAGATGAACTGCGGTTCCCGGTCCACGAGCACGCGCTGCTCCAGGCCCTCCGGCAGCGTCAGCGGAGAGCCCTCCACCTCGTGCACGAAGGCGACGTCCAGGCGGCCCGCCGCAACCGAGCGCAGCAGCGCGTGGGCGGAGACGTCGACCCGCAGGGAGATGTCCGTACCGGGCAGGGCGCCCCGCAGCCGGCGCAGCCAGCCGCCGATGACGCGGCTCGCGGTCGAGCCGATGCGCAGCCGGGAGCCGCGCGGCCGGGCGGCCTCCGCCTCCGCCAGCGCCTCGGCGACCAGTCCGTTCATGCCGTCGACGAGGGGGCGGGCCCGGCTCAGGACGACCCGGCCCAGGGAGGTCGGCCGGCAGCCGGTCCGCTCGCGGAGGAACAGTTCGGCGCCGAGCACGTTCTCGATCCGCCGCAGCTGGGTGGTCAGGGAGGGCTGGCTCACCCCGAGGCGACGGGCCGCCTGGTGCAGACTGCCCGCGTCGGCGATGGCGCACAGCGCCCTGAGGTGTCTCACCTCCAGCTCCATGCAGCGGAGACTATGACCGCCGCCGGTCGCACGCCAGACGCCGCAACCCCAACAAACGGCCTTATTTCACCGGGTGTTGGCCAACAGGACGGGCTCCCGCACGGATTCGGTCACCGGGGATAGGGCGGGCCTATCCCCGTTTGACATCATCCGCGACGGCCGTCCGCTCCACCACACTCTCCCCGTACCGCCCCCCACGCCGGGCCCGCACCCAGGGCACCCCCACGGCGTGGGTTCATCGGATCCGTAGGAGACCCCCCATGAGACACCTCAGGACCGTTCTCGCCTCCGCAGTCGCCGGTCTCGGCCTCGTGGCGACGCTGGGCGCCGCACCCGCCGTGACCGCCGCTCCGGCCCCCGCCACGCCCACGACGTCCACCGCCACGACGTCCACCGCCACGACCATCGCCGCCTACACCGGGTCGAGCGAGAACGCCGCGGCCAACAAGGCGTTCTACGACGCGGTCATGAAGTCGGTCGCGAAGAAGCGGGCGGCCAACCCGGAAGCGCTGGCGGTCACCGTCACCTACAACGCGTCCAGCGCTCCGAGCTTCCGCACGCAGATAGCCCGCAGCACCCAGATCTGGAACAGCTCGGTCTCCAACGTCCGCCTCCAGGAGGGCTCCAACGCGGACTTCCGGTACTACGAGGGCAACGACTCCCGAGGCTCCTACGCGAGCACCGACGGGCACGGCCGCGGCTACATCTTCCTGGACTACCGGCAGAACCAGCAGTACAACTCGACCCGCGTCACCACCCACGAGACCGGGCACGTCCTCGGCCTCCCCGACACGTACTCCGGCCCGTGCAGCCAGCTGATGTCGGGCGGCGGCCCCGGCCCGTCCTGCACCAACGCGCAGCCGGACTACAACGAGCGCGCCCGGGTCGACCAGCTGTGGCGCTACGGGTTCGCCGCCGCGACCTCCTGACCCGTACGCGGCACCGCTCCGCACCCCGTTCCGCACCACCGTGCGGCTCCCCACGAGGGAGCAGGAGGCCGGTCCCGTGTCCCGGGGCCGGCCCGCCCCCCGCCGCGTTACACAGAGGGCCGCTCCGTCCCGCGGAGCGGCCCTCCGCGCTGTCCCGCGGCTGGTTCGGGCGGCGGGTTCAGGCGTTGAGTTCGCTACGGACGAGGGTCAGCAGCTCGTCCTCGGTCATGCCCAGGTCCCGGGCGTCCGCGACCGCTTCGCGCACTCTCTCCAGGAGCCGGGCGCGCTGCGGCGAGGCGCCCGCGGTGATCGCCGCGCCCCGCCCGCGGCGCAGCTCGATGAGTCCTTCCTCCCGCAGCCGCTGGTATCCGCGCAGCACGGTGTGGACGTTCACGCCGAGGGATTCGGCGAGCGCACGGGCGGCGGGCAGCCGTTCGCCCGGGGCCACCGCACCGTCGGCGACCGCACGCCGGACCGAGGCGGCGATCTGGTCCCCGAGCGGCACGGTGGAGGTGGGATCGACCCGGAAGAGCATGGTCAGCGCCCCGCCCGCTGCCGGTCGAGCAGCGTGTTGAGCAGGGCCGCGCCGGTGACCGAGTCCCCGACGGTGACGGCGAACTCGCGGCCGCTCGTCAGGCTGACGACGATGGCCTCGCCCGAACGGGTGATGACGCCACTGCGTTCGGGGCGGATGCGGTAGCCCCAGCCGCCGTACTCCGCGAGGGCGTTGACCGGTCGGCTGTCCGCGGCCTCCATCCGCTCCAGCGGCACCCGCACCCGGGGCCGGGGCAGCAGGCCGGAGACGGTGAGTCCGCGCCGGTCGACGGTGACGTGGGGGCGGCAGAAGGTTCCGGTCACCAGGGCGAGCAGCATCAGCGGCGCCCCGATCAACCAGCTCTGCTCCCGCCCGACGGCGGCACCGGCCGCCAGCAGCGCCACGGCGGCGACGGGGGCCCACCAGGCGCCGATGCCGCGCCCCCAGGTGGCCACCTCGCCGTCGGCCAGCACGATCCTCTTCCGGGCCGCCGGGTCCGGGCCGCGCGGGTCCTCGGGCACGGGCGCCAGCCGCGACAGCAGCAGACCGAGGGCTCCGGCAAGTGCGGCCGCGCCGAGGGCCGCCGCGATGTGCCGGAGCGGGAACCCCTCGGGCGAACCGCCGTCGGGGACGTCCACGTTGACGAGCAGGACGGCGATCAGCAGATAGCCGAGGAATGCGGCCACGGCGAAGCCTCCCCCGATCAGCCACCGGTGGGCGCGGCCGTGGAGCCTGCCCTTGACCGCGATGAAGGCCCACAGCCCGCCGAGCACCAGCAACGAGGACAGCGCGCAGAGCAGGTAGGCGGTGGAGCCGAGGTGTCCGTCGGGGGACCCGCCGGCGTCGAAGTGGACGGCCGGCCGGTCGGGCAGCCGGTCCGCGACGGCGGCGTAGAGCGTGAGGTCGACGAGGAGCGCGAGGACAAAGGGCAGGGCGGCGAGAGTGACGCGGCCAAGGTTCTTGCTTGCCATGGAAAACCTCCGTTGTTCGCATGCTAGTAGAACAATGGGGCGGAGACAACGGAAGAACGGGAGAGGCGGCGGACTCCAGCGGGCGGCGAGGGACGACGGGGGGACGCACGGCCGCCCCGTACCGGGACGCGGTACGGGGCGGAGGCGGGCGGTTCGCCGGTAGCGGCAGGACACGGGCGACGGCAGGGCACCGGCGACGGCAACGGCGCACACGACGGCTGCGGTGGCAGCGGAAGCGGCGACGGAGGCGGAGTACCGGCGACGGGACTCTTCCGGGTCAGGCCGCTCCGGGCCAGGCGACAGGGGCCTGGAGGCTGACGTCGTCCGGCAGGATCCGCTGGACGGCGGCCAGGGCCGCGGCGAAGTCGCGCTCGGCGCGGGCCGATTCGTACACCGCTCCGTCCAGATGGAGAGCGAGGTGGAGATCCGGGTCGGCCCGGCGCAGGGAGAGCAGGCACGTGAGGGTCGCGTGGCGGGGTGCTCCCGCGACGAGGACGGGCAGCGGCCGGTCCCACTCCAGCACGCAGTCGGTGAGCGCGCCGTCCCGGAGACCGAACGTCCCGTCCTGCGGCGGTACGCCCGCGACGGGCCGCAGGCCGTCGAAGCTCTCGCCCTCGAAGTCGGCCCCTCTGATCCGGATCCGGATCCGCTGTCCGTCCGCGGTGAGGACGGCGGCGTCGGAACCCTTGGTGTCCCGGTACCAGCCGGTCCACGACTCATGTGTCATGGGGAGGGACTGTAGCCCCTGTTCCGGGCGGCTTCCGCACCGCCCTCACCTCGCCTTCGCGCCGTCTTCCGCCGGGCGTCAACCCATGCGGGGCTCACGCCACATGGGGTACATCGGCGGCCCGTCCGGCAGTTCGAGCGCGCGTCCGAGGAGGCGGAATCCGAGCCGTTCGTACAGGGCCCGGCTCCGGGCGCTGCTCGCCTCCAGATAGGCCGGCAGCCCCTCCCGGTCGCAGCGCTCCAGCTCCGCCCCCACGAGCTCCGCCCCGATGCCCTCCCCCTGACGGCCGGGACGGACGCCGATCATCAGCAGGTAGGCGTGCGCACGGTCGTGCGGGTGCACCACCCCGGTGAGCCTGCCCACCAGTTCGCAGCGCTCGTTGTCCGGATCGGCGGTCTGCCGCATCAGGGCGGGCATGGGGTCCTCCCCCTCCGGGGCCCCGGCGGGCACCGGCAGCCACAGGGCGACCGCCGCCGCGTCCTCGGCGATGTCGATACGGCCCTCGGCGAGGGCGGCGTCGACGAAGACGCCGAGGAACCTCCCGTGCACCGCGCGCCGGTGCTCCTCGTCGGGGAACACCCAGCCGCTGACCGGGTCGTCGTGGAAGGCCTCCTCCATGACCGCGACGACGAGCTCCCGGTCATCCTGCTCCGCCTGCCGGATCCGTATCCCCATGCCGGGCCGCCACCTCTCCGCTGCCTTCCTTCAACCGACCTCCGGAATACTAGAGTTGACGGGGCGTTGACGGTGACCCGAGGTGGGTCAGCTGGTCCGTCGGGTGACGAATTCGGCCAGGGCCAGCAGGTCGCCGGCGGCGCTCGGATCGGGGACCGCCCGGGACAGGTGGTGGACCGCTCGGGCCATCCGGTCGGCCGCACTGGCCTGCGCCCAGTCCCGCCCCCCGGCCCGGTCCACCGCGTCGGCCGCCCTGCTCACCTCGGCGGCGGTGTTCATGGGCCCCTGGTAGAGCGCGGCCAGCTCCCCGGCGGCCGGGGTGCCCGAGGTCAGGGCGGCGACGACGGGCAGGGACTTCTTGTGGGCGGCCAGGTCGGCCCCGACGGGCTTGCCGGTGCGGTCGGGGTCGCCCCAGATGCCGATCAGGTCGTCGATGAGCTGGAACGAGAGCCCCGCCTCCCGCCCGAAGCCGTCCATCGCGCGGACCGCCCGGTCCTCCGCCCCGGCGTAGAGGGCGCCGAGCGCGCACGCGCAGCCGAGCAGGGCCCCCGTCTTGGCGGTCGCCATGGTGAGGCACTCGTCGAGGGTCACCTCGTCGGGGCCGCGCTCCTCGAAGGCGCAGTCCGCCTGCTGGCCCGCGCACAGCTCGACGACACAGGTGGAGAGCCGGGCGACGGCGGACGCGGCGGCCGGGTGCGCGTCCTCGGCCAGCAGCCGCTGGGCGAGGGCGAGCATGGCGTCGCCGGTAATGATGGCGTCCGGGATGCCGAAGACCGCCCAGGCGGTGGGCCGGTGCCTGCGGGTGGTGTCCTCGTCGATGACGTCGTCGTGGAGCAGGGTGAAGTTGTGGGCGAGTTCGACGGCGACGGCGGCCCGGACAGCCCGCTCCGGATCGCCGCCCAGCGCGCGGGCGGCGGCCAGCACGAGGGCCGGCCGGATGGCCTTTCCGGCCTGGCCGGCGGCCGGGGTTCCGTCGGCGTTCTGCCAGCCGAAGTGGTACATCGCGATCCGGCGTATGCCGCCGGGCAGCGACTCCACGGCGGCTCGCAGGTGCGGGTCGACGACGGCGCGGGTGCGCTCCAGGAGCGCCGCGGCCTCGTGCCCTTCCGTCGCTGCGTCCGTACTGGTCATGGTCACGGTCAACTCCCTGGGGCGAGGCGGTGGGTGCGGACCCGGGCGTCCGGGCGGCGGCCGTCCGGACCCCCGGGGTGACGCGGGGTCAGCGCCAGCGGCTGACCTCGACGTTCTCCAGCACTCCGAGGGCGTCCGGTACCAGGATGGCGGCGGAGTAGTACGCCGTCACGAGGTAGGAGATGATCGCCTGCTCGTCGATGCCCATGAAGCGGACCGAGAGGCTCGGCTCGATCTCGTCGGGGATGCCGGTCTGCTGGAGGCCGATGACGCCCTGCTCCGACTCGCCGGTCCTCATGCAGATGATGGACGTGGTGCGGGCGTCGGTGACGGGGATCTTGTTGGACGGGAAGATCGGCACCCCGCGCCAGGCGGGCACGTGGTGACCGCCGATGTCGACGCTCTCGGGGACGAGTCCGCGCCGGTTGCACTCGCGGCCGAAGGCGGCGATGGCCCTCGGGTGGGCGAGGAAGAGCTTCGAGCCGCGGCGGCGCGAGAGCAGTTCGTCCATGTCGTCCGGGCTGGGCACCCCGTCGTGCGGCTGGAGCCGCTGCCCGTAGTCGCAGTTGTGGAGGAGGCCGAACTCCCTGTTGTTGATCAGCTCGTGCTCCTGGCGCTCGCGGAGCGCCTCGACCGTGAGCCGCAACTGCTGCTCGGTCTGGTTCATCGGCTGGTTGTAGAGGTCGGCCACCCTGCTGTGGACCTTCAGCACGGTCTGGGCGACGCTCAGCTCGTACTCGCGCGGCGCGGCCTCGTAGTCGACGAAGGTGTGCGGGACGACCGCCTCGCCCACGTGGCCGGCGGAGAGGTCGATCGCCGCCTCGCCGTAGGGGTTGGTCCGCTGATGCGGGATGGAGAGGAGTCCGGCGAGGTGGCCGCGCAGCGAATCGGCGCGCTCCGCGAGGTTGTACACGTCGGCCCGGCTCAGGGTGAGGAGTGTGCACGGGGTGACCGCGCGGGCCGTGTACTCCCAGACGGCGTCGCCGTCGACCAGGCTCTGGTCGCCGAAGTACGCACCGTCGGCGAGGACGCCCAGCTCCGTCTCGTCCCCGTAGGGGCCGGATCCGATCTTCTCGACCTTGCCGTGCGCCAGCAGATAGACCCGGTCCGCCGCGTCCCCCGAGGCGGCGAGCACCTCCCCCGCGGCCACGTCCCGCTGCTCGCACCTGCGGGCGAGCTCGGCGAGGACCTCCTCGTCGGCGAAGTTGCGCAGAGCGGGGAGCTCCCCCAGTTCGGCGGGGATCACGGCCACCCGGTCCCCGGTCTGGACGAAGGTCACCCGGCCGTCACCGACCGAATAGCTGAGCCGACGGTTCACCCGGTACGTACCGCCCTGTACCTGCACCCACGGCAGCATCTTCAGCAGCCACCGCGAGGTGATCTCCTGCATCTGCGGCGCGGACTTGGTGGTCGTCGCGAGGTTCCTCGCAGCCGCCGTCCCCAGACTCTGCTGCGGCGGCGCCTGCGTGTCGCGAACCTCTTCACCAACGGACATCTGACGTCCTCTCGATCATGGGCTGACCTGCGAGGAAAGACTTTCAGCAGGAAGGGGGCGGCCGCCATTACACAAAAGAGTGTGACTAATCCACCTTCAGGCGGGGCATGTTGAGCCCCTTCGTCTCACCACACCCATAATTTGCATCCCTGGTGCAACTTATCTACGGTGAGCCCATGCGGCTGACGAGATTCACCGACGTGGCACTCCGCGTCCTCATGCGGCTCGCCGTCACCGAGGACGGGGAAGCGCCGACCACCCGCGAGGTGGCGTCCGCCATGCGGGTCCCGTACACCCACGCCGCGAAGGTCGTCGCCCGGCTCCAGCACCTCGGCCTCCTCGACGCCCGGCGCGGCCGGGGCGGCGGGCTCACCCTGACCCCGGCCGGCCACTCCGCGCCGATCGGCTCGCTGGTGCGGGAGCTGGAGGGGCCGGAGGAGGTCGTCGAGTGCGAGGGCGACACCCCCTGCCCGCTCCGCTCCGCCTGCCGGCTGCGCGGGGCGCTGCGCGGAGCCCAGGAGGCCTTCTACGCGGCACTGGACCCGATCGCCGTGGCCGATCTCGTCACCTCCCCCACCGGCCCGCTGCTGCTCGGCATCGGCAGCGGCCCGCCGCCCGACTGACCCTCACCCGGGACCCACCCCTCGAACACACCCGCGCACCGGGCGCACCTCCACCCGCCCTTAAATACGCATCCAGCATTCCAATAAAAGGAGTCCGCATGCTCTCCGACCGGTCCACCGACACCGTCCGCGCCACCCTCCCCGTCGTCGGGGCGGCCATCGGGGACATCGCGGACCTCTTCTACGAGAAGCTGTTCACCGCCCACCCCGAGCTGCTGCGGGACCTGTTCAACCGGGGCAACCAGGCGTCGGGCGACCAGCGCAGGGCTCTGGCCGGATCCATCGCCGCGTTCGCGACCGCACTGGTCGAGCGGCCCGGCACCCGGCCCGACGTGCTGCTGGAGCGGATCGCCCACAAGCACGCCTCGCTCGGAGTGGCCCCGGAGCAGTACGAGGTGGTGCACACCCATCTGTTCGCGGCCATCGCCGACGCCCTGGGCGACGCGGTCACCCCTCAGGTCGCCGCCGCCTGGGACGAGGTCTACTGGCTGATGGCGGGCTCCCTGATCGCCGTCGAGAAGCGCCTTTACGCCCAGCAGGGCGTCCTGGCCGGTGATGTCTGGAACACCTGGGAGGTGGCCGCCCGGGTCGAGGAGACCGAGGACGTCACCACGTTCCTGCTGCACCCCGCCCAGGACACGCCCCCGCCTGCCTTCCGGCCCGGCCAGTACGTCTCCGTCCAGGTCGAACTCCCGGACGGGGCCCGCCAGATACGCCAGTACAGCCTCTCCCGCGCACCCGGCTCCCGGCTGCGGTCGATCACCGTGAAGCGCCTGCGCGGCCAGGGCTCGCCGGACGGCGAGGTCTCCCGGCACCTGCACGAGCACGTCCGCACGGGCGACCTGCTGCGCATCTCCGCGCCCTACGGGGACCTGGTGCTGGACCACCTGGACGCGCCCCTGCTGCTGGCCTCGGCGGGCATCGGCTGCACGCCCGTGCTGTCGATGCTGGAGCACCTCGTCCAGGAGGGGCACCGGGGCCCGGTCACCGTCGTGCACGGCGACCGCGCACCGGCCGCCCACGCGCTGCGCACCGACCACATGCGGCTGACGGAGAAGCTCGCGGACGCCGAGGCGCACTTCTGGTACGAGGCCCCGGAGCCCGGCCACCCGGCGAACCGCACCGGCCTCGTCGACCTGGACGGCATCACCGTACGGCCGGGAACGCACGCCTACCTGTGCGGCCCGCTCCCCTTCATGCGGTCCGTCCGGGGCCGACTGCTGGAGGCGGGGGTACGGCCGGCCGACATCCACTACGAAGTGTTCGGCCCGGACCTCTGGCTGGCCTCCTCCTGAACCGCCGCCGGGACGGGCAGGCGACAATGAGCGGGTGACCACCCCGCACCCCGGCCCGCACGGCCCCGGCGCCCTTCTGCGACCCCGGCTCCCCTCCCCCTTGCGGGAGGTCCAGGACGAGCGCTTCGCCCGCCGCGGGGTGCGGCTCCTCCTCAAGCGGGACGACCTGATCCACCCCGATCTGCCGGGCAACAAGTGGCGCAAACTCGCCCTCAACCTGGAGGCCGCCGCCGGGCGCACCGTGCTCACGTTCGGCGGTGCGTACTCCAACCATCTCCGGGCCACCGCGGCGGCCGGGCGGCTGCTGGGCTTCGGGACCGTCGGTGTCGTCCGCGGCGACGAGCTGGCGCACCGGCCGCTCAACCCCTCGCTGGCCCAATGCGCGGCCGACGGGATGCGGCTGCACTTCGTGGACCGTGCGACGTACCGGGCGAAGACCTCGCCCGAGGTCCTGGGCGGGCTGCTGAGCCGGTTCGGGGACGTGGAGGTCATCCCGGAGGGCGGCAGCAACGCGCCGGCCGCACGGGGCTGTACGGCGCTGGGGCGCGAGCTGGCCGGAGAGGTGGACGTGGCGGCCGTGGCCTGCGGGACCGGCGGCACCCTGGCCGGGCTCGCCGCCGGGCTGGGTCCGGGGCAGCGGGCGCTCGGCGTGCCGGTGGTCGGCGGCGGCTTCCTGGCCGGGGAGGTGGCGCGGCTCCAGCGTGAGGCGTTCGGCGGCCCGGCCGGTGACTGGGCACTGGAGGAGCGCTTCGTCTTCGGCGGCTACGCCCGTACGACCCCGGAACTGGACGCCTTCGCCGACGGCTTCGAGGAGCGGCACGGGCTGCCCGTCGAGCGGGTCTACGTCGCCAAGCTGCTGTTCGCGCTGACCGCGCTGGCCGGGGAGGGGGCGTTCGCGCCGGGCACCCGCGTGGCCGCCGTGATCACCGGCGCCCCGGACGGGCCGCCTCAGGAGCCGTCCGTCTCCCGGTAGGCGGCCGCCTCCTCCAGGTCCAGCCGGCGCAGCAGCGTGCGCATCATCTCGTCGTCGATCCGCCGCTCGTCCCGGAGCCGGACGAAGACCGCGCGTTCGGCCTCGATCATCTCCCGCGAGAGCCGCCGGTAGGTGTCGTCCGCCGACTCCCCGGTGACCGGGTCGGCGGCCCCCAGCCGCTCCCAGACGGCGTTGCGGCGGCGCTCCAGCACGCTGCGCAGGCGGTCGGCCAGCGGCGGCGGGAGGCTGTTGTGCGGGTCCTCCAGCAGCTCCCGCAGCCGGGCCTCGGCCGCCTCGGACGCCTCGTTCTGGGCCTGTGCCTCGATGAGCGTGACGGTCTGCGGGTCGGGGTGCGGCAGCTTCAGCACGCGGACGAGGAGGGGCAGGGTCAGGCCCTGGATCACCAGTGTCCCGATGACGGTGGTGAAGGTCAGGAACAGCACCAGGTTGCGGGCCGGGAAGGGGGAGCCGTCCTGGGCGGCCAGGGGGATGGAGAACGCGACGGCGAGCGAGACGACCCCGCGCATCCCCGCCCAGCCGACGATGAGCGGCGCGGTCCAGTCGGTCCCGGGCTCGCGTTCCCTCACCCGCCGCGAGAGCCACCGGGGCAGGTAGGTGGCCGGGTAGACCCAGACGAAGCGGACCACGACGACGGCCAGGAAGACCGCGGCGGCGTACCCGACGGCTTCCCGGACGCCGAACGGGCCGAGTTCCTTCAGGACGAACGGCAGCTGGAGGCCGATCAGCGCGAACACCGCGGACTCCAGGATGAACGCCACCATCTTCCAGACGGCGGCTTCCTGGAGGCGGGTGGCGAAGTCGACCTGCCAGGAGCGGTGGCCCAGGTAGAGGGCGACGACGACCACGGCGAGGACACCGGAGGCGTGCACCCGTTCGGCCGCCGCGTACGCGACGAAGGGGATCAGGAGGGACAGCGTGTTCTGGAGGAGCGCTTCCTTCAGGTGGGTGCGCAGCCAGTGCAGCGGCACCATGAGCAGCAGGCCGACCCCGACCCCGCCGATCGCGGCGAGCAGGAACTCGCCGATTCCGGCGCCCCAGCTCATCCCCTCCCCCACCGCCGCGGCCAGCGCCACCCTGAAGGCGGTGATCGCCGTCGCGTCGTTCACCAGGGACTCGCCCTGGAGGATCGTGGTCACCCGGGCGGGCAGCCCGACCCGGCGGGCGATCGCGGCGGCCGTCACGGCGTCCGGCGGGGCGACGACGGCCCCCAGGACCAGCGCGGCGGTCAGCGGCAGGTCCGGGATGATCCGGTGCGCCAGCCAGCCCACCGCGACGGTGGCGAAGAGGGTGTAGCCGACGGAGAGCAGGGCGACCGGCCGGATGTTGGCCCGCAGATCCAGGTACGAGCTGTCCAGGGCCGCCGTGTGGAGCAACGGCGGGAGCAGCAGCGGGAGGACGACATCGGCGTCCAGGTGGTACGTCGGGATGCCCGGAGAGAAGCCGGCCACCAGCCCCACAGCGACGAGCACGAGCGGGGCGGGCACCGGGGTGCGGCGGGCCGCGCCGGCCACCGCCGCACTCCCGGCGACCAGGGCGATCAGCGGCAGCGCGTCCATCCCACCGTCCTCGATCCGTCGTAACCTGCCCATCATGAGCGAGTGTGCGCATGTAGCGGATCTGCCACGCCCCGAGCCCGTGCCGCTCGGCGCGACGTGTCCCGAATGCCTGGAGGCGGGCACCCACCCCGTACAGCTGCGGCTCTGTCTGACCTGCGGGCACGTCGGCTGCTGCGATTCGTCGCCGCTGCGGCACGCCACCGGACACTTCCGGGCGACCGGTCACCCGGTGATGCGGAGCTTCGAGCCGGGTGAGGGCTGGCGCTGGTGCTTCGAGGACGGTTCGATCGTCTGACGCCTGGGTACGTCAATGCGGCGCCGGTTCTTCGCAATTGGACGCCGCAGACCCCTAGCCACTGTCCGTACGCATGGGCCTACCATGAGTGACGGACGGGGCGTGGGGTCCGTACGACACGGCATCATGGATCCGATAGCGTCGCCGAGCCGAAGAACCGTCGACGGACCAGCATGGCTCCGGGCCACCCTTCCCGGAACCTCGAAAGAGTTTGTGCCACCTTGGAGGTGAGGGTGTCCCAGATCGCAGGCGAGCCCGGGAATCAGGACTTCGTGGAAGTCCGGCTGCCCGCTGCGGGTGCCTACCTGTCGGTGCTGCGAACGGCCACGGCCGGTCTCGCAGCGCGTTTGGACTTCACTCTCGACGAGATCGAGGACCTTCGCATCGCGGTCGACGAGGCCTGCGCGATCCTGCTCCAGCAGGCCGTGCCGGGATCCGTCCTCAGCTGCGTCTTCCGTCTCGTCGACGACTCCCTCGAAGTGACGGTGGCGGCGCCCACCACCGACGGCCGGGCGCCCGAGCGCGACACCTTCGCCTGGACGGTGCTCTCCGCACTGGCCGGCAAGGTCGACTCCACGGTCGCGGACGACCGTACGGTCAGCATCAGCCTCTACAAACAGCGCGGCGCCGGCCCCGGGCCGGCGTGAGCGACGGAAACGGGGACGGTCCTGTGCGGGACGAGACGATCCGATCCGGGGTGGTGCGCCCAGCAGGCATCCCGGAGCAGCAGGCCCGGCCGCATCCGGAGGACGGAGCGGACGGGCCCGAGGGCTTCGACGTCGCGGTGGAGCAGCAGTCGCAGGCAGAGCGGGCGGGCCAGATGAGCGAGCACGGGCACCACGATCCACACGACCGCAGCGGGGCCCGGGCCCTGTTCTTCGAGCTGCGGGGGCTGCCCGACGGTTCCCCGGAGAAGGCCGAGCTGCGCAACCGGCTGGTGCGCATGCATCTGCCGCTGGTGGAGCATCTGGCCCGCCGCTTCCGCAATCGCGGGGAGCCCCTGGACGACCTCACGCAGGTCGCCACGATCGGGCTGATCAAGTCCGTGGACCGGTTCGACCCGGACCGGGGGGTGGAGTTCTCCACGTACGCCACCCCCACGGTGGTCGGCGAGATCAAGCGCCACTTCCGGGACAAGGGCTGGGCGGTGCGGGTGCCGCGCCGCCTCCAGGAGCTGCGTCTGTCGCTGACCACGGCCACCGCGGAGCTCTCCCAGCAGCACGGCCGTTCGCCGACCGTGCACGAACTGGCGGAGCGGCTCGGCATCTCCGAGGAGGAGGTGCTGGAGGGCCTGGAGTCGGCCAACGCGTACAGCACGCTCTCACTGGACGTGCCGGACACGGACGACGAGTCGCCGGCCGTGGCGGACACGCTGGGGTCCGAGGACGAGGCGCTGGAGGGGGTGGAGTACCGGGAGTCGCTCAAGCCGCTCCTGGAGGACCTGCCGCCGCGCGAGAAGCGGATCCTGCTGCTGCGCTTCTTCGGGAACATGACCCAGTCGCAGATCGCCCAGGAGGTCGGCATCTCCCAGATGCACGTCTCGCGGCTGCTGGCCCGCACCCTGGCGCAGCTCCGTGAGCGGTTGCTCGTCGAGGAGTGAGCCCGGCGCGGGGCGGCCGGGCTCAGGCGCCGGGGGTCGTCCCCGGCCCGCGTCGGATGCCCAGGTCCTTCGTGGTCGCCGGGTTCAGGACGAGCACGAGTCCGGTGACGGCGACCACCGCGAGAACGATCCCGGTGGGGATCAGCGCGCCCTGCGAGCGCAGCAGCGTCCAGGCCACCGGCAGCGCCATGATCTGGGTGATGAGCGCGGGGCCCCGGCTCCAGCTGCGCAGCAGCAGCAGTCCGCGGGCGGCGATCAGCGGGATGGCGCCGAGCGCGACCAGCGTGATCCCGACCGTCTCCGCCTGCTGCGTGCTTTCCAGCTTCCCGAGCAGGCCCATGACCAGCAGGCAGACCCCGCCGACGGCGAGAGCCACGCCTTCGAGGGCGTTGACCCCGGCGAGGACGGTGATCCTGGTCGGGCGCTCCACGGTGGCGGACGGCGGCGTGGACGGTGTCTGCTGAGTGCTCACGCCTTTCAGGTTGGCATCCCCGGCGCCCGGAAGTGAAGCCGGGGTGTGCGGGAGCCGCACCCGTTCGGCGGCGCACCGGGCCCGGACATCACGCTCCGTGACCACCTCCGAGCGCAGCGAACCGGGGCCAGGGAGGCCCTACAGGTCTCGGACCGCCCGGTGGGTAGGCTGGCCGTCATGCGCGCACTCCTCGTGGTCAATCCAGCTGCTACCACCACCAGTGCCCGCACCCGTGACGTGCTCATCCACGCACTGGCCAGCGAGATGAAGCTGGAGGCGGTGACCACGGAGTACCGGGGGCACGCGCGGGACCTGGGGCGGCGGGCCGCGGACAGCGACGACATCGACCTGGTGGTCGCCCTCGGCGGTGACGGCACGGTGAACGAGGTCGTGAACGGGCTGCTGCACCGGGGTCCGGACGTGGACAACCTCCCGAAGCTGGCCGTGGTCCCCGGTGGCTCCACCAACGTCTTCGCGCGTGCCCTGGGGCTGCCGAACGACGCGGTGGAGGCGACCGGCGCGATCCTGGACGCCCTGGAGAACCGGACCGAACGCACGGTCGGGCTGGGCCTGGCCGCCGGCACCCCGGGCACCGAGGACGAGTCCGTGCCCGAACGCTGGTTCACTTTCTGTGCCGGACTGGGGTTCGACGCCGGAGTCGTGGGCCGGGTCGAACAGAAACGCGAGGGCGGCAAGCGTTCGACGCACGCCCTGTACGTACGCCAGGTGGTGCGGCAGTTCCTGAACGAGGCCCACCGCCGGCACGGGACGATCACGCTCGACGTGCCCGGCCAGGACCCGGTGACCGACCTCGCGCTCTCCATAATCTGCAACACCGCCCCCTGGACCTACCTGGGCAATCGCCCGGTCTACGCCTCGCCGAAGGCCTCCTTCGACACCGCGCTGGACGTGCTCGGACTGAAGCGTCTGTCCACCCCGGCGGTGGCTCTCTACGGCACCCAGCTGCTCACTTCGAGCCCCGAGAAGGGGCCGCGCGGGAAGCACGCCGTTTCACGGCATGACCTCACGGACTTCACCTTGCATTCAAAGGTCCCACTGCCCTTCCAGATGGACGGTGACCACCTGGGACTGCGTACGAGCGTGACGTTCACAGGCGTACGCCGTGCACTGCGTGTGATTGTGTGAGTGGAAGGGCCGAAAGTCCTTTAACTCGAACGTTTGGACTGGGTCCCACCCCCAAGAAGTGCGCCTGTGACCTAGTCGACACCGAGGAATCAAAAAAAACTTTCCAGAAGGGGTTGTATCCGTCGCTGAGGTTTGGGAATCTCTTCATGGCGATCGGGACGGCCCGCAACACCGGCCTCCACTGAGAGCCAGAACCCCTCCTCACCATCACAGACCACACCCAGTTCACCTGGGGGTCGGCCCGTCATCTGCGGGGGGATTCGTGAAAGCGTTCACATTCACAAGCAACAAGCGTGTAATACCAAGGAGAGGTAGCAGCCATGGACTGGCGTCACAACGCCGTTTGTCGTGAGGAAGACCCCGAGCTGTTCTTCCCCATCGGCAACACCGGTCCTGCGCTGCTGCAGATCGAGGAAGCCAAGGCTGTCTGCCGCCGCTGCCCCGTCATGGAGCAGTGCCTGCAGTGGGCGCTCGAGTCCGGCCAGGACTCCGGCGTCTGGGGTGGCCTCAGCGAGGACGAGCGCCGCGCGATGAAGCGCCGCGCCGCTCGCAACCGGGCGCGTAACGCCAGCGCCTGAGCGACCCCCGCACCAAGCCTCAGCCCGGCGGCGCGTACAGAGCGTACGCACAGCCCCGCCTTCGAGTCGCAGCGCGCAGTACCCCGAAGCGCATCGCAACGTGAGCATCACCGAGCGGGCCCGGACCGTCACCACGGTCCGGGCCCGCTCCGGCGTGTGCGCCCGGAAGTCCGCCGCGTGCGCCCGGCGCCCGGCCGTGTGCGCTCGGCGTCACGGCGCTCGGCGTCGCGGCACCCGGCTACTTCACGCCCTGCACCGGAAGGTCCAGCACCACCTGGGTGCCGCGCCCGGGGGCCGGGACCATGCCGAACGTGCCGCCCAACTCCCCCTCCACCAGCGTCCGTACGATCTGGAGCCCGAGGTTGCCGGCCTGCTTCGGGTCGAACCCCTCGGGCAGACCGCGCCCGTCATCGGTGACGGTGATCAGCAACCGCCCCTCGGCGGACGATCCGCCCCGCACCGCGGAGACCTCGACCGTGCCGTGGTCGGCCAGGGCGAAGGCGTGCTCCAGGGCGTTCTGCAGCACCTCGGTCAGGACCATGGAGAGCGGGGTGGCGACCTCGGCGTCGAGGATGCCGAAACGTCCGGTGCGCCGGCAGGTCACCTTGCCCGGGGAGATCTCCGCCACCATCGCGATGACCCGGTCGGCGATCTCGTCGAACTCGACCCGCTCGTCCAGGTTCTGGGACAGCGTCTCATGGACGATGGCGATCGAACCGACGCGCCGGACCGCCTCGTTGAGGGCCTCGCGGCCCTGTTCGGAGTCCATCCGGCGGGACTGGAGGCGCAACAGGGCGGCCACCGTCTGGAGGTTGTTCTTCACCCGGTGGTGGATCTCCCGGATGGTCGCGTCCTTGGTGATCAACTCGCGCTCACGGCGGCGCAGTTCGGTGACGTCCCGGAGCAGGACGAGGGAGCCGATCCGGACGCCCTTGGGCTTGAGCGGGATGGCCCGCAGCTGGATCACCCCGCCCGCTCCCTCCACCTCGAACTCGCGGGGCGCGTAACCGCTGGCCACCTTGACCAGCGCCTCGTCCACCGGCCCCCGCGACGGGGCCAGTTCGGCGGTGACGGTGCCGAGGTGGTGGCCGACCAGGTCGGAGGCGAGACCGAGACGGTGGTAGGCGGAGAGGCCGTTGGGGCTGGCGTACTGGACGATCCCGTCGGCGTCGAGCCGGATCAGGCCGTCACCCACGCGCGGGGATGCATCCATCTCGACCTGCTGGCCGGGGAAGGGGAAGGACCCGGCCGCGATCATCTGGGCCAGGTCGGATGCGGACTGGAGGTAGGTGAGCTCCAGCCGGGAAGGGGTGCGCACGGTGAGCAGGTTGGTGTTGCGGGCGATGACGCCGAGCACCCGCCCGTCACGGCGTACGGGGATGGACTCGACCCGTACGGGCACCTCCTCACGCCACTCCGGGTCGCCCTCGCGCACGATCCGGCCCTCGTCCAGGGCCGCGTCGAGCAGCGGGCGGCGGCCCCGCGGCACCAGGTGGCCGACCATGTCGTCCTGGTAGGAGGTGGGCCCGGTGTTGGGGCGCATCTGGGCGACGGAGACGTAGCGCGTGCCGTCGCGGGTGGGCACCCACAGCACGAGGTCGGCGAAGGACAGGTCGGAGAGCAGCTGCCACTCCGAGACCAGCAGATGGAGCCACTCGAGGTCGGTGTCGCTCAGAGCGGTGTGCTGGCGGACGAGGTCGTTCATGGAGGGCACCTGGGGAGCGTACCCGGGGTTGCCGGAGGCGTTCGAACCACCGGGGCCGGTGAGCCGTGCGGAAGGCAGGACGATGGACAGGCGCGGCGGGCGGCCCGAGAATGTCGTGCACACGGATGGACACGGGTATTGGTCTAGTCCACAATGTTCATCAAGACCTCCGCTCTCCCCGCACAGGAGAGTGGACCGAGGCACCCGGCGCTCTCTGCCCTGACCGCGCCGGTGCCTCCAGTGGCCGGGGGCACCGCACACCGCCGGCCAGGTAGCTCCGGGCTGCGGTGCCGGGCGGGCTGAGGGTCCCGCCCCGGCGCCGCGGCCCGCGGGTGTTTCTGGGGGCGACCGGCTGCCGTCAGCGGGTCTCGGTCACCTTCGCCAGGGCTCGGGGCGCGTCCGGGTCCTGCCCCCGGGCGATCGTCACCTCGTACGCGAGCATCTGCAGCGGCAGGATCTCCAGGATCGGCTGCAGCTCCTCCGGGACGCCCGCCGTGGGCAGCGAGAAGCCGGCCGACGCCGCCTCCACCTGGGCCTTGGGGCCGACCACGAAGAGATCCGCGCCGCGGCCGCGCAGCCGGTCCAGCACCGGCTGGAGGGCCTCGCCGCCCCGGCCGTCGGTGACCACGGCGATCACCGGGGAGATGTTGTCGACCATCGCCAGCGGACCGTGCAGCAGGTCCGCCCCGGAGTAGGAGAGAGCGGGGATGTAGCTGGTCTCCATGAGCTTCAGCGCCGCCTCCTTGGCCGTCGGATAGCCGTAGCCGCGCGAGGTGATCACCATGCGTTCGGCGAAGCGGTAGCGGGAGGCCAGCGCCTTGACCTCGGCCCGGCGGCCCAGGATCGCGCCGGCGAGGTCGGGCAGGCCCGCGGCGGCTTCGGTGCCGTCCCGGCCGCCCAGGCCCTCCACGAAGAGGTACAGGCAGAGCAGGGAGGCGGTGTAGGTCTTGGTGGCCGGGAGCGCCTTCTCCGGGCCGGCCAGGATGTCGATGTGGTACTCGGACACCGCGGCGAGGGCGGAGTCGGGGTTGTTCGTGACCGCGAGGGTGACCGCCCCGGCCTCCCGGGCGGCCCGCGTGGAGGCCACCAGGTCCGGTGAGCCGCCCGACTGGCTGACGGTGATCACCAGGACGTCCCGCAGGTCCGGCCGGGCGCCGTAGGCCGTCGTCGTGGACATCGAGGCGAGACCGCAGGGCAGGCCGCGGCGGACCTCCAGCAGGTACTTGGCGTACAGGGCCGCGTTGTCCGACGTGCCCCGGGCGGTGAGCAGGACGAAGCGGGGCTTCCGGGCGGCGATCTCGGCCGCGACCTCGCGGATGCGGGGCGCGCCCCGGTCGAGGATGCGGCGCAGCATCGCGGGCTGCTCGGCCATCTCGCCGGACATGATGCGGCCCGGCCGGTCGCCCTGGTTGCCCGGGTCGGCCGGAAAGGTGGCGGACATGGGGGCCTCCCTGCACTGTCGGCTGCGGTGTCGCCGTACCGGACAAGTCGACCAGGCAATTCCGCGCGCCGCCAGCGGACCGGAGCATGCGGGGAGACGGGCGGACAGGGGGCCGCCGGTGCGTGGACTCCTCTCCGTACGGCTGCCCGATTCTGCTAAATTGGAGTTTGATTGGTCTATACCACCTCCTCTAGTCAGATCGGCAGGCACAGCGTGGAAGTTGTCATCGTCCCGGACGCCACGGCAGGCGGCGAACTGATCGCGGAGGCCATCGCCGCGCTGCTCCGCCGCAAGCCCGACGCCCTGCTCGGCGTTGCCACCGGCTCGACCCCGCTGCCCATCTACCGCGCGCTCGCGTCGAAGGTCGCCTCCGGCGCGGTCGACGCCTCGCGCGCCCGGATCTGCCAGCTCGACGAGTACGTCGGGCTGCCCGTGGGACACTCCGAGTCGTACCGCTCCGTGGTGCTGCGCGAGGTCGTCGAGCCGCTCGGGCTCTCCGAGTCCTCCTTCATGGGCCCCGACGGTGCGGCCGAGGACGTCCAGGCGGCCTGCGAGGCGTACGACCGGGCGCTGGCGGAGGCGGGCGGCGTGGACCTCCAGCTGCTGGGCATCGGTACCGACGGGCACATCGGCTTCAACGAGCCGTGCTCCTCGCTCGCCTCGCGCACCCGGATCAAGACGCTGACCGAGCAGACCCGGGTGGACAACGCGCGCTTCTTCGACGACGACATCGAGCAGGTGCCGCACCACGTGATCACGCAGGGCATCGGGACGATTTTGGACGCCCGGCACCCGATCCTGCTGGCCACCGGGGAGGGCAAGGCGGAGGCCGTCGCCCAGACGGTGGAGGGCCCGGTCGCCTCGATCGTGCCCGCGTCGGCGCTCCAGCTGCACCCGCACGCGACGGTGGTGGTGGACGAGGCGGCGGCGTCGAAGCTGAAGCTGGCGGACTACTTCCGGGCCACGTACGCGGCGAAGCCGGAGTGGCAGGGGCTGTAGGGCTTCGCCCCTCGCTCCGTGTTCCTGTACGGCTCAGGGCCGGGACGCCGTTGTGGCGTCCCGGCCCTTTGCCGTGTGGTGCGGTCTGGTGCAGCCCGTCCGGCGGGAGGCTTCGTCCTCGATCGCCGGACGGGCTTGACGGGGCCGGCCCCGGACCTCGGCCGCGGGCCCACCGGCCCCGGGCCTCGTCCTCGGACGCCCGACGGGCCGGCATGCGCCCGTCCGAACGGGGCCGGTCGGGTCAGGACTTCGTGCCCGTCAGCGCCTCCGCCGCCGCCACGCCGCAGACCCGTGCCGCGCCGTGGGTGGCCAGGTACAGCGCGCCCCGGGGCTCCGACTGGGGCAGACCCATCTCGACCACGATCGTGTCCGGGCGGGCCGCCAGCAGGGCGTCGAGCGCCGCGCCCATCCAGGCGTGCCGGTGCTCGTCGCGGACCACGGCGACGACGCGCCGCTCCCCCGCCGCCGCCAGGATCGCGTCCGCCGGAGCGGCGCTCTCGACGGTGTAGGTGTCCGTGCCGGTGCCGGGCAGGATCCGCTCCAGCTCGGCGGCGATGCCCCACGGGGTCTCGTCGCCGACCGCGATGTTCGCCTCCGCGTCGAACGAGGCCACGTACGCCGCCTCGGTCAGCGGGTCGCCGGAGCCGGTCACCCGGGCCGCGCGGCGGGCGGCGATCAGACCGATGTCGGAGCTGACTCCGGTGCCGGGCGCGGTCCCCTCCTGCACTGCCGCGCCCGGCCCCCGGATGTCCCCCCGAACCCTCTGCGTCCAGGACGCCAGGGCTCGTACACGGGCGGCCGCGTCGGCGAGCCGCTCCTCGGTCAGTTCCCCGCTGCGCACGGCCGCGACGAGGGCGTCACGCAGCCGCAGCACCGTCTCCTCGTCGGCCAGGCCGCCGCCCACACAGATGGCGTCGGCGCCCGCCGCGAGGGCGAGGACGGACCCGCGCTCGATGCCGTACGCACCGGCGATGGCGTCCATCTCCACGGCGTCGGTGACGATCAGGCCGTCGTAGCCCAGCTCCTGGCGCAGCAGGCCGGTGAGGATCTGCGGGCTCACGGTCGCCGGGCGGTCCGGGTCGAGCGCGGGAAGCAGGATATGCGCGCTCATCACCGATTTGGAACCCGCCGCGATGGCCGCCCGGAAAGGCACCAGCTCACGGGCGTGCAGGGTGTCCAGGTCCACGTCGATGCGGGGCATCGCGAGGTGAGAGTCGACCGCGGTGTCGCCGTGTCCGGGGAAGTGCTTGGTGCAGGCGGCGACGCCGGCGGCCTGGAGCCCTTCGATGTACGCGGCGGTGTGCCGGGCGGCCAGACGGGTGTCGGCGCCGAAGGAGCGTACGCCGATGACCGGGTTGTCCGGGTTGGAGTTGACGTCGGCGGACGGCGCCCAGTTGAGGTTGACGCCGCAGTCGGCGAGCCGGCGGCCGAGCTCCTGGGCGACGGCCCGGGTGAGGTGGACGTCGTCCACCGTGCCGAGCGCGAAGTTGCCGGGGAACGAGGAACCGTGCGTGACCTCCAGCCGGGTCACGTCACCGCCCTCCTCGTCGATGGCGACGAGGAAGTCGTCCCGCTCGGCGCGCAGCCGCGCGGTGAGCGCGGTGAGCTGCTCCGGCGAGGTGATGTTGCGGCCGAACAGGCCCACGGAGGTGAGGCCCTCACCGATGCGGCGCAGCAGCCAGTCCGGCGCGGTGGTGCCGGTGAATCCGGGCTGGAGCACGGCGAGCGCGTCGCGCGTCACGGTGTCGGTGGTGGAAACGAGGGTGGTCATGGGCCCGCACTATCCCTTCACGGCGCCGGAAGTCAGGCCTGCGGCCATCTTCTTCTGGATGATCATGAAGAACACGACGACGGGGATGGCGATCATGGTCGATGCGGCCATGAGGGCGCCGTAGTCCGTTCCGCGCTCGGTCGTGAACGTCATCAGCCAGACGTTCAGCGTGTACTTGGAGTTGTCGTTGATCAGGATGTACGCGAAGAGGTACTCGTTCCAGGCGTTCACCAGGGCGAAGATCGACGCGGCGGCGAGCCCGGGGGCGAGCAGCGGGAAGATCACCCGGCGGAAGGCCTGGAAGCGGGTGCAGCCGTCCACCATCGCGGACTCCTCCAGCTCCACCGGGATGTTCACGACGAAGCCGCGGATCATGATGGTGGCGAAGGGCAGGGTGGAGACGAGGTAGACGACGATCAGGCCCCAGTACTCGTCGATCCCGCCCATCGCGTTGAGCTGGGCGTAGATGGGGATGAGCATCGCCGTCGGCGGCAGCATCTGGACCAGGATCATGATCAGGACCAGGGCCTTGCGGCCGAAGAACCGGAACCGGCCGATCGCCAGGGCCGCCAGGGTCGCGATGATCATGCCGCCGACCACCGCGGTGACCGCGACGATCAGGCTGGACTGGATGGCGGTGGTGAAGTTCGGCTGCTCGGTGGCCCGGACGAAGTTGTCGAAGGTGATCGACGTGGGCCAGAGCGTCTGGTCGTAGCTGCGGATCTCCCGGTTGGGCCGCAGGGCGCTGATGACCAGCCAGTAGACCGGGAAGACCATGACCAGGGCGATGCCGAGGCCGAGCAGGTCGAAGTGGAGCCGGGTCTTCTTGCGGTCGGGCCGCAGCGCCTGTGTCGTCTGGGTCGTGCTGCTCATTCGACCTCTCCCGTCTTCATGAGCTGGCGCAGGTAGTACACGGCCACGCCGGACAGCAGCAGCACCGTGATCAGAGCGATGGCGGTGCCCTGGCTGAAGGAGGTGGACTCGAACGCCTTGGAGTAGGAGTAGAGGCCGAGGGTCTCGTACTCCGGCTCGGGCTTGTTGCCGCGCAGCAGCCAGATCTGGCCGAAGACGTTGAAGTCCCAGATCACCGAGAGGGTGGTGACCATGACGAAGACCGGCTTGATGACCGGCCAGGTGACGAACTTGTAGATGCCGTAGGCGCTGGCGCCGTCGAGGGCGGCGGCCTCCTCCAGTTCCTGGGGGACCTGGGTGAGGGCGGCGTACAGGGTGACGACGACGAACGGGATGGCGCCCCAGACGACCAGCAGCGTGATGATGCCGAAGCCCTGGACGGGGTTGAGGTACCAGTTGTGTCCGAGCCAGTCCTCGCCGACGACCTTGGCGATCAGGGTGTTGATCAGCCCGTAGTCGGAGTCGGCCATGAAGCGGAAGATCGAGGCGGCGACCATCAGCGGCATCGACCAGGCGGCGATGAGGCAGGCGGTGAGCACCAGCCGGACCCAGGTGGTGAGCTTGCGCATAAGCAGGGCGACCAACAGCCCGATGCCCATCGTCAGCGTCACGCAGATCGCCATGAAGACGACCGTGCGGAAGGTGACCCACCAGAACTCGGAGTCGCCGAGGATGTTGGTGAACTGCTCGAAGCCGACCCAGGGAGCCGGCTCACCGGACCACAGTTCGCGGCGGCCCATGTCCTGGAAGGACATGACGACGGTCTTGCCGAGGGGGTAGAGGTAGACGGCGGCGATCGCCACGATCGCCGGGAGGATCAGGAAGTAGGGGAGGAGCTCGCCCTTCTTCCGCTTCCTCTTCTGTACCCGGGGCGCGTCGTCGTCGGGGGACGACGTGCCGATCGCCTGCGGGTCGGGTGGTACGGGGACCGGCGGTCCGGCGGCCTTGGTATCAGCGGCAGACACGTGGCTGACCTTCCATCGCGGGTCCGGGGCGAGCCCCGGAATTCACGGCGTTCACTTGCGGGAAAAAGCGGGGGCCCGGCACTGGTGCCGGGCCCCCGCCTGGCGGTCGGAAGGTCAGGCTTCCTTGTTGATCAGCTCGTTGATCTTCTCGTCGGCCTTCTTGGCGGCGTCGGCGACGGACTCGCCCTTGACGATGTCGAGGAGCATGTTCTGGAGGATCTCCTCCTTCTCGATGGAGGCCCAGCCCGGCGCGATCGGCGTGAACCAGGCGTCCGGCACCGCGTTGGCGATGGCGGCGGTCTCCGGCTTGGCCTTCAGCGGCTCAAGCTGCTTCTCGTTGTTGGGGAGGATGTTCTTCGACGCGAGGACCTCCATGGACTTCGCGTTGGTGAAGAGGGAGATCCACTCCTGGCCGAGGTCCTGGACCTTGGACTTGGAGATCGTCGCGAGGTCCGAGCCGCCGATGAAGGACGGGAGGGCCTTGCCCTCGGGGCCGGGCATACCGGCCGTGGCGATCTTGCCCTCGAGCTTCGGGTTGCCGTTCTCACCGGTGGTGACGCTGCCGGCCTCCCAGGCCTGGCCGTAGATCACGGCGGCCTTCTCGTTGGCCATGACGTTGGCGTGGTCCTGCTCGTCCTTCGTCACGTCGGCCTTGTTGTACTTCTTGACCAGGTCGACGAAGTGCTGGAGGCCCTTCTGCGCCTCCGGGGTGGACAGGGCGGCCTTCCACTCCTTGCTGCCCTCGTCGTACGTGGCTATCTGGCCACCGTAGGCGGCGACGTAGGACATCGCGGCGTACCAGTAGCGGCCCGGGTAGTAGAGCGAGGAGGCGCGCTTGTCCTTCTTGCCCAGCTCGGCGTCGACCTTGTCCATCGCGGCGAGGAACTCGTCCTCGGTCTGCGGGAGGGCGTCGCTGCCGGTGCCGGCCTTCAGCATGTCCTTGTTGTACACGGCCAGACGGGCGCTGGCGTAGTAAGGAACGCAGTAGGTCTTGCCCTCGAAGGAGCACGTGTCCTTCAGACCCTTGATCCAGGTGTCCGAGTTCTCGTACTTCTTGGGGTCGATTTCTCCGAGCGCACCATTGAGGATGTACTGCATGGTCTCGGTGTTGCCGAGTTCGACGACATCCGGGAATTTGTCGCCACCGAGGGAGGTGTCCAGCTTCTTGACCTTGTCGGCCCACTGCTGGTACTGAACCTTGACGGTGACGCCCGGGTACTTCTCGTTGAACTCGGCGTTGACGTCCTTGACCAGCTCCGGCCAGGTGGACTGGGCCTCGCCCATGAGCCAGACGGTCAGGGTTTCCTTGCGGTCCTTCGGGTCGGAGGACGCATTCCCGTCATCCGAACCACACGCCGCAACCGAAACCAACATACCCGCGACGCCGATCGCCGCGATGAGCTTGCGCTTCACGTCAAACCCTCCTCAGGGATGCTGCAACCCCACCCACCGCGAAGACATTCGACGAGTTCTGCTGGGGCTGGACCTGGTCTTTAATGGTTTAGACCAGTACCGGGAGCTTGGCCTAGACCTTTAGGGGTGTCAAGGGTGTATAAGAAGTGCACTCGCGTCCGTTATAGGACCGACACCTAAGGGAGGGCGACGACCCGTGACCGGACCGTGCCACCATGTGAGCCGCGACAGTCGGAGGAGCCGGTGACGGCAGTAACGCAAGCGTCGGGAAGGCGGGCCATGAGTGCCGACGGGGGCAGTACGGGGAGCGAGACCGGTAGCGGTACGCGCACGGCGCGCGTGCCGAAGTACTACCGGCTCAAGCGGCATCTCCTCGACATGACGGACACCCTGCCCCCGGGCACCCCGGTGCCGCCCGAACGCACCCTGGCCGCCGAGTTCGACACCTCGCGCACCACCGTGCGCCAGGCGCTCCAGGAGCTGGTCGTCGAGGGACGGCTGGAACGCATCCAGGGCAAGGGCACCTTCGTCGCCAAGCCGAAGGTCTCCCAGGCCCTCCAGCTCACCTCGTACACCGAGGACATGCGTGCCCAGGGACTGGAGCCGACGTCCCAGCTGCTGGACATCGGCTACGTCACGGCGGACGACACGCTCGCCGGCCTGCTGGACATCTCGACGGGCGGCCGGGTGCTGCGCATCGAGCGGCTGCGGCTCGCCAGCGGCGAGCCGATGGCGATCGAGACCACGCATCTTTCGGCCAAACGCTTCCCGGCGCTGCGCCGTTCGCTGGTGAAGTACACCTCGCTCTACACCGCGCTCGCCGAGGTGTACGACGTCCGCCTCGCCGAGGCGGAGGAGACCATCGAGACCTCGCTGGCAACGCCCCGGGAAGCGGGGCTGCTGGGCACCGACGTGGGTCTGCCGATGCTGATGCTGTCCCGCCATTCCCTGGACGGCCAGGGCGAACCGGTGGAGTGGGTGCGCTCGGTCTACCGGGGGGACCGCTACAAGTTCGTGGCGCGCCTCAAGCGGCCGGCGGACTGAGCGCCGCACGCGGCGGCACGGTGGACACAGGCCGGTGGCCCGGGGATCTCCTCCCCGGGCCACCGGCCGTTTTCGGTCACACGGGGAACCTCAGCGCAGCTCGGGGTCCGTCTCGATCACGCTGTACGGGTACGGGAGCACCTGGTCGCTCGCCCCGGTCAGCAGGGCCGCGTCGGCCGGGTCGAGGTCCAGGTCCGCGGCGCCCAGGTTGGTCTCCAGCTGCTCCGGGGTGCGCGCGCCCACGATCGGGGCGGTGACCCCGGGGCGGCCGAGCAGCCAGGCGAGGGCCACCACCGGGACCGCGAGGCCCGTGCGCCCGGCGACCTCGTGCAGGGCGTCCAGCACCCGCCAGGTGCGCTGGTCCCCCTCGTAGGCGCTCCACGACTCGCCCCAGCCGAGCCGTTCGGCGGTCTCCACACGGGTGCCCGCGGGCGGCTGTTGCGTACCGCGCCGGATGGCGCCGCTCAGCCAGCCGCCGCGCAGCGGGCTCCAGGGGATGACGCCGAGGCCCTCGTTGCGGCTGACCTCCAGCAGCTCCCACTCGGCGGAGCGGTCCAGGAGGTTGTAGAGCGGCTGGAGGGCGGTGAAGGGCTCCCAGCCGTTCGCCCGGCTGAGGTCGACGGCCTTCTGGAGCTGCCAGCCGGAGAAGTTGCTGGCCCCGATGTAGCGCACCTTGCCGGAGGTGACCAGGGCGTCCAGGGTGGCGAGGGTCTCCTCCAGCGGGGTGCCGGGGTCCCAGGCGTGCACCTGGTAGAGGTCGATGTGGTCGGTGCCCAGCCGGCGCAGGCTCGACTCGACCCCGGCGATCAGGTGGTTGCGGCCCAGGCCGCGGTCGTTGGGGCCCTCCCCCGTGCCGTAGCGCACCTTGGTGGCGATCACCACGTCGTCGCGGCGCTGTCTCTTCAGCCAGCGGCCGAGGATCTCCTCGGAGGCCCCGGCGGAGTAGATGTCGGCGGTGTCCACGAAGGTGCCGCCCGCCTCGGTGAAGCGGTCCAGCAGCGCGTGGCTGGTCGTCTCGTCGGCCTCCCGGCCGAACGTCATGGCGCCCAGGCAGAGTTCACTGACCCGCAGGCCGGTCTTGCCGAGGTAGCGGTAGCGCATGGTGGGTTCCTTCGTCGTGGTGGTGGACCCGGAGGCCGGCCGGTGGCCGGGGGTCCGGTTCGGCGAGCGACACGGACACCTCCTGGACGCAGTGGTCGGACAGTCCGCGCGGATCGCGGAAGCGGTAGCTGTGGACCCGGGCGCCCGGCGTGCCGAGCACCCAGTCCAGCCGCCACCAGCGCAGGCCCGGACGTGCCTGCCAGGAGACGGGGCAGAACTTCCCGGCCAGGGCGACGGCATCGGCGCCCAGGCGGGCGATGCGGCGGGCGTCCCCGATCGCGGCGGTCGTGTTGAAGTCCCCGGCGATCAGGGCCGGGTGAGGGCAGTCGGCGACGTCCGCCAGGAGCCCCCGGTACTCCTTCTCCCGGTCGGCGGCCCGGGACCGGACCGCGCGGTAGAAGTCTGCGCGCAACGGGCTGATCAGCCGCAGCTGTACCGGGATGTGGACGTTGAACGTGGCGAGAATCCGACCGTCGTCCGGCATCTCCAGGTCGACCCGCAGGGTCCGGCGGGCCGCCGTCTCGACGGTCGCGGCGACCGGCAGCCGGGACAGGGTGATCAGGCCCCGGGCGATGACGGCCTCGTGGCCGGGGAAGGTCGCGCGCAGCCGCCGCTCGTCGTCGATCAGCCGGTAGGTGCCGTTGAACCGGTCGTGGTGGTACTCCTGGAGGAGGTAGACGTCGGCGTCGAGCCCGCGCAGAAAGGCGTAGAACGGCTCGGGGTCGGTGCTCTGGCACCAGTGCTGGGTGTTCCAGGAGACGATGCGCACCGCCCCGTCCGGCGGCGGGCGGTGTGCTCTTCGGACCAGCGCGCCCGGCACCAGACCGGACTGCCGGGCCCCGAGCAGCAGGGACACGCCCGCCAGCGCTCCGGCCGCGGGGTCCCGCGCCGCCCCGGCGAGAGCCAGGAGCAGCGCGGGCACCGCGACGAACAGCGGCGGCGGCAGCAGCGAGGGCAGCAGCCACAGCCACCAGCGGCCGTTCAGGGCGAGGTGGGCGGCGAGGAACACGGCCCAGGCGGCCGCCGCCCACAGGGGCCATCCCCCGGTGCCGACGGCCGCGGCGGCCAGGGGTTCCGGCTCCGTCACGCGCGGGCTCCCTGAGCGCCCCGGAGCGCCCCGGTGTCCCGGAACAGGGCGTCGTAGGCGTCCAGGCAGTTGTCCGTCCCGTACCGGGCGCGGGCGTCGCGGCCGCCCTCGGCGCGGCGCTTCGGCGGGTACGCGGCCACCTCACGCAGAGCCTGGGCGAGGGCGGGGGCGTCGCCGGGCGGGAAGAGACGGCCGAAACCCGTCTCCGTCACCGGGACGCGCATGCCCGGGGCGTCGCTCGCCACCGAGGGGACACCGAGCATCATCGCCTCGGCCTGGGAGATGCCGAAGGACTCCTCGGCGACGGACGGCAGGGCGAAGGCGTCCAGCGAGGCGTAGAAGCCCGCCACCTGGTCGTCACGGAGGAAGCCGGTGAACCGGATGCGGGGGTCGTCCCCGGCACGGGTGCGCAGCGCCCCCACGACGCTGCCGCCGGCCACCTTGGAGTAGTCACCCGCGATCAGCAGCCGGGCGTCGGGGTCCGGGATCGTCCGGAAGGCGTCGACCAGGTGGTGCAGTCCCTTCTCGGGGGCGATCCGGCCGAGGAAGCCGATGTGCGGGCCCGCCGTCTCGCGGAAGGCGGCGGGCGCGGGCTCGCGCTCCCGGCAGGGCGGGGCGATGGAGAGCAGACGGCGCTCGCGCATCAGGGGCCAGTGGCGTGAATGCTCCGCGTGGTCCACGTTGTTGACGACGACGGCGGCCGAGCGGCGCAGCGCCCCGGCGACCGAGGCGTCGACGGCCTTCACCTGAAGCGGGGCGAGCACGCCGCCCGCCAGCCAGACGTCGTCGTGGTGGGTGGCGACGACCGGGGTGTCCCCGGCGAGCCGTGCCACGAGCCCGGCCTCCAGCATCGGCAGATGGAGGTTGACGACCCGGGAGGCGCGGGCGATCCGTCCGGCCAGCGGGGCGAACCCGGGGCTGATCACGCCGCGTCCGAACCGGGCGGCGACCGGGGCGCGGAACACCTCGACGCCGTTCACGGTCTCCCTCGCCCGGTGCCCGGGGTCGTGGCGGCACGCGACGACGGCGACCCGGCGGCCCCGCGCGGCCAGCCCTTCGGCGACCGTGCGGGCCACCTCGGTGAGGCCGCTGGTGTACGGGAGGTAGTAGGTGAGCACGATCGTCGCGTCGAAGCGCGGCGAGCGCGCGGGGCGCCGGGTCATGGCCGGTCCTTCTCGGTGGCGGGGGCGGTGGCCCCGGACGTGGGCAGGGAGAGGCGCAGTTCGATGAGCCGGTGGGTGGAGAGCGCGGCGGGCGGGTCCTGGACGGACTGCCGGTGCAGGTCGATGCGTGGCGAGACGAACGCCCAGTCGAGCCGCCAGAGCGCCGGACCGCTCACCGGGAACGTCGCCGGGTACACCGAGTCCCCGGCGTCGGCGGCGTCCCGCAGCCCCTCGAACCAGCGCAGGTCCCCGGTGCCCGGCAGCACGTTGAGGTCCCCGGCGAGGACCACCGGGTGGCCGTTGGCGTCGAGATCGTCGCGCAGGGCCCGGAAGTGGCGGTCGCGGCGGTCGGAGAGCTGCCGTACGGAGCGGTGGTAGGCGGCGGTCAGGGGGTTGCGGTCGACGTTCAGCAGGTCGGGCAGGTGTGTGTTGTAGAGCGAGAGGGTCTCGCCGTCCACGTCGATGTCGGTGCGCAGGACGCGGATGTTCCAGTAGTCGGCCCAGGCGGTGTCGGGCGGGGCGAGACCGTCGGGGCGCAGCGCCCGCACCGAGGTGATCGGGAAGCGGGACAGCGTGAGGAACTCCCCCTCGGTGGCGATGTGGAAGCCGGGGAACTCCCGCCGGATCCGCGCCAGATCGTCGATCGGTGCGGGTTCGTCGCCCCGGGCGTTCTGGTACTCCTGGAGGAGGTAGACGTCCGCGGACCGGGACTTCAGGTAGGCGTAGAACGCGTCGGTGTCGGCGTCCTGGTCCCAGAAGAAGGTGTTCCAGTTGACCACCTTCAGGGCGCCCGGAGGCACGGCGGGCTGTCCGCGCAGCAGCGCCCCGGGGTGCAGCCCGGTCTGCCAGGAGCCCAGCAGCAGGGAGACCAGGACGACGCCCACGGCGGCCCGGCGGCCGTGCCGGATCAGGGCGGCCGGGATCAGCAGGGCGAGCGGGAAGAGGAGATGGAGGACGGGCGGGGCGAGGCCGAGGCCGTTCCACGCCCACCACCGGCCGCTGAGGAGCGCGCGGGCGGCGACGAACAGGGCCCACAGGACGGCGACGGCGATCAGCAGCCGGCCGGGCCACCGGCGGTCCTGCGCCGCCCGCCCGGGTGGGTACGCCTCGGGCGCGTCCCGCTGCGCGGGGGCGGCGTTGTCCACCACCGGGGTCCCCGTCACGACGTGGCCCGTACGGGGGCGGGGTGGGTGCCCGGCTCGTACAGCCGGCGGAAGCGGCGGGAGGCCAGCCACTGGAGGGCGCCGACGCCCGCGCCCGCCGCGATGACCGCGTTGACGACGGTGTGCGCGAAGGCGAAGTAGGCGGCGAACAGGGGGCCCCGGCGGCGCAGCACGAAGCGGTACAGGGCGGTGTCCGCGAGCAGTGTGAGGAGGAGCAGCGCGGCCGGGACGAGCAGCCAGGGCGCGGCGATCAGGCCGAGCGGCAGGGTGACCAGGGCGAGCAGCGCGGCGACGCTGGCCCCGGCGCGGGGCCCGGTGGCGATGCCTCCGGGGAGGTCGCCCCGGCTCACGTACAGCGGGATGTGCAGCCGGGTGCGGTGGAAGACCTTGCGCAGCACGACCCGCCAGGTGTCGTCGTGGTCGTGCCGGCCCCGGACGGTCGTGGAGCTGTGGACCTCGTAACTCCGGCAGATGCGGGCGGCGTAGTCGCCGTCCTCGGTGTGGCGCAGCCGGGGGTTGAAGGGGCCGATCTCGGCGAAGACCCGGGCGGGCATGGCGCAGATCGCGGTGTGCAGGGTGCCGATGCGGCCCTCGTGCTCGGCGAGCCAGTAGAACTGGTGCAGGCAGCGGTACTCCTCGATCAGGCTGTCCCGGATGAGGGGTTCGGCGTCGTAGGTGCCGCAGACCGCGCCGATGCGGGGGTCGGAGTCGAGCAGGGCCACGGCGTTGGCGATCGCGTCCGGTTCCATCGCCACGTCGGAGTCGACGAACACGACGATCTCGCCCCGGGCGTGGGCGGCCCCGGTGTTGCGGGTGGTGGCGACCCCGCTGTTGACGCCGGTGCTGATGACCCGGACGCCGCAGGCCTCGGCGACGGCGACGGAGTCGTCGGTGGAGCAGTCGTCGATGAGCAGGACTTCCAGGGGCTCGTAGGTCTGGGCGAGGGCGGCGCGCAGGCAGAGCTCCAGGGCGCGGCCGTAGTTGTAGTTGGGGATGACGACGGAGACGAGGGGGTGCTTCCGGTTCATGGGGCGCCTTCGGGCGGTCGGAGGACGGACGGAGGGCTGGGCGGCGAGCGGACGGAGGGCTGGGGGCGGGCGGCGTAAGTGCCGCACAGAGGGAGTTCCGCGCCGGTGGGCGGGGGGGGTGGAGGGACGGAGGGGGCGCTGGGCCGCGGGGCGGGTGGGTCAGCCGGGCACGTGCCGGAGGAGGAGGGCTACCGCGACGAGGAGTGCCCACAGCGCCGCGTTGACGAGGGTCGCGCGGTCCCGGAACAGGACGTGGACGGGGTTGCCGCCGCCTTCCTCGACGAGGAGGAGCTGGAGGTAGCGGGCGAGGCCGAAGACGGCGCAGGGGGCGGAGAGCAGGGTGACGAAGGAGGCCCCGGCGGCGAGGGCCGCGTCGTCGCGGAGGTAGAGCACGTAACTGACGGCCGTCAGCACGGCGACCAGGACGACCAGGTGGTCGAGGAAGGCCGGCGTGTAGCCGCGCAGGGCGGGGCGGTGGGCGCGGCCGGCCGCCGTGATCTCGTGGCGGCGTTTGCCCAGCGCCAGCATCAGGCAGAGTGAGAAGACGCAGAGCGCCAGCCACTCGGAGAGCCGGCCGCCGACGAGCAGCGCCCCCTGGAGGAGCCGGAGGACGAAGCCGGTCGCCACGATGAACGCGTCCACCAGCGGGACGTGCTTGAGCCCCTGGGAGTAGGCGAGGCTGAGCGCCAGGTAGAGGGCGGTGGGCCACCACTGCCAGGCGGGCCCGGCGACCGCCCAGCAGGTCAGTGCCAGGGCGAGGGACCCGGTCAGGGCGGTGGCGGCGGCCGGGGAGACCCGGCCGGAGGCGATGGGGCGGTGGCGCTTGACCGGGTGCAGCCGGTCCCGCTCCCGGTCGGCGAGGTCGTTGACGACGTAGACGAGGGCGGAGGCGAGGGTGAAGCCGAGGATCGCCCAGCCGGTGCGCAGCAGGGCGGCGGGCTCCCACGGGTGGAGGTCGAGGAGGGCGAGCGGGACGACGGCCAGGTTCTTGACCCACTGGCCGGGGCGCACCAGCGCGAGGAGATCGCGCGGCCGGTTGCGGCGGGTCTGCCGTACGCCGGCCGGCGACGGGGTCTCCAGCGGCTCGGCGTAGGCGGGTTCGGGCAGCGGGGCGAGGCCGGTGAGGCCGGCCGTCTCGGGCAGGCCGGTGAGATCGGCGGGCCCGGGCAGGCCGGTGAGGCCGGCGGGCCCGGGGTCGGGTGGGGCTGCCGCCACGCGCGGGGGCGCGGGGGACGAACGGGTGATGTCCACGGCAGGGCTCCAGGGGATCAGAAGAAGACCTTGGCCAGACCGAGCGCCCCTTGGCGCCACGGGTCCCGGCTGGTCCGGCCGGCTCCGGGAGCGGGGGCGCCGCCCCGCCGCTGGGTGCGCCACCACGCGTACGTGGCGAGGATGGCGTCCTGGTTGGAGAGCGCGGGACGAAAGCCGAGCCGTTCGGTGGCCCGGGCGATGTCCACGTAGCTGTCGTCGAGGAGCTTGAACAGCAGCCGCCCGTAGACCGGGGAGAGCTTGGTGCGCTCCAGGGCGCGCAGGACCGCGAGTGCCGGTGCTGCCGGCAGCGGGACCACGCGTCTGCCGTGTCCGGCCGCGTCCAGCACGGCCTGGAAGTCCTCGCGCAGGGTGCCGAACTCGGCGGCGCCCAGGTTGTAGACGTCGTTCGCGACCTCGGGCGGGGCGTGGAGTGCGAGCACCACGGCGTCGACGAGGTCGGCCATGCCGAACATCTGGATGCGGACGTCGCCCCGGCCCAGGACGGGGAAGTTGCGCCGCTCCTCGGCCCATTCGAAGAGCATCGAGAAGAGGCCCATCCGGCCGGGTCCGAGGAAGGTCTTGGGCCGCAGCACCGGCAGGCACATCCCGCGCCCCCGGAACTCCTCGCAGACCTCCTCGGCCTCGGCCTTGGCCCTGCTGTACGGGTCGACGGGCTCGCGGGGGTGCTCCTCGGGGGTCGGGACCCGCTTCGGCAGCCCGTAGACGGCGGTGGAGGAGATGTGCACGACGCGTTCGACGCGGGCCCGGTGGGCGGCGGTGAGCACGGCGCGGGTGCCGTCGACGGTGATGGAGCGGATCTGGTCGACGGGGTAGCTGGGCAGGGCCGCGGCGCAGTGCACCAGCGCGTGGGCCCCGTCGAAGGCGCGGGCGAGCGCGGCCCCGTCCCGGATGTCCGCGACGACGTGCCGGGCCCCGGCGGGCGGGCGGGGTTCGTCGCGCAGGTCGATCCCGACGACGTCGTGGCCGTCGGCTGCGAGCCGGGCGACCAGGTGGGAGCCGAGCATGCCGGCGGCGCCGGTCACGGCGATCGTCAGGCCGCCCATCGGGACACCGCCTTGTCCTTGAAGAAGGCGGTGAGCAGACGGTTCATGCCCTTGGCCAGGGTCTGGTCGAAGGCGTCGAGGAAGATCTCCACCTCGTCGGGTCCGGCGACCAGGGAGGGAGCGGCCACCAGGGGGCTGCGGCCGTTCAGCGTGTAGTACATGTACACGTCGTGGTCGTGGTACATCGCGTTGACGACCGCGCAGGTGATGACCTTGGTCCGCAGCAGCGGGTCGCGGGCGAGGCCGCCGGGGGCGATCCTGGCGGCGAGGTCCAGGAGGCGGGGGCCGCCGTCGAGGAAGATCCCGTACAGCGCGCCGGCGCCCCGGACGTCGGCGATGAGGTCGGGGTACTGCTTGCGCAGCCGCTCCAGGCCCGGCTTCAGGACGCGTTCGATGGCGCGGGCGCGGGCCGGGTAGTCGTCCTCGACCGCGATGTTGACGGCCTCCAGCGCAGTCGCGGTCTCCTCGCCGAAGCCGTAGTAGGTGGTGCTGGTGGACTGGAGCATGGCGTCGCCGAGGCTGTCGTAGGCCTTCCGGAAGACGGGCTCGCGGGCGACGAAGGCGGAGATGGAGGACTTGCCGCCGCCGAAGGACTTGGAGGTGGTGACCACATCCGGGACCAGGCCCGGGTAGCGCATGAAGTGGAAGAGGCTGCCGGTCTTGCCCCAGCCGGTGTAGATCTCGTCGAAGATCAGCACGATCTTCTGCTCGGTGCACAACTCCCGCAGCCCCCGCAGGAACTCCTCGGAGCACTCGGTCATGGTGGAGGCGGAGAACGGTTCGATGAGGATCGCGTAGACGTCGCAGCCGCCCTTGGCGTCCCGGGCTCCGGCGACCGCCCGGCGTACGGAGTCGAGGTCGCCGTAGCGGAAGGCGGAGACGCCGGGGATGCCGGGGAAGGCGAAGGCGTTCTGGGCGCTGCCGGTGAGGCTGCCGGAGCCGAGCAGCTTGCCGTGGAAGCTGATGTCGGCGTGCAGGATCTGCTTCCGGCGGCCGCCGTGGTACTTGTACGCGAGTTTCACCGCGCCCTCGACGGCCTCCGCCCCGGAGTTGGGGAAGAAGGAGAGGTCCAGGTCGCCGGGGAGGAGCCGGGCGAGGTTGTGGCCGAGGGCGGCGATGTAGGGCGAGAAGTAGGTCTTGTGGACCTCCATCCGGCGCTGCTCCTGGAAGCGTCGGCGGGCGGCGAGGATGCGCGGGTGGTTGTGGCCGTGGTTGAGGACGCCGACGCCGCCGGTGAAGTCCAGGACGCGGCGTCCGTCGCGGGTGTGGATCCAGGATCCCTCGGCGTGGTCGACGAGTTCGCGGCCGAAGCCGAACGACGTCATCAGGGAGACCTGGCTCTTGTTGACATGGGACCGGTAGAGCTCGTGCACCTGGCTCGTCGACAGTGCTTCGCAGTCGTCGACGGTCAGCAGGGCGGGTACGTCGGGGGTCATGCGGCTCCTTCCCGGAGCGCGGGTCGAGGGGCGGGCGGGGGTCCGGCGGCGCGGGCCCAGGCGAGGGCCGCGCCGGTGGCGGCGACCTCGCTGAGCACGCAGACGAGCCGGCTGGCGATGACGGCGGCGGTGGCGGCGGAGAGCGGCATCACCGCGCCGAGCGGGGCGAGGAGGACCAGTTCGCGCGCGCCCCAGCCGTCGGGCAGGACGAAGGCGAGGCTTCCGGCGACGGTGGCCAGGGCGAAGCCGCCGACGCAGACGGGCAGGGAGAGCCCCGGAGGCGCGCCCAGTAGGACGGCGATGACCCACAGGTGGAGCCCGGACACCGCCCAGGAGGCGCAGGCCCAGCCGATGGAGAGCCGCAGGGCGCGGGGCGAGCTGTCGGCTGCCCCGGAGGGGCGGCGGGCCACCCGCATCGTCCACGCGACGAGCCGGCCCACCCAGCCGGGCCGGGCCACGGCGGCCGCCGCGAGCAGCACGAGCGGGGCGAACACCCAGGCGCCCGCGCCGAACACGGCCGGGGCGACGAGGAGTCCGGCGGCGGCCCCGGTGGTCATCCCGATGACGAGGCCGAGCCCGAAGGCGGCGAGCATCCGCTCGGGGGCGATGCCGACGGCCTTGCCGAGCTGGACGTGGGCGAGGACGCCCCAGATCCGGCCGGGGACGAACTTGGCGATGACGCCGATGAAGAAGATGCGGGCGGTGTCGCTGGTCCGGGCCGGGGAGCCGCCGTCCACGACGAGGACGCGCCAGGAGAGCATCGACAGGCCGAGTCCGGCCGCGTTGGCGATCAGGGCCGCGCTCAGCAGGAGCACTCCCCCGGGCCGGCCGGCGGCGTCGGCCAGCTCCGTACCGGCCGCGCGCAGCGAACCGCCGACGGCGAAGCAGGTCGCCGCGACGAGGACCAGGGCGGCGGCGGGACGCAGCACCCGGCCCCACGGGGAGGGCCGCCGGCCGCCCCCTGGAGGCACAGCCTCCGGTTCCGGCGACACGGCCTCGGACCGTACGGCTCCCGGTTCCTGCGGCACGGCCCCGGACCGTACGACCTCCGGTTCCGGCAACGCGGCCCCGGACCGTACGACCCCCGATTCCGGCAACGCGGCCCCGGACCGTACGACCCCCGATTCCGGCAACGCGCCCCCGGACCGTACGACCCCCGATTCCGACGGCGCGCCCCCGGACCGTGCCGTGCCCCGCTCCCCGGGCGGTGCGGCGCTCACGGTGCCGCCGCCGGGGCCGGGCGGTCGCGGCGGCCCCGGACCGAGGGGCCGAAGCGCGGGTCCAGCAGCCAGCGGACGCCGCCGGTCATCGCGCCGAGCACGAGGGCCAGGTGCACCGCGAAATGCAGGGCGGTGAAGCGGAGCAGGAAGAGCCACCCCTTGCGGCGGGCCACGAAGCGGGAGAGGCCCACGTCCGCCAGGGCGAACGCCACGGCGCAGGCGAGCGGCACCGCGAGCAGCCAGGGGGTGAGCAGGGCGAGCGGAAGCGTGAGCGGGACCAGGCCGGCGGCGAGGACCCCGCCCGTCCGGTTGGCGCGCAGTCCGCCACCGCGCCGGCGTTCCACGGCGGCGACGGGGACGAGCAGTTGGGACCGGCGGTACTGCTCGGCGAGCATCGGCAGCAGCCGGTCCACGTCGTCGTGGCGGCCGGTCACCCGCTCGCTGAGCCGGATGCGGTGGGTGGCGGCGAGGCGGTCGCTGTACTCGACGTCCTCGGAGTCGCGGAGGTTCTCGTCGAAGGGCCCGGTCGCCTCGAAGACGGAGCGTTCGATCGCGGCCAGCGCGAAGAAGGCGGTACCGACGACTCCGGCGCTGCGGCGTCGCCAGAAGTGCGCGTGGAGACAGTGGTAGACCTCCACCGGGCCGTCGTCGAAGAGCGGTTCGGGGTCCAGGACCCCGTGGACGCAGCCGGTCGCCGGATCGTCCATGAGCAGGTCGACGGCGTTCTCGATCGCGTCGGGCGCCAGGGCGATGTCGGAGTCCAGGAAGAACAGCACCTGCCCGGCGGACGCGGCGACGCCCAGGTTACGGGCGGCGGAGACCCCGCCGTTCTCCGGGCGGGCCACCAGGACGCAGGGGAACGCGCGGGCGATGTCACGGGAGGAGTCGGTGCTGGCATCGTCGACGACGACCACGTCCAGGGGACGCAGGGTCTGGGCGTAGACGGATACGAGGCAGGCCCGCAGGGTCTTCTCGTAGTTGTGGTTGGGGATGATCACTGACACGGAGGGGCGCTCCCGTGGCATGGCGGGTCCGGTCCTTTCGGTTCGGGGAGTCGGTGCGGGGCCGGGCGGCCCGTGACGCCGCCGAGGACAGCGGGCCGCCAGTCCAGCGAGGCGGGCCGGGCGGCGCTCAGGGCGGCCAGGAGGTGGTCCAGTGCCGCCAGTTCGGCGTGCACGGGGTCGGGGCTCTCCATGTAGAGCGCGGCGCGGACGGTGCCGTCCGGGCCCTCGACGGCGTAGACGTGGACCGGTCCGGGCGCGTGCGGGCCGGCCCGCAGTTGTCCGGAGCCCAGTCGGCGGGCCAGCTCCCGCGCCGTCCACCGGCCGGGGCTCGGGGGTGCGGCGCGCACGAGGAGCGCGGTCACCAGGAACACGGGGGCGTCCCGTTCTCCAGGGTCACCCCCAGGAGAAGCCGTCCCGGGCCGCGACCGCGCCCAGGCCCGCCGGGAGCGCGCGGGAGGCCGCGGCCGACGGGTGGCGAGGGGTGGGGGAAGGGAACGCCCGCATGCGGAACTCCTCGAAAAGTAGCGGTGTGTGGATGCCTTGTGACGGCCAGATCCTGTCGTCATCGCCACCCCGGGGGCCACGGTTGGCGGGTGGCCGAAAGCTGCGGGGCAGCAGAGTGCCACCCGTGCCGTCGGCCGCCGGGAGGCCGCTGCCAGGGGCGATGCGGCGATGGCAGCGGACTGCCAGACATCTTGCGGCCATCCGGCGGGGCCGCCGGGGCACGTTCCGGCCGCCGCCGGGACTCGCCCTTTCCGGCCATGCGCGGCCTTCATGGGCCCTTCCACCCCGTGGACTTGGTCTATACCTTCACAACCCGCCGCCCTTACACTCGCGCCGGTGCTGAAGGGGCGTCCCGCACCGGCGTGCGGGGACGGCGTGACATCTGCGGGGGAGCCAGGGATGTTAGAGGTGCTGGGGCTGGACGCGCGGACGGAGCTGGTCTACCGGCTCGTCCTGGAGGAACCGGAGCTGCGGCTCGACGAGATCGTCGCGCGTCTGGGGCGGAGCGAGGAGGATGTGCGCCGGGCCCTGGACCAGCTGGCCGAGCTGTGTCTGCTGGACGACGGCGGACCGCACGGTACGGAGCAGGGCCCGCCGGTCTTCCGGGCCCTGGACCCGGCGGCCAGCCTGCCGTTCCTCCTCTCCCGCCGCGAGGCCGAACTGGCCCGGCAGCAGCGGGGGCTCGAAGTGGCCCGGGACGCGATGTCGGCCCTCACCACGGACCGGGGGCGGCGGGCGGGCGGCGGATTCGACGTCGTCAAACGGCTGGAGGGGCTCGACGCGGTACGTGAGCGGCTGACCGAACTGGCCGAACTGGCCCGGACGGAGTGCCTCTCGCTGCTGCCCGGCGGAGCGCAGTCCCCGGACACGCTGGAGGCCAGCTGGCCGCTGGACCGGCGGGCGCTGGAGCGCGGGGTGCGGCTCCGCTCGATCTACCAGGACAGCTTCCGCAACGACCAGCCGACGCTGCGCTACGTGAACCGGCTGGGGTCGCTCGGCGCGGAGAGCCGTACGCTGCCGACGCTGCCGTTGGTCATGGTGGTGGTCGACGGTGAGGTCGCGCTGGTGCCGCTGGACCCGGACGACGGGCGGGCGGGCGCGCTGGAGTTGCGCAGCAAGGGAGCCGTCGCGGTGGCCCGGATGCTGTTCGAGCAGTTGTGGACGGCCGCCAGTCCGCTCTGCTCCCCTCCCGCCCGCGACGGCAACGGACTGACCCCGCAGGAGGACGAGTTGCTGTCCCTGCTGGCGAAGGGGCACACGGACGCGACCGCCGCCCGCCGCCTGGGGGTGTCCCTGCGCACCGTGCGCCGGATGAACGCGGAGCTGACGGCCCGGATGCAGGCCCGCAGCAGGTTCCAGGCGGGCGCCGAGGCGGCCCGCCGGGGCTGGGTCTGACCGAAGGGATGCCGACGGCCCGGCGCAGCGGCCGGACACGGGAGGGCCGTTCCGGTCGCCTCCCCCGTGAACCGAACTGCCGCCATGCCCGTGTCCCGTGGGGAAACACCACCGTAGCCGGACCGCAATACGGACAGGGGGTGACGCTGATCGGACGCGTCCCCTAGATTTCCTGCCCACGCAACCGGTGATCAGCGAGGGGACGGAGTCACCCACATGGCGGAAGCGCCCACATCAGCACCAACTTCCCCGCAGGTGCCGGGGAAACGGAGCATCTCCCCGAAGTCCGTGGCGGTCTGGAGCCTCGTCGCCCTGGTCGGCGCCATCGGCTGGGCCGTCCTCGCCCTCTCGCGGGGCGAAGAGGTCTCCGCCGCCTGGATGCTGGCGGCGGCCCTCGGTTCGTACGCCATCGCGTACCGCTTCTACTCCCGGTTCATCGCCAACCGGGTGCTGAAGGCCGACAAGAACCGCGCGACCCCGGCCGAACGGCTGGACAACGGTGTCGACTTCCATCCCACCGACCGCCGGGTCCTGTTCGGCCACCACTTCGCCGCCATCGCCGGAGCGGGTCCGCTGGTCGGTCCCGTGCTCGCCGCGCAGATGGGCTATCTGCCCGGCACGATCTGGCTCGTCGTCGGCGTCATCTTCGCCGGCGCCGTCCAGGACATGGTGACGCTCTTCTTCTCGACCCGCCGCAACGGCCGTTCGCTCGGCCAGATGGCGCGCGACGAGATAGGGCCGGTCGGCGGGATCGCCGCGCTGGTCGCGGTCTTCATGATCATGATCATCCTGCTCGCGGTCCTCGCGCTCGTCATCGTGAACGCGCTCGCGCACTCGCCGTGGGGCGTGTTCTCCATCGGCATGACGATCCCGATCGCGCTCTTCATGGGCGTCTATCTGCGCATCCTGCGGCCCGGCAGGGTCAGCGAGGTCTCCCTCGTCGGCGTCGCACTGCTGCTCCTGGCGATCGTCGCGGGCGGCTGGGTCGCCGAGTCGTCGTGGGCGGACTTCTTCACGCTGGAGCCGGGCACGCTGGTCATCTGGATGATCGTGTACGGATTCCTCGCCTCCGTGCTTCCCGTGTGGCTGCTGCTGGCCCCGCGCGACTACCTCTCCACCTTCATGAAGGTGGGCACGATCGCGCTGCTCGCCCTCGGCGTCGTCGTCGCGCTGCCGACCCTGAAGATGCCCGCGGTGACCGACTTCGCCACCAACGGCCAGGGCCCGGTCTTCGCCGGATCGATGTTCCCGTTCGTCTTCATCACCATCGCCTGCGGCGCGCTCTCCGGCTTCCATGCCCTGGTCTCCTCCGGCACCACGCCGAAGATGGTCCAGAAGGAGACGCAGATCCGGATGGTCGGCTACGGCGCCATGCTGACCGAGTCGTTCGTGGCCATCATGGCGATGATCACGGCCTGCATCATCGATCCCGGGCTCTACTTCGCCATCAACGCACCCGTCGGCGTGATCGGCGACAGCGTCCAGTCCGCCTCCCAGGCCGTGGCGAACTTCGGCTTCACCATCACCCCGGACGCCCTGGCCCAGGCCGCCAAGGACGTCGAGGAGGCGAGCCTGCTCTCCCGGACCGGTGGCGCGCCCACCTTCGCGCTCGGCATGTCGGAGATCTTCTCCGCGGTGATCGGCGGGAGCGCGATGAAGGCGTTCTGGTACCACTTCGCCATCATGTTCGAGGCGCTCTTCATCCTCACCACCGTGGACGCCGGCACCCGGGTCGGGCGCTTCATGCTCCAGGACATGCTGGGCAACGTCTACAAGCCGTTCCGCGAGGTCAGCTGGAAGCCGGGCGTCTGGTTCGCCAGTGCCGTGGTGGTCGGCGGATGGGGGTACTTCCTCTGGGTCGGCGTGCACGACCCGCTGGGCGGCATCAACCAGCTCTTCCCGCTGTTCGGAATCGCCAACCAGCTGCTGGCCGCCGTCGCGCTGGCCGTCTGCACCACCCTGCTCGTCAAGTCCGGCCGCCTGAAGTGGGCCTGGGTCACCGCGGTCCCGCTCGCATGGGACGTGGCGGTCACGCTCACCGCGAGCTGGCAGAAGATCTTCTCGGACGACGTGAAGATCGGCTTCTTCGCCCAGCGCGACAAGTACCAGGCGGGCATCGACGCGGGCGAGGTGCTGGCGCCCGCCAAGTCCATGGACGACATGCGGACCGTCGTGACCAACTCCACCGTCGACGGGGTGCTGAGCGCCCTCTTCGCGCTCCTCATCATCGTGGTGCTCGTCGACGCCGGCCGGGTCTGCTACAAGGCCATCCGCGACCCGGAGGGCGTCAGGCTCCACGAGGCGCCGTACGTCGAGTCCAGGCTCGTCGCCCCGGCCTCGCTCGTCGCCACCAAGGAGGAGAAGGCCGAACTGGCCGCCGCCGGCCTCGGTCCCGAGGGCGGCATCCGCAAGGAGCCGGCGGAGACGGGGAGCCGGACATGACGGTCGCGGACGTGCGACGGGTGGCCGGACGGATCCGCTGGTACGTCCGCGAGCTGACCGGCGAGTCCACGTACGACCGCTATGTGGCGCACGCCAGGACGCACGATCCCGAGGCGCCGGTGATGACCCGCCGCGCCTTCGAACGCAGCCGCACGGACGCCCGGGAGGCGGATCCGCGCGAGGGCTTCCGCTGCTGCTGAGCACCGCCGGCCGACCGGGGCCGCCGCATCCCGTCCAGGGGTGCGGCGGCCCCTTTCCGCGTCCCCGCCCGGCCATGGGCGCTGCGGCACACCGAGCCCTCACCGTACGAAAGGATGTCCCCATGACACCGCACCCCCGATCTCCCCGGCTCCGGCCTCTCCTCCTGGCGACGACGCTGGCCCTGGCCCTCGCGGCGACGGGCTGCGGCACCGAGCCGGCGTCCGGCGCGCGGGCGGCGGACCGGAGCTCCTCCGCCGGTCCGCCGCCCGGCCGGGCGGAGCTGGAGGCGCGGGCGAGCGCCGCACAGCTCGTCGCGGAGCACGTGTGGGTGACCGAGGCCGCGGGCTACGCCCTGGCGCGCCAGTCGGTCGGGGTGCTCGGTGACGACGGGTTCAGCAGTTCCTACACCGCGCCGGACGGCGGGATGCTCCAGCTGTCGGTGGAGCGGCGCCCGCACGCCGACGCCGACTGCACGAAGGACTCGGCGGCCGCGAGCGGTCAGGAGCCCCTGGTGACCTGTGAGCGGGACGGCGAGCACTGGTACCGGGCCACGGAGTCGGGCCATGCGTACGCCCGGGAGCAGGGCGGACTCGTGGTCACGGTGAGCGGGGCGCGCGAAACGGTGGACAGGGCGACGCTGCGCGCGGCGGCGCGGGCCGCCCACCGCGCCGACGACCGGGAGCTGGACCAGGTGCTGCCGCCGGCCCGGGAGGGCGCCGGGCAGCAGCCGGTCGAGCGCGGAGACCTGCCGCCGGTGGGCGACGGGGCCCCGGACAACGAGGTGGGGGCGAGCGGCTGATGGATCTGACGATCAGGGTCGCGGAGCCCGCCGAGTACGCCGTGCTCGGCGGGATCATCGCCGGGGCGTATCTCGGGGACGATCTGCTGGACGGCCCGCAGGACCCGTATCTCCTCGAACTGCGGGCGGTGGAGCGGCGGGCGGCCGAAGCGGAGGTGCTGGTCGCCCTCGACGCGGACGGAGTGGTGCTGGGCGGGGTGACGTATGCCGCTCCCGGGACTCCGTGGTGCGACATCGCCGGTCCGGACGAGGCCGAGTTCCGGATGCTGGCCGTGGCCCGCGAGGGGCGCGGGCGGGGCGTGGGGGAGGCTCTCGTACGGGCGTGCATCGAGCGGGCCCGGTCGGCGGAAGGGGTCCGGGCGCTGGTGCTGTCGACGCAGCCGGCCATGCTCTCAGCCCATGGGATCTACCGTCGGCTCGGCTTTCTGCGGACCCCCGGACGGGACTGGGAGCCGGTGCCGGGCCTGCGGCTCATGACCTTCCGGCTGCCGCTGGAGGCGGTGTCCCGAGGGGCATAGGGAAACGACACGACACAACATGTGGGGGCCGCATCATCTGGCGGCCCCCACATGTATGCTCGACCTCGCTGTCGCCGCAGGGGAATCCGGTGCGAATCCGGAACTGTCCCGCAACGGTGTGATCAGTGCGCTTTTGCGCACCTGCAAGTCCGAAGACCTGTCGACAGTGCGTCCGGCTCGACCGAACCGGACGCCAGACGTCCGGGCCTCGCGGATAGGCCGGTGGACGCCGTCAGCAGTGCGCTCCCGCCCCGGGCTTCGCGCTGCCCGGCTTCCCCGTCCGCCGCCGGCCCCCTGCCGAGCGAGGGAAAGCCCAGTGACCATCGCGCCCGCCGATCCGGTTTCAGCCACCGAATCCGCTGTCTCCACCGCGTCCGGGGAAGGCACGACCGACGGACCCGGGACCGCCCTGCTGCGGACCCTGACCGACCTCACCGCCGATCTTCCCGACACCGACCCCGGACGTGTCGCCGCCGCGGCCCTGCGCGGGCGCAGCGCCCGCTCCGACGAGGCCGAACTGCGCTCGCTGGCCACCGAGGCGGCGGCGGGCCTGATCTCCGAGGACCCGGCGTACTCCCGCCTCGCCGCGCGGCTGCTGACCCTCTCGATCGCGGACGAGGCGGCGAGCCAGGGCGCCACCTCCTTCTCCGCCTCGGTCGCCGTGGGACACCGCGAGGGCCTGATCGCCGACCGCACCGCCGCCTTCGTCGAGCTGCACGCGAAGGCGCTGGACGAGCTGGTCGAGCGGACGCTGGCCGAGGGCGCGGACGACCGCTTCGGCTACTTCGGTCTCCGTACGCTGCACAGCCGTTACCTGCTGCGCCACCCGATCACCCGGCAGGTCATCGAGACCCCGCAGCACTTCATGCTGCGGGTGGCCGCGGGCCTCGCCGAGGACGAGTCGGTGCGGGCGCTGGACGAGGTCGCCGCGCTCTACGGGCTGATGAGCAAGCTGGACTACCTCCCCTCCTCCCCCACCCTCTTCAACTCCGGCACCCGGCACCCGCAGATGTCCTCCTGCTATCTGCTGGACTCGCCGAAGGACGAGCTGGACTCGATCTACGACCGCTACCACCAGGTGGCGCGGCTCTCGAAGCACGCGGGCGGCATCGGTCTGTCGTACTCCCGCATCCGCGCCCGGGGTTCGCTGATCCGGGGCACCAACGGGCACTCCAACGGCATCGTGCCGTTCCTCAAGACGCTGGACGCCTCGGTGGCGGCGGTGAACCAGGGCGGCCGGCGCAAGGGCGCGGCGGCGGTCTACCTGGAGACCTGGCACGCGGACATCGAGGAGTTCCTGGAGCTCCGCGACAACACCGGTGAGGACCAGCGGCGTACGCACAACCTGAATCTGGCGCACTGGATTCCGGACGAGTTCATGCGCCGGGTCGAGGCGGACACCGAGTGGTCGCTGTTCTCCCCGGCGGACGTGCCGGAGCTGGTCGACCTGTGGGGCGACGCCTTCGACGCGGCCTACCGGGCGGCCGAGGCCAAGGGGCTGGCCCGCAAGACGATTCCGGCGCGTGAGCTGTACGGCCGGATGATGCGGACCCTCGCGCAGACCGGCCAGGGGTGGATGACGTTCAAGGACGCCTCCAACCGGACCGCGAACCAGACCGCCGAGCCGGGACGGGTCGTGCACTCCTCGAACCTGTGCACGGAGATCCTGGAGGTCACCGACGACGGCGAGACGGCCGTCTGCAACCTGGGCTCGGTCAACCTCGGCGCGTTCGTGGCGAACGGCTCGATCGACTGGGACCGCCTGGACTCCACGGTCCGCACCGCGGTGACCTTCCTCGACCGGGTCGTCGACATCAACTTCTACCCGACCGAGCAGGCCGGGAACTCCAACTCCCGCTGGCGGCCGGTGGGGCTGGGCGCGATGGGCCTCCAGGACGTCTTCTTCCAGCTGCGACTGCCCTTCGACTCGCCCGAGGCCCGCACGCTCTCCACGCAGATCGCCGAGCGCATCATGCTCGCCGCGTACGAGGCGTCCTGCGACCTGGCCGAGCGCGCGGGCCCGCTGCCCGCCTGGTCCGAGACGCGTGCCGCGCGCGGTGTGCTCCACCCCGACCACTACGCCACCGAGCTGAACTGGCCGGAGCGCTGGGACGCCCTGCGCGCCCGGATCGCGAAGACGGGGATGCGCAACTCGCTGCTCCTCGCCATCGCCCCGACCGCGACGATCGCCTCCATCGCCGGTGTGTACGAGTGCATCGAGCCGCAGGTCTCCAACCTGTTCAAGCGCGAGACGCTCAGCGGTGAGTTCCTCCAGGTGAACGCCTATCTGGTGGAGGAGCTGAAGAAGCTCGGCGTGTGGGACGCCCGCACCCGCGAGGCGCTGCGCGAAGCCAGCGGCTCGGTGCAGGACTTCGCCTGGATCCCCGAGGACGTACGGGCGCTGTACCGCACGGCGTGGGAGATCCCGCAGCGCGGGCTGATCGACATGGCGGCGGCCCGTACTCCGTTCCTCGACCAGAGCCAGTCGCTCAACCTGTTCCTGGAGACGCCGACGATCGGCAAGCTCTCCTCGATGTACGCGTACGCCTGGAAGCAGGGGCTGAAGACGACGTACTACCTGCGCTCGCGCCCGGCGACCCGGATCGCCCGTGCCGCGTCCGGCCAGGCGTCGGCCGCCGCCCCCATTCCCGTACAGCAGGCGCAGGCGCCCGACGCGGACGCCATCGCCTGCTCCCTCGAAAACCCCGAGTCCTGCGAGGCCTGCCAGTAATGAGCTCCACCGAAGACAAGAACCTGCTCGACCCGGGATTCGAGCTGACCCTGCGTCCCATGCGCTACCCGGACTTCTACGAGCGCTACCGGGACGCGATCAAGAACACCTGGACCGTGGAGGAGGTCGACCTCCACTCGGACGTCGCCGACCTCGCGAAGCTGTCGCCGGGTGAGCAGCACATGATCGGCCGGCTGGTGGCGTTCTTCGCGACCGGTGACTCGATCGTCTCGAACAACCTGGTCCTGACGCTGTACAAGCACATCAACTCCCCCGAGGCGCGGCTGTACCTGTCGCGGCAGCTCTTCGAGGAGGCCGTGCACGTCCAGTTCTATCTGACCCTGCTGGACACCTATCTGCCCGACCCGGACGACCGGGCGGCGGCGTTCGACGCGGTCGAGGAGATCCCGTCGATCCGCGAGAAGGCGCAGTTCTGCTTCACATGGATGGACTCGGTCGAGAAGATCGAGCGGCTGGAGACGAAGGCGGACCGCCGCCGCTTCCTGCTGAACCTGATCTGCTTCGCGGCCTGCATCGAGGGTCTGTTCTTCTACGGGGCGTTCGCCTACGTGTACTGGTTCCGCTCGCGCGGTCTGCTGCACGGTCTCGCCACGGGCACCAACTGGGTGTTCCGTGACGAGACGATGCACATGAACTTCGCGTTCGAGGTCGTGGACACCGTCCGCAAGGAGGAGCCGGACCTCTTCGACGACGAACTCCAGCAGCAGGTCACCGACATGCTCAGGGAAGCCGTCGACGCGGAGCTCCAGTTCGGCCGCGACCTGTGCGGCGACGGGCTGCCGGGCATGAACACCGAGTCGATGCGCGAGTACCTTCAGTGCGTCGCCGACCAGCGGCTCGCCCGCCTCGGCTTCCCGACGGTGTACGGCTCGCAGAACCCCTTCTCCTTCATGGAGCTGCAGGGCGTCCAGGAGCTGACGAACTTCTTCGAGCGCCGCCCGTCCGCCTACCAGGTGGCCGTCGAGGGCTCGGTCGGGTTCGACGACGACTTCTAGGCCGGGGCGCGGAGCCTGACCGGGCGGGCCCCGGGCACCGATTCGGTGCCCGGGGCCCGCTTTGCGACGTGGGTGCGTGCCGGGCGTGACGCGGTGGACGGCGGTTCGACGCCAGGTCCTACGCCTTCGCCCAGCTCCGCCCGTGCAGGGGGCGCGTGAGCCCGGGGAGCGGCGCGGCGCTTTCCGCCGTCGGGGGCCCGGCTGCCGGACGCCCCCGTTCCGCCTCCCTCAGCTGGCGGTCGACACGGCGTTCGCGGGCGGCGCCGAAGGCCGCGGGCGCGAGAACGAGAGCGAAGAGGACGGCGACGACGAGGTAGTCCAGGAAGGTGTTCATGCCTCCACTCTGGCCCGCCGGAAGGCGATCCAGCAGTGGCAGGACTGCCACGGGGCGTCAAATACCTGCCACACTCACTCCATGCTGACCAATGTCGCCACTCTTCTCCTCGACGAGGTCCACCCCTTCGAACTCGGTGTCCTGTGCGAGGTGTTCGGCCTCGACCGCAGCGACGAGGGCCTGCCGGTGCACGACTTCGCGGTGGTCTCCGCCGAGGGCCCCGTCCTGAACACGCACGCGGGCTTCACCATCGCCACGCAGCACGGCCTGGAGCGGCTGGAGGAGGCCGACCTCATCGCCGTGCCGGCGGGCAGCCACTTCATCGGCCGGACCTACCCCCAGGAGGCGCTGGACGCGCTGCGCCGGGCCGTGGAGCGCGGCGCGCGGGTGCTGAGCGTCTGCTCGGGGGCGTTCGCCCTCGGCGCGGCCGGACTGCTGGACGGCCGCCGCTGCACCACGCACTGGCGGCACGCGGCGGAGCTGGCCCGGCGTCACCCGAAGGCGATCGTCGAGCCGGACGTGCTGTACGTGGACGAGGGCCCGGTGATCACCTCGGCGGGCACCGCCGCGGGGATCGACGCCTGCCTGCACCTGATCCGGCAGGAGTACGGCCAGGACGCGGCCAACACCCTCGCCCGGCGCATGCTGGTGCCGCCGCACCGGGACGGCGGGCAGGCGCAGTACATCAGCCGCCCCCTGCCCCGGAGCGCCTGCGACACGGTCGGCGCGACGCTGGCGTGGATGGAGCAGCACCTGGACCAGGAGATGACGGTCGAGCAGCTGGCCGCGCAGGCGCACATGTCGCCGCGCACCTTCGCCCGGCGGTTCCAGCAGGAGACCGGGACGACGCCCTACCGCTGGCTGCTGCGCCAGCGGGTCCTGCTGGCGCAGCACCTGCTGGAGACCTCCGACCGGACGATCGACACGATCGCCGGGCAGACGGGCTTCGGCACGGCGGCGACGCTGCGACACCAGTTCGTACGGTCACTGGGCACCACGCCGAACGCCTACCGCCGTACGTTCCGGGGTCCGGGCGCCACGGCGGTGCCCGGCGTCGCCTGAACGAGGGGGACGCCGGGCACGGTGGGCCCATGGAGGACGGGAGGGGTCAGATGCCGCAGCTGGGCGCCGACCAGAAGCGGTTGGGCCCCTGGTTGACGTGCACGTGATCGTTGTGGCCGGAGTAGCCGGGGCCGAGGATGCCCCGGAAGCCGTGGTAGCGGGCCTGCTTGGCGAGCGTGCACAGCGAGTGCGGGGAGGCCCCGAGGTCGACCGCGTCGCCGTACATGTGGCGGCTGTTGGAGGCTCCGCCGACGGCGGCGTTGCAGGAGACGGAACGGAAGCCGCTGGTGACCCGGATGGACTGGTCGCCCAGCGCGTGGCGGAGCGCCTCCAGCTTCCACATGCTGCTCAGCGCGTTGGCCCTGGCGGTGCCCGCCGAGACCTTTCCGCCGGCCCAGGTGCTGTTGCACTTGTTGAGCTCGGGGTACGTGAAGTGGATCGGCGTGCAGTCGTTGTCCTGGAGCGCGTAGAGCTTGGACTGGGTGGCCGGTCCGGCGATCCCGTCGGCGACCAGGCCGTAGGCCGCCTGGAACCGCTTGACGGCGGCGGTGGTGGCGGGGCCGTACGAGCCGTCGATGGCGAGCACGGCGTTGTAGCCCGGGTATCCGGCCACCCGGATCTGGAGCTGGGTGACATCGTTGCCGGTGGCGCCGGACCTCAGGGTGCGGTTCCAGGTGTAGCAGCCGTCGGCCTGCGCGGCGCCGGCGGTCAGCACCACACCACCCAAGGCACATGTAATGGTCATGACAAGTCCGAGCAGGACGCGTGCGGCACGTCTCAGCACAGGGGCCTCCCTCTGAACGACACGGTCGGTGTGGGTGCGAGCCTGGCCCAGTCCGCTACGCGCGTCAACTACGCCTGGGGAAAATGCAGTTGGCTGCCAGGAATTGCGCGGAACGCGGCAGGGGGCCGGCCGCCGGCGAACCGGCGTCCGGCCCCCTGCCGTGACGTAGCGACGGGGCGCGGCGTCCTCAGCTGTTGGGGACGACCTCGTAGCGCGGCGTGCCCTCCTCCATCTGGCGCAGCGCGTCCTTGCGCTCCCGCTTGGAGAGGCGGTCGATGTACAGGGAGCCGTACAGGTGGTCCGTCTCGTGCTGGAGGCAGCGCGCGAAGTAGCCGGTGCCCCTGACCCGGATCGGGTTGCCCTTGGCGTCCTGGCCGCGCACCACCGCGTAGTCGGGGCGGGCGAGCGAGGCGTACGCGGTCGGGACCGAGAGGCACCCCTCGTTGGAGTCGTCGAGCACCCGCATCTCGGGGGCCAGCTCCTCCAGGACCGGGTTGCAGACGACACCCGTGTGGCGCTTGCCGTCGTCGTCCGGGCAGTCGTAGACGAAGACCTTCAGGTCCACGCCGATCTGGTTCGCCGCGAGGCCGACGCCCTCGGCCGTCTTCTGGCTGGCGAACATGTCGTCGATCAGCTGGGCCAGCTCGTCGTCGAACGCGGTGACGTCCTTGCACTCCTTGTGCAGCACCGGGTTGCCCACGACCGTGATCGGACGCGAGGTGCCGCGCTCGCGGTAGGCCGCCTCGCGCTCCTCGCAGTCCTCGGTGTCGACGACGAACCCCTCGTCGTCCACGTCGATCCGCCCGTCCGTCTCCTGCTGCGACATGTCCGCCGTACGCCTTCCTGCAAAACCTGGGGAACCGCACCACGACCGGTGCGCCTACAGCCTACGGGCAGCGGTCAGCAGACTTCTTCGAGATCCCGCCACTCGCGGCTGTCCGGGCTGTCGGCCACCCAGCCGTCCAGCAGTCCGCGCACCAGTCCGGCGGGGGCGGCGAGACCGCACTCGCGCTCCGGCACCCAGAGGTCGCCGGCCCCGGCGGTGCGGTGGCCGAGCGGTCCCGGGTGACCCGGCTCACTGTGGTCGTGCGGGTCCAGGTGCTCCCCGTCGCCCTCGTCACTCTCCATCCGGCTCTCCGAGCACGCCCGGCACAGCAGCCGCACGGACGAGGACCAGTCCTCGGCGGCGAACCCGGCGTCCGAGGCCAGCTTCTCCAGCGCGTCCCGGTCCTCCTCGGTGGCCGCCTCCAGCAGCACCACCCAGGTCGGCACCGGGGACGGCGCCCACAGCTCGATCTCGTCGAACACCGGATACGCGGGCCCGGCCGCGGTGACCCGCTCACCGTTGGGCACCCCGTCGTGCAGGACCACCTCGCCCCAGCGCCGCCCGGAGGAGGGCAGCGGGATCGAGAGCACCTCGATGCGGGCCGGGTCGAGCCGACGGCCCCAGACCACCTCGGCCTCGCCCTCCGGTGAGAGCCGCACCGCCGCGCTGCCCAGCTCCATGCCGGTCGGCTCGGTGGTGGCCGCGCTGTGCTGGCCGCCGCCGGGAACCTTCAGCCCGTACGCCTGCCAGGCCCGCCGCGCCAGCGGCCAGTCCTGCAGCGCGGTGGCCGCGATCCCCACGTTCCACCAGTCCGGGGCGCCGGACTCGCGGTCCAGCAACGCGACCGCCCGCAGGCCCGCCGCGCGCGCCTGCTCCCAGTCGTGCCGGAACTTGTGCAGCAGCGCCAGATTGAACCAGGACTCCGAGAGCCAGGGCTCCAGATCCGCCGCACGCGTCAGCAGCGCCCCCGCGTCCTCGTACCGGCCGTCGCCGATCAGCGTGAACGCGCGGTCCGTGGCCTGCCGCCAAGAGGCGGACGGCCGATGCCGTACCTTCCCGAAGATCCTCACGATTCCCGCCTGTCCCGACTGGACACCCTCGTCATCCACTCTGCTTTCGCATCCAACCATGCCCGGCCGGACGCCCGCTCATTACCCATGGGTTACCCAGCACCGGCCGGGGTCAGACCGCCCCGCGCGAGGACGCGCCCCAGCGCCTCGACCACCTGCGGCTGGTGGTCGTGCCCGGTGCCGAGCCTGAGCTGCTCCAGTGCCCCGAGCGGCCCGCCGACGCTTTCCCCGCACAGGTCGTCGTATGCGTTGACCGTCCTGACGATCCTGGCGGCGAGCGGTTGTTCCCGGTACGGATCGGCCTGCCGCTCCACCACCGCCGCGACCTCTGGACCGGCCCCGGTACGGCGGACCACCGCCCCGCCGAGCAGGGCGATCCGGCGCTGCTCGGCGGCGGGCAGCAGGGCGGTCGCACCTCCGGCGACCGGGTCGAGGAGGGAGAGCTGCCCGATGTCGTGCATCAGGGCGGCGTGCTCCAGGACGGCCAGCCGCGGCCCGGTCAGCCCCAGCTCCCGCCCCACGGCGGTGGCGAGGGCCGCGACCCGGCGGGCGTGGCCGGGCGGTGTGTACCCGGCGATCTCGGTGGACCGGGCGAGCGAGGCCATCGTCTGCCGGCAGGTCGTGCGGACGGCGGCGTACCGGCGGACGGAGACCTGGGTGAGCAGCAGCGGCCCGCACAGCGCGGCCGGCGCCCACGGACCGGCGGCCGCGACGCCGAGCGCCGTCACGGCCGCGGTCGCCCCGATCGCGACGCCGGTCCCGGCCTGTGCGCGGACCTCGTCGGCCAGGAGCGATCCGTACGGGGGCAGGCCGCCGGCCCCACCGGCGCGGGCCGCCGAACCTGCCAGGAGGGCGGCGAGCACCGCGTCACCCAGGGCGGTCAGAGCCAGGACCGCCAGCGGGAACAGCGGGAAGAACGCTCCGTCGCCGAACCAGCGCTCGGCCTGCCCGGAGTGGTACAGCGGCTGGCAGCAGAACGCCGCGAAGCCCACGGTCAGGGTCCGGCGGGCGGCCCGGTCGGCGTCGGTGCGACGGCCGCGTGCCATGCGCGGCAGGGCGGCGAGCGCCTGCGCCACGACCACCACGGCGATCACCTGGAGCGCCCCGTGCGCGGTGGGCCGCCCGGCGCTCTCCCCGAGCAGGGCATACCCGAGAGCCCCGGCTGCGGCGAGCGGGGCGGGCTCCCGCTCCCCGACGGCGGCGTTCCGGCGGACCAGCTCCCCGGCGGCGACCAGGAGCCCGAAGACGAGGGCGAGGCCCGGCTCGGCGAGCCCGTGCACCAGGATGCGGGACAGCGCTACGAGGGCGAGGAGCAGGGCGGCCCCGCGCACCGCGAGGACGGCCGGGGCGGGCGGGCGGCTTCCGTACGGGGCCCTCACCGGCGGCGGTCCCAGGACGGCCCGGAGAGGGGGGCGTCGCCCCGGGCACGCGGCCCCGGGGGAGCGTCACGGCCAGCCCCGGATGCGGCTCCATGCGGCTCGTGGGCCCCGGCTGCGGCTCCGTGCGGCTCGCGGGGACCGGCTGCGGCTCCGTGCGGCTCATGGGGGCCGTGAAAGTCGTGGGGACCGGCTGCGGCTCCGTGCGGCTCGCGGGCCCCGGCCACGACACCGTGCGACGCGTGGGGGCCGTGGGGCTCAAGCGGCTGGTGAGACCAGTGCGGCTCACAGGGTTCAGACGGCCTGTGAGGCTCAAGCGGCCGCTGTGACCCCTGCGGCCCGTGAGTCACAGGGGGCTCAGGCGACGTGTGCCGCTCACTCGGCTCGTACGGCGCACGCGCTGCGCGCGGCTCACCGGACTCACGCGGCCCACGCACCCCGCTCGTCGCGCTCACCGCGCTCGCCGCGTCAGGCTCACGCCGCTCACGCGCCGCGTGCGGCGCGCCAGGCTCGTACGGCGCGCACGGTTCGTCGGCCGTGACGGCGGTGTCGGCCCCGCTCCAGCCGTGCCGGTCCAGGGCGCGGTCCAGCGCCCCCACCATCCGGGGGTCGAACTGGCTGCCCGCGCACCGCTTCAGCTCGGCGAGCGCGGCCGGGACCGGCCGGGCGCGGCGGTAGGAGCGGGTGGAGGTCATCGCGTCGAAGGCGTCGGCGACGGCCACGACCCGGGCGAACTCGGGGATGCGCGAGCCGCTGAGCCCGTACGGATAGCCGCTGCCGTCCAGCCGTTCGTGGTGGTGGAGGATCGCGTCGCGGGCCTCGTCCAGGAAGCCGATGCCCCGGACGATCTCGTGCCCGTACTCCGGGTGCAGCTCCATGATCCGCCGCTCCTCGGGGGTGAGCGGCCCGTCCTTGCGCAGCACCCGGGTGGGGACGCCGAGCTTGCCGACGTCGTGCAGGATCCCGGCGAACCGGAGCCCCTCCACCCGGCGCTCGTCCATGCCGAGCTCACGGGCGATCAGGACGGAGGCCCGTCCGACGCGTTCGCTGTGACCCCGGGTGTAGGTGTCCTTGATGTCGACGGCGTGGACCAGGGCGCGGATGGTGGCCCGGTGGGCGGCCTGTTCCCGGTGGTAGCGCGCGAACACGCAGCAGGAGAGGTACATCGGGAGCAGCACGAGGAACCCGGAGAGCGGGCCGTACGGGCTCCGCCACAGGACAGCCGCCATCAGCCCGGCGAGCGCGTGCACCAGGTGCGGACCGAGCGCGAGCGGCAGGAGTTCGTACACGCTGCGGTGCACGGGCCGGCCTTCCGCCGCCGCGAGGATGAGGCCGTCGAGCGCGGTGAGCACCAGGCTGAGGACGACCGCCGCCGCGCAGGCGGGCAGCAGGGCGCGGGGCAGGTCCGGGGCGGCTCCCCCGCCGCCGAGGGCCGCGGGGCCGCCGGAGGCCGCGTACGTCCAGGAGGCGGCGGCGCAGCCGAGGGCGAGCCGCGCGGCCCGCCACATCCGGCGGACCGCGTACGGCGGCCGCTCCACCCGCCCGGCCGGGGAACCGATCGCCGCCACCAGGGCGGCGGCCGCGGGCGGCAGCAGGAAGGCGGCGGTGAGGAGGACCGGGAGGAAGGCTCCGGCGGCGGCCGGTCCGGGTCCCCCGGACGGCGAACGGCGGCCGGCCGCCTCGCAGGCGAGCCCGACGGCGGCCAGCAGGGCTGCCGTGCCCCACGGGACCGGGGCGTCGGGGGCGTACGCGGGAAGCGTGCACCAGATCGCGCAGAGAACGGCGGCCAGGACGCAGGCACGCGCCGCCGTCGGTGTGCCGGTCACGCCCGCACTCGCCCCCCAGCATGGTCGATGGACGCGCCACGCTAGCGAGTTGTGCGGCTCACCGAGCCGCTACGGATCCGATTAGCACATTCGGGTGACTATTCGGCGGCGGTCGCCGACCGGTCCGTGTTCTGCACGGTCACGTCCTGATCGGGCACGGCCTCGCCGGCCCGGATCAGGTCGATCCGGCCCATCACCTTGGAGCGCAGGTCGGCCGGGACGTCGTCCTGTCCGCAGCAGCGCTTGACGAGCTTCTTCACGGCCTGCTCCAGGCCGTACTTCTCCAGGCACGGGGAGCACTCCTCGAAGTGCACCTCGAACTTGGTGCAGTCGCCCTCGGGCATCTCCCGGTCGAGAAACTCGTAGAGATGGTCGAGGACCTCCGAGCAGTCCGTCTCGTGCGGCTCTCCGCAGCTCATGAGGCCGAGCCCTTCCGATCGTCCGCGTCACCGGCACCGGCCGCGACGAGCCCGCGCTCGCGGGCGTAGTCCTCCAGCATGCCGCGCAGC